>JALNXY010000017.1 GCA_023230105.1 Verrucomicrobiota bacterium
GATACACCCCGGCGGCAGCCTGAGGCGACGGGCTCCAAGCTCATTAAACCCAATGAGGACCAGAATGTTTCCTACTTATTCCGGGTGCCCAAGAGCGGTCAATATGAGCTTGAGTTTGAACTTAAAGTAACTGACTCCTATAAGGTTGAATTGATGCTCGACGGTAAAGACAAGTCGACCACTAGCGGCTCAGTAAAGATGAATGAAAACCCGGGCGCGAAGCAGGATGTGGTGAAAGCGTCTGCAGAGGCCAGGAGAAAGGTTAACATGACGCCTTTTTTCATTACGGACTCGCAAAAATATGAAGAGGGGGTTCTGTATTCTGTTCGGCTCATCGTGTTGGAGGGAGAGGTCGAGATATTGAGTGTATCGGTGAAATAGAGAGCTTCCGATTCGATTGCAAAAAAAACACCCTCCCGGTTCGGGAGGGTGTTTTAGTTTGCAGCGCAAGGGCTGCGCCTGAAAGGTGTTGCCTCTTCTCCTATTGGGCAGGCGCTTGCACGGGTTCCACAGAGAGGGTGGGCAATTCCGTGGAAGGTTGAATGGGAGAATTACTCGGGGCGGATGTTCCGGAGGAAGAGCTGCTGACGGATTCCTGCATGATATTGAGGCCGATAGCGCGCTCGAGCGATGCGAGGCTTGCGGCGTAGTCGCGCAAGGCATTGACCCAGGTAGTACGGGCTTGGGTGAGGGAGGTCTCGGCATCGAGCACATCGAGCTGAGTTCCGCTGCCGGCATCCTGAAGAGCGCGAGCCAGGCGGAGTGCTTCCGTGGCGAGCTCCACGTTTTTCAATTGCGAATCGAGGGTTTCTTTGGCCTGGATGAAGGTGGAGTAGGTGCTGCGGACTTCGACTTCGATATTGCGGGCGGTGGCAACGAGGTCCTCCTGAGAGCTTGCGAGATTGGCCTTGGCGGTATCGGTGAGGCCCTTGGTCTGGAAGCCGTTAAAGATCGTCCAGTTGAGCTCGCCGCCGATGACCCAACCATGCTGGACATCGGAGAGATCGGTTTTGTAATCGCTGCTTTTGCCTTGGTAGCCGCCGTAGCCGACGATGCCGGGCAGGTAGCCGCTTCGGGCCCGGTAGACCTCCTGCTGGGCAATGATCTCAGCTTCGCGGAGGGCACCCAGCTCGGGACGGTTGGCAATGGCATGAGCCATGGCGACGCCCAGGTCGATATCGAAGGGCTCGGCCTCCAGTTCGCCCACCAGATTGAGGGGGATATCATCCCAGACGGTTTTGGGGATGTCATAGCCCAGGAGGTTACAGAGATCGTTTTTGGCGATGCGGTAATCGTTGCGGGCCTTAATTAAAGGGGGTTTGGCATTTGCCAGCTGGACTTCGGCGCGGAGGACGTTGAAGCGCGGGACGACATCGGCTTTGAACCTGCGCTGGCTATCCTCCAATTCATTTTCCAGGAGTTTGACGGAGGCTTCATTGACCTTGATTTCTTCAATGGCGAGGAGAACGTCGTAAAATTTGACGCGGACCTGAGTGAGCGTGTCGGCAATGGAAGCCTGGTGGGCATAGATGGCCTGCTCTTTGATGTGTTTGGCGACTTTCAGAGAGGCGATGATGTTGCCGCCCTGGAAGAGCTGCTGCTGAATCCGAATGCCGGAAGTCCAGTGGTCGGTGGGAATTTCGATGCCCGGGATGGGGATTTGCTCAACAAAGCGATCCTGGACGCGGTCGACGCTCATGGACCCGACAACCTTGGGGACAACGATGGCCCGGTTGACGATGGCCTGGCCCGTGGCGGCTTCCATGGCGAATTGAGACTTTTTGATCTGGCTGTTATTGGCCAGAGCGATATTGAGGCAATCGGCAAGGGTCAGAGGTTTGGAGAGCCAATCGGGAATTTTTGGCGGGGTCTGGGCCGATGAAGTCTGGCCTGAAGGGATGGGGCTTGAGCCTTGGAGGGCGGCATCTTTAGCCCGGGTGAGTCCGGGAGAAAAGTGGCAAAGCGCGGCTGCCACGACAATCCCTGCCAGTGTGCTATGCTTGAGACTTAACATCATACAAGTGAAGTGTATGAAAACAGGTTAGGGAAATCAAGCACCAGTCTGGAGGAATTTAACACGGGAAAATGAGGCGAAGAGGGAGGAGAAAAAGGGTACGGAAACGGGAGCCGGGCTTGACCTTTTTGGACAGGGCGGGTATAGATAGGGGAGTTGTGTGACAAAGTGTCACTTTCACGTTTAGGAAAGGGGAGACCGGCAGGTTCGGCTACAGAGACTTTTCTAAAGAGCAGCGTTTGTAAGATAAAAAGAAAAAGGAATCGAAAGAGTTAAGCTTATGATGCGTTCTTATGCTTTTACGACTCAGGGCCGACTGCATACCAGTGATCTGGAGCCGTTTTTGATGCCGACACTTTTATCCGACACAAACCTATTTCTCTGGGTGGATATGGAGAATCCGACACCGAACGAGATTAAATGGGTTTTGGAGGATATATTCCACTTTCACCCTCTTTCGATCGAAGACTGTATTCAGGACAGTCCCAGCCCGAAGCTCGATGAATATGTACCCAAGGAAGGGGATGCCTTTAATCCGTATCTGTTCATTGTGCTGCACGCCGTGGACTACAGCCGGAGAGACGGGGTATTCGATACGAGCGAAATGAATTTTTTCATCGGGAGGAACTTCATCGTGACGTTCCACTATGTATCCCTGAAGGCGATTCAGTATCTGGCAGAGCGGTGCGAGCGGGCAAAATCGCTGGCAGCGCGTACGCCTGACCACCTGGCGCATCTCCTGATGGATGCGGTTGTGGAGCACTATACGCCGGCGGTGGATGAGCTCGGGAGCGAAGTAGGTGTGCTGGAGAGCCGAGTGTTGGAGTCGGATGAAGAGGAGAGCGAGCTGCTCAACGAAGTCATCAAAATCAGAAAAGAGGTTTACCATCTGCGTCAGATCATTATGCCGCAGAAAGAGGTGATGGCCAAGCTGAGCCGACCGGGCTACAAGCTGATTCGTCCCAATTTGTTGCCATACTATCGCGACGTTTATGACCGGTTATCCTACCTGAGCGATATGGCGATGAATTATGCGGATTCACTGACGAATATTTTAAAAGTATACCTTTACCTGAGCAGCAACCGGACAGAGGAGATCATCAAGACGCTGGCTCTCTTTACCATTTTGACGACGCCGACCCTGGCCATCGGAGCCTGGTATGGGATGAACCTGAGATTCTGGGAGATCGGCGTGGATAATCCCTGGAGTCCCTACTGGGTTCTGGGGCTCAATATCGTGTTGACGTTAGTCATCTTCATCTACATTCGAAGGAAGAAGTGGTTTTGAAGAACGAACCTCAAACGCAAGCGTCATCTCATTGGTCTGAGCGGCGGACCCGGTTTCTGGATCGGGCTCTGGGGAATCTGGATTGTCTACCCCAGGAGGATTTGCAGACAGTGGTTCAGAGGCTGGCGAGAGAGAGGGCGTTTTTCGAAATACTGTTTCATACGATTGAGGATGGGGTGGTGGTGACCCATGAATCGGGGGGGATTCTCTATGCCAACGAGGCGGTGGAAAGGCTCTTGGGAGTTCCCAAAGGAGCGGATGAAAACCACGAGATTCAGCGGTATCTGCCGGGACTGGACTGGAAGGCGGTTCTGAAGGCCAGTGAGGGGAGCGTAGGGGTATTCCAGCGGCATGAATTTGAGATTTACTACCCGCAGCAGAGGTTTATCCGGCTGGAAGTGGCTCGGTTAGCCGGTTCCGAGAATGGCGAAGGGAGAATCGCCCTGATTCTTCACGATGCGACCGAGACGCGTAAGAAGACTTTTGAAGCGATGGAGAGCGAGCGGGTGGCTGCGTTGACGCTTCTGGCGGCCAGTGTGGCGCACGAGATCGGTAATCCGCTCAATGCGCTCAGTATTCACCTGCAACTCATGAGCCGGGAGCTCAAGAAGCTGGAGAACTCCCTGGAAGCTCAGGAGGAAACCGTGAAAACGAAAGCCGGACGGGGTGTTTTCGGGAAAAAACGCAAGGCGGCGGATTCCGTCGTTGAAGAAGGGGCCGCAGAGCGCGACCGGAAAAACTCGATCAACCGTCTGGATTCGTACCTGAAGATAGCGCGGGGAGAGATCGGGCGGCTGGATTATATTACGACACAATTTTTGCAGGCGATGAGGCCGACGCCTCCGCGGCTGGTTCTGGCTTTGCTCAATGACGTGATTGGCGAGGTGGTGGACCTGATGAAGCCGGAGTTGGAAAACCGGCAGATGTTCGTGGAGCTGGATTTGCGGGAGGATCTGATGCTGGCCTATTTTGACGTAGACCAGATCAAGCAGGTGCTGGTGAATCTGGTCAAGAACGCGATGCAGGTGATGCCCAGCGGAGGACGGTTGACTTTGCGGACGCGGCAGAATGTTCACTGGGTGTGGGTGAGCATCGGCGATACGGGCCCGGGGATGTCCCAGGCGCAATTGAAGAATTTATTTACCCCGTTTTTTACGACGCACGAGAAGGGCTCCGGTCTGGGGCTCATGATTGTGCAGCGAATTGTCCGTGCGCATCGCGGCAGGATAGAGGTGGAAAGCCAGGAGGGTTGCGGGACCGAGTTCCGGGTGTTTCTGCCGTTGCAGGAGCAAGGACCGCAGCTGCTCAATCCGGCCGGTGCAGAAACGGTGGGGACTCCGGAGGAAGGATAGGTTCAGGCTATGGCTTTACCGATGTTACTCATAGTGGATGACGAGCGGACGACCCGGGAGGGTCTCAACGCGGCGTTGGAAGATCACTTTGATATTTACCTGGCACAGGATATCAAGGCGGCGATGAGGTTACTGGAGGAGGAGAATTTTGACGTAGTCCTGACGGATTTGCGGATGGCGGATAAGGAGGATGGTTTTGAATTGATTCGGCGAGCAAAGAGCCTTTCGAGGCCGCCGGTCTGCCTTCTGATGACGGCCTACGGTTCGGAGGACGTGGCGGTCGAGGCGATGAAGCATGGGGCCGATGACTACTTGTCCAAGGGGCGGATGCAGATTGACGAGCTGGAGATGCGGATCACCCGAGCGCTCAAGAGGCGGAATCTGGAAGAGGAGAACACGGTGCTGCATCGGGAGCTGAGCAGCCGATTCGGGCTCGAAAACGTCGTGGGTGAATCGCCGGCGCTTCTCAAGATACTGGAGGTGGTGGAGCAGGTATCGCCGACCCGGGCGACGGTGCTTCTGAGGGGAGAGAGCGGTACGGGCAAGGAGGTCATCGCCAAGGCGATCCATCAGCTGAGCCCGCGAGCCAAGGCGCCGATGATCACGGTTCACTGCGCGGCGCTCAATGCGAATCTGCTGGAGAGCGAGCTCTTTGGGCACGAGAAGGGAGCCTTCACGGGGGCTAACGAGAGGCGGATCGGGCGTTTCGAGCGGGCACACGGAGGGACGCTTTTTCTGGACGAGATTGGGGAGATCGATGCATCCATCCAAGTGAAGCTTTTACGGTTTCTGGGAGAGCGGACGTTTGAACGGGTGGGGTCGAGCAAGACTCTGAGCGCGGATGTGCGGCTCATTACGGCAACGAACAAGGACCTGGAGAAGATGGTCAAAGAGGGGACGTTCCGTGAGGATTTGTTTTTCAGGCTGCGGGTGGTAGAGATCATGATGCCGCCCTTGAGGGATCGGTCGGAGGATATACCGCTACTGGCGGTAAAGTTTTTGAAGGAGTTTTCCAAGGAGAATCAGAAAGCGGTGACTCATCTGAGCCGGGATGCGCTGGAACTATTGAGGCGCTATCCCTGGCCGGGGAATGTGAGGGAATTGAGGGCCTGCCTGGAACACGCGGTGATTTTTGCCAGCGGTTCAGCGGTTCAGATTCGGGATTTGCCTCCGAGCGTGAAAGAGTGGAGGCCTCAGCGGCAGACGGAACCCGGAGCCACGGGGAAAGCCCGGAGCGAATCGGTTTCGGAGCATCGTTTTGAAGGGGGAGATTTCCCGGCTTCGCTTCCGAGCGTGAAGGAGGCTGAGAAATTACTCATCATGAGAGCATTGGAAGAATCTTTCGGAAACCGGACGCGGGCGGCCGAGAAGCTGGGGATCAGCCGCAGGACGCTGCATCGGAAGTTAAGGGAATATCAATTACAGAAGGAATAGTAGAAGATGAAGACGGCTCAAGAGCTGGTAAACTTATTGGACGGAGAGGGAGCGATGCGCTGGTGGCGGCGGGTAATTCTTTTTCTATTGGTGGGGAGCTTTTTTTCTTTTTACGGGTTGCGGGAATATAAGAACCTGAGCAATCCCGAAGCGATGGATATGGCGCAGCTGGCGCGGAATATCTCGCAGGGCAGGGGATACGTGACCGATTACCTGAGGATTTCGAGCCTGACGATCGTGAAGGAGCAGACGGGCGGTGATGCGAAGATCGGGGGCCATCCTGATATTGTCAATCCGCCGCTCTACCCGGTGCTTCTGGCCGGGGCCTTTAAGGGAGCTTCGCTCATGGGGGTTCCGATTCAATATGTTCCGAAGGATAAGGACGTGAGATACCTGCCGGAGATCGTGATCTGCGTTTTTAACCAGATATTACTGTTGGTAGCGGTTTATCTGACGTTTCGGCTGGGAAAGAGGTTGTTTGACCGGGAGATAGGCATCTTCGCGGCAGTGATGCTTTTTCTGAATGAATTGGTCTGGCGTTTTTCCATCAGCGGGCTGCCGACGATTCTATCGATGGTGGTTCTTCTCTGTCTCTTTCATGCTCTGGTTTCGTTCAGAATGGCGAACATCACCGAGAACGTGAATGACACGGAAAGCATTCCCGGAGTGGGCTGGACCATGGGGATGGGAGCTCTCATCGGTTTACTGGCGGGTCTGGCATCGCTCAACCAGTATGCCCTGGGGTGGCTGGTGATTCCGGTGGTCTGGTACGTGATGCAGGGAGCGCGCAGCGGTCGCAAGATTTTGGCCGGGGCGATGGTTCTCCTGGTGTTCGGGATGATACTGGCGCCGTGGGTAGCGAGGAATATCATGGTCAGCGGTTTGCCGTTCGGGCTGGCGACCTATGCGCCGGCGGTGGGCACAACCAAGCTGGGAGGGGATATCCTGGAGAGGATTTCGACGCCGGATATTTTGGTATTCTACGGCCCCGAATTCAATGAATACCCGAGGAAGCTGCTCCAGAATCTGGCAGAGGTGATCCGGAACGGTATCCCGCAGATGGGAGAATCCTGGCTGACGATTTGTTTTCTGGCGGGGATATTGTTGCCGTTTGTGAAGAAGGGGTTGAACAGCACGCGATTTTTGCTGGTGGTCTGTATACTACTGACGGGTGTAGCGCAAGCGGCGACCCGGACGGGTTTGAGCGGCTCGGGTTCATCGGTTCACAGCGAGAATCTCCTGATGGTCTTTTTACCGATCGTGTTCGTATTTGGCTCGGCGTTTATTTTTACGCTGATTGAGCAGATCAACTATGAGCTCAAGCCGATTCGGACTCTGATCGTCTGTTTTACGGGTGCGGTCTTGAGTTTGCCGTTGTGGCTGGCGCTCATGCCGCCGGCGACGTTCCCCCTGGTCTGGCCGCCGTATCATCCTCAGACGGTGTCGCGGATCAGCAATTTTTATCGGGGCGATGAATTGTTCGCGACGGACATGCCCTGGGCGGTTGCGTGGTATGGGCAACATGCGGCAATTAGTTTGCCGTTAAATCCGGACCGGGAATTTTTTAAAATTAACGATAGTATTTCTCCAATTAAAGGGTTATATTTAACACAGCTGACGCTGGACCGAAGGTTTTTGAGTGAACTGAGTCAATTTGGGAGCTCAGAGCCGAGTTGGGGAGGGATAGTTACGCGGTTTTACACCCGCGGAGAACTTCCCGGGACTTTTCCTCTGAAAAATGCGCTTGCGGATCTGCTTCCGGATCAATTACTTTTATCGGAGTGGGATCGATGGAGGCTGGTTGAATAGCGGGGGGAATAAAAAATGGAAATTTTTTCCGATTATCCGTTGACATTCCTGGGGAAAAGAGCGAACATAGCCCCGGTAACGGTGGTTGGATTAACGAAACAACTTAAAACAACGACAGTTTTTTAATATGAAAAAGATTATTGCATCTGTGGGTGCCGTGGCTCTGGGGTTGGCAGGAGCACAAGGAGTTTTTGCGCAAGCTCAGTTAGAGAGCAGTGAGAAGTCTCTGCCTTGGTTAAGCGCATCCCTGTCTGTTCGTGGTTTCTATGACGACAACATCACATCCAGTTGGAAGGGTACTCTCCCGACTGGAGTTGAAGTGGATCCCAAGGATAGCTTTGGTTTTCAAATAGTTCCCTCAGTTGGACTGAAGTATCAGGACGACAAAACATTGGCAAGCATCCGTTATGAATATGGTTATACCTACTATGGGGATCGTTCGAGTCCGAAAGATGACCAATCCCATTTAGTGGATGCGGTTTTCAATCATCAGTTCTCGGATAATGTTCGTTTGGAGTTGTCTGATTCTTTTGCTGTCGCGCAGGAGCCTGAACTTCTTTCAGATTTCGCCGGTCAGCAATTCATGACGCGCGCCGAGGGTAACAATATCCGCAACTTCGCCGAGATTCTCTTAGGAGTCAAATACTATGAGGATATGGGCTTTGAAGTGGGATACCGGAATGCCTATTGGGATTTCGAGAATGATAACTACGCATTTGTGCTGAACCGTATGGAGCATACCCCTCACATTGACCTGTACTATGATCTGGACGATGTGAACCGTTTCTTCGTGGGCTATCAGATGAATTATGCTGATTATGATGGCTCGGGAACAAGGGAACTCTACGGACAAAACGGGACCAAGTTATATGATGTAACCGGTGCGCGTGCGACCTACGGCAGCGATCTTTATGATCGTCTGAGCCACTCCGGATATTTGGGTTATCGCCTGACTCTGGATAAGGGAATCGACTGGACGACCCGCCTGGGTATTCAGTACACCTCCTTCCAGAACGTGAAGGATTACAGCGACAAGAGCTACTGGTTTGAATCTCCCGCAGGTTCAGGCATTCTGGCTCCCGGTGGTAAGCTGGATTTGGACGAGGATGCGGTCAATCCTTTTGTTGAGAGCATTTCCGCTGGGAGTACCACGAGAATGGTACTGCACAGTTGGGCGTTCGCCACGAGATCGGCGCTTCACAATGGGGTGCAATGGAAGCCGAAGTTACGACAGTGTTCGCTTCCGTGCGTCATCAGATTATGCCTCGTCTTGAGGGTGCCATTAGCGGTGTTTATCAGCATTCTTCTTATGGAGAGGCACCGAGCTACGCTTCCAGCGGCGATACGCATGATGATTATTTCAGCATCGGACCCTCACTTTCCTATCGGATTACAGGGTTTGACTGCCCGGTCGGAACTTTTGTGGACCTGAGCTACTCCTATGATAATCTTACCTCGAATATTGATTATCGGGATTACGACCGCAATCGCGTGACCTTGGGTCTGAGAGCAACCTATTAATCTCTGGGGAGCTTTAAAAGCAAAGACGATATAGAATTCAACAAGAGGCTGGAATAGTTGTCTGGCCTCTTTTTTTTTAGAGCATGGATAATAAACCTTTTTCGAAGACAGCACAGAGTGCCGAGCCGGCACAACATTTTCTGGATTACTGGAGGGTAATCCGAGCCCGCAAGCTGATGGTTGTGGGTATTTTTTCGCTTGTACTGGCGACCACGGTGGGATTGACGTTCCTTCTGCCGGAGAAGTTCGAGAGTACGGTTCGCATTCGAGTGAGTAAGGATACGGATGTCGCCGGGCTTTACGAGGGAGCCCGCAACACCGGTTATGATCCTTATTTCGTGTTGACTGAGTTTGAGGTGATTAAATCCAAGAGTGTGCTCTACGGTGTGATCACGAATCTGAATCTGATCAGCCGCTGGAGCGCGCGGGAGAATATCCCGAATCTTTCGCTGCAAAGGGCGTATTACAAGCTGCTCAATGATATGGATGTGCGCCAATTCCGAAACACGGAGCTCATCGAAGTGAGTGTGCGGAGTAAGGACGCGATGGAGGCAGCCGAGATCGCTAATACAATCGCCGCGGCATATCGTGAAGACCGCCTGAAAAAATACAAAGAGATTTCCGAGCAGACGGCAAAGACTTTCACCGAAACGCTTGAAGAATATGAAGGCCGTGTGAGAGGGTTGCAGGAAAAGGTGGATACACTCAGGCTGGAATTAAAGATTTCTGATTACATTGCCGAAGGTCAAGGAGCGATGGGACCGACTCTGGAGCCCGAAGCGGTCCGCAAACTGGATATGGAACGGCTTACGCTGGAAGGGCAGTGCTCACAGCTGGAGAAGTTCCTGGCTGAGCTCGAGTCGCTGGATGACGCGAAGAAGCTTGAGTCCCTGATGGGGGCCAACCCGAACGATGTGGTTCTGAACGAGCTTATCCTCAAGAAAAATTTGGCAGAACAGGAGCTCGCCAATGTGGACGTCTCTTACACGGTGGATCACCCGGATGTGCAGAGACTGACCCAGGTTCTGGAGACGATCAATCAGCAGATTGGCGACCGGGTGAAAAGTTCAATCAGCGGTTTGAGGTCCCGCGCGGTGACTCTTCGTACTCAGGCTGAGGCGAACCAGAAGATGCTTGATGAAGCCAAGCAGCTGGATGCGGAGAACTCAGCCAAATATCGTCCTTACTGGAATGCGAAGCGCGAGTTGGAAAATGAGACCAAGCTGCGTGATTTACTGAGGACCCGTTTGCGCGTGGAAAATATTGAGCAGGATATTCCGCGTGCCTCAATTGTGCAGGTGACTGACCCGGCTGAGCCCGGATTGAAGCCTGTGGAGCCGAATTTGCCGCTGCACGTTGTTTTAGGAATCATCGTGGGTCTAGTGGGCGGTGTCGGATTTGCTTTCTTTGTTGAATATCTGGATACTTCCTTCAAGGCGATTGATGAAGTGGAGCAGACGCTGGGTGCGAGCGTGATCGGTATTATCCCGCAGAACGTGGGGTATTTGAAAGATGATCCGACGGCTGCGTATGCGGAGGCTTACCGGGTCTTGCGAACGAATATTCTCTTCGGGCGCAAGAATGAGACCATGAATACGATTACGGTGGTCAGCGGCGGCGCTGCAGAAGGTAAGTCGACGACGATCATGAATTTGGCGACGGTATTCGCGCAGAATGACAACCGAGTGCTGCTGGTCGACTCCGACTTGCGCCGTCCGAGTTTGCACCGGATTCTGGGCGTATCCAATGCGACGGGTCTGACGAGTTATTTACTGAAGCAGAAGACGCTGGAAGAGGTGATTCTGGTTTCGCCGATCAAGGGGCTGGATTTCTTACCCTCTGGTAAACTGGCATCGACATCGATGGGTATCATTAACTCGACGCGGATGAAGGAATTCTTTGAAGAGGTTCGGACGCGTTATGACTATGTGTTTTTCGACTCACCTCCGATCATGGGTGTTTCGGATGCGTCCGTGCTGGCCAGCCTGGTAGACATGGTGGTTCTGGTCGTGCAGCATCGCAAGTACCCGCAATCAATGACGCTGCGTGCCAAGCAGACGGTCGAGAAGGTGGGCGGCAATCTTCTGGGAATCGTGCTGAACAATATCAGCATCAACCAGGACAGCTACTACTATTACTACAGCGGCTACTACTACGATTACTACAGCAAGAACTATGATTCTGAGGGTGGATACGGCGGCAGCCACAGCGGTGAATATGGCTACGAAGGGCGTCGCCGCAGAAGAAGACGCGATAAGAAGGGCGAGGATGCTTCCAAGAAGGCTGAGGGAGCCGAGGTGAAGGTTGACGGCGAAGTGACGCCGGAAGCTCAGGGCCAGACACAAGGTGATGATGTGGCTGCGGCTGCGGCAACGGATTCGCCTGAAGAAAATGCCGGCGGTATCAAAAAATACTAAGGGTGATTTATGGCAGAAAGTGAAAATCAAGACGGAAGAATGAATAGTTTGAAGTTGATTAAAAAAGGATTGGTGTTTTTGACACTTCTGGTGGCAGCGGTCTCTTTGCTGAGCGGCTGTGATCTTTTCGGCCCAAAAAACGAGCCGACGGTGTTGCCTCCTTCTGCGCTGCAGGCGACGGATACATTGCAGGCGAATGACGTGGTGACGGTAATTATATCCAATATACCCAAACCGCCCGATCCTCATCAGGAACGCATTCGCGAAGACGGTACGATTACGCTGCCCCTGGTGGGACAGTATGAGGCCCAGGGAAAAACACAGAGCCAGGTTCAAAAAGAGCTGACAGAGCTTTACGGCAAATACTACCGCGGGCACGTGGTGACGGTTTCTTCGGAGGCGCGTTATTTCTATGTGACCGGTGAGGTAAAGATGCCGGGCAAGTCGGCTTATATTCCGAGCATGACTTTCTCGCGGGCCATAGCGGTGGCGGGCGGCTACTCGACCTTCGCATCCAAGACACGGGTGCGGGTGACGAGCGCCGATGGCAAGTATTCGCGCCGGGTAAACGCGCGGGATATCGAACGGGATTCATCGAAAGATTTTCCGATTATGCCCGGAGATATCATCGATGTACCCAAGCGCTAGGGTGCGAGAAGCGGATTTTGGGTGCAGAGCACCCTGCTAATCCATGATAGAGCTTCGTATTTTAAGCGGGAAAATGGCGGGTCAGTCAGTTGTGGCGCGCCATTTTCCCTTTTTTGTGGGACGCGCTCCTGATTGCGACCTTTGTCTCCTGGAGGATGGAGTCTGGGATAAGCACCTGGAGATCGCGCAGGAGGCGGACAAGGTGGTGCTCCGGACCGTGGGTGCCGGGCAGGTGCAGATCAATGACGAGAAGGTTTCTCAGGCGGTTCTGCGCGTCGGCGACGAGGTGAGGCTGGGAAGCGTGCGTCTGGAGCTCTGGTGCAGCCCTATGGAGCAGCGTTCACTGAAGTGGATGGAATATGCCTTGTGGATCGGAGGAGGCGTTCTGATGGCGCTGGAGCTTTTGATTTTGCTGGGCCTGGCTGCAGTGGGCTAGTGTGCCGGAGAGGGCGCATGCCTCCGCCGGAGAATGGACGGGAGGTGGAATATGATTGATGCGCATAATCATTTATACAGCTTTAAGGAGTTTGAAGAGATCCCGGTAATTATGGCCCGGGCACGGCAAGCCGGTGTGGAGAGAATGCTCTGCAATGCGGCCTGCGAGAACGGCTGGGAGGAGATCGGGGCTTTAACGGAGGCTTATCCGGGCGAGGTCGTGGGCGCCTTCGGAATTCATCCCTGGTACGTGAAAGAGGCTTGCGAAGGCTGGGAGGAACGGCTTGCAAGCCGGCTGGAGCGATACCCGGAAGCTATTATCGGGGAATGCGGGCTGGATTTTTATCATGACCCGGGGAGCTCGGAGATTCAGGAGGCATTTTTACGCGAGCATTTGAGGCTGGGCGGGCTTTTGAAGCGGCCAGTGACGTTGCATTGCGTTCGGTCCTGGGAGGAACTCCTGGGGCTATTTAAGAAGATTCCGAAAGAGGAGTTGCCGCCGGCAATGCTATTTCATGCTTACAATGGGGGCAGCGAGCTCCTGGAGAAACTGGTGGAGCTGGGAGGTTGGTTTTCTTTTGCGGGGACGGTGTTGTATGAAAAGAACCGACGCGGACGGGAGGCGCTGCAGGCGCTTTGGGTGCTGCGGCCGGATCGGCTGCTGCTGGAGACGGACGCACCGGACCTGGCGGGACCGGAGCCGTATCGCACGGGGATTTTGAAGGACGAATCGGGAAAAGCGAGGAGTGAGCCGGCGGATTTGAGGCTGATTCTGGGAGGAGTGAGCGCTTTACTGGGAGTATCGGAGAGGGAGCTTGAGGAAGTGATCGAATCCAATCTGGAAAAATTTTTGAAGGCAGGCTGTGGGTAAAGGAATTCAGAGAGAGGTTCGTTTCAACCGGTTCTACCGAATGATCGGTAAAATGGGACTTGAGCGGCTGGAGAAAGCACGGGTCACAGTCGTGGGAATCGGTGCCGTGGGTAGCTTTGCCGTGGAGGCATTGGCGCGCAGCGGTGTGGGAGAGCTCCACCTGGTCGATTTCGATTTTGTGGAGGCGAGCAATATCAACCGGCAGCTGATTGCGCTGGAATCGACACTGGGGAGAGAAAAAGTGGAGGTTGCCCGTGAGCGAGTGCTGGATATCAACCCGGAATGCCGTATGGAAACGCTGATCCTCAAGGTGGAGACGGCGTCCGATACCGAGCCGATTTTCGAGAGAGAGCCGGAGGTGATTCTGGACGCCATTGACATTCTGGACGGAAAGGCGACGCTGATCACTGAGGCGCTAAAGAGAGGGGTCACGCTCTACTCGAGCATGGGGGCCGCGCGGCGTCAGGATCCGACTCATGTGCGTGCGGGCAGGCTGGGGGAGGTCACGGGATGTCCGATGGCCAGGAATTTGCGCCGGAGGTTTAAAGAGCTTGGGATTGAGGAAAAAGTTTATAACTCACTGGAATGCGTCTACAGCCGGGAGAAGGCGCATCCTTCGCTTGCGGAGCAGAGCGAGAATCCCGGGGTAGAACATGGCATGGGTGATACCGGAGCCAAGGCGCCGCTACCCAGCTCCATTGCCGTGACGGGTGTATTCGGATTGTGCCTTGGGAATCTGGCGATTCAGAAGATATTACAATCCTGAGGGGTCGTCCAGGAAGTGCCAGGGGAGTGAGAATTTTTCGGAGATGTTTTTTGCCAGAGCCTGTATGCCGAAAGATTCCGTTTTGTAGTGGCCGCCGTAGATGACGTTGATTTTGAGCTCCTGAGCGGTGACCCAGGTCCAGTGAGGGCCTTCGCCGGTGACGTAGGTATCGACGCCCTCGAAATGGGCGTCGGGTGTTTCCTCGCCAGCGCCGCCAGAGACAACGCCAATGGATTGAGAGGTTTCGGGGCCAAAGGGAAGGAGCATACAGGGGGAACCGAGTTTTTCTTCAAGGAGGGATTTGAGTTTATCGCGATGGATTTTGCGGGTGCCCCGGAAGCCGATGGTCTGGCCTTTCAACTTCATGAAGGGCTTGATGTTTTTGAGGCCGAGCATACGCGCCAGGAGGGCATTATTGCCGATTTTGGGGTGAGCATCCAATGGCAAGTGAACGCTATAGAGGGCGATATCGCTCTGGATCATATCGCGAATCATTTCATAGCGGCCGCCTGTCCAGGGAAGAAGACCGCCCCAGAAAAAGCCGTGATGGACGAGCATGAGATCGGCCTTAATTTCGCGGGCCATACGCAGGGTGTTGGGTGTGATATCGACGGCGGCGGCGATTCGGGTGACGGTGCCGGAGTTGGCGACCTGGAGGCCGTTCATTGCCTGGGTCCAGTCTTCGAACTCGGAGACGCGGAGAAGGCTCTGGCAATGGGTGACAATTTTATCTAGGGAGATTTTTTTCATCACGGAGCGGAGTTTAAACGCAATGAGGAAAAAATACAAAGAGTAAAAACAGCTTGGAAGAGGGGATGCTTTTGGGGAGAATCGGGGTCGTATGGCGAAGACACTTAGAGTGATTCGAAAGTTTTTTAGATTCAGCCGGGAGATTATGCGGGCCGTCCTGGATTATCGGCGGAGTGTCCGAAAGGCGGGGCTGCATGAGGATTACCCGGCGAAGGCTGAGTGGCTGCAGCGCTGGAGCAGGAGGGTCTTGAGGTCGCTGGATGTGGAGTGGAGCTGCGAAGGGAAGATTCCGGAGCGTGGGATACTGGCCTCTACGCATGTGAGCTACCTGGACGTGCTGGTGATCGCGGCACAGGTGAAGACGGTGTTCGTGGCGAAGAGCCAGGTGAGGAAATGGCCGATCGTGGGCTGGGTGACGAGTCTGGCCGGGACACTCTACGTGTCGCGGGAGCATCGCGGAGACGTGAAGCGCGTGGCAGAGGCTTTTGGGTCGGTGATCGAGAAGGGACTGGTGGCGGTGGTTTTTCCTGAGGGGACCAGCACGAACAGCCATGAGATTCGCCCGTTCTATTCTTCACTTTTTGAACCGGCGGTGGAGGGTGGCTTCCCCATCACGAGTGCCTGGGTGGGGTACAAAGTGCCTGAGCCCTACCGGATCGAGAGCCATGTCTGTTTCTGGGGAGATATGGGTTTCGTGCCGCATTTAATCCGGCTGATGAGCACGCCGGAAGTGAAGGCCAAGCTGGTATTCGGTCAGACGCTGGAGAAGCCTGAAAACCGGAAGGAAGCGGCCAGAGTGCTGCGCGAGGATGTGATCGGGATCGCGCGAGCAGAGGGATATTTGAGTTCCTAGGGAAAGAGAAGAGAGAATTCTGAAAATAAGAAAAACCCCGGAAAATCCGGGGTTTTTTTGACATAAAAATCTAACGATATTTTACCGAGTTCTTAGACTCCAGGGCTCGAGGGAACCGAGGGAGTCATTGGTTCGGGAGCATTGCCGCCCCTGAGAGGATTGACCGAAGAACGGGTGCCTCTTTCGGTATTGTCCAGGAATCCATCAGTGAGATAGATATCGTGGAACTGAGGATTGATCGCATTGCGCTCGCCCAAATTATCCCCGCCAGGAGTACCACCATCGGGGGTACCCGTGCGGCTACCATAGGCAACCTGGGTTGCGATGCTGGCCTGATCGCCCGGCTGAGCTGCAACGGGTGCTGCTGCATTAGCTGCGAGAGTCTGGCCTGCGGAGACGGCGACCATCTGTCCACCGGTTCCGACATCGACGGTGCCGCGGGTGACGGTTACTGAACCATCAACTGAAACGGAGAACTCAGCGTTCTGACCTTTGACGACCACGTTTTTGGAAGGGGTCTTCACAACGAAGCTGGAAGCACCCGTCAAACCACCGACTTTACCCGTGACGCGACCTGCGGCCAGGGAAAGAACCGTGTCAGATACATTCTGGCCACTGACGGTTTTGCTGGAGGCTTCTGAAAGAGTCAGAGTTGTGGCTTCGTTGAGGACAATTAAACCATCCACATTGGGGAGACGGAAGGAAGCCAATGAACCGGCGGTACTGCCGGTGCGGAGTGTCGAGCCGACTTTGACAGACTTGCTGACAGAAACCTTCTGCCAAGTTCCGCCCTTGCCCAAACTCTCAACGGTACCCGTCGCACCTGTCAGGGTAGCATCCTTAGCTTGCGCCGCTACCGCTACTAAGAGAGCAGCCACGAGGGTTGCACTCACCATAAAAGTCTTAACGATCTTTTTCATAATCTACACTAGTTTAAATTCGCCATCGTAACCGACGATACCCAAAACCTTCGGAATATTAACGCCAAAAGCAAGGAAGGTCAATAGCGAAAAAGGTTTTTTTTGCATTAATTCAGGTTTTTTTCTGCATCTAAACGCCTGACTGCAATTTCATACCAATCTTTGGCGAAATCGTTCCCCTCGTTTCTGAGGTGGATAGAGCGCTCCAAGTACTTGACGGCCAGGTCATAATCACCTCTATAGAGGGCACACCAGCCATAGATTGCGGAGGTATCGGAGCCATTGGGACGAAGCTTCATCATTTCTTCGGAATAGGGCATTGCTTCGTCATATTTTCCCATGAGGGTGAGGACCATGGACATTCCCCCAAAGAGCCTGTATTCGAGCTTATTCTGCTTGAGGCCCAATTGATAGGAGTTGACGGCTTGGGAGAGATCCCAATCAAGCAGTTGAGCGTCTTCCTGAGATAGGGCGTCATGGAGGAGGAGATTGCCGCGCTGGAGGGCGATTTGCCAGTTTTGTCCGTCCATCTTCTGGGCACGATTCAGAAGCTCAGCTTTCTCGGCGAGGGAGAGCTCCGGTGCGGCGGCTTGAGAGGTGAGAGACCAGGTTTTGTAAGTGAGGCTGCTGCTCCAGAAAAGGGCACCGGCAAAGAGGAGAATGAAGAGGGTGGCGATGATGCGGATCGGGATGGATTGTTTAAGCCAATAAGACTTTTTGGAAAAGCGCAGTGAGCTGACGAGGAAAGCCAGGAGCACGACGGCGACAATCGCATTGGCCGGGATGTGCATGTTGAAATCGATCAGGGAATGGAGAGAGATGGCGATAAGGCCGGCTACAGTTCCCAGGAAGAGAGCGGTGCGGGTGCTGTCGCGCGGGTTGAGGGAGTTCCCTCTCTGGCGGACGTATTTCCAGGCTTGGGTTCCGCCGATAGCGGCCAGGGTCATGAGGGCCAAGAGGCCAGCCAGGCCGACCGGTCCCCATTCGATAAAGAACTGGATATAATCGGAATGGGCATAGATGGGATCGCTCTGGATATTTTCGGGCAGGAACTGATGGATGGCCGTGGAATAGGTGCCCGGGGCCCATCCGAGAAGGGGGGTATCGGCGGCCATCTTGAGGTTGGACTGATAGAGAGCGCCGCGGCCCTCCTGGAACTGAGTGGATTGGGTTAACTGCTCAAAGCGGGAGCCGATTTCCGGAGGCGAGCTCATGAGAAACCAGATCATACCGCAAGCCAGAAAACCGGCTGCTACGAGAGAGGGGATGCGGTACTTGGGGCGCTGGAAAAAGATACCCAGAACGACGGCAACGGCGGCCAGAGCGGCGACATATCCACCGCGGGAAATGGTCACGGCAACGCCGGCCAGCAGGACAAGGGTGGCAAAGCCGAGAAGGAGTTTCTGGTATTGCTCCAGGCGTCCGGCGAGGGTCAGAGCCAGCGCCAGGGGTGCGACCATGGCGAGGAAGCCGGCCAGGTGATTGGGGCAGATATAGGTGCCGGAGGCGCGGTGAGCGTAAATGGGGGCTTGGGTTTCCCAGAGGATTTGCGTGGAGCCGGAAAGGAATTGGGCGATGGCATAGAAGGAGATAAGGGTGGCAATACCGATCAGGCAGAAAGCGAAAGTTTTAACGTGTCTTCTTCGCCTTAAATTATTGATGAAAATGAAAAAGATCGAGCAATACAGTACGGCTTTCAATATCTCCTGACGGGTACTGAACTCGATGGGAGAGCGCATGTATTCAAAGGCGGCGTAGGCGGTTAAGCCCAGGACAGCCCAGACGGTGGGAGTGAAGAAGAGGCGATGAGAAGATTTGAGCCATAACTTCAAGCCCCAGAGGATTAAAGAGGAGCCTACCAGGATTTCTGCCGCGACAAAGGCGCCCGTGTGGGTTCCGCCAAAAAGTGTGGGCATGAGAATTAGCACAGCTGCAAAGAGAACCACAATCGCTTCGTCGCACCATTGCTCAAGTCGGTCCTTGATGTCCATACTTTTCCTTTCCATAACCGGTGGATATCCTATATTGAAGGGGCTGTTTGTGGAAGGCAAAAATGGGTAAAGGGAGAAATGAGAATGCACTTACCGGATATCTATGTGGGGCTGGGTTCTAACCTGGGGGATTCGAAAGAGGAGATTCGCAGGGCTTTAGGCTTTTTAAAGGGGCTTGGTGTGAGCGCCTGGGCGGAATCTTCGATCTGGATTTCTTCGCCGGTGGGGTGCCCTGAGGGAAGCGGGGATTTCCACAATGCGGCGGCAGGGTTCCGGCTGGAGAGGGAGATGGCCCCGGAGAGATTGCTTAACCTCCTGCAGGAATATGAGCGGCGGAGAGGCCGTATCGGGGGTGCAGAGAGGAACTCGCCGAGGAATATCGACCTGGATATTCTATATTTTCGGGGTGAGTGGCGAAACGATTCCCGGTTGGTGATCCCGCATCCCCGGGCGGTTCTGCGGCGCTTCGTGATGGAGCCCCTGGCGGAGATCGCGCCGGAACTGAGACTGGAAGCCGGAGGAGAAACGGCGGAGCGGATTGCCGCAATTCTGCGGGTGGAACAGGCGGAGCAGCGGGTGGAACGGTTAGTTTAGACAGGGGGAAAATTATCCAAAAAGAGACGCTCCCTTTTGAGGAAAAGGAGCGTTGACTGTTAAAAAAGCGAGATGAGGCCGGCTTCCCCGAAGAGGAAACGCGAGCCTGTACTCAATCCAGGCACTAGGCCTTGGCTTTTTTGGCACAGGTTTTTTTAGCAGGTGCCTTGGAAGCAGTTGTTTTGAGGGCGCAGGCTTTGGGCGCTGCGGCCTTTTTAGTAACTGTCTTGGGAGCGGCTGCCTTCTGGGCGACTACTTTGGGGGTAGCGGCCTTTTTAGTAACTTTCTTGGGAGCGGCTGCCTTTTGGGCGGCTACTTTGGTGGTAGCGGCTTTTTTGGCAGGAGCTTTAGCTTTAGGCGCTGCAGCTTTCTTGGCTGGTGCCTTTGGAGCAGGAGCCTTCTTGGCTGTTGCCTTTTTAGCAGGAGCCTTGGCGGCTTTGGCCGGAGCAGCTGGCGTTTTTTTAGCCGGAGCTTTCGCTGTAGCGGCTTTAATGGCTTTTGCTGTCATCTCTTTTATTTACTACTTTTTTTTGCAGCCTTCGTCTTGGCAGTCGTTTTGACCTTGGCGTCGATTGTTGACTTCGCCTTGGCTTTCTTTTTTGCTTTGGGCTTGGGCTGCGGATTGTTTATCTCGTGCAGGGTCTCATGGATGAGGCCCAGATCGAGGATTTTTTTAAAAAGCTTCAAATCATTAATACGCTCCAGCAGGACAGTCATGGCCCAGAGGAAGCCGGTATGATGGCTTTGCTCGAGCATGTGCCACTGCAACAATTCCACGACGGAGGAGAAGAGGGAGTAGTTGGTTTCGTGGAGAGAGTACATGAGGATTTCACCGTAACGTGTAGAATTGAGGACGACCTGCCCGGCCAGGGAACAGGTCTCCAACTCCTGAGTGAAGAGGGCGATTGCGCGATTGATAATTCTACGGTTTTCGAGAACATCGCTTTTGTGAATTTCAGCCAGCGCCCGATCCAAGAGAGGCTTAATTTCTTCTATGATCTCCAGCTTTTGCATAATCAGTAGTGGTTAAGAATGTCTAAACTGTGGGGATTCTAACGGAGAAAAAAAATTCTGGCAACAATTTTGTTCTGAAATTTCACGTTTTTTTCAGAAAATTTGCGTGCGCCCGGGTGAAAAGAAGGCCGGTGTTGACGTTCAGGTGTAAAGGGCCTACATTAAATCGTGGATGGAGAGTTCATTTTATGAGTTTTAAAAATTTAAAGAATTTCTTTCCGGCCGCCGTTCTGATTTCTTTGGGCGCGCTGGTATTGGGCGGATGCGCTTCGGACCCGAATAAAATCGGAGTGACGAATCCGAATCAGCCCGGTCCTGCAGCCGGAAGAGCCGTAGGCGGCGCTGTGGGCGGCGTGGTCGGAAATACGGCCGGTTTTGTCGCGGGCGTGGGAGAAGGAGCTGCAGCTGTGACGGGCAACGTCTTCAATACGCGCACGCATGTGGTGCGGCAGTGGCAGTATGTGACGACGAGCGACGGTCGGACAATACAGGTGCCGGTTGATATCGTGGTGGATGAGAACGGAGTTCCGCTCAAATCTGCACCGGCGCCCAAGGCCAAGGAAGCAGAGCACGAATCGCTCTCGGGCAAAGCCAAAGAGAAATAGGTTTCAGTTCGAAAGCGAAAACAGAAGTCCCACCGGTTTCCAGGCCGATGGGACTTTCGCTTTACCGGGAGAGGCACGCCAAGAGAGGCCTCCTCTCCGTTGGAATTACTTCAGGATCGGGCGCAGTTTGATATCCTTGTACATGACGCCTGTATGATCACCCTGGAGATAGAGGGGGCCGGGGCGAGTGATATCTGCCCAGAGAGCGCCGCCGGTGCAGCCTTCGACGGGCTGGTTATTGATCACCGTCTCACCGTTGAGCTTGACCGTGACATGGCGGTCGCAGAAGGTGATATCGAATTCCTGCCATTGGCCTGCGGGTTTTTCCGCAGAGACGGAAGGAGTGATGCGGCTATAGAGGGCGCCCATATTATGGGAATCGACCGGGCGGCCGTAGGTATCGGCAACCTGGATTTCGCAGACGCCGCGCAGGTAGATGCCGCTATTGCCACCTTTTTCGACTTTCGCCTTGAGGGTGAGGTTGAAATCTTCGAACTCGGCATCGGTTCTCAAATTGCCGTAGTTTTTATGGGGTTTGCCTTCTTCCTGTTTGGGGTTGCAGACGAGCATTCCATCTTGAGCAAACCAACCATTGACGGCGTTTTCATCTGTCAAGCGCCAGCCATCGATGTTTTTGCCGTTGAAGAGCTCGACGGGCTCGCCGAATTTAAGATTTTTCAGGTCCGGGGCCGGGGGAAGCGGTGCGATTCTTTGGGCTGTGAACTGCGACGTCGTGAATCCCTTGCCGTCACGCTTGGGATCGATCCGGGTCATGGTGAAAGTATCGGCAGAATCGCCAATGGAGCCCATGAGGACCTCGGGGTATTTCTGGACGCGGACGACCTTGCCCTGAGCATCTTTGCGTTCAACTTCGTTGATACGGATGAGAGAGAGGGCCTGATTGCCATCTCTGCCTTCGGAGATGAGGACGCAATCCAGGGGGACGACGCTGCCGGAGACCCAGAGGATCGAGCCATCCAGATAGCCGCCGGGAGCCTCGGTGATTTCGAGCCAGCCGGCTCCGGCATCGGGGATGGTGAGTGCCCATTTACCCAGGAAAGGGCTGGTCTGGGCGAAAGACGTCAGCGCACCTGCGGTGAGTACCGCTGCGCCAGTCAGAATCATTAAATGTTTTTTCATATCAAATACAGTGGGGCGTATCCTCTCTCTTTTTGCGGCCCCAATCAAGGAAAAACTGGAGGTTGCAAGTTAGTAGCAAGTTGGTTGCAAGTTCAGTTAATGGTCTTTTCCTCTTCCATAAATATAACTCATTTAGCTGCTGATGTTTTTTCGCTGCAATACACTTGCTTCCCTTTTCGTAACTCCCGTAACGATAGTTGCAACTGATTGCAATTATGGACCGGGGCGTTGGTAGGGGAAGAGGGAATTGAAATGGGGAAGTGGATGGAGGAGAAAAAAGGGGTTGCGGAAAAGTTAGACATGGCTTACAATCTTCTTGTCGCTGAATTTGCGATGTGGATTGGGAAATAAGATTTTGAGCGGAGAGACTGAAAGATTGAGCGCGAGCCTGGAGGATTACCTCGAGGCAATGTTTTTTGTGATTCTGGAGAAGAAAGGGGTCCGCGCAAAAGATATAGCCGATCGGCTCAGCGTGAGCCGGCCATCGGTGACCTCCGCATTGCAGGTTCTGGCTGCCAAGAGGTTGATCAATTATGCTCCGTATGACGTCATCACGCTGACGGATGAGGGAGAAAAGCAGGCCGAGAAGATACTGAGCAAGCACACAGTGCTGCAGGAGTTTTTCACGGAAGTGCTCTTGATCGAACCAGAGAAGGCCGAAGCGGTGGCATGCAAGATAGAGCATATAGCCGACGACGCGCTGGTTGAGAGGCTGAGGCTCTTTTCCCGGTTTATAAAGGAAAACGCGGAGAGCCCTGAGGAATGGAAAAAGGAATTCATGCGCTATTGCCGGGAGCATAAAATGCCCAAAAAGTAGTTCAGTAGATTCGCGTTAGAATTTGTATCAGATATAATATGAAGATGCCCACTGTGAATGAAGGTACGATGCCCGGAGCCGGTTCGCTCTCGGATGCGATGCCTTCACATACTTTGAACGGATGCGGAGGATGCTGCAAGAGCCATTCGCTGGGAGATATCCCTGTGGGGAGCCGTGCGCGTGTTTTCAGCGTTCAGGCTCCGTGCGCTTTTGCCTCACGTCTTCACTCATTGGGTTTCGTGCCCGGGGTGCCGCTTCGTCTCTTATGCCGGAATGGGCGCGGGTCGCTCATTGTGGAGATCTTGAGGAGCCGTTTATCGCTGAGTACGGAGGCCGCGCGTGCGATATCAGTAAGGCCGCTCTAGGGGAAACAGAGAGAGCGGAGATAGAGAGAAATTGGTTCTGAAAGGCGTGAGAGGCCGGAAGACCGATTTCTTTTTTTATCGGAAAAAATATGCGCAAAAATCCATCTACTTCACAGACGGTTCTGCGAGTCGCACTGGCGGGGAATCCCAATTCGGGCAAGACAACACTTTTTAACGCACTGACCGGGACGCAGCAGCGTGTGGGGAATTACCCGGGAGTGACGGTGGAAAAGGTGGAGGGAACGTGCCGGAGAAGCTTTTCAGAGATTCGGTTTATTGATTTACCCGGGACGTATAATCTGAGCTCCTGTTTGCCGGAGGAAGAGGTGGCTCGGGCGTATTTGTTCGAGGAGACTCCGGAGGTGATCGTCAACGTGGTGGATGCGGCGAACCTGGAGAGGAATCTCTACCTGACCTTGAGGCTGCTGGAGATGGGTATCCCGCTGGTGATCGCTCTCAATATGAGCGATAAGGCCGAGACGCAGGGGATGAAGGTCGACAGCGAGGAGCTTTCCCGGCGGCTCGGAGGAGTGCCGGTCGTAAAGACGATCGCGTCTCAATCGGTCGGGAAGGAAGAACTCCTGAAGGCGGTGGAGTTGGCGAGCAAGAAAGGCACCTTGGGGTTCGTGCTCAATTACGGCGCGGAGGTGGAGCCGGTTCTGACGGAACTGAGCCGGGAGATGGAAGCGAGCCATCCGGAAATGAAGCCGGTTTTGAGGCGGTGGCTCTTATTGAATTTATTGGAGGGAGACTCGCAGGCGCAGAAATGGCTGGGGAATGCGGAGGTAGTGAAACGGTCTGCATCGGTCTCGGCAGAGCTGGAGCGGCAAGCGGGCAGGAACGTGGGAGAGCTCCTGGCCGAGCAGCGTTACCGGGCAATTCTGGAAACGTGCAAATCGGTTATCCACAGCCGGGAAGTGCATGAGAGTTGGACATCGCGTCTGGATGGGATTCTGACGAGCCGGCGCTGGGGGCTGCCGATTTTTCTGGTGCTGATGTACCTGGTATTCACGGTGACCTTCACGCTGGGCGAGCCGATCATGGGCTGGATCGAAAATGGTTTCGGGTGGCTCGGGGATTTTATTTCGTCATTTTGGCCTGAGGGGGCTGAGAGTCCCTTCAAGAGTTTGTTATTGGATGGAGTGCTGGCCGGTGTCGGCGGAGTGCTGGTGTTCTTGCCGAACATCGTTCTCTTATTTCTGGCGATATCGATTCTGGAAGATACGGGCTACATGGCGCGGGCGGCCTGTTTGCTCGATAACGTGATGAGCCGCTTCGGGCTGCATGGGAAGAGCTTTATTCCGCTACTAATCGGGTTCGGGTGTACGGTTCCGGCGGTGATATCGACGAGGATTATCGAGAATAAGGCGGATCGGTTCGTAACGATCATGGTTTTGCCGCTATTCAGCTGCGGGGCACGGCTGCCGATATATGCCCTGATTATCCCGGCGTTTTTCCCGGAAGGTTGGCATGCGCCTGTGTTGTGGCTGGTGTACTGCATCGGGATCGTGCTGGCCGTGGTTGTGGCCAAGGTATTGGGTTTGAGTTTATTCAAGGGCAAGGGGAGTCCCTTCGTGATGGAACTGCCGGCATATCAGCGGCCGACGGTATTTTCGCTGCTTATGACAATTTGGCATCGCTCGTGGCTTTACTTGAAGAAGGCGGGAACGGTGATCCTGATGACGTCGGTGCTGCTCTGGGCAGCGGGACAATGGCCCGGGCTCAAGGCGGAACAGAAGGCGGTTTTTGAGGAACGGATTGCTGCGGCAGAAGCCTCCGGGCTGGAAGAGGAAGTTTTGGAGGAGAAACTCGCGGGAATCGAGAACGAGCGCTCCATGGCATCGCTGGAGGCATCGCTCGTGGGGCGTGTGGGCAAGCTGCTGGAGCCGGTCTTGAGGCCCTGCGGTTTTGACTGGCGGATTACGACGGCATTGCTGCCCGGGCTGGCTGCAAAGGAACTGGTGGTGACACAGCTGGGAATCGTCTTTGCGCTGGGAGAAACGGATGAGGGCTCGGATACGCTTCGGAAGAAGCTGCGCGAGAACTATACGCCGGTGCAGGCATTCTGCATCATGCTTTTTTGTTTGATGAGCGCGCCCTGTTTGGCTACGGTTGCGGTCGTGAAACAGGAGTGCGGCGGATGGAGGTGGGCCTTCGGGCAATTGGTTGGCTTGACACTGCTGGCATGGTGTTCGGCGACGATTGTCTTCCAGATAGGCTCAAGGATTGTCTTTTAGGATAGAGAACGGGTGCAGAAATTTTGGAAACATTTCTAGTCGTATTAATTATTATTCTGAGTGCGGGGGGAATACTCCGGCTTAGCGGTCGGAGGGTGAAGAACCTGACCCAAATATGCGACGAGCAGACGTGCAGCAAACTTTCCAGCCATAACTGCGATTTGTGCCAGGGCGACTGCCCTCTCAAGGATATCCGGAAAAAGGCGGCGCAACAGGCACAAGATTCCTCCCGGGCTACTGAAAGCTGGGGAGAAGGAGATCAGAATCGGGATTAATTATGCCCGGGGTTAAGGCTGAGAGAGGAGCTGCTTGAGCGGCGTATCCAGGGCTATAGGGTGGCCGATCCAGGCAATCTCGCCTTCTTTACTAATCAGAAAAGCGCAGGGGATGCCTCGTTGGCCGTGAGCTGACATGTAGTTTTTGTAGGTGGCACCATCCCGGTCAATCGCGACGACGTAATCCATTTGCTCGCCCTGTTTAGCGACGAAGGGCTCGACGACTTCCGCTTTTTCATCGGAGATACCGATAAAGACAACCCCCTGATCTTTATATTCTTTCTGCAGCTTGGTCAGATGGGGGATGCTTTGGAGGCAAGGACCGCACCAGGTGGCCCAGAACTCGACGACGTAGACATTTTTCCCATCGGTGACATCGACCGGTTCGCCCTTGACCCACTTGGAAACAGAGAGCTCTTTGGCTTTGCCCTGATTCTGAAGAGGAACATCCGGAGCGCATCCGCCGGAAAGGAGGCCCAGGAGCGACAGGCAGAGAACGAGAAGAGGTGTTGCCAGAAATTTATATTTCTTCATGCCTGCAAGGTAGCATCGTTTTGGGCATTTTGCAATTTATCGGGCTGTATCAGAAAAAAGAGAGCCGTTTGAATTCCAGTGGAACAAACGGCTCATTCTTTGAAAGGGAGCATCCCGCCCGGAGAGACTCCGGGGTGGTTACTGCGGGCCCTGTATCTTGCTCAGGAGCATGGGCAGGAGCTCACTGATGTGAACCCGTGTCTGCTTCATGGTGTCGCGGTCGCGCAGGGTGACGGTATCCTTGAGGGAAGCGTCTTCGCCCAGGGTGTCGAAATCAATGGTGACACCGAAGGGAGTACCGGCTTCATCCTGGCGGCGATAGCGTCTGCCGATGGCGCCTGAATCGTCATAGAAGACATTCATGTGAGGCCTGAGGAGTGCCTGGACTTCTCTGGCTTTGGCGACGAGCTCGGGCTTATTTTTGAGCAGCGGGAAGACGCCGACCTTGATGGGAGCCACCCGAGGGTGGAACTTCATCACGACGCGGACTTCTTCTTTGCCTTTGTCATCGGTCACGGTTTCTTCGTGATAGGCATGGCAGATTACGGCCAGGAGCATACGGTCCACGCCGGCAGAGGGCTCAATGACGTGCGGGATGTACTTGGCCTTGGCTGCTTCATCAAAATACTCCATGGACTTGCCGCTGAACTTCTGATGCTGAGAGAGATCGAAGCAACCGCGTGCGGCGATACCCTCAAGCTCCTGAGTCCCGAAGGGGAATTTGTAGAGGATGTCGACGGTCGCCCTGGCATAGTGAGCGAGCTCTTCGGGCGCCTGCCAGTAGAGTTCGAGGCAATCGCGCTCCAGCCCGATGGTTTCATACCATTCGAGGCGTTTGCGCAGCCAATAGGCGTGCCAGGCTTTCCAGCCCCAATTGGGTTGGGGTTCTCCGCCCGGGTCGTCCTCGGGAACCGTGCCAAAAGTTGCAGCGACTTCATCGGGACGGATGAAATACTCCAGCTCCATCTGCTCAAATTCGCGAGACCGGAAGGTGAAATTGCGCGGATTGATCTCATTGCGGAAGGCCTTACCGATCTGGCAAATGCCAAAGGGTACGGACTGGCGAGAGACTTCACAAACGGTTTTGAACTGCGCAAAGATGGCCTGAGCGGTTTCGGGACGGAGGTAGGCGACGTTGTCATCGCTTTCGACCGGGCCGACATGCGTTTTGAGCATGAGGTTAAAGGCGCGGGGCTCGGTGAGGAGTGACCCGTTTTCCTCATTGTACTGAGTGCTGTTGGTTACCCCTTTAGTGGTTTCGCCCTGAAGCTGCGGATTTTCCAGACCGCGTCCCTTATAGAACTGGATGGCGCCTTTGCGGACGGCGTTGGCATCCCTGCCCGGGAGCTGGAGCATGGAAAAAGGATCGTTGCAGACTTTGCCCGAATCACTATCGACGGCGCCGGTCCAGAACCAGGCGGTACCGGAGAGAGGAGTGAGCTGATCGGCACGGAAGCGCTTTTTTGATAGGAGGCAATCTACCATGGGATCGGCAAAGGTGGTTGTGTGACCGGAGGCATCCCAGATTTTGGGGTGCATGATGATGGTTGCATCCAATCCGGCCATGTCATCGCGGTCGCGGGTCATGCTGCGCCACCAGATTTCTTTCAGGTTGCGTTTGAGCTCAGCGCCTAAGGGACCGTAATCCCAGAAGCCGTTGATTCCGCCATAAATTTCGGAGGATTGGAAAATAAATCCGCGCCTTTTACAGAGGGAGACAATTTTCTCCATGAGGTCGGATTGTTTTTTCTCTTTGTTATCAGCCATAAATAAATTAAAGGGTGATTGAATTCGCGTTATTCCTTCTGCGGGAGGGATGCCAGTTTTTGGGTAATCCAGTCACTTGTTTGCGCAAGCCACTCGGAACGTTGCTCGGGGGTGCTGGTAATGACCGGGCCGATCAATTTCTGGGTGCAGTCTTTGACGCCGCAGAGGCCGAAGACGACCTGCTTCCAGTGTTTGCCCATGGGATTGCCCAGGACCTCTTCTTCGATGTGAATGGGGGTATTCTGGGTGTTCAGGATCAGGGCAAAGCGTGCCGGGAGCATTCCGACGGAGCGGCCTCCGCCTTTGCCATCGGGTTCAAAGCGGTAGGCAAGGCCGGCTCTGAGGCAGCGGTCCCGCCAGCCTGCTATGATGGCCGGAGGAGCGCTCCACCAATTGGGGTGAATGATGATAACGCCATCAGCAGCGCAAATTTCGTCGATGTGTTTCTGGACCAGCGGGGGCAGTGTGCCGGGGTCGCGTGCCAGCTCGGCCAGGGGTGTGAGGGGGTCAAAATTTTCGGCGTAGAGATCGTGCAGCCAGGGGGTGTGTCCCTGAGCGCGAATAGCCCGGCAGAGGGTTTGAGCAATCGCGTGATTAAAGCTTTCCGGGTTGGGATGGGCAAGAATGATGGAGATATTCATAAAAGTTTAGGAATCTGAAGGGACCGGGTTTGAAAGGTGATACTGAGCCAGAGCGGAATACTCAAGGGCCCATAGTTTAAGCTGTTCAATTTCTTTGGGTTTAAGCTCGCGGACAACTTTCGCGGGAGAACCGACAATGAGGCTGTTGGGGGGTGCTTTGAGCTTGGGTGTGAGCAGAGAGCCGGCACCGACCATGCAGCCGGGGGGGACTTCAACGTGGTCCAGGAGAATGCTGCCCATGCCGATCAGGCAATTATCGCCGACTTTGCAGCCGTGGAGGATGGCGCCGTGGCCGATAGTCACATAATCGCCGAGCTCCAGAGGGGCATCCAGACTGACGTGGAAGACGGCGTTATCCTGAATATTGGTGTGGCAGCCGATCGTCATTTCGTTCATATCGGCGCGCAGGACGGCATTGAACCAGACGGAGGCATGATCTTTGAGAGTGACAGCGCCGCAGACGACGGACCCTTTTGCGAGGAAGACATTTTCGCCTATGACGGGTTTGCGTTTGAGGAACTGTTCAAAGGTATGGCTCACGAGGTAAGAGGGATGGTTTGTCGGTTTGGGAAAATTACGGGTGGTTTCATGCGGGGGATAAACCTCGCGGGAGCTCTCCTGGCGCAACGTGTGCCGCAAGCGGGCTCCCGCGGGAGTTTAGAGGGGCAATATCAAGGTGAATTCATTTTGCCCATGAGTTTCAATCCCTGATTCACTCTTAGTAGGTTCCGTGATGGCAGGTGATGCAAGCGGCTACATTGCGCTGCTTACTGCCGTCGGGGTGTTTGAAAACTAGACCCTTCGGATCGGCCTCATCAAAATCGCCTTCTTTGGACTGAGCAAGAATGATGTGACAACTATTGCAACCGTTGGGGATGGATTCGCCTTCTTCCTCATCGACAACGTACCTGTTATGGCAGCGTGCGCAGCCTAAGGACTCCTTATGTCCGAGGTTACTGGGATAGTTTTCCCAGGTGGACTTCATTTCGGGGAAGATATTGCGGCGATAGATATCCTGGACAGTCTTGGTTGCAACGGCCAGGTGCTCGCTCTCGGGGTAACTCACTTTCATGCCTTCGGCGATTTTCTCGAAGGCCTCGTCCTGCGATTCGTATTCACCGATCAGGAGCTCAATGACGTTGAGCTTGATGTTTTCGCCCAGTTCCAGAGGGAGAGAGCCCAGGTCCATGGCCATATCGACGGCGGTCACAGGGGAGAGATAGCGGTGAGCCGGGCGGTTATGACACTCGAGGCAGGTCATAGTGAAGAGCTTCTGAGTGGCAGGGTCATACTGTTCTTCATCGCGTGAGAAGGTTTTGTTTTCGCCTTTCTGGTTGGTGGTGCGAATCCAGATGACTCTGCCTTCGCGCTTATTGTCCTCAGTGACGAACTCGACCTTGCTGTTTTCGGCAGTATGCCAGTGAATGCCGCTGGCCAGGCCGCTATTGGGGTCGGTGCCGCCGAGATTGAAGTTCAGGCGATAGACATTTTTCGCATCGCCATCATCGCGGAGGAAGTGGTTAAAGGTTTTGCCGCGCTGGCCGATATAGCGCTCATTCCAATGGCACTCCATACAGGTGTGCTCGATTTTGGTTTTGCCATCAAGATGGCGGCCATACATAGCGGCGACGGGTACCGGGATGGGAGTATGATAAGTACCTGTCACATTCTGAAAGAGCTGGCGGGTGCCGTTAATTTTGGCGTAGAGGTAAGCTTCGACACCGGGACCGACATGGCACTCCACGCATTTGATTTTGGCGTGGGGATTATTGGCATGGGCGACATCCATGGGCTCCATGGTGTTGTGGCAGACCTTACCGCAGAATTCATCGGCTTCGCTCCAATGATAGACTTTGTAACCTGCAAAGGCGACGACCGCGCCGGAGACGCCGATGGCAACCAGGAAGGAGACGAGGACGAGCCAGGTGGAGAACTTGCCCAAATCCAGTTTGAGGTCCGGGGCCTTCACCTTAAAATAGGAGCACAAACCTTTGCCGGGTTCATCGGGGCGGTTATTGAGCCAATACCAGATGACCAGGCCCGCAACGATGAGGAAGAGACCTCCCACAAAGACGGCCGGTACGGCGACATAGGCCAGAAGGCTGAAATAGGGGCTACTGTGGCCGAAGAAGAAATCGACAGCCGCAAGGAGGACAAAAACAAAGAGCGCACCCAGGGAAGCGACAATTCCCAGTAAGGTTAACCAGTTCTTTAACAAAGAGTTTCCCAGATTCATATTCAGTTTATATTTTTACGATCCCTACAGAATCAGCCTCTTTATAGAGGAGGCCAACCGCTGCAAAAGGTTAAACGGCATTTTTGAGGAAGTAAAGACGTTTTGAATGTCTATTGAACGAAAATGCGGTTTTAAGGGCCTTTCTCAATCGCTTTCAGTCGTTTATCCCTTTATTTGGCGGAGTCTCTGACGGCTTCCAGATATTTCATCCCGTTGACGGTATCGGGTTCGAGGTAGCTGCCTTCGGTCCACTCGTTCCAGCAATTGATATTGAAGATGCGCTGCAAGGGCGGGCGGTTGGAGAGGCGTTGGCGCGTCATCTTGAGGGCTTCCTTGAAGGCCTCGGGGGTATTGTTTTTGATGCAGTTGGTGAATGGATAACCGAAGTTGCCGTGAGGGTCATCCTGGTGTGCCCTTGGGGAGGAATCCCATCCCATGCTGACATTGGGGTAGTAGGGGACTTTGAACTGGGATTCGGCCTGGGTCCAGTATTCCATGTATTTATCGCGGACTTGGAGGAACTCGGTCTGGGGAGTGTCATTGAGGGGGACGTGGTGGATCCAGACGTAAGAGGTGACGGCATCGAAACCGAGTTTATCGACGAGCTCGACGGGGTTTGCAGGGACTTTCTCGACGGGGAGTACGGGCTGGCCCCAGACGACGGCTTCCAGGTGGAGGCCATTAAAGCCGGCTGCCCGGGTGCGTTCGCGGAAGCGGTCGAGAGCTTTGCGGGTTTCTTCGACGGAGCCGAAAGAGGCCAGAAGCTGGCTCAGGTCGTAGACGGAGAAATAGGGTTTGCCATCGATTTGCCAGTAGGAGGGGTGTTTGAAATAGGTGTTGATGACATAGTCGCACATTTTATCGAAGGCCTCCGGTGAGAGCTTGCCCGGGTAGAGGAGAGTTTGGGGAGTATTGAGCTTCCAGGGGTGGATATCGATCCAATCGTGGTTGGCCCACATGAGTGAGAACTTGAGGCGGTTGACGTTGGTGGCCTTCATGAAGCCTTGTTCGAGGCATTTCTCGAGGAAGAGGCCGTCTTCGTAGTAGTACCAGTCGAAGATGAAGGCATCGACTCCATAATCGGCTGCGGCTTCAATTTTCTGGGCCATGGCCTTAGGGTCGGATTCATCGGTGTAGCCCCAGAGAGGGACGTTCGGCTGGTGGTGGCCTTCGAAACGGGGTTTGGCGGCTTTGACTAATTCCCATTCGGACCAGCCTTCGCCTTTGAGCTTCCGGTTGCGGGAATCATTGGGGTGGTAATTGGGGAAATAGTAGGCGGCGACAAAGCAATCGAGGTCGCCTTCTTTAGTGAGAGGCTCTGGGGAGTTTTGCGCCTGAGCGGAGGGCAGAACGAGGCCCAGAATTAGCAGAGCAAGGAGCGAGCCGACAAAAAACAACGATTTTCGAGTTCTCATGACCCGCGAAGGATAGGGGAATGGGCCGATAAACTCAAGTCCGGAGGCCGAAAAGAGCAGCTCATGGAAGAAAAAAACAAAAAAGTGAAGAGTGTTTCGGGTTTAGTCTTGCAAAGAGGGGTGGAACTGATTAATAGTGTCTGCGCCTTGTGCGTCTGTGGTGGAATTGGCAGACACGCTACTTTGAGGTGGTAGTGGAGCAATCCGTGGAGGTTCAAATCCTCTCAGACGCACCATGGTTTTCGGGGAGGTTTCCCCATCTTCATTTTCTTCCGGTTTTTCTTGAGAGAGTTTTTTTGCGTGATTATAGGAGTAAAAAGGTTTGGGGATATTGTTATTTCCGGGAATTATGGCATATTAATTGGGAAGGGGTATTAACGCCTGAAAAATTATGTTTTCAACACAGCATATTCCGACAAAAGAGGAGCCGAGGGTTTGCCGTCTGGATACACGGCGTCGCAAGATAACACCCTGCACGATTGTGATTTTCGGGGCCAGCGGGGATTTGACGCAGCGGAAATTGATCCCGGCGCTCTACCATCTGCACAAGGAGAAACAGATGCCCCTGCCTTACAGGGTGATCGGTTTCGCGCGGAGGCCCAAGAGCGATGAGGGCTGGAGGTCAGAGCTCCTGGAGGGTTTGAAGCGCTATTCGCGGACCAAGCCGGTTGACACGGAGGAATGGACTAACTTCGCCTCCCGTGTGAGATATTTCCAGGGGGAATTCTCGGATCATGAGGCGTATCGGAATCTGAAAGAGGTTGTGGACCAGGCGCCCGAGCCGCAACTGAGGGAGAATTTGCTGTTTTATCTGGCAGTGGCTCCGACGCAATATGTGGAGATTATCGAGAATCTGAGCCGGTCGGGCCTCTTAAAAATGAGCAGTGCGGCCGAGAACGGCCAGCGTCTGGTAGTGGAGAAGCCTTTCGGGAGCGATTTACACTCCGCACGCAAGCTCTGTGACGATATCTCGCTCTATGTTCATGAGACGCAGATATTCCGGATCGACCACTATCTGGGTAAGGAGACGGTGCAGAACATGATGATGTTCCGTTTCTCGAACAGTGTCCTTGAGCCGCTCTGGAATCGGCAGATGGTGGGGCATGTCCAGATTACGGTGAGCGAGAAGATCGGAGTAGGAAGCCGGGGTGGATATTACGAGGAGGCCGGAGCAACGCGGGATATGCTCCAGAACCATCTCTTGCAAGTGATGGCGCTGGCAGCGATGGAACCGCCGACTTCGCTGGAAGCCGAGGCGATTCGGGATGAGAAGGTGAAGCTGATTCGCTCGATCCGGATGCCGGCGGCCGAGGATATCGTTCGCGGTCAATATACGGCCGGAGAGGTGGACGGCGAGTCGAGGATAGCGTACCGCGAGGAGGCCAAGGTGGACCCGAAATCGAACGTGGAAACATTTGTCGCGGCACGGTTACTGGTGGATAACTGGCGGTGGTCCGGGGTGCCTTTTTATTTGCGGACGGGGAAGAATCTGCCGGTGAGCGCCAGCGAAGTGAGATTTCAATTCAAGCGGGCGCCTTATACGCTTTTTGCGGCGCAGTGCGGGGCGAATCTGGATCAGAATTCGATTACGCTCCGGCTTCAGCCTGATGAGGGGATTACGCTGCATATTAACGGGAAAGTGCCGGGCTCCAGCACGGAGATAAGGCCTGTGAGGTTGCGTTTTTCCTACGATGCGGAGTTTGGGGCGTATACGCCGGAGGCTTACGAGAGGCTGCTCTTGGAGGCGATGGCCGGGGATTCGACGCTCTTTATCCGGCGGGATGAGGTGGAATCGGCCTGGAGTATCGCCGATGTGATCCGGAGTCACTGGTACGGGAAGGATTTGACGCCTGAAGAGTTTTATCCCGCGGGGACCTGGGGGCCGGAATCGGCCACACGGCCATTAAACATCTCCCGGATTGATTACGGTCCGCCATCGACCTGGCGCAATCCGGTTGTGTAAGGGGGTTCGGATATCTCTTTAAAGCGCATCCGGTGGGGTGCGGCAGGAGGATAGGGCGAGGATTTTGAAGCTTGCCCGGAGGGTGCGTTGAGTTTAGAATTTTTTCCAGATGGAGAAAATCATATGAGAAAAGGATGGATTCAATGGATGGGGAGGTATCTGCTTCTGGCGGCGGGCGTGATGTTCTTGAGTAACGGGGCCCGCGCGGAGGAAGAATGGACACGGCTCTTCGACGGCAAAACGCTGGAGGGATGGGTTCAGCGCGGAGGAAGCGCGCCTTACAAAGTGGAGGATGAATGCGTGGTGGGTACGACAAAGCTGAAGGCCGGCGGCAACAGTTTTCTGTGTACCGAGCGCGAATACGGCGATTTCATTCTGGAATATGAGTATCGGGTGGATAGCCGGATGAACTCGGGGGTTCAGATACGGAGCCACTGTTTTGAAGCGGAGCATACATACAGCTGGGGAGAGAAGCAGTGGAAGATCCCCGCCGGGCGTGTGCACGGGTATCAGATTGAGATCGACCCATCCGGTCGTGCGTGGTCCTGCGGGATTTATGACGAGGGCCGGCGCGGATGGCTTTTTGACCTGAAGGAGAAACCTGAGGCGCAAAAGGCGTTTCGGCAGAATGAGTGGAACCGTGTGCGCGTGGAGGCTCGCGGGGCGCATCTCAAGACGTGGCTCAACGACGTCAGCGTGGCGGACCTGGAAGATGGGCTGGATTCATCGGGCTTCATCGCGCTGCAGGTGCATGGGATTGGCTCGGAGGCCGAGACCGGACGGGAAATCCGCTGGAAGAATTTGAGGATTCAGGAACTGAAGCCTGAGAGCCGCGAGGCGGGCAAAGAGGTGGCACCTTCGGGAGCCTGGACTTGGTTCAATGACCCACGGGCGATCGTGCGCGATGGAATTCTCTATGCAGGGTATGTCCGCGGTGATGGAGCCGTCTGCGTGAATGCCTGGGATATGGCGTTGGGCAAGGGGACTGAGAGCGTGCTCAGCAGTTGGCGCGAGCGTGACGACCATGACAATATCGGTTTTCTGGAGATGGAGGATGGGCGGTTAGCGGCATTCTATTCGACACACGGCTCACAGCAGATGATGTTCATGCGCTATGCGCTGGTGAAGACGCCCAAAAGCATTGAGGACTGGGGAGAAGAGATCGCGGTGGACTGGAGCGCGAAGAAATTCCGCGGCGGTGTCTGCTACAACAATCCCTTTCAGTTAAAGAATGAGCCGGGGCGTATTTATAATTTCATCCGGGGCGCGAACTGGAACCCGACGCTGCTCCTCTCGGAAGATAACGGAGAGAGTTGGCTGGAGCTGATTCACCTCCTCAACCACAAGGACCGGCCTTATACCAAATTCGCATCCAACGGGCGGGACCGGATCGACATTCTCTATACGGACGGGCATCCGCGGACGGTGAATAACTCGGTTTATCACCTGGCAATACGGGACGGGGCAGTGGTCCGAAGCGACGGGCAGCCTCTGGGAGCGCTGGGGAGAATGAGTGCCATTCCGACTCAGGCCGGGTCGGTGGTTTACAAGTTTGGGTCGGTCTATCCCGGGAACTCGGGTAAGACGGACGGACGACCCTGGATTTGGGATATCGCCTATGACGGTGCCGGGAGCCCGGTGGTGCTGCATACGGTGAAGGTTCGCGATGGGGATATCCGGTATTTTTACGCGCGCTGGGATGAGGGCTCCAAAAAGTGGATTTCGAGCGAGATCGCCCGAGCCGGAGCACAGCTCTACCGGGGAGAAGATGACTACGTGGGCGGTGCCACTTTCGACTGTGAGCACCCGGGCCGGGTCTATATCAGCAGCGAGTTCAACCCGATCACGGGAGCGCGGAGCGCGCACCGGGAGATTTACCGGGGTGAGAGTGCTGATGGAGGCCGGAGCTGGTATTGGAGCGCGGTGAGCGAATACTCCAGAGGCGACAATTTACGACCCTATGTTCCGCGCAAGCATGGTCAGAGTGAGTGCCTGCTCTGGTTCAGGGGCAACTACATGGCTTACCAGAATTTCGAGACTTCTATCTTCGCGCGAGTGGAGTAGAGGGGCCTATTCAGATTAAAAAAGAGGGGAGTTTCCTTGATAAGAGGGGCTCCCCTTTCTGTTTCGGATGATGGGCAAAGCGGTCTCCCTATTGGCTTGCCTTTTCCTTGGGCGGCAGACGGAACTGGTCGCCTTTTTCCTGAATGACTTTGCGGAGCCAGGTCTCGGGATAGCCGACATTGGGATATCGGCCGGAGGGAGAGCGGATGTAGCCATCGTTAAATTTTGCGATCATGTCTGCGGCCAGTTTACTCCAGCGGGTATGGACTTTGAGGATGCCTGAATTGGAGTAGTCGTTGAGGTAGGCGCGCATCAACTCGGGGTCGGTTTCGCTGAGGGAGAGGGCGGTTTTTTCGATAACGGGCTGGAGTTTGAGGAAATGCGACTCGAGCTCCCGTTGGACCTTCTGGATATCGGGGTAGATTTCCGAGAAGCGTCCATAGGCGTAGTTGGCGACGAAATTGAAAATCCACCAGCTGGAATCGGGGTCGAAACGGTCGACGTTACCGGTCTGGCAGCAATCGGGTATTTCGCTCATGCCCATGTAGAGGGGGAAATAGCAGGAGGTATAGGCGTCATCCCATCCGAACCAGGTCAGGCCGCCGATTTCATTCGGGAGTCCGGAGCGGGACTGAGTGAGGATGGTACAGCAGGTTTGCGGCACGGAGATGGGGCGCTCCCAGGCGTAGCGGACGTCATCCACTTTCCAGGTGAGGGGCCGATTGCGGACGGGGTTTCCATAGGGGCCGGCATCAATACCGGTACGCATATCGTAAGGGGTGCCGTCATAGCGGTCGCGGGTGAGTGCCATGACATCGCTGAGGGAGAGTTTTTTATCCGGGGCGATGGACCAGGGGTAGAGCTCGGCGCCGGGAACATTCTGGGCGTAATCATCAGAGAGATTCAGAGAAGGAGCGGCACGGCGGAAGAAGCTCCAAACGCGTTTTTCGCAGGCGCGCTTGCTGGTGTCGTCGATACCGCCATAGGCGGCTTCAAAGGAGAAGGGCTTGCCGCTTTTGGGGTCGTAGCGGCCGGTCTCGATGGCGAAGGATTCGACGTTGGGAGCATAGAGGCAGTTCTCGGGGTCGTTACGGGGGAAATCGCGGATTCGGGCCTGGTTGGCGTGTGCGGTGATATGTCCATCGGGGACTCTTAGGGCAACCCAGACGGAGCCGGTATCCTTTTTAGGATCGGTGGAGCCGGTGCCGACGATTTCAAAGACCCAGACTTCATTGGGGTCGCAAATGGAGAAGGATTCGCCCAGGTCGATATAGCCGTGCTCTTCAATTTCGCGGATCATGATCTCGACGGCCTGGCGGGCAGTGCGTGCCTGCTGGAGAGTGATAGTGATGAGCTCGGTATATTCCAGGGAGCCGACTTTGTTTTGGAGCTCAGAGGGGCCTTCGAAGGTGGTTTCGGTGATGGCGACCTGGTATTCATTCATGATGCCCTGGAAACCTTTGACGCGGGTGAGGGCATAGAAACCGAGGACCTTGCAGGTCGGCAGGGCGTCGGGAATGTAGGCGCTGCGGTCGGCGGGACGGATGGAGCCATCGCAGGCCGGGAGGATATCGAGCCAGACATAGAATCCGGCAGAATCGGCGGCATAGGTGATCATGCAGGAGCCGTCGGCGGAGGCGCCTTTGGTGACGAGTACGGAAGAGCAGGCTCGGAGCGGCTCTATCTGGCCCAGGAAGAGTAGGAGGAGCGAGAGAGCCAGGGAGAGATTCAGTTTGAGGGAGTTCATTTTGATTTTCGCAGAGTGGGTTTGATTTTTCAGGAGTTGGGAAAGGTTTTCGCTTCGGGCTAAACCGGGATTTCTTTCATTACTTTGCGGATGCGGTCGGCGGCCTCCAGATACTGGGCTTCATTGGCCAGGTGCTCAATCATGAGCGGGGGCTCCTGAGGCAGTGCGGCCAGGCGTTTCAAAAAGGTGCGGTAATCAAGTTCGCCGGTGGTAGGCATGACTTCGACAAAGTGGACCTGATTTTCCACGACCCAGGCGATGTCTTTGGCGTGGCAGCTGACGATGTACTTGCCCAGCTTATCGAAGGCTTCATTGAGGAGCGTGGTGGTGTCGAAGATTTTCTCGACGGAATTGATCATATTGGTGGGGTCGAAATGGACGCCGAACTGTTTGCGGTCGACGGCACGGATCAATTTGAGATAGGAATCGGGGTTATGCGGGATGCTCCAGCCCATAATTTCAAGGGAAAAGAAGGTGGTTTTGGGTTTGACCTCGTCAATCATAGCGCGGGAGTATTCGACGACGGCATCGAAGAAATCAGAGCCGAAATTATCCTTGTGTGGGCCGCTCCATGCCTGAGGGTTGAGGGAGCCGGCGACATTGACGACGCAGCGGGCGCCGAGCGCATCGGCCAAGGCCAGGCCTTCGACCATTCGGCGGCGGTTTTCTTTGCGGCGCTCAGAGTCGAGATCCATGAGGTTATTCCAGACACCGACTTCGGCGATCTGGACGTCTTCTTTCTGAAATGCTTTGCGGATGGCGGCGATGCGGTCGGTATCCTGCAGGCGGACATTGGGGCTATAGGCGGCACGATAGGCCAGGCGGCGGTGCTCACGGGCATAGAGCTCAATATCATCCTGGCTGTGGTAGACCGGGGCGCCCAGGCGGATGCGCGACTCGACGGTGGAAGCCGGTTGGGGAGACGGGGTTTGTGCGCTGAGAGAGGCCGGTAAGCCCGAGGCCAAAGCTGCAGCTGCGGAAATCTTCAAGAATTCACGTCGGTTCATGGCATCTTCTGTTATTGTCCGGGCGATATCGTAAACGATGAGAGGGATTTGTCAAGAGGACAATCCGCATAATTACGGTGTTTTTAACCGCAGATTACGCAGATTTGCACAGATTATTTGAAAGGGAGAAACGGATGCGACCCCTACGGGGTCGAGGAAGGAGAAGGACGGATATCTTACCCGAGGTCTGCGACCCCGGGTTATGAAAGTTGTATGCTCCGCATACCTCAAGAATGTGCATCCTGGCGGATGCGGTGGAAAGCGATTTACTTATGGGTAACATATCCAGATAATGTTATAAAATAGAAAATGTTACTATCTTTTATTTTTCTTCTTCATCAACTTTCCAAACCATGAGCCATAGGGTGCCCTTATCGGGTGGTGGTGTTGAAAAGTCTACAGAGAGGGTATAAGTGCCCTCGACAAGAAGGTCCACCATAAACATTTCCAAAGAGATAAGATTCTCTTTTCCATAATCGAAATCAAGGACATATCCTGATATTTCCTCATCTTCAAGCCAGTTGACCGGGGCGTGATTTGGAACGGTAAACGGAATTTTTATCTCCTTATTTGTGGGATTCCACCCCGGAAGGCGGGCCGCATATTCCGCAACCAGGTGATTCGTGGCGTTTCCTATTGTCAGAGTTCCGGTGTAGCTGCGATTGAGCGAGGCTTCCTGTTTTGGGATTCCAAAAGCCAACATATAGGATTTGTCTCCGGATAAGGTGAAATTACTTTGATTTTGTTGAGATAAGAAGTTGAGCAGAAGACGCTTTTCATCAGGCGGCAGTATCCTCTGAAGACGCCATTTCTGATGAGCCCGATTCTGTATTTTCCGATATTCCTGTGCGGACTCTTCCGCAAAAGAAAACTGTTTTCGTGTTTTGAGTTCTTCACCTCGAGCTCTAACATCTACCGCAAAATGATCACTTTCACCATTTTTGTAGTTTACAACCATGAGCGAGGGGACTTTCCAGGTTGCAAAAGACTGTCCCTTCATGTCTTTAAATAATAAATTAATTTCACCTCTATCTAACTCATAACCAAAAGTGTCGTCTTCAACGCTTTTGAGAAAAGGATTTACAGAATAAATTATAACAGAGCCTACTTCTTCGGGCTTGATGGTGTTTGAATAGGTTGGGTTGATAAATAGTGGGAATATAAATATAAAGAATATTATCATAAATATTATTAGAATAAACGCTATTACTATTTGTAATAAAAATGAACATATTAATTTAATAAAAATGTTAATTTTATTTATCATATTTTTTTTAATAACACATTAAAAATTTCCATACCCATCTCCGCAGACGGTACATTTAGGGTCCTCGTCTACGCGATTGATTATGTAAGTACCATTTTTGGGGGAGATAGGGCATACAGGGATAGTGTTAGACCACTCCGGCGGGAAATAGGGTTTTAAATCTTCCCACGTCGGAATCGCATTCGAAGGCTGATTAAATTCAGGAGCCCATTCAGCTTTGATAATTTGAATCGTATGCAGATTCATCACACACTTGCTTATTTTGGAGGTTCTTTTTTCGCATCCGGGGATCAAGACAATGAAAGCCAGAACAAAACAAAGGCGCCTCAGAGAGATGGTGTTCATTATATTACGAGAATAGTCCACCTGGAATTCTGGATGATTTTTGAGGTTATGCAAGATTATTTAACTGCAGATGAGGAAGTTTTTAACCGCAGATTGCGCAGATTTGCACAGAAAAAGAGGATGGGTGTGGAAAGTTGTGAAGTACCGCCCTTCAGGCGGGAGCACGGGGGGCGGTTGTATCCGTAGGTACGTCTCCCTGCGGGAGCCGCACCTACGGTTATGCACATTCGCCTCTCCGAGGCGTGTGCCCGCCGGGCACGGAGACAGATGGACATGGAGACCTCCGGGCATGAATCCGTTGCAGACGGGTGCGACCCCTACGGGGTCGTGAAAGAATGTGGGGGATGTCTTACCCGGGGTCTGCGACCCCGGGCTATAGGATGGGTATGCTCCGCATACCTAAAATATGCTGCACCCCGGAAGGGGTGCAGAGGAAAACGATTTAACCGTAGATGAGGAAGTTTTTAACCGCAGATTACGCAGATTTGCACAGATTATTCTAGATGCGACCCAAGGCTATGAGATGGGTATGCTCCGCAGACATCAAGAATGCGGATCCTTAGGATGGTGGGGGGATCTATCAGGCTTTTTCGAGCCAGACGTCGCCGACGTAATACTCGCGGAGCTTATTGTCATCGCCCACCAGGTAGAGAGCGCCATCGGGGCCGACGCCTTTGATGGTCCCGAAGGTGAGGCTGTGCTCGGTCTGGAGGCGGACGCGCTCGCCTTTATAGAGGAGGAAGCTGTCGTAGGTGGAGGCGATCAGCGAGAAACCCTTCCTGAAGAAGAGTTCATACTGCTCAAAGAAAAGGTTGAGATACTGGCGGAGGAAGCGGTCGCGTGAGGGCCGTTTATTGGGAGGAAGGAGCTGTGCCAGGGAGATCGCTGGCTGGTCGATGGTTTCCAGGTCCGAATCGCGCATATTGAGATTGACGCCCAGGCCGACGACGATGCCGAGTCTGCCCATGGGCATGGGGATGGATTCGGCGAGGATGCCGGCTATTTTTTTCTTTTCGATGAGGACGTCATTGGGCCACTTGATTTCGGGTTTGAGCCCCATTTTCTCCAGGAGGAGGCAGAGGGTGACGCCCGTGTAATGGGTCATGGCCAGGTGAGCCGAGTTTTTAGAAAAGGGGAGATTGGGTTTAAGGACCAGGGTCAGGAAGAGATTGCCCTGGAGGGAATACCATGAGCGACCGCCGCGGCCACGGCCTGCAGTTTGAGAATCTGCGACGACGGCGGTGCGGTCCATGAGTTCATTGAAACGCTCTTTTGCAAAGAGGTTAGTAGAATCAATGACGCTGAGTTTGAGAATATTGAGGTTAGCAGCGGATTCGGAAATAGGCTCGTCACTCATAAATCAAAAGAGAGCACACGCAAGAGACGTGCCAGACTCATCGGCAAGATGAAAAATCCGGGTGAAAAACTTGTCGTCTGTCGGTTCAGTCACTATTTGTTTTCGTTATAATCCGGCAATGCAATTAACCCAATATTTTCGCAACCAACTGTTCGGAGACTACCTGGACGCCCTGGGTAACGTTGACTTCTGTAAGGGTGCCGTCATGGGGAGCGGTGATGGGGGTTTCCATTTTCATGGATTCGACGACGAGGATGACTTCGCCCTGTTTGACCTGAGCGCCGACGGTTTTCTCGATTCGCAGAATGAGGCCCGGGAGCTGAGATTTGATCTCGGTAAGGGTCAGCTTGGAGGTCGTATCGGCCGCGGCCTCGCTGGTGCTTCCGTTGGCTTCTTTGACGTTGACCTGGAAGGTCTTGCCGTTGACGATGGCATTGGAGCCATCAAAGCGGACGTTGTAATTCTGACCGTTTACGGCGACGTCGTAAGCGTTCGGCGGAGGAGGAGTGGCCTTGGCCGGAGTTTTCGGGGTAGATGCAGCGGCTTTTTTATCTTCTTCGGAAATTTTGCGGACACCGATGGTGCCTTTGCCCTGGAGGAAAGTGATACCCTTATCTTCGCAGGCGGCGACAATGAAGAGGTTTTCATCGGTGAGCGGGAGATTTTCCTTCTCGAGAGCTTCGCGTGCGGCTTTGAGGCCTTTCTTGGGGTCGGTTTCCAGGGCGGAAAGGTGATCGGTCGTGGGGAGCTTGCCCATCTGATCGGAAGCGATTTTGACGACTTCCGGATCGGGCGGGACGGGCGTTTTGCCGAAGTAACCCAGAACCATATTGCCGTAACCCTCGGCGATTTTCTTCCAGGGGCCGAACATGACGTTGTTGAAGGCCTGCTGGAAATAGAATTGAGAGACCGGGGTGACAGATGTGCCGAAACCGCCTTTGCGGACGGCTTCGCCCATGGCGTCAATGAAGAGGGGATATTTATCCATGAGGTTGTTATCCCGGAGCATCTGGGTATTGGCTGTGAGAGCGCCGCCGGGCATCGGGAAGAAGGGGATGACGGGCTCGACTTTGGTCGCTTCGGGCGGGATGAAGTAATCCCTCATGGTTTCTTTGAACATTTCGGAGAGCTCGAAAATTTTGTCGATGTTGATGTCCAAAGTGTAGTTGGTGCCGCGCAGAGCGTGCCACATCGTGATCACGTCGGGCTGGCTGGTGCCGCCGGAGACGGGAGAGAGGCTGAGATCGATCTGGCTCACGCCAGCTTCGATGGCGGCTATGTAGGAGACAGTGCCAGTGCCGGCGGTTTCATGGGAGTGGAAGACAATGTGAGCTTCATCGCCCAGGAGTTTGCGGGCCATTTTGATGGTTTCATGGACCTTATGCGGGCAGGAGGTTCCGGAGGCGTCTTTGAAGACGACGCTGTGATAGGGGATGCCGGCATCAAGGATGCTGCGGAGCGTTTTTTCGTAGAAGGGGACATCGTGTGCGCCAGTGCAACCGGGAGGCAGCTCCATCATGGTGACGGTGACTTCATGTTTCAGGCCTGCGTTGTGGATACACTGCCCGCTCCAGATGAGGTTATTGACGTCGTTGAGGGCATCGAAATTGCGGATAATGGTGATCCCATGTTTTTTGAACATTTTGGCATGGAGGTCGATGACGTCTTTGGGCTGAGCCTTCAAGGCGACGACGCTGATACCGCGGGCCAAGGTCTGCAATTCGGCATCGGGCCCGGCGGCTTTGCGGTAGTTATCCATGACATCGAAAGCATTTTCGCGGGTATAGAAGATGGCGGATTGGAACAAGGCGCCGCCGCCGGCTTCCAGATGTTTGATACCGCATTCCTTGGAGGCGTACTCAATCAAGGGCAGGTAGTCCTTGGAAAATACTCTTGCTCCGAAGACGGACTGGAATCCATCCCGGAAGGCAGTCAACATAAAGTGAATTTTTTTCATGGGTTAAAATTTTTTTGGGTACTTATTTACTGGAGCTTTCTCGTTTTGCAACCGCGATGGCGACTGCGATTTCGGTATAGTCGGCCTCAGCAGCCGGGGGCATGATCTGGCCAGGCGGAGTTCCGGGGATTGAAACGGGGTGCAATTCCTGGATATTCAAGATTTTGATGATGCGGCCCATCAAGCCCAAGAGTATGGCGATAAAAAAGGCAACGACGGTCGCCATGAGGTAAAGTGAGAGGATAAATTTAATTAGTACCATGGTGATAAAATGGATAATTGTTTATGACTCAAATTTGTTACTGAACGACATTTCCCAGAGCTTGCTGCAAGTTGACTAAAAAGCCGGAGTCGGCCTTGAGGAGGCTGCAGAAGATGCCGGAGATGATAGCAGAGGTGATGACACCGCTGATGCAGCACCCCAGGGCCAGGGGGAGAATGATGGAAGAAGGGTTCTCTTTGCTGACGACTTTTTGAGCCACTTTGGCCGTAGTCGGGACGCAGCTGACACCGGCAATGCCGACAACGGGATTCACTTTGCCGCCGGTGACCCACCAGATGAAGAGGCCGCCCAGGATGCCGCCGACACCCGAGATGAGCAGCGAGAGCATGCCCAGGAGGAGAAGCGGAAGGACCTTGGGATCCATAATCGTATTTACGTCGCAGAGGATGCCCAGGGTGAGTCCCAGAAAGAGAGTTGCGGTGTAGAGCATGGGGCCGCTGACGAGGTCCTGGAGAGGTTTGACGCCTGACTCACGGATCGAAATACCGAGGAAGAGGCAGAAGATGAGGGGTGCGGCAATGGGCAAGAGCAGCGAGAGGACGACGCATAAAATAGCCGCAACGATCATTTTCTCCATGGAGTTATAGGCGACGGGCGGTTTGACCGGCGGCGGCATTTTGATGGCGCGCAGTTTTTTGGGGATCATCATCTTCACCAGGTAGGGGTAGCCGCCATAGGCCAGGCCCAGATAGAGGTAGGCGACGACTGAGATAGGGACGAAAAGAGGCGGGGCCAAAACCAGAGCCGTAAAGAGCACCATGGGGCCATCAGCTCCCCCGACGACAGCGATAGCGGCGGCTTCCTGCGGGGTGAAATTGAAGAAATAGACCGCCAGAGGGAAGACAACGAGAGTGCCCAGCTCAGCGAACATGGCGATGGTCATACATACGATGGGGCGGGCCAGCACGTAACCGATATCCAGAAGGGAGCCGACTCCCAAGAAGACAAGACAAGCGATCAGGTTATTACTGAAAGTGAGAGAGAAAACCGGCTGAAGCCAATCAATGCCGAGGATTTTAATGGTATCGGCTGCTGCCTGTACCGGTTCGAGTCCGGAGCCCACCTGGGCTTCGAGGAAGAGGGTGCTCATCCCGTGGGGAGCATGGATGCTGAGGGGGTCAAAAAACATCACCGAAGCGTTTACGGTGGCCATTCCCAATCCCATGGGAATCATAATCATAGCCTCCAGGACACCCTTCCGGCCCAAATACATCAAAGTAAACCCGAGGAGAATAAGGAAAATTCGAGTGATTGCGATTTTGGGCTCACTATGAAACAATGTAGTGATCCCTTGAAAAACATCAGGAATGACTTCAATAAAAGACATAAAGTTTTCAACGTTTATGCTGCCTTTTTCAGGTTACCCGTCCCCGACGGGACGTTAGAAATTCAAGCAACGCTTTTCCTATCAGAACCCAATTACTTATTAAAGTAAAGAGATTTTAAAAAAAAACGGGAATCGTAAAAAGAAGTTGGAGGGAAACGGGCTTTTTAGACAGGCGGGATTTGAGATGATTTGGACAACTCGGGAGACTCAACAGAAGCCACATAAGAGGTAACACTTTTGGGTTTGTCGGTCTGATTCCACCGTACAGATTTGAGCAGCCAAGGGCTATTCATATAGCCTAGATCTTCTTTGGCAATCATCGCTAAGAATACGACTTGATACCCGGTTTGATATACTTTTTTGTGAGGTCCTTTGAAACGGATTTTCCATCCGTTTTTAGTAAAGGAAATGGATTCACGCACTAGATATTCCACACCAATCTTGGCGCGGATTACCTCTGGGGTTGCTTTAGGGAAATCTGTTTCCCCCGCTTGCGACATCGTTTGAATGAGGGTTTGGTTTGCCTCGATTTCAAGCTCCAGAAAATCAACATTGTGGAGAAATACGGTGACAATTGGACTTGATGCACCACTTTCTTTATCCCAGCCAAGGCCATCAAAATATGTTTCGTTTTTCCCGGGCTGTTGGTAATGCTGTGACGATACCTGAGTATTTAGACCAACAGAAGTCTGCCAGCTTGGACCATGTTCTACAACGTGCAGGGATAAGATAGTATCTGCTAAGAGCCAACCCAAGAAGATTACCCCAAGGAGGGTGGCTAACTCGGGCTTTTTTATCCGCTGAAGTCCATACCGATAAAAGGCAAAAATAGCTACTGCAAAAGCTGGGGCAAAATCCAACATGTAGCGGGAGGTGATGACTGGTGTCCAAAGATAGAAATAAACCAATGGCATAACGGCTAAAAAGCTCCAAAGAGTCAAATACGCCACTTCAGCGAGATATGAATAAGTTAAAGTGTTATCAAAAAATAATTTCTGTACTCTTTGCTTTCTTAGACCCAGAGTCAGTCCTCCCGCAATGAAACCACACAATACCAAGCCGAGAACCGACATATCATACGTTCTCAAGTATGTCTCCCTCCAGCGAAAGGTTTTTGATTGACCTGGAAATAAATTCTGTTCATACCAATTGCCGTTGTTGTATTTCGCTGGCAGAAAAAGCATCCCAAAAAGTTCTTTGCTTGCTGAGACCACTGATTCATTTTCATAGGGGTAGTCAAACCTGGTTGAATACATCGAACCAAACATTGCGTCTCCCCATTGCACATTAAGCTTGTGGCCAAACTCAAACCCGTTGTCAAACCTCTGCAAGTTTGTGAGAAAAAGTAATCCTCCTCCTAGGATAAAAAGAATTGGTCCCATAAGCCATGAATAACTTTGAAAACCATAGCGCAGTTGACAATTCTTTTGAGTTTCTACTTGTGTCAAATACGGACGCTTTTCATAAAGCACCAGCACACTCGTCACAAGCGAGGAAAAACCATAAAAAAGTAACGTCGGACGGATAAAAGCCCCCAATCCTGCCATTGTACAAAGAATAAGCCACCTCTTTAATTGCAGCTTGTGGATAAACCAAAGCAGGGTAAAAGCCTCTATAATTCCATACAGGTAGGTATAGGCTAAAGCTTCTTCAAAGACCATCATGCGAGAGCTTAAAAGCATAATAAACGCAGGAAAAAATAACAGCAATAGCAAACCTATTATTTTCTGAAGATAAACGTGTTGGCTCGTATTCAGCAACGCGCCAAAGGACGTGCTGGCTTGTTCAATTTCTTGGTGTATCAATACGCGATAGCCCCAGAAGGCTGCGCAGAAAATCCAGAAGCCTAATACCAGCCGATTCGGGGCTGCGTCATATCCACATGCCCACGCTAGCCATTCAAAAGGCAATCGCAAGAAGGGCACACCCAATCCCCATACTTGTTGAACACCACCGCCCGACCATGCATTATCGTGCTGAAGGTCACTGAGCGTATTACTCAAACATAAACGTCCATCCATCAAGGCATTGATTTGAGGACGATACCAATCAGTAATAGAATACCACAGCCCCCACCCCGGTACTAGTTTCGATAGTACCAATACCAAGAAAGTTAAAACAGTGGACCAATATATGCCTCTCCATTCAAATTTTTTCCAATTATTACTCAAAGTAAAATTTCAGAGAAGTATGTCATAGTAACACACTGGGATAGGAAATAAGGGAAGATAAAAGTGACCGTTTGATAAAAGTGAATATTAGTATTATAAATAATTAAAAATGTAAGTAGTATATTTCATGTATTATTCAAAAAAATAAATTCTAATGCATAATTCGCCAAATTCTTTAAGGGCTAAAAAACTATCAAATAAAATAGATCCACATTGTGCTAAACATCATCATCGATGTTTTTAGTCATATTTACACTAAATATTAAAAGTGAATTATTTTTTATTTAAAACGGTATTATGTAAACAAAAAAACTATAATAAAAAAATAAAAAACATTTTTAATTTTAGAAATAGATTATTAAATCAAACTGCCTCTAAAAAATATAATTATTTTAATTTTTATAAATGAAATATTTCTTAAATAGGAAAATGAAACATCCCACAAAAATATAAAAAATGAGATATTTCATAGTCATGTCAGCGAAAGATTCAGAAATATGCAAAAAACTAGTTAATTCACCTAAACAGTGACAGGGATGTTGCCATCCGATAAACCATAATCCGAGTCTATATAACGTAAACACAGTTGCTAACCAACCGACCAATATTATGGACAGAACTTTCCTTTTTGAAAAAAAACAAAAAAAAGCAATTCCTAATTCTAATGAGCCAACAATCAAAAAAGTTAACCTGAAAGAAAATCCTAGAATAGGTTCATATCTCTCCAGTATTTCAGCAGTTCCAAAAATGCTCAAAATTTTGGCTAATCCAGTGATTGTTAGAGCAATAGCAACAGATTGAAGAAAGAAATTTTGAATCATATTTGAAGAACTAGAAAACGGGATCCATTTTTCTGGATCCGACATACGCTACAGCCAAGAAATCCGGCAGCCAGGCTTTAATGGAAGGAGCCCAATGAAATTGAAAAATAAGAGGATATGCTTTTTCTTCACTTGTTTTGACCAGAATATAGGCATGTGCAGCTGCTATTTGCTTTTCCTGTTCAAACACTTCCTCTGGGGTAGGTGTGTATTTAAATGACGAAGAATACCCAACTACACCACAATTAGGAAATTGCTGCATTGCAAAACTCGTAAAATTTCCCAAGGATGCAAATAAATCAAACTTATTCGTTTTCAGGCAGTCTACCCAAGATTGTTCCCAGCATATAGATTGCCAAAAAGATGCGTTTTTCCCATTATCCGTTATTATTTCCCAATAGACCCTGCGGATATCTTCCAAGTTGCCCGAAGGATTCGTGTTATAAAACGTCTGCAAGATACCCTGCTGCAAAGCAATCGCCTTGGGATTTATTGTATGGGATTTCCCGGCAACTCTCGCATTTGAATACTTATCAAACTGTTCGGAAGTTAGAGACTGTAAAATGCTACACACAGCCTCGCGTAGTGAAGAGGATTCGGTTTTTAATTCCTCGCAGTCAGTGAAGCGAATATTCAAATCTTTCACTCTGCTGCTTAGATTAGAAGATGCAAAAAGAGGTTCAAATTTATTCGTCAACCACGCCTCTTTAAGGTCAACGTAAACAGGGTTGCTACTGGGTGCTTCAATTTCTTCCAAATTTTCCGGGGGGAGATTTTTATGAAAAACAATTGCAACTATCAGTATAATAACCGGTAATCCCAATAGGACAATATGGGCCAACCTAGACCTAGTATTAGCGCACATCAACACAAGTCCCTACTGGGGGTACAGCACCACAAAAAGCAAGGCAATCCTTTCCTGTTGGACAATTCCATTCCATTTGGTACAATTCACCATTCTGTAGAGAGCACGTAGCTCGACATTGGTGCATGACGAGAGTAGCGCTCACAACGGCAGTTAAACCTAACCCCAAACAAAGACAACCTAAGACAATTTTTTTCATAGTTTTTTTGTGATTTCCAAATCAAACTTTCTCCAGTATGTAAAGTTCCTAGCCTCGATGCAAGCAAAATTTACGTATTGCTTCAAAAAAATGTGCACCGCATTGCCCCAAAAATATGCACCCCGAAAAGTGGAAGAGGGAGGAGGAGAAAAAGGTGGTTGCCTCAAAAAGAACGCACTAAAACTGTATGTCTCTGAATATGAGCATGGAAGCTACAAAAGAGTACGTTGAATTAAAAAGCGCTATCGTCTTCTCAGGGGTAAAAAGGCTAAGGGCCAAATGCGTAACGAAGTAGTTGAGACAACAGGCTATGATCGCAAACATGTATTGCCTCAAAAATTGCGTTGCCCAAAAATATGCGCATTGAAACGGGCTTTTTAGACAGGCGGGATTGTGGCGGAACCGGGGGAAATCCAGAGGATCAACTTCATGACGCCAAAGGCCAGGACGCTGGTCACCGGGATGGTGAGTATCCATGCCCAAACCATGTGTCCAGCGACGCCCCACTTGACTGCGCTGAAGCGCTTGGTGGCGCCGACGCCCATGATGGAAGTAGAGATGACATGGGTTGTGGAGAGGGGGATTCCCCAATGGCTGGCGATTTGGATGACCAGGGCTGAAGCGCTTTGGGCAGCAAAGCCGTTAATTGGGGACATACGGACCAATTTGGTGCCCATGGTTTTGATGATCTTGCGGCCGCCGGCAGCAGTTCCGGCAGCCATGGCGATGGCGCAGATACAGGTGACCCAGTCTGGTACATTGAATTTACCTGCATCGAGTTTGAGAAAATCCATCCACTCGGGCACAAAGGCTAAGGTGCCTGCGGTGGTTGCAGAAACCAGACTCAAGGTGATGATTCCCATGGTCTTCTGGGCATCATTAGCCCCGTGGGAAAAGCTGACCCACATGGCACTTAAAATCTGGAGCTTGCCAAATAAGCGATTGACTGGGCTGGGTCGAAACGACCTGAAAAGCCAAAGGAGGAGTCCCATAATGAGGAAGCCGAAGAAGAAGCCTGCGGCGGGCGCAAGGACGATAGGCTTAATGACTTGCGGCCAAAGACCCTTCATTTTCTCTCCCTCGAGGACGCTCCAATGGATGACATTCCAATTCAGGTGGGAGGCAGAGAGAGCGGCACCGCAGAGGCCGCCGATCAGGGCGTGGCTGGAGCTGGACGGGATACCGAAAAACCAGGTAACGAGGTTCCAGATAATACCGGCAATGAGAGCGCAGAGAATGGTTTCCTGGGTAATGAAGTTGATATCGACCAGGCCTTTACCGATGGTTTTGGCGACGGCGTGGCCGGAAAGAGCGCCGATGAGGTTAAAAATTGAAGCGATAATAATGGCATTGCGGACCGTGAGGGCACGAGTCGAGACGGAGGTGGCAATGGCATTGGCAGTGTCGTGGAAGCCGTTGATGAACTCAAAGGCAAGGGCGATCAGAATGACGCAAAAAACAAGAATCATGCGTTATCCTTAGGGTAGAAGAATGGTTTAAGCAGGGTGAATGCACCTGTGGGATAAGCGCTGCCTTCATGAACAGAATCGCTATATGAAAAAGATGCGTCGGAGTGAACTGCAAGAGGGAGAGAAGAGCGCTCGCAATCGCAAGTGCAGTTTTCACCCGGGTGCAAGAAAGCAGGACCTTGAAAGGCACCAGGAAAGACTTCAATTCGTGACATAACGTATTCAACCAAAAAGCTGGCCTCTTTAGATTTCGCGCATCCGGGAGAGGATGTTGAAATGTAAGCAACCGCTCCTCATATTACCCACGAGCTCCCCTTAAAAGTAAGGCAATTCTTATATAAAAAGAATTTTTAAAAAAAGGAGAGGGGAAAAAGCCCGTTTAGAGCGGCGGGATTGCGGCGGAATTGGGGGAAATCCAGAGGATCAACTTCATGATACAAAATGCGATAAAACCAGTGACGGGGATGGTGAGGACCCAGGCCCAGACCATGTTGCCCGCAACGCCCCATTTAACTGCGCTGAAGCGCTTTGTGGCGCCGACACCCATGATGGAGGTAGAGATGACGTGGGTTGTGGAGAGGGGGATTCCCCAATGGCTGGCACCCTGGATAACAAAGGCAGCGACGCTTTGAGCCGCAAAGCCGTTAATGGGGGACATGCGGACCAGCTTGGTGCCCATGGTTTTAATGATTTTACGGCCGCCGGCGGCAGTTCCCGCGGCCATAGTGATGGCGCAGGACCAAGTGACCCAGTCGGGGACATCGAAATTCGCCGCATCGAGTTTGAGAAAGTTCAGCCACTCCGGGAGGAAGGCGAAGGTGCCGGCAGCGGTTGCGGAAACCAGACTCAAGGTGATGATACCCATGGTTTTCTGAGCATCATTTGCACCGTGGGAGAAGCTGACCCACATGGCGCTGAAAATCTGGAATCGTCCAAAGAAGCGATTGACCGGGGCGGGTTTGAACTTCATGAACAGCCACAGGAGCAGGCCCATAAAGAGGAAGCCCATAATGAAGCCGACGGCGGGTGCCGTAAAGATAGGCTTAATCACCTGCGGCCAAAGACCGGTCACTTTTTCTCCGTCGGTAACGCGCCAAAGGATGACGCCCCAATTCATATTGGAGGCTGAAAGAGCCGCACCGCAAAGGCCGCCGATGAGGGCGTGGCTGGAGCTCGAAGGGATGCCGAAAAACCAGGTAATAAGGTTCCAGATAATGCCGGCAAGGAGCGCGCAAAGAATGGTCTCCTGGGTAATGAAATTGATATCAACCAAGCCTTTACCGATGGTTTTGGCGACGGCATGGCCGGAAAGGGCACCGATAAGGTTGAAAATTGAAGCGACAATAATGGCATTGCGGACCGTGAGAGCACGAGTCGAGACAGAAGTGGCAATGGCATTAGCGGTGTCGTGAAAGCCGTTGATGAACTCAAAGGCCAAGGCGATTACAATGACGCAAAGAACGAGAATCATGCGTTACCTCAGGAAGAACAAATCGGTTGAGCGGTTGAGTAGTTGAATGTTCCCATAAGGGGACTCAAGAGTATTTCAACACAATACGAAAGACGATATTTCCGGCATCGCGGAAGCGTTCGGTCAATTTTTCCTGAAGCTCCTGCAAATTTTTATTAGCCAGAAGGTTAACCATGGAAGTATCAGCTTTATTGAAGAGCTCCTGCATGAAGATGAGCATGATACGATCCGATTCAGCTTCGTAATTGAGGAGATTGGAATTCATTTCCTTGATTTGTTCCACGTTGGGATTCTTGCGGAGCTTTTTGACCATATCATAGAGGAGGTCGGCGGATTTCTCCAAGAGTTCAGATTGCCTGTGGAAATCATCGTGCTGGATAGCATCTCTGAAGAGGAAATACTGGGAAATGAATTTTTCGGAAGTTTTGCTGATCTTGGTCAGTGAGGAGGTAAGAGCTTCGATGTCTTCTCTCTCGAAGGGAGTAATGAAAGAGACGCATAGTTGATGCGCAATTTCATCACTCAGCTCTTTGCTTTTTCGGCGTTTCTGAACGATGCCGTCTACCGAAGCCACATCATCCGGGTGGAGCAAAAAGTGGGCGAGAGTCTTGACACTGGATGAGCTTGACTGGGCCAGGGCCTCAATCAAGTCGAAGAATTTCTCATCGCGACAAAAAAACCTCTGCAACGAAAACATAAGATCTCGGTTGGGCAGGGCAGTACGCCAAGCCGTTCCAGAATTGAGTGTAGCAGAAATGAGTGCACTGTAGAAATAAAAATGTCCGCGACGTTGCTGAAATTGGGGTGTTTTTACTATAAGTTATTTATAGTGAAAGGGATATATATTATTTAAAATTTTTAAATTTTTTAAAAAAGGAGGGGAGAAGAGGGTAAAAGGCAGGATGTCAGGTTTAAAAAGGACGATTCCCGTTGAGGAATCGTCCTTAAAAAGAGACTTGTCTCCCGCTCCGGAAAAGACCGGGAGCGCAGAACTCACAAAGAGGAGCAGACTCCTCAGAGGGTTCAATTACATTTCAGCATGCCGCGCGGCCAACATGGCAGAGAAGCGTGCGACTTTCATCTTGCGGCGTTTTTTCTCGCAAGGTTTCTCAAAATAACGGTGATTGCGCACCTCGCGAATAACACCTTCGCGGTCCAGACGCTTTTTCAACCGACGCAGAACACGCTCAAGCGGTTCGCCTTTTCTAACTTTTAATTCAGTCACTTCTAATTCACTCCTCTCCAGGCCCTACCGAGGGGAGATGGGGGAAACCATCATTGGTTACGCCCATACGCCCTATCGGCCTCAAGGCAGGGGGAGATTAGAGCGTAAAAAAGGGGTGGTGTCAAGCAATAGCGAGAGAAAAAAAATTGGCAAAAAAACGATAAATTCCTTGAAAAGCGGGGGACTAACTGAGAGGATTGGCCCACGTATGAAGAAATTATCACGTAGAAGGTTTTTAAAAGCCGGTTCGTTCGTGGGTGCTGCCGCGATGATCGGTTTCCCCACCATTATCCCCTCCCGTGCTTTTGGAGCAAACGATAAGATCGTGATGGCCACGATTGGCCAGGGTGGTCAGGGCAATGGAAACATGAGGGCGTTTTTGGCGCCGGAGTCGGTCCAAGTGGTGGCGGTTTGTGACGTGGACAGCAAACGCATGGATGCGGCAGCACAGGTCGTGAATGAGCGTTATGGCAACCAGGATTGCCGGAAGTACAGTGATTACCGTGAAATCATGGCCCGCAGAGATATCGATGCGGTTACGGTTTGTACACCGGACCACTGGCACGCCGTTATCAGCGTAGCCGCGGCAAAATCGGGCAAGCATATTTATTGCGAGAAGCCGCTGGCCAACTCGATTGCCGAGAGCAAGGCGGTTCGCGATGCGGTGCGCAAGTACAACGTAGTGCTGCAGACCGGTAGCCATGAGCGTTCCCGCGCCAATGCCCGTTATGCGGCGGAATTGGTTCGCAACGGCTATATCGGCAAGTTGCAGACCATGTATATCCAGATGCCGACGGTTGAGGCACATCATCAGCAGATTCGCCAATTCAAGGAAGTACCTCCTGGCATGCAGAAGATACCTGCGGAGTTGGATTTCGATTTCTGGATGGGTCACACTCCGGTGGTGCAGTACTACAAGGAGAGAGTGCATCATCAGTGGCGTTTCAATCTGCTCTACGGAGCGGGCGAGATGTCTGACCGCGGTGCGCACGTAATCGATATCGGCCAGCTGGGCAACAACAGCGATGATACGGGCCCAGTCGAGATCAAGGCACGCGGTTGGGATGACCAGCATGGTATTTATGACACGCCGATGGAATTCGAGTTCGAGGACACGTATGCCAGCGGAGTGAAACTGGTTGGCGGTACGGTGGTCCCAGAGGGTACGAGCCCCGGCGGACGCGGCATTAAATTTGTCGGTACCGATGGCTGGGTGTTCGAGCATATTCACGAGGGAACGCTGGAAGCATCGAATCCCGAATGGCTGGAATTGATTGACGAAAACGGTCCTCTGGGCAATGAAAACCGCGAGTTGCGCAAGCAGTTCAAGGTTGACCTGGGCCGCACGAGCAGCCATCACGGCAACTTCCTGGAATGCATCCGCACGGGGAACCGTCCCTTTGCCGATGTGGAGATCGGGCACCGCAGTTGCACGGTTTGCCTCCTGAACATGATCTCGATGCGTTTGGGCCGCGCGATCAAGTGGGACCCGGTTGCAGAGCAGATCGTGGGCGATGTGGAAGCGAGCAATCTCATGATGCCGTTCTGGAGAGGTAGCTGGCCACTCGCATAGTTTAAGAGCTTCTTTTTAAGAAGTTATTTTTCGAGCAAGGGATGCGGTTCTGAAAGGATTCGTATCCCTTGTTGATTTTCAAAGAGGAGAAACGGTGGCAGGGGTGAAAAGAGGTCAAGAGGCTTCGGGGCAGGAGAGACAGGTGATTCTGGCGCAGGAAGCGGAGGATTTTCTGGATTATCTTTCTGCCGAGCGGGCGGCTTCGGTCTATACGTGCCGGAATTACCGGCAGGCGCTAGAGGAATTCAGCTCGTGGTATGAGAAAAACAACGGGGGGCGTGCCGATTGGCTCAAGCTGAAGCGGGAGGATTTTCGCTCCTATCTTCGGAGCCTGGGTGCCCGGAAGCTCAAACGTGCGGCGATCCACCTGAGATTTTCGGCGTTGCGATCTTTTTACAAATTTCTGATTCGGAGAGGACTGCTCGAGACGACGCCCATTAAAGATATCTCGATGCCGAAACAGGAAAAGCGGTTGCCGAAATTTCTCACGCAAGAGCAGGTTGTTGGGCTATTGGAGGCGCCTCTGGTTGAGCTGGAGCGGGTGCAGAAGGGACGCAAACAAAGCGGCAAAAAGGGAGAAGGAGCGCAAGAGCCCTGCTTCAAGTATGAGCAGAAGGTTCACGCCTGCTGGAGGGATCAGGCGATTTTGGAAGTTTTCTATTCATGCGGGCTGCGTATCAGCGAGCTCTGCGGGCTGAAGGTGGAGGATATATCCTTTGGCGGCCAATCCGTGAGGGTGATGGGTAAGGGGAAGAAAGAGCGGATAGCACCGATTGGGGCACCGGCATTGGAGGCAATCCGGCGTTACTGGAAAGAGCTGGGAGCGGTGCCCGAGGAGAAAGAGCCGGTTTTCTGGAGTTCGCGCTCCAAGGCAGAGGCACCGACAGCGCGGCTCATCCAGCATAATCTCAAGAAATATCTGGCACTGGCGGGGCTGGACCCCTCATTTACACCGCACAAGCTGAGGCACAGTTTCGCCACGCATATTCTGGATGCGGGAGCCGACTTGCGGAGCGTTCAGGAGCTTTTGGGTCACGAGCATATCGTGACGACGCAGATTTATACGCATGTGACGGTGGAGCGGCTCAAACGGGTGTACGATCAAGCGCATCCGAGGGCGTGAGACCGGCCCGCTTTTAGGAAAAAGAAAAGACGCCCGAGGATTCCCAGACGTCTTTTTCGTATACCCCTCGAGGAGGAGTTATTTCTGAATGAGGTCGGCGACGGCGTCGGCTTCTTCCTTGAGCTCGGCGACGCTGGCATCAATTCTGGAGCGGCTGAAATCATTGATTTCCAAGCCCTGAACGACGTTCCAGCCCTTGTTGTCGACGCGGATCGGCATGGAGCAGATCAGACCTTTTTGAATTCCATAGGAGCCATCCGAGCAGACAGCCACGCTGGTCCAATCGGTGGGATGAGTGGGAGTGCTCAAGCTGGCCACGGTGGAAAGAGCGGCATTGGCAGCGGAGGCAGCCGAAGAGGCACCGCGGGCTTTAATAATGGCGGCACCGCGCTGCTGGACCGTGGTGATGAATTCACCCTTGAGCCAGGCTTCGTCGCTGATGAGGTCGGTGGCGGGTTTGCCCTGGATGCGGGCATTGTAGAAATCGGGATACTGGGTGGCGGAGTGATTGCCCCAGATGACCAGGTTGGATACCTGGCTGACAGGGACTCCGGCTTTCTTAGCGAGCTGAGCCTTAGCGCGGGATTCATCCAGGCGGGTCATCGCGAACCAGCGCTCTGCGGGGATGTCTTTGGCGTTATTCATGGCAATGTAGCAATTGGTGTTGCAGGGATTGCCAATGACCAGGATGCGGACATCACTGGCGGCGTTTTTCTGGATGGCCTTGCCCTGACCGGTAAAGATTTTGCCGTTGATGCCGAGGAGGTCTCCGCGCTCCATACCGGCTTTGCGGGGGACGCTGCCCACCAGCAGTGCCCAATTGACGCCGCTGAAACCTTTATCCAGATCAGAGGTCAGGACGACATCCTGGAGGAGCGGGAAAGCGCAGTCGCTCAGCTCCATAGCCACGCCTTCCAGAGCGGGCATACCGGGTTCGATTTCGATAAGGTTGAGGCTAATGGGCTGAGAGGGGCCGAAGACGGCACCTGAAGCCAGACGGAAAAGGAGGTTATATCCAATTTGACCAGCGGCGCCGGTCACGGCAATTGTGATAGGAGTATTCATCGTTAATAATTTCTAGATCGTTTTGGTTATTAAAGGATCGCTCAGCACGCTGGGCTTGTGGAAAGAGAGCTTGGTGCATTGCTGCGGATAAACGCCCGCTTGAGAAGTGTACACCAGAGGCGAAAAATATTCCAATAGAGAAATGAATTCAAAATTCAGGACGCATTGCCTCAAAAATATGCGCACCGAAAAGGGGAAGATGTAGGAGTAGAAAAAGGTGGTTGCCTCAAAAAGAACGCACTAAAACATATGTATGTCTCTGAATATGAGCATGGAAGCAACAAA
>JALNXY010000019.1 GCA_023230105.1 Verrucomicrobiota bacterium
GGAGCGGGTGCCGGAGCGGGTGCCGGAGCGGGTGCCGGAGCGGGTGCCGGAGCGGGTGCCGGCTCTTGAGCAAAACAAATAATTGGAGAACAAGAAATTACACCGATTAGAAGTACAGACAAAATTATCCGCGCTGCTGTTTTGTTTAGCATCCTCATTATTACCCGTCTACAATTTGCCCTCATATCGACTTCATCGTACACCATGGAGAGCTTAAAATGCAACCTCTTGTGTGTCTCGGAATGAGAAAAACTTTTTGCTGGTATAAGCATTGAATTGGGCTAATATGTCTGGGAGCTGAATATGCGTAACAATATTAAAATCATCAAAAGGGTTTCTGAGCTGCTCGTGGCGGTGGCTGTAGTTGCTTGGAGTAACACTTGCGTTCAGGCTGATCCTTCGAACTCTTTGGATCAGATTACGGTGAAAATAGACGAAGCAGGCGTGGATATCAGTCCAAAATTTTACGGTATCTTTTTTGAAGAGATCAGCATGGCTGGTGATGGAGGCCTTTATGCTGAGCTTATTCGGAACCGTAATTTTGAAGACTCGGCGAGACTGGACCATTGGGAGACTCGGAGTATTGGGGCGGCAACTGCTGAAGTTAGCCTCAGTCCGGATGTTCCCAGTGGTGGTTTCAATAAGCAAAGTGCGCTTTTAAAAGTAAACTTGCCCGAGGGGAAAAGTGGAGAGGGCCTTTTAATAAACAATGGCTATTTCGGTATTTCTGTCCAGAAAGGAGCTTCATATAACCTGAGTTTTTTTGTTAAAGGCAGCTCAGATGTTTTGAAGGTTCGTTTGGTGGATGAAGCTGGGACCGTATTGGCAAATTCCAAGGTCAAGGTATCCCAGGGTTGGACAAAACAAAGCCTTACTTTACGCCCAAAAAATACATCCCACAAAGCTGCTTTGCAGATGGGGTTGGATGCCGGGGGGGATGTTTATTTGGATATGGTAAGCCTGTTCCCGAAGAAAACCTGGAAAAATCGTAAAAATGGTTTGAGGGTAGATTTGGCAGAGAAGCTGGAGGAGCTTAATCCTGTTTTTGTACGCTTCCCGGGCGGATGCTGGGTAGAAGGCGATACTATGGCAACCTCATATCGTTGGAAGGACACTGTAGGTGAACTTAGTCAACGGCGCACGCAGCATAACCTCTGGGGCTATGAAGTGGGGCATGGCATGGGATATCACGAATACTTGGAGCTTTGCGAAGACCTTGATGCTGAAGCTCTCTTTGTGATTAATTGTGGAATGTCACATAAAGAGGTCGTGCCAATGGATCAGATGCAGGAGTACGTTCAAGATGCATTAGATGCAATAGAATACGCCAATGGTGATATCAGCACCCGGTGGGGGGCTGAACGTGCCAAGAATGGTCATCCCAAACCCTTTAACCTTACCATGCTTCAAGTAGGTAATGAAAATGGTGGCCAGGCATACGATGAGCGCTATGCCTTGTTTTATGATGCTGTCAAAGAAAAGTATCCAGAAATCAACCTGGTGGCTTGCCTTTGGGGTGGTTCGCCCAAGAGCAGGCCAATAGAGATTCTAGATGAGCATTACTACAATACACCCGAGTTTTTCATCAATAGATTCCACCAGTATGACACTTATGAACGGAGTGGTTTAGAAATTTATGTTGGTGAATATGCCGTGACTCAAAAGAATGGGCTCGGTGCGCTACGTGGTGCCCTAGGCGAAGCCGTTTTTATGATGGGTATGGAAAATAATGCGGATGTCGTGACGATGACTTCCTATGCGCCGCTCTTTGTGAATGTGAATAGAAGGAGTTGGAGCCCTGACCTTATTAATTTTGATAATTACCGCTCGTATGGAACTCCTTCCTATTATGTGCAAAAACTATTTGCTCAAAACATCGGGACCCAGGTTGTTCCTGTCGAAATGAAGGTTGCCCCTTTAATGGTCGACAAATCCAAAGCGGGTGGAGTTGGCTTGGGAACCTGGATCACTCAGGCGGAATTTAAGGATATGAAAGTATCTGTTGATGGAAAAACAGTTTATGAGAACAGTGGTTCTCAAATGCCTGATTGGAGAACTCATGGCGGTTCGTGGAAGGCTGAGGCTGGTGCATTGACGCAGTCTGCAACAGGAGAGAATATTTTCGCCTATATGCCTATGAACCTCACCCATTATACCTTCAATGTGAAGGCCAGAAAAATAAGCGGTAATGAGGGTTTTTTAGTCCTCTTTAATGCGCAGGATGATAAGAACTTTTTCTGGTGGAATATTGGCGGTTGGGGTAATACCCGCCACGCTATTGAGGTGTCAGCGGATGGCGGCAAGAGCGAGTTGGGCCCGAGTGTGAATGGAAAAATCCAGACAGGAAAGTGGTACGAGATTCAAGTGGAAGTGCTGCCGGGTAAAATTATCTGCTCTCTGAATGGCGTGAAAATCCATGAAGTATCCACTATCACTGAGACCCAGTCGGTGTTCGCTTCGGCTAGCCGGAATGATAACGAGCTTTTTATTAAAGTTGTCAATTTGGACAAGGGGCCCAAGATGGTTAATTTTAACTTGGATACTGAGAGAAAGCTCGTCTCTAAAGGAACCGTCTTCACTATGAGTCATCCTGATGAGTGGGCTGAAAACAGCCTTACAGAACCAGAGCGAGTCGCTCCTGTCGGTAAATCAATCAAGGTATCCAAAAATGGGACCTACGAGCTGCCAGCAAACTCAGTTAATGTTTATAAGCTGAAACTATCAGGTGGTAAAGTTAGAGCAAAAAAGACGCCTTAACGGCAATCTCCTAAGAAGCAGTTTGAACAATGGCTTCAGTTTTGCTTAGATAGCGTGAGAGGGGTAATGGGAAACCAGCCCCTCTTAATAATTGAAGATAAAGGGCAGTATACCGGCCGCTTTCAGCGTAATTTGGCGTTCTGTTTTTTTGGTGTGGGTTGGATGTTGTTTGTTTTTATATAAGATCATAATATCTTCATGATATTTTATTATAAAAAATTATAAGTCCTATGCTAGCCGCTTAGTGGTATTGCTGTAAAGGAGCCAATGGCTCCTTAGCGGTTTAGATGTACGCGAAAGATTGGATTGCAAGATTTCAGTAAAAAAAACAGAATAGACCGGCTAGACTAATAGCTTTAATATAAGCATGGCAACTATTAAGAAACAATATCCGTTCGATGTTATCGAGGCTAAGTGGCAGCACATTTGGGAAAAAAATAATACCTTCCAGGCATGGAATCCGGGGCAAGCCCCGGATCCGTCGCATCCCTTCTGGCAACGGCACGCTGTTAATGAGCCTCTACCTCCCAAGTATTATGTTTTGGATATGTTCCCGTATCCTTCGGGGGCCGGGCTCCACGTAGGTCACCCGGAGGGGTATACGGCCACTGATATCTTAGCGCGTTACTACCGAGCCAGGGGGTACAACGTACTACATCCTATGGGCTGGGATGCTTTTGGTTTGCCGGCTGAACAGTATGCTATTAAAACGGGTCAACACCCCCGGGTTACGACCGAAAATAATGTTAATAATTTTCGGCGTCAGATTAAGTCTATAGGTTTTAGTTACGACTGGACTCGGGAAATTAATACCACTGACCCGGAATATTTCAAATGGACGCAGTGGATATTTTTGAAGATTTACAATTCCTGGTTCAATCCTGAGACAAACAAAGCCGAGCCGATCAGCACATTGGAATATCCGACTGAGCTTAAAACAGACGCGGAAAAACGAACCTACCGTGATAGTAAACGGCTGGCATATGTGGCGGAGGCTCCGGTGAACTGGTGCCCACAACTGGGGACCGTATTGGCCAATGAAGAGGTTGTGGATGGCAAAAGTGAAGTAGGGGGATTTCCTGTTATTCGGAAACCTATGCGGCAATGGATGCTCCGAATTACTGCTTTTGCTGAGCGTCTTTTGGATGATTTGGAAAGTATTGACTGGAGTCATGCATTGAAAGAGATGCAGAGAAACTGGATCGGGCGTTCAGAAGGCGCTGAGGTGGTCTTTTCTGTGGACTCGGAAAATCAGGAAAAAATTAAAGTATTTACCACTCGCCCGGATACGCTCTTTGGTGCAACTTACATGGTGTTGGCGCCAGAACATCCCTTGGTGGGAAAAATTGCTCCGGAGGTTTGGCCTGAAGGAACCCCTGAAATATGGAAAGGTGAAGAGAAGCCAGCGGCCACACCGGCAGAAGCTATCGCTCGATACCGTGTTTATGCAGAAAGCAGGAGTGACCTGGAAAGGACTGAACTTTCTAAAGTTAAAACCGGTGTTTTTACCGGTGCATATGCTATTAATCCGGTTAATTCAAAACGTGTTCCCATTTGGATTGCGGACTATGTACTCTCCAGTTATGGAACGGGCGCCATTATGGCAGTACCTGCGCACGATACTCGCGACTTGGAGTTTGCTCAGAAATTTGAACTGCTTGTCATTCCCGTTGTTCAGCCTGAAAACCAAGCTGACCCGATTGGTTTTGTAGATGATGGGATATCAATCAATTCGGAGTTTTTAAATGGAAAATCAACTCCGGAGGCTAAGAAATTCATTACAGATTGGTTGGAAGAAAAGCAGTGCGGCAAAAAGACGATTAACTATAAACTACGTGATTGGCTTTTTAGCCGCCAGCGCTACTGGGGTGAGCCTTTTCCCATTATCTGGAAGGATGGCCACCATGAGTCGCTAGACAAGGATGTTTTGCCGCTAATTCCTCCGCAAATGACGGATTATAAGCCGACAGAGTCGGGTGAGCCACCGCTGGCCCGCGCTGCTGATTGGGTGAATCTTCCTGATGGCTCTGTGCGTGAAACAAACACCATGCCGCAATGGGCCGGCTCTTGCTGGTACTATCTTCGCTATTTGGACGCGGGTAATTCAAAAGAGTTTTGTTCAAAGGAAGCTGAAAACTATTGGATGGGATTATATCCAAAAGCGAAATCCACGGGAGTGAACCTCTATGTTGGGGGGGCTGAGCACGCTGTGTTGCATTTGCTTTACGCACGATTTTGGCACAAAATTCTCTTTGATTTAGGAGAAGTGAGCACTCCTGAGCCGTTTCACAGATTGGTGAATCAAGGCTTAATTTTAGGGGAAGACTCCCAAAAAATGTCTAAGTCTCGTGGTAACGTGGTAAACCCGGATGACGTGCTGAAAGAATACGGAGCAGACGCATTTCGTCTTTATGAGATGTTCATGGGGCCGCTGGATATGGTGAAGCCTTGGAACACTAAGGGTGTCGAAGGTGTCTATCGATTCTTGGGACGTGTATGGCGTATTTTTATTTCAGAGGAAAGCATCACTCAGATGGAGCAGAATTTGACGATGGATATTACCCAGGCTGACCATTTGCTGGAAGAGCTGAATTTGAGCCCGGACGTTCAGGATGTTGAAGCCACACCAGAGCAACTCAAAGCCATCCATAGAACTATCAAAAAAGTGACTGAGGATTTGGATGGATTGCGTTTTAATACGGCTATTTCTGCCCTCATGGTGTTTATTAATGAGGCTATCTCCTGGGAGGTTAAACCAGCTTCGATACTCCTGGATTTTCTTAAGTTATTACAGCCCCTTGCCCCGCATATTTCGGAAGAACTTGCGGGCAAGCTTTTGAAAATAATGAAAGATTCCCCAGCCTCTGGGACCATAGCTTATTTCCAATGGCCGCAATTTGATGAAAAACACCTCGTAGAGAGTTTTCTGGAATATCCGATTCAGGTGAATGGGAAATTGAGAGATAAGATTACGGTCTCAAATGGCGCATCTTTGCAGGAAATTCAGGATTTGGCTTTAGCGGCAGAAAAAGTTCTCCCATTTCTGGAAGGCAAGACCATTAAAAAGGTGATTGTTATTCCCAATAAAATTGTGAATATCGCCGTTGTCTAGAGCGAGCGTTAAAGGCGTTTTGCTTCTTTCAGATGGCATAAAGAGACACCCTTGGATTATTTCGAGCTGGAGATAAACCAAGGGTGCCTTCTTTGAGGGAGAAGAACGCCGCCCACATCTTCTCCCGAATTGTTTAAATCGTCTCTTTTTCTAAACCATGTAGCCCACAAGAGAAGATGATATTGCGGGATTATTCTGAAAAGAGATACTCCAGATCAGTACTGGTCAGATTTCGAGTGAAGCCTTGTTCACCGAGCACATCGGAGATCGTCTTAGATTTTTTCTGCTGCAGTTCCCATATTTTTTCTTCAACAGTTCCGGGCGAAATCAGACGGTAGGCATTCACTGTGTTCGTTTGCCCGATTCGGTGGGATCGATCAATGGCCTGTGCTTCCACGGCTGGATTCCACCAAGGATCGTAAAGAACGACGTAAGAGGCTGCCGTCAGATTAAGGCCAGTGCCTGCAGCTCTCAGGCTGAGCAAAAAGACACAGGGATTCGGGTCTTCTTGGAATTGTTTCACTACTTCCTGCCGGTTTTTTGTAGAACCCGTCAAGATATGTGTGCCAATTCCTTGCAAAGCACACTCGCGCTCCAAAATTTTAAGCATCTCGACAAATTGGCTGAAAATAAGCACTTTTTGACCTTCAGCCTGTAGGGGCTCTAAAATGTCAAAGAGAGCTTCGGTTTTTCCGGAGATTGAGTTATTGCCGACGAGTTCAGGGTGGCAGCATATTTGCCTCAGGCGGGTTAATGCAGCCAGGACATGTATCTTGGATTTTGCCAGCCCTTTTTCCTGCACTGATTTCATGATGATTTCACGAGATCTGCGCAGTTCAGCCAAATAAAGTTTGCGTTGTTCCTCTGTAAGTTCGCAATCACGGCGTTCATCAATTCGTTCCGGCAAATCCTTAGCTACCTCAGTTTTCAAACGTCTTAAAAGAATAGGCCTCAAGCGTGCTGAGAGTTTTCTGCGGGCCAGTGTTTGGACTTCAGGGGACTCATCGCGTGGAGTGTAGGTTTCTGAGAAATGTTGCTGACTTCCCAGGTAACCCGGTTGTACAAAATCAGTGATGGACCACAAATCAAGGAGCCTGTTTTCCAGAGGAGTGCCCGTTAAGGCTATGCGATATCTGGAACGAAGTTGTTTGACGGCCTGAGAAACCTGTGCCGCTGGATTTTTGATATATTGGGCTTCATCGAGAACGATCGCGCTGAATCTGACACGAAGAAGGTTTTCAAGCTCGCGACGCAATAGACTGTAATTGATAAGAACCAGGTCGTATTTGGGAACCTCTTTATGAAGATTGTTTCTTACTTCGCTGCCGCTCTCAATCACGAGTACAGATAAATCTGGCGTAAAGCGCTGAGATTCACGTTCCCAGTTGTGAAGTACTGAGGCCGGACAGATGACCAGTGAGGGAAGAATGGTGCCATCTTTCTCTGCATATTTTTTTAGCCAAAGTATCCAGGCAAGAGTCTGAAGCGTTTTGCCTAAGCCCATGTCATCGGCCAGGATACCGCCGATTTTCATTGTTGTGAGAAAACAAAGAAAATTGAAGCCATCATATTGGTAGGTGCGAAGTTGGGCTTGAATATTTTCGGGGAGAGGAGTTTTAGGTATTCCCTCAAAAGCTTCTATGCGTTCACGAAGGCGGGATACCCCCTCGCCACCAAGTGAGGAGAGGGTTTGCTCGTCCAAATGGACGGCATGCATCATATCCACCTTTTGTGCAATCGGAGACAGCTCATCAATTCCCAGCCCTGCCATTGTTTCCTGTGCTTGTTGAACAGAATCCATGTCCAATTCGACCCAGCCGGAGTCTGGCAACTTGACAAAACGGTTGCCAGCCCTGGCCAGCTGTTCAAGATCAGCTTGAGTTAATTTCATTCCTTCCATTTCCCACTCTGTTGAAACGGATAGCCAGTCAATACCGCTGCCAGTGACAACGAGATTAGGTCTTAATTTTTTAGAGTTAAGGAAGAGTTGTTGGAAGGCAGTGTTGCCCAAGTATTCTGCCTCCTGGGGCCGATTATTCCAATGTTGAGAAAGTGTATTGAAAAAGGCTTCGTTTGCGTCATTAATCCACAAGCCATGTTCGGGGGTAAACCAATCAAAATTTTTGAGCCATTGAGTTGCCTTCTCTAAACGGGGATCATCCAGATACTCCAGACATTCGGTCTTTTTCCCCTTTTTTGGAGTAGTGTTTTCCCAGTCTGTGCCATTCCATAGCCATTTGCTGAGCGGATCATCTTCGCAAATTGCAAAGAGCCTGACCTGAACTGTGTTTTCAAGAAGCTCAATCACAAAACGGGGACTGGCTTTATGAGGACGACAGATAAGCTCCCATGGGATTTCACTTGAGTAGCCGCGCCGGCAAAGTTCACGGATGAAGTTTGGAGAAAAATGTTTGAGGGGTAGGGAAGGGGAGAGGAAATGCCGCCCTAGTTGTTTTGCCTGTGTCCCCCCCGATAATAAATAGAATTCATTGCCGACTAAAACAAAACGAGGGAAGCCTGTGAAGAGCTTGACTGTTTTTAATTCGACTTGTGAAGAGTCAGGTAATTCAAGGAAGTGGTGCAACTTCAGCTGACTTTTTTCACGGCGAACATCCGCCTTCAGCTTAGCTACCTGATTATGAAAGAAAAGGGGTTCGGCATTCGATGAGAGTTGAATGAGACCGCTTTTTCCCCATTCGACCAACCAATAGTGAAGAGCACGAGAATTCAGAGTAATTTGAGATGCGTCATCTTCTTCTTTCTTCAGCTGATCAAGCAACCACTCTAGAAGGAGCCAATCTTCTACAGGAAAAAGCTCTCGTTCATGTGCTGCGCGGCTCAGCATGTCCCTGAGTTTTTCCAAATGTCGACAGCGGTGCCCCAATCGTGGGCGATAAACCTGGAAACGGACGTTTAAAACATATTCATTGAGCTCTGCATCTTCCTTAACTGGCTCAAAAAGTATGTTGAATCTTGAGGTGGTTTCATCCAAATGTGAATGGGCTGGCGGGAACATCCAACACTCGGTTTCTTTTGCCAGAGAAGCTTCACTTTCTTCTTTGACGACCAAAATCAACTGTCCGTAATCCGCGTACTTTTCAAGTTCAGTCGGTAGGGATCGCCCATTACGCATAAACTGGAGTGCAAGTTCTTGGAGACGAGCTTTCCCGGTAGATGACTGAATTTTCATCCACCAGTGGTCATCGGCAAATTCTTTTCGAGTAAGATTAATCTGTTTGAAATAATCATCCAGATAAAGCCAAGTTTTCTGAGCATGATCGCTTTGGGCAATCAGCCCTAAGAGAGCAGTTCTGCGCTCAATATCTTCTTTTGAGTTAGCGATGCCCCTGCGTATATCCGCTAATGCGCCGTAAGTATGAGTTAGCATCAACTGATCGGCATCGTATTTTGTCTTATTTCCGTTTCGATTGTTGCTGTTTTGTTTCACTGTCTTCTAACAAGGGAGCCTGGTGGGCTCTATCGTCTGGTATTGTAGCGAATTTTCACCCTGAAAACCTAACAAAAAATTTTGATTCTCAATTCTCTGAGCCTAATTTGTAAGGAAGTAGTGATGAGATGACAAGGGGTTGGGGGGGGAGGAGAGCTGGTTTTAGCTCGGAAAATTTTTTTGCAGAAATGGGGACAACAGAATGTGTCCTCTTATATGCCTACCGAAAATTTCGCTCGTAGTGTTTTGATCGCTGGGTAACACTCTCCACGTAGCGTCGAGTTGAAGGATAGGTAATATTTTCAAGAAAGAGAGAGCTGTTGGTTTGTGCAGAGCCTTCGGACCACCTCAAAACATTTTTTCGACCGGCGTTGTAATCAGAAAGCGCATAAGGAAGAGGATTGTCCGTTTTATTATAGCGTTTAAGCATTTTGCTCAAATACCACGAGCCGACATAAATATTGGTTTGCGGATTGAACAAATGCCTAGGATCAAAGTTTTTTATTTTGTTATCGGTGCACCACTCCTGAGCAGTGAGTTCACGTATTTGCATGAGCCCGATCTCTCCAACACTCCCCCTTGCCTTGGGTTTAAATCGACTTTCCCGCCAAATAACAGCTTTAACCAGCGCCGGGCTGACATTGTATTTAAGGGCTGCCTGGCGTATCTGTGAGTCAAACCGTGATTCGTGATTTATGTTCAGCCAAATATATACTACCCCCAAAATAATAAGGGAAAAAAATAGAGCCTTGTATTGCGGTGAAAAAAAAGCAGGACGCTTGGACATCGTTATTTGAAACTATTTTTCACTTCTTTTCCATCAAGAAGATGAACAGGCGTGACTAGCCCGTTGTTGAGAGAAAATCAACCTGATTTTCCTTCTCCTCTTGAGCTTTGGGAGGCTGTAAGCCGAATTCTGTTCTTCGCATAAAAGCGAAGAGAAGATCATTTCTCTTTAAAGCAACCTAACCCGAAATCCCGGTTTTCACGCTGAAGCGGATCTCTTCAAAAGGATTTCCTATTTGGTCTTGCGCCGGATGGGGTTTGCCATACCCTGAGGATTACTCCTGAGGTGGTAGTCTCTTACACTACCTTTTCACCCTTACCCTGTCACAAGGACAGGGCGGTATTTTCTCTGTGGCACTTTCCGTGAAACTGCTTTGAAGCAGCATCCCCGTCTGTATCTCATTTTTCATGAGTTAAACGGCATCTGATCCTATGGCGTTCGGACTTTCCTCTCCCGACTTACTCGGAAGCGACCTTCCGCCTCACCAAAGCCTCTAGTAGTGTAGGACGATAATAACTTAAAAGCAAGAAGCAATGAAAGTACTCTTTGAGTTGTAAATCTGAAAAATTTCTAAAAATTTAAAAATAATGAAAATTATAAATATTATTTTAGTTCTAAAATTCTTTATTTGGAATAGAACCCAGAATTTTTTTATCTATTCTGCGTCCCAGAAAAATAGCTGTAATGATCAGAAGCGAACCCATTAAAAACCGCATAGGATTTGCCACCGTTTCTTGAAACAGTACTAAAGCCAACAGGACGCTCATCGGAATTTTTAAATCGTTCATAACAGCCAGTGCTGATGGGCCTACCTTGACAACGCCTTTATTCCAAAGCCAAAAGCCCAGTGCAGTGGGAATGCATCCCAAGTACAGGAGGACTCCCCATTGAGTAGGTGTTGGCGAAAAAATACTCCAGTTTGTTGTAAGCAGAGCAAAAGGCAAAGCCATAAGAAATGCACCCAAGTAAGCGCTGGACATTACAGCATTATTGTTCGAACCCAAATACTGTTTCCAAAAAACTTGGCCTAACGCAAAACAAACATTAGCACCTTGTACCAGTAGAATACCAGAAAGTGAGCATGCAATGGCCATAGGGTTCCAGACAATAAGCACAGCTCCACACATGGAAAGGATAGCACATGCGAAATGTTGAAAGCGGATGGATTTATTGAAAAAGGAAAAGAACAGGGCAACCCACATGGGAGTGGTTGTGGTCAAAAGAGCTACTTCATTGCCTTGGAGGTAACGAAATGCTCGAATAAAAAGAATGTACATTAAGCCAAACTGTATAGCCCCTATACAGAGTGCGCATAAATGTTCTTTCACTTTCACTTTCCTGAAAAAAGGGAGAAAGACCAACGTTGCCAATGCCAAGCGCAACAGCGAAACAGCATCACTGGGAAGTGTTGCCACCTGCTGCTTGATCAATCCAAAGGAAAAAGAAAAAAGGATTGTCGCGCTGATCAAATAAATGTAACCAAGCAATAGCTAAATTTCCTTGCTAATTCGTACGGCACAAAAATCTAAGCCGCACATAGTGCAGTATTGAGCCTTTTTCTCGTGATCAAGTTCTTTCCCGCTCTCTTTCAAAGCTTCACGGCGAAACTCACGAGCCGTATCTGGGTCCAAAGCCAGTTCAAATTGTTTTTCCCAATCAAATTCAGCTCGTGCCTGACTGATAGCGTCATCTCGGTCCCGGGCATGTGGGCGGCCTAGAGCAATATCGGCAGCGTGAGCGGCAATTTTATATGCAATTACTCCGTCGCGCACATCTTTGGCGTTGGGTAAACCCAGATGTTCTTTTGGGGTCACATAGCAAAGCATGGAAGCTCCGTGATAAGCCCCCATCGTAGCACCAATAGAGCTGGTAATATGATCGTAGCCCGGGGCACAATCGATAACAACTGGCCCCAGAATATAGAAGGGAGCATCCCCACAAAGTTCCTGCTCTCTGCGCATATTCATAGCAATTTCATGAAAAGGAATATGTCCTGGACCTTCGACCATAGACTGAACACCAGCAGCTCTACAGCGGGAAACCAGTTTGGCTAGTACTCCTAATTCAGCGAACTGGGCCTGATCGCTGGCATCTGCCAAGCAGCCAGGACGCATCCCGTCTCCCAATGAGAGTGTGACATCATGTTCCATGCATATTTTTAGAATATCATCAAAGCAGGTGTAGAAAGGATTCTCCTTATTTTTTTGTTTCATCCATCTGGCCAGAATGGAACCTCCTCGACTGACAATTTTTAAAAGACGCTTTCTGGCAAAAGGCAGATGCTCAAGCAATATTCCGGAATGAACGGTCATGTAGTCAACGCCTTGCTCGGCTTGTTCGCGAATCACCTGAAGAATTAATTCTTCGTTTAAATCTTCCGCTTTACCTGCGCGTGCTAATGCTTCGTAGATGGGGACTGTACCGATAGGTGCGGGACTGTGCTCGATGATTTGTTTGCGGATCAGAGGAATGTTTTTACCTGTGCTCAAATCCATCACAGTATCGGCTCCGTATTTGAGGGCATTCTTTAATTTTACCAACTCTTGTTCGGGGCAACTGGAAAGGGCGGAGTTACCAATATTGGCGTTTACTTTAGTCCGCAAGAGTCGTCCAATCCCAATAGGTACCAAATTGGTGTGGTGAATGTTTCTGGGAATAACAATGGTGCCGGAGGCAACGTGTTGGCGAATCTCTTCCGGTTGTCTGAATTCACTGGATGCCACCTGGATTATTTCGGGAGTGATTATGCCGGCAGCAGCCTTTTGCATTTGGGTGATAGTTAAAAAAGACATACTATTCTTTAAAGAGTGTTTCTGTTTTTACGTGCATCTCCAGCCATTTTACCCATTTGTTTTCGTGTTTTTTCATGAGTTTTCGCTCTACGGGGGAGAGGTCATCAAAGCCCTGAAGATGAAGGATTGAATGAATTATGTAGCGTAGTGTTTCGCTTTGCGGGGTGGTATTAAATAGTTTTGCTTGGGTGAAAGCATCATCCATGCAAATCAAAACGTCACCAAAAAGAGAATCTTTTTTTACGGTTTGGGCGTACTGGAAAGTGATGACATCGGTGGAGCCCTGGTGTCCCAAAAACTTTTCGTTGTAATGGGCCATACGGCGACTTTCGACAAACAGCCAGGAGAGTTCTGCCCCAGACACCTCCATTAACGGCAGCAATTCCAGAACCCAATGACGGAGTTGTTTAAGATCAACGCGGCAGCTTGGATGGAGGTTTCGAAAACTCAGGACGTAATTTTTTTTCAACTTGGGAAGTTACTGAAATTGACGACGCCGATGGGGTTGATGGATGTGCTGTTTTACTGTTTCTTCTGGATCAGAATGAACAGCTTTTTCATACGCTTCAATGATTCGCTGAACAAGAGCATGGCGAACAACATCTTTTTTCTGAAATTCCATTACAGCCACACCTGGAATATTCTTTAAAATGCGAATTGCCTCATAGAGACCTGTTTTTTTGTGGGGAGGCAAATCCACTTGTGAAGGGTCACCTGTGACTACAACCTTAGTATTAATGCCCATACGGGTTAGGAACATGAGCATTTGAGCGCGAGTGGCATTTTGGGCCTCATCCAGAATGACAAAAGAGTTATTCAGTGTACGTCCTCGCATATAAGCTAAAGGTGCGATTTCGATAATGCTTCGCTCTTGATTTTTCAGAACTTCTTCGTGTGGCATCATGTCAAAGAGCGCATCGTACAAAGGCCTTAAATAAGGTGTTATTTTTTCATTCAAGTCACCCGGCAAAAAACCGAGTGCTTCTCCCGCTTCCACTGCAGGCCGTGTTAGAATGAGTCGATTGCATTTCTCTTCTTTAAGCGCCGCAACTGCCATCGCCATGGCCAAGTAGGTTTTGCCGGTACCAGCAGGACCCACACCGAAAGTGATATCGTTATCGCGAATGGCTTCAACGTATTTGCGCTGGCCGATTGTTTTAGGGATAACTACAGGTTTTCGAGAGGATGTGTATATGCGTGCCGTTTGGAGGGTACGCAAAGCTTCCAGCCCATCGTGCTCAGCGACTGTGAGGGCATGAGCAAAATCATGTGCGCGGATAATGATTCCGTTTTTAACTGATTCTTCAATGAGCCCCAGCGTTTTTTCAACTCTATCGACCGTCTGGTCATCACCCTCAATCCTGACCCAATTATCTCGTGCAACAGCCTTGATGCCAAATTGCCTCTCCAGGGCCTTAAGGTTGGGAGTATCTCCGTGGAAAAGCACTTGTGCCAAGCGCAGATTTTCAAAGTAGTAGGTTGCTGTCTGGCTCATGTATTCCAGTTAATTGGGGGAGTCTTCCATATTTTTTAAGATTTCTCGGAGGTTAGCAGCCAGCTCAGAAAGAGCCTGAGGCAGGACAGAAATCTCTGCCATGACTGGCATGAAATTGGTGTCGCCTGACCACCGGGGAACAATGTGGATGTGCAGGTGTTCAGCTATGCCGGCTCCCGCAACTTTCCCTTGGTTAATGCCTATGTTAAAACCATCGGGCTTCATCAATTTATTTAAAGCTTTTTGGCATGTTTGGACCAAGCGCATCATATCCAGGAGTTCCTCGTCTGATAAGTCTTCAAAATTGGAAACTTGTCTGTAGGGAACAACCATCATATGTCCACCGTTGTAAGGATAAGTGTTTAGGACGGCAAAACAAGCTTTCCTACGGGCGATGATATAGTTCTTTTCATCATCGCCCATTTCAGCTGCCCGGCTGAAAATAGACTTGTCGGACAGAGTAGGTTTTGGCCCGAGAATATAATGAATTCTCCAGGGGGCATGCAAAGGCTTCATGAATAATATGTGGTTAAATGTAAAAACATCAATCGGATGATAAACCCATCATGAGAGTTTATTCAATTCTTCTTGTACCCATTTAATGGCTTCGGCTACGGCATCTTCAGGTTTTAAAGCCACGAGCTCACCATTGCGACGTTTCAGTTCAACCACCCCTTTTGCCAGAGATTTTTCACCAATGCTCAGGCGAATAGGAATGCCGATAAGCTCGGAGTCTTTGAATTTCACACCTGGGCGTTCATCACGATCGTCCAGGAGAACCTCGATTCCGGCCGAACTCAGTTCAGCATAATACCTCTCAGCCCATTTCATCGGTTCGCTTTCCGGAGCTACATTGAGGGGAGTTACGCAGATGTGGTATGGGGCAACGGAAATAGGCCAACTGATTCCATCTTTATCAAAGTTTTGCTCTATCACAGCCTGCAATGTACGCGTAACACCGATTCCATAGCAGCCCATCACACAGGGTTTTTGTTCCCCCTTTTCATCTGAATAACAGGCTCCTAATGCTACACTGTATTTAGTGCCCAGCTTGAAAACTTGGCCTACTTCAATGGCATTGCGAATAGAAAGAGGCTTGCCGCATTTAACGCAGCTTTCACCGTTTTTGACCGTGCGGATACTAACAAATTGAGCTTGTGGTATATCGCGGCTCATATTGACGTGGCGAATATGGAAACCATCTTTGTTAGCTCCGGTAACCATGTCAGTGGCACCCTCCAAAAGGAGGTCGGCATAAACAGGTACTTGCTTTATACCTACAGCGCCGAGACTGCCTACATGAGCCTTCAGCAAATTAAAAACCTCTTCATCCGTCGCAGGCCTGAAAATAACAGTTCCTAAAAGACCTGCCAACTTGGCTTCATTTAACTGATAGTCACCGCGTAAAAGCAGAATGACTGGTTTATCTTCCGCGATGAAGACCAGTGTTTTGATCTGTTGAGAGGCTGGGATGCTGTAAGGCGGCTTGCTTAAAGACTCAATGGTTTTGACTCCCGGAGTCTCAAAGAGTTCAGTAGATGCCTCATTTTGAGAGTAGGTTTTCTGAAGAGCACTATCCGCTTTTTCAACGTTGGCAGCGTATCCGCAGGAGTCACAAAAGGCGATTTCGCATTCTCCAGTGTCGGCCGGTACGACAAACTCATGTGTGTGTTTTCCTCCCATAACCCCGGCATCCGCTTCTACAGGAAAAGCCTTCAGTCCGCAACGGCGAAAAATCCTCACATAAGTATCATACATTTTTCTATAGCTACTCATTGAGGCGACGTCGTCTTTGTCAAAACTGTAGGCGTCCTTCATGATGAACTCACGTGCCCGCATTAGTCCGAAGCGGGGACGTATCTCATCCCGAAATTTAGTTTGTATTTGGTAGAGGTTGATTGGCAGCTGCCGGTAGCTGTTAATTTCTCCTGCCGCCAAAGTAGAGACGACTTCCTCGTGCGTTGGCCCCAGTACCCATTCGCGTTTGGAGTGATCGTTTACCTTAAAGAGCGTGTCGGCTGCAGCTTCATAGCGGCCACTGGCCTGCCATATTTCGGGGGGCTGGAGTGCAGGCATCAGGATTTCCAAGGCTCCAGATCGGTCCATTTCTTCACGAATGATCTTCTGGATTTTATGAAGGGAGCGAATTCCCAAGGGCATAAAGTTGTAAAGCCCTGCAGCTAACTTGCGTATAATACCAGCGCGGAGCAGAAGTTGATGGGATAGAATCTCAGCATCGGAGGGAGATTCTCTTAGTGTTGGGATGAGTGTTTGAGTCCAACGCATATTGTTAATTATTTTTCTTTAATTGTAGCACGATATTGCGCTTATTTAGTGTGTAGGTTTATTAATTATTAGTTCTTTCTTAAAAGTATAAAATCGATTAGAAGTTCTCTTTTGTTCATGAATATACCTTTACATATCGGCATTAGAAAAGACCTCCTTAACATCATCGTGGTCCTCCAACGCATCCAGGAGTTTTTGAACCATTTCTGCCATTTCAGATGAGACCGGAACAACCAGTTCCGGCAGGTGAGTAATAGTTGCACTGGCGCAGGTGATACCCGCTTTGTCCAAAGCTTTGGACATTTCGTCAAAATCGGAGGGAGGGACAATAATTTCATACCCCTCTTCCTCAACTCTAAAATCTTCTGCTCCCGCATTGACTGCTATTTCCATCAGTTGTTCCTCGAGAGCCGATTCTTTTTCAATAATGAATTGACCTTTGTGCTGGAAAAGGCGAGTAACAGCGCCGGCTGTGGCAATGGTTCCTTGATTGCGAGTTAAAATTGCTCGTATTTCGGCAGAGGTGCGATTTCGATTATCAGTACTCAGCTCTACCAGGATGGCGACTCCGCCAGGTCCGTAAATTTCGTATACCAAATCTTCATAGGTTACACTCAGACCATCTCCCGTAGCTTTTTTAATAACCCGGTCCACATTGTCACTGGGCATGTTTGCAGACCTGGCTTTTAGAAGGGCCATGCGAAGCCGGGGATTTGAATCCGGATCAGAATTACCTCCGGCCTTGACGGCTACCATTATTTCTCTTGCAATCTTTGCGAATACTTTGGAGCGCTTGGCGTCAACGGCCCCCTTAAGACGCTTCACTTTTGACCACTTATTATGCCCTGACATGATGACTACTTTTTTGGAAATCCCGGAATAATGTCCCTATACTTCAATTCCTATCTAACACATTTGTTTCTATTTGTGGCGGAGTATCGGAAGAACTGTTGGAGGGATTCGTCTTCTCTGTCCAAGTGATCAATCCAGCCCCGACAACGATCAGAAGAACACCCACCCAACGAAGAGGGACTACTTGCTCGTGCAGAATCAACCAGGCTGCCAGTGTGGTAAAAACGAAACCTAAACTGGTCATAGGCCAAACGAAACTTACTTGGGCCTGACTCATTAAATATAGAATGGTTCCAAAAAAAACGGCCTCGAAAAATACTCCCAAAAGGACATTGACATTACATGCGCCTTTCAAAATAATCCGAGCTACTTCTGGAATGTTGATTTGGCTTACCTCTCCAATTTGGTGAAGGCCCCGATTCAAAAAAACTACCCCTATTGCCTCAAAAATGAGACCAATCAGAAGAACAATAATGAGTTTATACATCCGCTTATATTTTCCAGGGAAGACAATCGTTCATTCCCGCTGGTGCTATCTTAGCAATTGCCTGTAGATAAAGACAAACCGTTTTTCAAAACAAGCATAAAGGGAAAAGTGAAAAGCATCTCAATCTCTTGGACCTCAGGCCTAAAGAGGATTCTTATATTAGCGGGCTAGTTTGTAGATACAACCGATTACAGAAACCTAAGCTCAGGGAGGGACGACGAGAACTCAACTAGATATTTGAGGTGGACCGTCGTGTTCAAGCGGGAGTGGTATGAGGGATGGTAAGAATAAGAAAGCCGTCGGTGTAATCTGCGGTGGCGTTGGAGCAGTCAAAGGCATCTGGAAGAGTCAAAACGCACTCAAAATCACCAAAGTATACTTCCATCATTCGAAAATGCCTACAGGTGCAGTTTAGGTTTCTCCAGGGGTCTTCGCGGTAGCCTTTGATTATCAGCCGTTGGCCATCGGCCGCCAGTTGTATTTGTTCCGGGCGAACACCCGCAAGTTCCATGCGCACCTGCAGAGAGGCGTCCATCTCACAAATATCCGTATTGGGGGTCCAGCCCCCCACGCGGGAGGAATCCTTCAACCCACAATTTTGTGAGACATTCTTGAAGCGAAAACTAATCGTCGTCTTGCTGGTGTCCATAATCCCTATAGGTTATGCGTTTTGCCGGAAAGTATTATAAAAAACCAGCCGGTCAAACATAGTTCGGAGAAGCGCCACCGATGGACTATAGATACATCTGTTTCGCGGATTTCGCAACCTGTTATGAGAAAATAAATCAAAAAACCTTTTTCTCCTCCAGCGATTGGACTAAATTAGTTCCATGATTATGCGCTATTCCCGCGCTGTAATGCGCGACATCTGGTCTGAAGAGAATAAATTAAAAATATGGCTTAAGATTGAGCTTCTCGCCTCTGAAGCTCTCAATCGGCTTGGGGTGGTCCCTGAAGCCGATTTTATACAAATAAAAGAGAGGGCCGCTTTTTCCGTTGAGAGATGCCACGAGTTGGAAAAAACTCTTAATCATGACGTAATTGCTTTTACAACGAATGTTTCTGAAAATATCGGTGGTCCCGCCAGTCGTTGGTTTCATTTCGGTTTGACCAGTTCGGACATTGGAGATACTGCCTTTGCCGTTCAGATGGTTCAGTCTGCCGACATCTTGATTAAAGATGTTGAAGACCTGCTGGTCGTAATAGGAGATAAAGCCAAGGAATATAAATTTACTCCTATGATTGGACGTAGCCACGGAATTCATGCTGAACCGATTACCTTTGGTCTGAAGATGCTTTTAATGTACGACGAATTCAAAAGGGCCTTGCGTCGTCTGAAAAATGCCAGAGCCGTAGCGGCTGTGGGCAAACTCTCAGGAGCTGTGGGAACCAATGCGCATTTGGATGCTGAAGTGGAGAGGTTTGTTTGTGAACGTCTGGGACTTGAAGTCACACCCTTAGCCACACAAGTTATTCAGCGAGACATTCATGCTGAGTTTCAAGCCGCCTTGGCTTTGGTTGGGGCGAGCATTGAACGCTGGGCTGTCGAGTTTCGCCATTTACAGCGAACTGAAGTGTTGGAAGCTGAAGAATACTTCTCTAAAGGACAAAAAGGCAGCTCGGCCATGCCTCACAAGCGCAATCCTATTACCAGTGAAAGATTGGCTGGTTTGTCGCGTGTACTGCGTGGAAATCTTGTAGCGTCTCTGGAAAACGTCGCCTTGTGGCATGAACGTGATATCAGCCATAGCTCGGTCGAGCGTATTATTTTCCCCGATAGCTGCATGCTTTTGGACTACATGTTGACCCTGTTGGGCAAGCTGACCAAAGGTCTCTTGGTTTACCCGGAGAACATGAAGAAAAATCTAAATCTTTCGCTCGGCATGTGGAATTCTCAGACGGTCCTCTTGGCTTTGGTGCGCAAAGGCCTTACTCGAGAAAAAGCTTATGAGCTGGTTCAGCGCAACGCGATGAAAACCTGGGATGTCAAACATGCCGGCCGTGATGATGCAGATTTCAAGGTAGAGCTCCTCAAAGACCCGGAGGTGGCACAGTATCTTAACCAGCAGGAGCTGGAAAAGATTTGCAATTTGGATTTTCACTTCCGCAACGTAGAGATGCGTTTTAAAATGTGCGGACTTGAATAGACATTCGATCAGTAAAAATTAACTCATTCTCCACAATGAATCGCATAAAGCTTCTCTCAGAGCAGGTGGCAAACCAGATTGCCGCCGGAGAAGTAATTGAGCGGCCGGCGAGTGTTGTAAAGGAGTTGGTAGAAAATTCCATTGATGCAGGGGCCACGCGCATCATTGTGGAGATTGTCGGCGGCGGTCGAACTCTAATTCGAGTGACCGACGATGGTATGGGGATGAGCCAGGATGACGCCCTGATGTGTTTGGAGCGTCATGCTACAAGCAAGATATCGCTGGCAGAAGATCTGTCTCAGATCAAGAGCATGGGGTTTCGTGGAGAGGCCATCCCCAGCATTGCCAGTGTTTCGCACATGACTTTGATTACCCGACAGCGTGATTCAAATGTTCAAGAAGGGACTGAAATTAATGTCAGTGGTGGAAAAATATTGGATGTTAAAGCTGCCGGAGTCGCTGCGGGAACAAGCATTGAAGTACGAAATCTTTTCTACAATTTACCAGCACGCAGAAAGTTTCTTCGTAGCCAGGAGACTGAGAGAAGCCACATACAGCACTACATTGCACTAGTAGCCTCCGCATACCCGCGATTGGCTTTGACATATATTCAGGAGAAGAGAATTGTTTTCCAATTTCCTCCCGGGCCCAGTTCATCCGATGAGGCTGATATCAAGCTGCTGCGCGAAAGGATCAGGCTTTTATATGGGAGTGGAGAAGATTTGGTAGAGGTGGATAGCTCACTTAGATATGATTCAACTCCGGAGGAGGATGTCATGTTGGGAGCGCCCTCTCAGATGGTGGGTTTAAAGCTTTGGGGGGTTATTGGTGCGCCGGGTGTTTCTCGCTCTACTCGGGATCGACAGCATTTTTTTGTGAATCGCAGACCCGTAGATAATAAAGGTCTGAACTTTGCTTTGATGGACGCCTACCAGAACGCTCTCATGAAAGGTCGCTATCCTCTCTGTTGCCTTTTTTTGGAATTGGATCCGGGCGAAGTGGATGTGAATATCCATCCTGCAAAGAGAGAAGTGAAATTCCACAAAGAACAGGCGGTACGGCGGATCGTCGCAGATATTTTACGCTCGGCTTTAGAAAATTATCATCATTCACAAGATTCAGCGGTTGTTGAGAACACACTTTTGGAAGAACCTCTACGGGTTCCGCCTGCAAACGCGTCCGTTCAAGAAAAAACACCTGGGAGTTTATCTACTGAAGATGATTCCCTCCCGTTGCCTTTCGCAAAACATACAGATGTTCCCAGTATTGCTCTTAAAAAGACAGCGGGCATTCCTCATTACCTTGAGACCCACTCTTTTTCTTGCGAAGGCTCATCATCGTTTCCCGCTGCTCCAGACAAGTCTACGCCAGCTATGGCTCCGGATTTGCAGGCTCCTCTGGATAATAAGCCTCTATTAGACGTACCGTTGCGACTTATTGGGGTCTTAAGTTGTCTTTATCTTCTGTTTGAATCGGATCGGGGATTGGTGATCGTTGATCAACATGCGGCACATGAACGAATACTATTTGAGCAGTTGATGGACCAGGCATTGGGCGGGATGGTTGAGACGCAAAAGCTTCTACTATCGGAAACTTTAGAAACAGGAATAAGGGATGCAGTGCTTTTGAAGGAGAGATTGCCTGTATTTCAACAATTGGGAATAGGCCTACATGAGTTTGGTGAGCAGACTTTCTTGATAGACGCATTGCCCCCTTTTATTAAGGGAGTTTCAGCTAAACAATTCATTCTCGATTTGCTTGATAGTTTGCGAAGTGTCGGCCGCGAAATTTCACAAGCAAACTTAGCCATGGAAACAATTGCTTCCCATGCCTGCCGACTGGCGGTAAAGGCCAATGACATAATTGTCTCTGAGGAGATAGAGTACCTCATGGATAAGCTGCGTCACTGCAAGATGCCCTATACCTGCCCCCATGGACGTCCCACTATTATCGAAATCAGTGCTAGAGAACTCGAGAAGAAGTTTCGGCGTATAGTATAAAGAGGATGTTCTCGATGGCGATTTTTTGGCTTAAGTGACCGGCAGGATCAGCAGTTCAACGCCTCGAAAGCGAAGCCTTTAAGATATTCTGTTTCGGGAATGACAGGAATAACGGGATGATCCGGAGATTGTGTATAAGAAGAAATACGACGCAGTATCTTATGGGCATCGAAGGCGGCTTGAAGGATTATGTCCTGGAATAGAACGGAACTGACATGATGCGAGCAGCAGAAAGTAGCGAGAATGCCGCCCGGCCGAAGTAGCTTTAACGCCCTGAGATGTATTTCTTTATACCCCCGAAGGGCAGCTTCTACAGAATGGCGGTTTCTTGTAAAAGAAGGGGGATCTAAAATAATGAGGTCGAAGAGACTGTTTTCAGGTATTTCAGTTTTTTTGGTTTGTTGAATGAGCCAGTCAAAGACGTTCTCGTTTATGAAAGAGCAGTTAGGTAAATGATTGAGTTGCGCAGAGATTTCAGCCGTTTTTACTGCGTTTAAAGACTGGTCAATTCCCAAAACTTCTCGAGCGCCGGCGCGGGCTGCATGGAGTGCAAATCCTCCCAGAAAACAGAAGCAATCCAGAACCCTGGCCCCTGGGGCAAACTGGCTGACCAGTTGATAATTAGCTTGCTGATCGAGGTAGCAGGCGGTTTTATGGCCGGACGAAAAGTCGATTTGAAAAGTAAGATTGTTAAGCTCAATAGACTGGGTTCCTTCCGGAGTCACCCCCAGCAAAGTGGAATAAACCGGGTCTAGTCCCTCAAAAGAGCGCGAGGGGGAGTCGTTCTTTTCAAGTATGACTCTGGGATTTAAAATCTTTTGGAGCGCTTCAACAATAATCGGTTTGCGCTGATCCATCCCCAAAGAGGTTGTTTGAAGAACTAAAATATCATTGTATTTATCGATAATTAGTCCACTGAGGAAATCACTTTCAGCGTTTACAACCCGAAATGAAGTGGCACCGGGCATTGAACGCAGACGCAGCTTAAGGGCACTCTCTATTCTATCAGTGAAAAAATCCAGGTCCGGGGAGATGGAATGGCGTAGGGATAAAAGACGAACGCGAATTTTGGATTTTGAATTGTATAACCCAGAACCAACTAGGCGGTTGCGCGAATCAGAGACTTGCACACAGTCTCCATCTGCTATACCTTCATCAATAGAATCAATTTCACTTGGATAAACCCAAGGATGTCCAGCGCAAAGCCGTTTGGCTTCGTGGGGTTTTAAGTGGACAGTTTTTAAGAGTTCGCTACTCACGCCCGCAAAGATAGCGGTAAGAAAATAGGGGGAAAAGGAAAAAATAAAATAGCTCTTGCCTTGGGAAGAAAGGCTGAGTAACATCTCTCTCGCCCGCAGTGCGCGGTTAGCTTAGTGGAAGAGCGCTACCTTGACACGGTAGAGGTCACAGGTTCGAGCCCTGTATCGCGCACCATCTTCAAAAAGAATCACTTACATTATCAAAAGCAAGCCTGTTTCAGGGCGGTATGGGCACAATTTAACACTCATAAATTGATAATTTTGGCAAATAATAAAGTTTTCCAGCGCCCGAATAATACCCGAAATATTAGGCGCATGAGTGATAGGCCGGAGAAAAAGAAGTATAAAACCTATTAATGTTTTTGTGCGCCTTTTTTGGTGATCACCTTTTTCTTCCTTCCGCAGTCCCTTTTTGGTGCGCATATTTTTGAGGCAACGTGGGGAAAAGTTGTTTAATTTTTTAACATCTTCTGGTAGAATCTCATTGGGCAGTTTATGGACGGTGACTTAATGAGGTATCAGTCCTGAACAAGTGAAGGCCTAAAGAATAACGAATGAAGTATCGTCATGAAAAACAGGAAGATCAATAAGAGCAAACTCCTATGTTTTGTGTTAATAGCTCTGCTCGGTGGTTGCACCAGTACGAAAAGAAACGATACAACAACTCAGTCCCCTCTGCTTTCTCAAGACGGCTCTGAAAAAGTCAAAAGTACTGCCCGTAAAAGAGCCTCCAAAATCGAAGCCCCTGACTATACTGAAGAAATTGACGCAATACTTTCTCTAGCCAGAAAAGAACGCTGGAGCGAAGCGGAATCTGCAGCTGCCGATCTTTTGAGTGTAGCCCCGAATGACACAACGGTTTTGAGGGTATACACTTGGGTTAAAAAGGAGAATACCGCCCGGAAAGAGAGTGAGTTGGAGAATCAATTGCGCGATATCAGTGCCAGCGGGTCTCGAACCAATCCAGACTTGAAGGAAGTTTTTTTGAATAAAAAAACGGGGGGGCTCCAGCCCCGTGCGGATTTGCGGGAGTCTATTGAGCAGATAAAGAACTCTCCTTTGATTCCAGAGTCTTTTGGAAAGGTGATTGAATCCCGGGAGAATTTGTACCCCTTGGATTCAGAGGTGGAAAAAATGAACATCATTCTGGAAAAAGACATCACTATTCAGGTCAGCGATGTTTCTCTCCATGACATCATTTTTAACATAGGAAAAGCTGAAAACATCAATTTCGTTGCCGACCAATCATTGGCTGCAATGAATACCAAGCTTACGATGAATGTTCAAAACTGGAAGCTTGGTAAGTTTTTGAAGTATGTCAGTCAGAATTTGAATGTAAACTTCCAGATAGGAACGGATGTGATATGGATCAGTGATGGAAGTGATCCAGCGAAAGTTAAGACATTGGAAGAAGTTAAATGTTTTAAATTGAAGCACGGCTTTATTTTACCCGCCCAATTTGGTGCATCTAAAGTAACGACCACAGCCGTAACGGCTAACAATGTCACTACAACGACTCAGAATGAGGTACGAGAGCGGTTTGTCCGTGACGGAGCTCCTTTGTCGCCGTCTATTGAATCGGCTATCTCGACTTTTTTTGAAGGTTCAAAATATCAAATAGACAGGGAAAGAAACCTGATTATTGCAAGGGGAACTTACCAGCAATTGGCTACCTTGGAAGAGATTATTGAAGCATTTGATAAACCGGTTCAGCAGGTGTATATCGAAGCTCGTTTTATCACGGTGAGTGAAGCTGCGTTTCTCCAATTGGGAGTGGATTGGTCGACAGTGGCACAAACGAGTATTCCAACCGCTGTGGATTACACGGGGATGGGAGCAACTTATGGTTTGGGCGCCGGACTGACTAAAACGTGGACAAAAATTTTTGGGACCGACGATTTAAATGCAACCCTCTATGCCATAGAGCAGAGTGGGGAAAGCGAGACTTTGAGTTCCCCTCGTATTGTCGCTGTCAATAATCTTCCTGCGACCATCGAGGACGGACAAGTCCAATACTATTATGAACAATATACGGTAACCCAACAGGTGTTGGAAAATAGATCATCTGCCACACTTGTTCCGAGTGAGACTCCTACTAAACTCACCAGCGGTGTAAAATTGGATGTATTGGCAAGCGTCGGCGGGGACGGAGAAACGATTCTGCTAGCTCTCAGCCCAGAGGTGAACTCAGATGTGCGGATGACAGAATTTACGAGTGTTACTGACTATGATTCAGATGGTAAGCCTTTCAAATCGTTTTCCATTAAATTGCCGCAATTTAACACACAAAAATTGAGTACCCGTGTTGCTGTAAAATCCGGGCAGACAGTGGCAATGGGAGGGGTAATGGAGCGGAAACAGGAAACTTTTTCGGAAAGCGTGCCTGTACTCAGTTCAATACCACTTATTGGGAATTTTTTCAGGAAACGAAGCGAAATTGATAAACCACGCTACTTGCTCATCTTTGTGACAGCAACGGTAATTTCTGATTCGGGTGAATTTGTTATTCCGCAATAGGCGATAAACCTCTTTTGCTATGAGTCGATTTAAACGGACTATTTTAAGGATTCAAAAAGAGAGGTCGCATATTTTCCCTCTTTTATTTGCACTTTTGAAAGATGAAGTGCAAGAGGTCTTGGATTCTATAAGAATGCCTCAGTGCATTTGCGTGGATTTGGGGACTCAGCAGATTAAGTATGTGCTGGTCCGAAATACAGGCAAGGACATCCAGGTCGTAAAATTCGGGAAAATCGATTTGAAGGAAGATGCCCTTCTGACTCAGGAAGAGGTAAATCAACAATTGGGGAAAGTGATTTCTGAATTGGGCGATTATCCTTTGACGGTTTTAGTTCCTCAAAACCAGGTAACCTCGCAGACCATTCATGTCCCGGAAGAACTGGATGGAGCATCCCCCAAAGAAATAAAACAATATCTGAGGTCTGTTACTACTCCGGGTATGACGAGTTCCTCGTTTGTAATCGGATATCATAAAATTTTTGGTCTGGTTGGGAAGAACAAGACATCTAATTTATATTACACATCCATTGCTAAAGAGCAAAGTGTTAACGAGTTGGTTGGGCGCTTTGTCAATGCGGAAGCACCTATTATAAATGTATTGGCCTCCTTAAATGCGGCTGCATCTGGCTTTATCCGAAAGGCAGAAGTCCAAGATGAAACTTTGGTTTTGGTAGATATCGGAGCAATTAGCACACATGCCCTGGTAATCCATAAAAAACAGAGTGTATTGGCTGCAAATTTTCCGATTGGTGGTGAGTATTTAACCCAACATCTAAGCAAGGCACTTCGCTGTACATTTGAAGAAGCCGAACTGCTGAAGCGTCAGCATAATTATTTAGCGGGTGATTATGTTAATGCAATCTTTCAGACCGCAGTTAAACGGTGGCTCAAAGACCTTATGAGCTGGCTTATGGAGTTGGCTCGTTCTGCACAAAATATTCGGAATAAACCTGTTACGGAAGAACAACTTAAAGAGCCACTTCAGCGTGTTCCCATATATCTTTCCGGCGGTGCATCGTTAACTCCCGGCTTACTTGATTATTTGTGTCTAAAAAGTGGCGGAAAGTTCCTGCCTTGGCCCCAATACCAGGGCATCCCTGAGGATTTGCCACTGGCTCGCTATGCTGCTTGTTTGGGGGGTGGCATGGAAACACTGAAGGTGGCTCCGGATTTAGGAAGTCTTACGCCAAACTACTTATTGGATGCTTACAAGGTCAATCAGGTCCGTTTCCGCGCATTGGCAGCAGCTTTGGTGTTAATGCCAGTTCTTTTTCTTCTTTTGCTTATCTTAACCACGTCTGCTATTGTTGCCTCATTCCAAAATACTGGAAAAGTTAAGGATATTCAGACTACGATTCAAAAAGCCGAATCTATTATTTCAGTTTATCAGACTCGTGACAGAGAGCTTTTTAATTATGCTCCTGTTCTTCGGAAGCGCAAGCGGACAACGGACGTGCTTAACATTTTGAAGTTTCAGCAAGATATGGTCATTGCCTCCACAAATCAAATGTGGGTCCTTCTGCTGGCTGATAAACATACATACACCCAAGGAAGTCCATCTCTGGATAACCACACAAACACGGTATTGAAAATGGGAGATGAAGAAGAACTTTCTTTGGGTAAATACACATATATTTCTGAACTTTGCCTTCTGACCAATAGAAGTCCTGATCCACAAAAGCTGTTTCTCACGACGGTGAGAGATGAAATGACAAATCTATTTTTTATAGATTATGCAGATACACTATTACCGAGTTTTTTCAATACCAATTATATAGATCCCAAGTATTTAGTAGGGGGAGACCGGTTTGGTACAATTTTTACAACCAAGGGATTTCTTTCTGAGAATTCTGTGCACAGATTTTCTCAAAGCCCAACTACGAACCAAACATTGATACAAGGCAGATGATAAGAGAACGAACATTTTTAAGGATTCAGAAATTTATTTTTGCTTTGTGCATACTACTGTCACTTTTCTTTGTCTTTATATTTATTCCTCTTTTAGACAGAAATAAACGTTTGAAGGAGGAAGTTCAGGAGAGCTACAGAGATTTGATGGAGTTGAACCGTAATTCTCCTTACTTTGTGGGGACAGATGCTTCCAGTGTTGAAACCAATTTAGTTGAAATAAAGCCAAGGATTAACTTGCTCCGACAAGCATATTTGCGACAGATTAAGCTGTTGCGGTTGCCCAAAGAAATACAAAAGCGGGTTCATGACCCATTTCAAACCTTTGAATTCATTTTAGCACGCAATGAACTTTCCTCTGCTTTGGATGCGAAAGCTAAAGAAAAAAAAGTTTCCTTAGATCCCTCTGTTTTGACCGGTCTGCCTGAATATCATTATGGAATGCCCGACCCTCAACTACTCTGGACCAGACTTCAAACTTGTGACCGGGTATTGAATAGCTTAATTGATGTCGGACCTACACTTATCCAGTCGTTTTCTTTACAGCCTGATAAGGAGTATTATCGTGTTTCTGATGAGGCTGTTATCGCACAAAATCAGGTTAAAGCACCAGCACCAAACAGAGGGCCTAATGCCTCCTCTCAAACCGTCGCGACAAATCAGCTACCTCGGGAAGTGCTTTTTTTGGAGATTCCCGTACATGTGCGATTTGTCGGGAGTATGGAATCAGTGCTAAGTTTTCTTCGAGATTTTGATGGTTCCATTCCTCCATCTTTGGAAAAGGAGATGGAGGCGGAGATGAGCGGACAAGCGATAAAAACTAACAAACCGCCGGCGTCGGTGCCAGCATCCGTTGCTCAAAAAGAGGTTGTGGCGGAAGATGCAACCCTTCCTTCAGAGGGGCAGACTGCTGTAGCGGAAGGGGTGCAACAACCTGCAGTGAAGGAAGAAGGGGAGGAGGTTTCGGATGTGCAGGCAAAGCTCCCAGTTGAGAATCCTTCCGATAAAGATGCAGCTAAGAAACCCTCGTTGGAAAAAAATGAGGAAGAAACTGTTTTCAAAAACAGCCTCTTTTTAGGTCCTTTTGAGCTGCACATATCTCCTGAAAATCCAGATCATGTTGTTCTAAACGCCATCGTCAGTTCTGTTTTTAGCCTGTTATCGGAGGTGGAAAAGTGAACATATTTCGAGATAAAAGACTTGTCCGTTCGCTGCTTCTTTTGAGCTGGCCCGTTCTTCTTCTGTTTTTTGGGATATGGCTTTGGGCCTCTTTAGAGTTGCCCCAAGCAGGAGCTCCTTCTACCCCTAGAAATAAAATGACTGACCCAGAACCTGTTGGTTTGAAGAGGCTTTTTGATAGCATCCATATGGAATCTTTCAAGGTTGCCCTTGCTTCCAATAATCCCTTTTATTATCCCGTGCCGGCTCCGCCGCCTCCGCCACCGGCCCCTCCGCCACCTGTACCAACGACTAAGGCGCATAATTTACATTACAAAGGTTTTTTCACTACGACACACGGAGATAAATTTGTTTATTTGGGTGTTGATAATGCCGTGAAATTACAGAGGGTGGGGGACCTTATTGTAGAAGATTTATTTTTGATGGAAATTGAACCCAAAAAACTTCTGCTTAAAACGGGTGAGAAATCGGTTTCGGAAATGACACTGGAGCTGCCATTTGATGTTCCGCAGAGTCCACAGGTTCCGCTTAAGAAGAGTTAAGGAGGTATTTAGAAAATGGAAGGTTTTGGAGTAGAAGGCAAAGACGTCGCGCAAGTACTGTTGGAGAGGAATGTTCTGACCTCTGCACAATTTGCAATTGTTCGACGTCGGCAGAAGATGCTCGGAATAAGTGATCACAGAGCCATTCTTGATCTCAATCTGGTTTCGGAGCTTGATACCATGAAAACCTTAGCTGAGCTCAGCGGAATGGAGTTTGTGGATCTGACTCAAGTGCAAATACCCAAGGAGATTTTGAACACGATCTCACTTGAAACACTTTTGCATTACCGGATACTGCCGATTGCCCAAACGGAAGACGGTACTTTAACGGTGGTTTCCTCCGAGATACTCAGTTTAAACGAGACTGGAGCCCTGCGCCTCTTAGCCAACAAACGCATTCATTTTGTCCTTAGCACTCCGAGCATGATTCGATCCCTGACTCGGAAGACTTATGGCTTGGGTGTGGATACCATCCAAAAACTTCGCTCAGACCAGGGTGAAAAACAGATTTCAAATCAAGAGGTGGTTTTTGACATCAAAGACCAGGAAAAAGAGGGGGCTCCGACTGAAACTTCGACGATCTCTTTCGTAGACCAGATTTTGCTTGAGGCGCTGCGATTGGGAGCCACCGACATCCATTTTGAACCTTATCCCTCTTCTATCCGCCTGCGTTACAGAATAGACGGAATACTGCAATCTATCCCCGTGCCTCTTGATTTACGCAAAGTCTATGAAGCAATTGTTTCCAGGATGAAAGTTATGGCTGGGCTGGATATAGCTGAGCGACGGATTCCGCAAGATGGGCGCATTGCGATGAAGAGCGAAAATGAAGAATATGGTTTGCGTGTTTCCATCATTCCCACTCGCCATGGAGAGGCTGTTTGTTTGCGTATTCTGGGGCGGCAGAGCCTTTTTATGGACCTGACGCAAATTGGATTGACGGCTCGTCAGCAAGAACTGGTCCAACGGTTAACGGCATTGCCTCAGGGGCTCGTTCTCATATCAGGTCCTACTGGCAGCGGAAAGACAACAACACTTTATGCCGCCTTGGCTCACTCGAACGATACAGGCCGAAAAATCATAACAATAGAAAATCCTATTGAGTATCAGTTGGAAGGCGTTTGCCAGATACAAACCCGAGAAGAAGCTGGGTTGACTTTCTCATCGGGATTGCGTGCCATATTACGACACGATCCGGATGTGGTGCTCATCGGTGAAATTCGGGATGTCGAAACAGCAGAAATTGCCGTTCGTGCAGCTCAGACGGGGCACTTGGTATTTAGCACAATACATACTAATGATAGCATCAGCGTTATTACTCGACTGCTGGAAATGGGCATTGAACCTTTCTTAATAGGCTCTTCGTTGGTATGCTGCATCTCTCAGAGATTGGCCAGGCGCATTTGCGTGCAATGCAAAGAACAGGATGAGAATATTCCTATAGAAATAGCCGAAGAGATGAAACAGGCTCTGGCAATACCAAGGCAAGACCTTCATGCGTGGTTGGGCAGGGGATGCCTAGAATGTGAACAGAGCGGCTATCGTGGAAGAGTAGCTATTTATGAGTTCTTCCTGATGAACGATGAAATTGCAGATTTAATTAATCCTGGAGTTAAAACGACAGCTCTGAGACAAGCGGCCTATGCCGCAGGCTGGAGACCTCTGCGCTGGCACGGATGGTCCAGAGTACAATCGGGATTGATTTCGTTGGATGAACAAGAGCGGATCAGCGGAATATTAAATCAGCAATCCTTGTTGAGCGAAGTGTAGGTTATCTCTTGCCATCATACCAGATGGGTAAGTTCTCCTTTTTTTTGAGTATTTTTTCACCTTTCAAAAGGTATTTGAATACTAGCTTGAGGTGGTCGCTCACACCATAGAGATGCAGTTTCCGATCGGATGTGAGAATAGAGTTTTTGAGGATTACGATCCGCGCCTTATTTTTTTTCTGGCATCGCACCTCCCTCTTTAGCCGTTTGCTGAATTCAATTTCTTCTGAGGCAAAATACTCTGTGCTAAACCCACCTAATTTTTCAAAAACATCTCTTCGACAAAAAATAAAAGAACCAGGGGCCCAATGAAATAATCTGCTGATACACCTCCATAAATGAAGGGCCATAAAGGAGATGATGCCGTTGGTTTTCATGTAAACAAGAGCACCACCTCCCAAAACATTCATCTGACTAATCTTTTCTAAAAATTCTTTGAAAAGTGCTTTAGATGCAAATGAATCTGCGTCAATGAAAATGAAGTAGTCACCGCTTGCAATAGAAGCCCCCTTATTTCTTGCTCTTGATATTTGGTTCTCCGATTCAAAGATGACCTGAACATCATGACCGAGCGCAATTTGTGCCGTCCGATCCGTCGAATTGTTATCGCACAGAATCAATTCGTAACTGTGACCTTCCTCTAGAAAAACTTCCAGGGACTGCTTCAGTTTACTGAGAGATTCATCCAGCAGAGCCTCCTCATTGAAGGCTGGGATAACAATGGAGAACTTCACTGGGCAAAGTTTAAAACCGGACTCCTACTATCGGGAATGTTTCAGAAACCAGCGGTAAAGCTCTGGATTGGCATAGGTTTGTGTCCAGGAATTATGGTCTACCTCAGGATAAATAGTGAGATTGATTTCTTCTACACCAAAAGTCTGAAGGCCTTTTTTCATCTCTTTTGAGAGTTCAGAAGAGACAACTGAATCAGATCCTCCATGGAAAATCCAGAACGGTAGGGTGCGTAAAGATGCGGCTTTCTGAGAGGGTAATCCCCATGCCTCATGGAAGCTTCCTCCTCCGCAGATCGGAGCCGCGGCAGCAAAACGTTCAGGGTTTCTGATGGTCCAGCTAAAAGAGCCAAAACCACCCATAGAGAGCCCGGTCACGTATACTTTTTTCGAGTCTGCCTGTTTCACATTCTTTAATACTTGGTCCAAGACTTCATTGAGTTTATCCACATTCCACGGCCACCAGCTGTCAGTTGGGCATTGTGGAGACACAACAATGAATTCAAACTTTGAGTTCTTTTCAACAAGCATCGGCGGACCATGTAATTTCAGTCTCGCGAGGTCCTCTAAGCGATCACCTCGCTCACCCAAACCATGTAGAAAAACGATCACTGGCCATTTTTTAGCCCCCTCAGATTGTAAGTTATCCTCAGTGTAATCCTCGGGTAAAAAGAGGAGGTAATTTAATGAGGGGGTAGATTGGCAAACTTGTTTGCCAGGAAGAGGTGCTTCTTGTTTTTTTGAATTTTCCTCTGATCCTTGCGCTTGATAGACGGGGAAAAATGAAAGAGTTATTACCACGGTAAGGGCGCTCAATCCACAGATAATCGACATGAACGTTTTCATCAAGAGCAGAGCTTATAATTTTGCAGAGGATTTTGTCCAGACTGAATATATTAAGTTGCAGGGCCTTTGTACTCTAATCCTAACATAGTGATGTCATCTGCCTGTGCGGCATCCTGAGAAAATTCGTCCACATTCGCTTTAATATGTATGAGAACTTCCGCAGGAGAAGCGTCTGATGGAATTTTATTAAGTGCTTTGAGGAGACGATCCTCGGAGAAAAGCTCAAGTGCAGGGTTTAAAGATTCCGTAACTCCATCCGTGTAAAGAAAGAGCATATCGTCTGGATACATCTGTATTTCGACTTGTTTATATTCGATTGTTTCAACCGCCGCCAGTACAAGGCCCGGTCGGGGTTTAATGAAAACAAAACCGGTCTCTTTACGGCGGATTAAGGGAGGATTGTGGCCTGCATTTACGTAAGTAAATTTTCCTGTTTGGGTATCCAAAATTCCCATGAAAGCTGTCACGAACATCTTGCTGTCGCTGCTTTCGCACAAGCGACTGTTGGTTTTTGTGAAAACCTCGGCTGCCGAAAGGCCGGCCTCAGCATAACCCCGAATCAAAGGCTTTAAAGTCATCATAAAGAGAGCTGCCGGAATCCCTTTACCGGAAACATCGGCGATAATGACGACCAAATGGTGCTCATCTATAAAGAAAAAGTCATAAAAATCTCCACCTACTTCCTTTGCTGTAAACATGATGGCATGGAGGTCAAAACTTTTGTTTTTTTGGTGTTTGGCTATATCCAGAATGGCGTTCACTTTCGGCAGGCTTGAGAGCTGGATGGCCCTTGCAAATTCAAGTTCTGCATCCAGTCGGGCGGCTGCATCCGCTATTGCTTGTCTGAGTGCTGCCACCATGGCATTGATTCCTGTTGAAAGGGAACGAAATTCTTGAGTTGTTTCAACATGTACTTTTTCATGCAAGTCTCCCTTCGTAATTCTGGAAAGAGAATGATTCACACTATAAATACCGTTAATGACCAGGCGTTGTACAAGGATAGAGATAAGAGTAAAAATTAGCCCAAATAAGAGCAAGTCGAAGAGAACGATCTGTGTCGCATTACTATTGCGGCTCAGATACATTTCATCTTGAGGAAGGGTACCCAGGATGGTATATCCGTTAAATCTTTCAAATGCACAAAGAGTCATTATGCCCGATATTTCAGCAATAAAGCCAGTTCCATCAGATGTCGATTCAAGCTGGCTTTTGGGAATTCCATATTCTTCGATCGATTTATTGAGCCATTTTTCGTCCGCAATGCTTTTGATTATCCCATCTTTAACAATCAAAATATTCCCGTTTTTTCCAATGCGAAATCCCGGTGCCAGCTTTTCAATGGTGGCAATTTCCATGGCTTCCTGGAGCCGTTTTGCGTGATATGCAATCTGCACAAAGCCCGGGGCGTCCAAACGTTTTACTCCTGCATATTGCATCATCACTCCGTCGAAGCCTTTTGGCTGGGGATCTTGTGCTATTTCTAGGGTGGGGTCCTGCAGAATCTTTAGAAATTCGGCCGATTGCTGAGAGGAGGCCATATCAAAGTTCAGGTATTCGATTACAGAAGAAGCAGTGATAATTCCCTTATCGTCCACGACAACCAGTTCATCCGCCCCTAGTTTCTGAACAGTCGTCTGCAGTGCATTCTGATTAGTCAGAATTGAGGGTGAGAGATATATCATCCATGCAAAACTGCGAACTTTTGCTAGAGCGGACTTATCAGAATCAGACCGTATTTTTTGAAGATTGTTTTGATTGATTATAAGCTGCTTCTTTGCGTCCTCTATTTTCAGCCCAATCAATAGAAGAGCGTTTTCTTTAGCTATGCGAGTTTGGATGCTAAAGGATACACCAAACGTCACAAGAAACGCGCTTGCAATGAATGCCATGAGCCACTTTTGAAAAGTTTTTTGCATAGTTTTCCAACAGATACCGTCAGCCAAAGTCTAAAATTTACACGTCGAAGGTAAAGCCTTTTCCAAAAAAACTTTCTTTCACGAATGCTTTGTGCTACTAGTACGACCGATATTATGAAGAACTCACGCAGAGATTTTGTTAAGAGTGCTGTAGCTCTGTCAGTGTCAGCAAGCTTGTTTAACGGAGCTGCTCTTAGTCATTCAGCTGAGAACTTGAAGGCAGGCGAGGGCAGAAAAACTCCATTAGGATTTGATAATTTTTCAATTAGAACGACTCAATGGAAAGCCGGAAAAATTATGGAATGGGCTGAGTCTCAGAAAGTAGACTGTATTCTATTCTCAGACCTAGAAGTGTACGATAGCCTGGAAGAATCTTATTTTCGAGATTTAAAGAAAAAGGCGGATGATTTAGGTCTTTTTCTCTATGTGGGAGGGTTGAGTGTTTGCCCAAGTTCAAAAATGTTCAGTGATAAGTATGGAACAGCCGAGGATTTTTTACGCCTCCTGATAAAAGTTGCCGGTTATTTGGGCAGTCCAGTTGTGCGCTGTGTTTTGGGCTCCCGTGATGATCGAAATGCAAAAGGAGGTATTTGGACTCCCATTCGCGACATGGTAGGTGTTTTAAAGGAGGTACGTACTCAAGCATTGGATGCCGGAGTTAAAATTGCAGTAGAAAACCACGCGGGCGATATGCAAGCCTGGGAGCTGGCACGCTTGGTGGAAATGGCCGGAAAGGATTTTGTGGGCGTAACGATCGATCCTGGTAATGCGGTGTGGGCCTTGGAGGATCCCATGACAAATCTGGAGATTTTAGCTCCTTATGTTCAGGCAACGGGGATCAGAGATTCTGCCATTTGGGAGACTGATAGGGGATTGTGCTGTCAATGGACCGCTATGGGAGAAGGATACACCGGGATGGAAGATTATATTCAACGATTCCAGAAACTCTGTCCCCAAATTCCCTGTTTTTTAGAGATTATCAGTGGTTTTAATTATGAAATGCCTTATTTAGCGGAAGACCATTTGAAGCTATGGCCTGAACTAAAAGGAGTGGGTTTAGCTCGATTGATTAAAATTGCCAAAACTTGTAAGCCCCATAAAGCAGCTGACAATGCCTGGACCCCGGAATATCAAATTCCCCAGTTGGAAGCCAGCATTCGCTATTGCCGTGAAAAACTGGGGTTAGGAAATAAAAAGTAGGTTATCTTGATCAGAAGTGAGACAAAAGAAAGAGGGGCTTGCCCCTCTTTCTTCATCTTCTGATTACTAAAGTTTGCGTAACTTTTTGAGCTTATCAAAGCATTTGATACCCTCATCCCAGTGAGCGGATTTATTGGGTTCAAAAGTGCGAACTACCGAAGAAGCTCTTACCGCCTCACGCAAATCTCCCAAACTGCCCAGTTCGTTATCGGCTCTTGCCTGGGTTAGGAGATTACCGATCACGGTTCCCTCGACCGGCCCCGTCATTACGGGGACCTCGCAGAGGTCGGCTGTCATCTGATTAAGCAGAGTGTCTTTGGAGCCGCCCCCCACGATATGGAGAACTTCGATTTTTTCACCGGTGAGTTCATTGAGGGCCAACATGGTTTCACGGTATTTTAAAGCCAGGCTTTCACGAGCGCAGCGCATCAGCTCGCCTTCGGTTGTAGGAATGGGCTGTCCGGTTTCTTTGCAGTATTCCTGCATCGCCTTGGGCATGTCCGCCGGATTTAAAAAACGACTATCATCCGGATCCACAATGGACCTTAGAGCGGTAGCCTTAGTCGCCATCTGTTCCAGCTCTGCGTAGGTGTAATTTTTACCTTCTTTTTCAAAGGACTTCTTGCACTGCTGCACCAACCACATTCCCATAATGTTTTTAAGCAGGCGATAAGTATCATCTACGCCTCCTTCGTTGGTCATATTATAAGCCAGAGTCTGCGGTGTTAAGGAAGCCTTTTGGATTTCAGCGCCCATCAAAGACCAAGTCCCTGAGCTCAAATAGGCCCAATTAGCCGAACCAGTCCTGCGGGTGGGAATAGCAGCAACGGCGGCCCCCGTGTCATGGGTTGGCGGTGCAACCACCTTTACGTTTTTCAGACCCGTTCTTTCAGCCAGATTAGCTCTCAAATTACCCAAATGAGTGCCGGGCTTTACTATTTCCGGAAGGAAATGGCTGGGAATATCCAATTTGGTTAAGATGTCCTTGCTCCAATTGCGCTTGGTAGCGTTGACAAACTGCGTGGTCGTTGCATTTGTGAATTCAACGACCTTGGCTCCACTCATACACCAATGCAGAAAATCGGGCATCATTAAAAAGGTGGCAGCAGAATTGAGAAGGGCAGGGGAGTGTTTCTTCCACGCATGAAGCTGATAGAGGGAGTTGAACTGCATGAATTGCAATCCGGTGTCCGAAAAAATGTCTGCCTTAGGAACGATCTGAAAGACTTCTTCCATGGCATTGTTCGTGCGAGCGTCACGATAATGATAAGGCATCCCCAAAACTTCTTCTTCTTTATTCAACAGAACAAAGTCTACGCCCCAGGTGTCCGCACCGATGGAAACGATATCTCCTCCAAAATGTTTAGCGGCAATTGACATACCCTGTTGGATCTCGCTCCAAAGGCGCATGACATCCCAACGGATGGAATCCCCCAAAAGCACGGGGCCGTTTCCGAAGCGGTGCATTTCCTCCAATGTCAACTTGGAGCCATCCCAGAGGCCGGCAATTACACGGCCACTCTCGGCGCCCAAATCAACGCCCAAATATACTTTTTGCTTCATACTTTTTTTTGATTCTGTTTACTTTCTGTTTGTGTCAATTCCTTCAATCGGCTCTGGAGCGGGAGAGGGGGCTTGGGGTGGAAGCGCATTAGTTGCGGAGAGGTCTGCTTTAATGATTGTAATATTCCCCCCGGTTTTCTCGTCTGCAGCCGCACTAGCAGTACTGTTAATTGCCTCAGCTTCCACCTGAACATTCTGTGCCGCTAACTGGGGCGTTTCTTCGCTGTTTTGAGCTGAAATTTCAGCATTCAAAGTTACATCAGGCTGAGTTTTCTTTTCCCCTTTAAGATAGCCGCTCCATCCCGTAATAACTGAGGATCCAAGCAGTACGGCTATACCAACTCCCAACAGAGTTTTAGTCCTACTGCCAGTCCCTTTCCACTCTCCCAGCAGGATACCTAGAATGGTTGAAAATAGAATAGAAGATGCCATAAGCACGGCCCACCCGACATATGCTTTATCTCCCATCGAGGGTTCTCCGGCTTTATTGCAAACAAACTGCATGACCCAAATCGCTCCCGCAATACCGGCAAAGACAACGTTACAAACCAGGGGTGCCTTAATGTTAGTGTAGTCACCCAAGGTCTTATTTTTTACGTTCAGGGCCAAACACCAGAGGCCATTTACCGTGAAACCACCCAGTAGGACAACGACCAGCACGGGCATTCCCTGCCAAACAGGAGATGTCCCACCAGCGATAGCTAAGCTTTGTATTTGAGAGCCACTGTTTAATCCAAAGGCCATACCGGCACTCATCAAGCCTGAAAACAAGGCGGCAATAATTCCTTTTTTAAAATTGTATTCAGCTACGGCCTTCTTTTTAGCTTCCTCAGGGAGTTCCTTTTCCTTTGAGATGCCAGCTCCGCCAATCAGGACAATTCCGATCACCGAAATAACTACGCCGAATAATGCAACTTGAGCGCTACTGGTGGCAGTTAAAGCCTCTACCTGTCCTTTGAAGATCGGAGGAAGCAATGTCCCCGCTGCAGAACAAATGCCACAGCCTAAGGCCAGTCCCAGACCTACCCCCAGATAGCGAATCATGAGGCCCCAAGTCAACCCGCCGAATCCCCACATAGCGCCAAAAACATAACACCAGAAGATCTCTTTACTCGGAGCTTCTTTGAGCACAGTGAGTACATTGGGAGATGTGATTGCCGTGATAACCCAAGGGACAATGACCAGACCGAACAAGGCATAAACAAACCAATAGCTCTCCCATGCCCATTGAGTTACTTTTTTAAATGGCAAATAGAAGACGGCTCCGGCCAAACCGCCCAGCATGAAAATAATAATACCCAAAGCGGGGTTTACTGCAGGATCAGACATATTAATTGTAGCATCCATAATTCAATGACTATAAAATTTTTTAAAGAAAGTGAAACTCCCGAACCATACGATGTTTGGGAAAAGGGAAACTCTTTTTTAGGCGAATTTCCCTTCGTTTAAAACGGGCAATTAGCGCTTGGAAAGTACAGTCTTCTCGTACTTTTTGACCTCATCGAGCCAAGCGGTGCCTACGGGGATATTATTTGTCTGGCAGTAATAATCCCAAACAGCTCCATAAGGCAGAGTTTTGAGTTCTTCCATTATCGCTAAACGGGAAGTGTAATCTCCGCTTCGCTCAAATTCAGCCAACATGCTGCTTGGTTCGAGCATGGCAGTGAGAAGAGCTTTGAGCATATTCCGGGTACCAATGACCCAGGCTGCAATGCGGTTTATGCTGGCATCAAAGAAATCAAGACCAATATGAGTGCGGTCTAAGTAATTTCCACGGACCAACTCTTGAGCGATTGCCAACAGGTCGTCATTCAGAATGACCACGTGGTCGCTATCCCAACGGACAGGGCGGCTGACGTGCAGAAGAATTTCTCCCACAAACGGGAATATGCTGGATATCTTGTCCGCGATGGTTTCGGTCGGGTGATAGTGACCGCTGTCCAAGGTAACAAGCTTGTTGTTTTTTATTGCATAGGCCTGATAAAACTCATGGGAGCCAACAGTGAAACTTTCCAGACCGACGCCGAAAAGTTTTCCCTCAATCGAGTCCAGGTTGTACTTAGGATTAATTTCCTTTGCGAAAATTTTATCCAGGGAATCCACCAGAAGTTCACGGAAGAATTTACGGTCTGCCGGGATATCTTTCATGCCATCGGGTATCCATACATTCGTGACAGTGGGAGAACCAAGCGTTTCGCCAAAAGCGGCTCCGATTTCGCGGCAAGCGATTCCGTGCTCAATCCAGTAATCTCTGATGCCTTTATCCGGATGTGTAAGCGTGAGTCCATCTGCAGCTTTGGGATGAGCAAAGAAAGTGGGATTAAAATCTACTCCGATTCCCAAACCTTTAGCCCAATCCATCCAGGTTTTAAAATGTTCAGGCTTAATTGCATTGCGCTCTACTCTTTTGTCTGTGTCGATGTAGCAGGCATGCAAATTGAAGCGATGTTTTCCGGGAATAAGCGAGAAAGCTTTCTCTGCATCCGCTCTCAATTCATCCGGGGTACGGGCCTTGCCGGGATAATTACCGGTTACAGCCAGACCTCCTCCCAGAGAATCGCCCTTAGCCTCAAAGCCACCCACATCATCACCCTGCCAGCAGTGCAGAGAAATGGGAACGGTTGCCATTTTCTTTAAGACAGCATCGGTATTTACACCAAAAGCAGCGTATTGCTCTTTTGCCAATTCGTATGAAGTATTAATTCGTGACATAACACCAATCTCGTTGAGACATATTGTTGGTTTTTTTGGGGAAACGTTCAAGCCAAATTCTGATCAAGATGGATAGTTTTTGAGTCTTTTTTGGAAGAAAATGGAAGAAAAGAGTGTTTTCTGCCAGTAAACCTTCCGCTCTGCTGGGGTGGCTGTTTTATTCCTCTGATTGAGATTATTACAAAAACGGGAAAAGCAAACTTGCCCCGATTTAAGGTTGACATTTTACCGGAAAATACTATACTGAACCCAGCGCTCAGACGAGGCGCTAAGAGTATTTAGCTCGGCTTGGATACGTTTCTTCAGAGGGGTTCCTCACCCCCACCTCCTTGGCGTATGAAGCCGAGCTTCGTTTTCCCAAATTGAGGGCGTTTTTCCGTAACTGCAACTTGCTGTTTTTTGTAGATTATGAGAAACTAGCACCATGGTTTGCATTAGAGGTAAATCGTTTAAATTTATTTTATTAGGAGTAGTTGCGCTTGCATTGGTTTTGGGCGGCTGCAAGAAGAAGGCTGGCTCGCCTTTGGAGTCGCCTGAACAAGAAAAGATTACATCGGGATTGGCTGCTTCTGAATCAGTTCAAGTAGACTCAAGCAAATCAGCTTCCCCTACTGAAGGGAAGATTGAAACTCCCTCGACAGACGAAGAAAAACTGAAAAGTGAAGCGGAATCCGAAGAATTTATCAAGAAGGTTGCCGAGCGGACACAGATTGAGGAGTGGTTTATCTGGGGTGTTAAATATCATGAAGGTAATGGGGTCGAGAAGGATCGAACTAAAGCGCGTGAATATTTTGAGAAAGCCGCCGAAAAAGGACATCATCGTGCCTTGTTTAACTTGGGCGTTTATTATGTAACCGGCGAGGGCGGCGCCAAAGATGCCGTAAAGGCCGTGGACTGTTTTAAAAGAGCGGCGGCGGCAGGCAACGAGGACGCGCTGTTTAATTTGGCTGTTCACTATGCTAAAGGAATTGGGGTTGATGTCGATTTAGCAAAAGCCGCAGAGTACACACGCCAAGCGGCCGAATTGGGTATTCCTGAAGCGGTTTATAATTTGGCCACGATGTATGCGACGGGGACGGGATTGGAAAAGAATGAAAAGGAAGCTTTTGAGCTTTTTCAGAAAGTAGCCGAAGCCGGATATCCCTCTGCTCAGGCCAATTTAGGAGTTTATTATCTGGAGGGTAGGGGCGTTGAGAAGAACCTGCCTGAGGCGGAAAAGTGGCTTCTTAAAGCGGCACAGCAGGGCAATCTTTCCGCTCAGTTTAACTTAGGTGTTTTCTATGCTAAAGGAACTGGTGGTGAAACCAATTTGGTGCAAGCCTACAAGTGGAGTACACTGGCGGCATCTGCCGGGGATCAAGCGGCTGAGGGTAACCGAAACTTTCTCTTGGCAGAAATGACGCCTAAGCAAATAGCAGATGCAATTCGAGAAGCTTCTGATTTCACTTTTGAAAAGTATAAGGAACTTCGCACGGAAGGAATACTTCAGATTGATCCGGAGCAGTTGAAACCCATCGTATTGCCTTCAAATGTCACAAACCAGGAACCCTCATTGAATAAGGCTATTCTTCCTACAGAGGCTCGACCTATTCTGGATAATCCCACTGAAGTCCAAAAAGCAAAAGACCAAGGACCTTAGTCCGAATCGATTGCCGGAAGGTTGCTATCAGATGGTCCTATCAGCACTACAAATTCGCCTTTGAGCGAACGTTTGCTGGTTTTTTCAATCAACTCTGCGGGGGTGCCGCGAAACCACTCTTCGAATTTCTTTGTAAGTTCCCTGGCAAGTACAATGTTCCTTTCAGGGGCTAACGTTTGCAATTCGTGCAATAGTTTATCAATACGATAAGGGGATTCGTAGAGAACAACCACTCCCGGGCATGCAAGCGCTGATGTCAGGGATTTATTCCGCTGTCCTGATTTGTGGGGTAAAAAACCGAGGAAATAAAAATGATCTGTAGGGAGTCCGCTTGCAGAGAGTGCGGCAATAAAGGCACAAGGCCCCGGGACCGACTCTACTCTCAAGCCAGCTTCTATCGCCGCGGATGCAATGCGTTGACCTGGGTCAGAAATACCCGGGGACCCGGCGTCTGTAACCAGTGCTATTATCTTCCCCTCTTTGAGACGCTGAATTAATCCGTTTTCTCTGCGAGCTTCATTGAAAGTGTGATAGCTGAGGAGAGGTTTTCGAAATCCCAGTCTTTGAAGCAGGAGTCCCGTTCTGCGAGTGTCTTCGGCCGCTATGACATCGCAATCTTTGAGTGTTCTAATGGCCCTTAAAGTAATATCCTCCATGTTGCCGATGGGTGTTGCAACAAGATAAAGAGTTCCTTTTTGGAGAGGTGGAAAATCAGGTGCCGTGCTATTTGACAAGGCATTTTCCTCGTTATTCATGGGTTGATCAGCATTCATGTTCGGTAAAAGATAAAAACAGTGTTCTCTTATTTCCCGTTAAACTCTAACCAGGAATGATAGGCGATAATGTCCTGTATAAAGGGCTGGACACTCACTTCATTAAAAGAGACGCTCACCCTTTTTTGTTCCCTGATTTTTGGGCCAAGCTGAAAGGGCTGGAAGAACACCAAAAATTCACCTGGCCGGATAATAAAAAGTTCATAGTTTTCAGGCTTGCTAGGGTCAGTGGCGTTTTTAATTTGTTCTTCAGTAACGCCCAGGTTCAGTTCTGCAATTTTCTGGCCGACAATCTCTGAAAATTTTTGAAACTCCTCACTTCCCAAAAGGCAATCTTCCAGAAGTAGTACCTGTTCATTCAGTGCATCATAGTTAATGCACTTATAATATTTGAAGCCTTTTGGAACAGCCGGGGTTTTCTCGAAACCTTCAAAGAAGATGCTGGTGAACGCGGAAGTGTAATGGAAAAGAGTAAAATCAATACTCATTTCGGAAACACTATCTTCGGGAAAAACTCCCTGGTAACTGCCGGTGAGCATCACATCGGAGAAATCTTCCAGTTTTTCGCTAACGTATTCCTGAATATACTCGTTGAGTGAAGTGAAGGAAAGGGATGCATATTCCGGATAACGAGCTGTGGCGACGTACCGGATAACAGGATCATCCTGCTTGATAGCATCCATCCCGTTTTTCTCAATTGTCCGAATGAAGTAAGGCGTGTTGATCTGGATTTTTTGGGGAGGCGTCCAAGTAGCAGTATTTTGAGAGTCGACCTTGCACCCTGCTGCCGTAATTAAAAGGAGGGCGCAGATAAATATGCTTGAAAAAGCGCCAATCCCGGAGGTATGAAAATCAAACTGTTTCATTTTCACGCTCTCAGCATACCCAAAAAGGAGACGGAGGTCATATAAATTTTGAACAAAACAAAAGGCGATGACTGTATATCCTCCAGATTTTTCCAAGTGTAGATGATATTTTGTTGCTGACGTTTACTTGAGACTCTGACTTATTTTGAAGTGTGGGCGTTAAGGATGCTATCAGCCGAATTCCGGATTTTTTCTTTCAGCTCTTTAGGTTTCAGTGCAACAACCAGACCTCCCCAACCGAGTATCCAGCGCTGAATATCTTCAAGGGAGTTGAGTGTGTAGTGAACCTTCAGATTCTCAGAGGCGAGTTCCTCATTTTTTTGAGAAGAATGCCAGTTTTTTTCACGGAAATAATCTGCAACATTTTTGTGCACCCACAACGTTATTTGGTGGACGTCCTTTCCACTGTAAATTCCAAAGCTGTCCTGCAGGTAAGCTTCCGCAGAAAAACCTTTGTGGGGCGTATACTTTTTGCCCGTTTTAACGATCTTTTGGATTCTCAATAAATGGAACGTAATAAACTCATTCCTTTTGTGACACCAGGCCAAAAGATACCATTCGTTGCCAACGTGTACCAGTTGTATAGGATCAATGAGACGCTCTGTTGGCTCTTTTTGATTTGGCTTTTTGTAAGAAATTAAGAGTTGGTCTTTATGGATCGCAGCCTGAGCCAATTGATTAAAATAATCCAGTTTCACGATGGAAACTGTGGAAGAATGAAAGGTGACGGAGCGATCCCAATCATCCAGGTGAATATTGATTGAATCAGGCATGGAATCGGCTAATTTCCGGAAAGCATTTTTAAGGGGTTCCTCAAAAGAGGTCCCTTGGTATGCAGAAATGGCTTTACGTGCGACCAGTAAGGAGAAAAGCTCACCCTCACTGATTTGAATTGTAGGAAAGGAGACGACCTGTTCTGTGTAGCAAAAACCGTGCTTAACGGGATCATACTCAATAGGCAAATCGAGCCTTCCCCGCATGAATTCTATATCCCTCAAAACCGTTTTATTTGATACCTCCAATATCTCCGCAATATCACTGGCATTGGGGTAGGGGTTACGGAATCGCCTCTTCCCCAAATCGGTATCCCGGATGATTTGGTGTATTCGGAGCATACGCTCCATCGGAGGACGCGTGAATGAATTCATTTTTATGGTTCAAACGAAGTTAAACGTCCCAAACCTACTCGTTGAATTTTAGCTCATTCAATGCCTGTAAGTGCTCCGGCAATAGTGCGAGCCATGCGTTCGGCACCTTCAGCATTGGGATGTACCAGGTCAGGGAAAAATTCAGCGTGATGGTTCAGTGCGCTGTAAATATCTATCAGCGGGATGCGGCCTTCTTCAGCTACCAGGCGAATTGCTGGGATTATTTCGTCTTCAACGACCTTAGGAGTAATCCCCCATTGCCCATCTCCATAGACCGGGCATGGAGTGCAGAGCCAAACTTGTGGTTTGCTTGGGATGTAATTGAATTTAGAGATCATGGCCTTGAGATCATACATGAACTCATCCTTATACTTCCAATTCTGGGGTTTTGAATCATTGGTTCCGAGCTTGATAATGACTACGTCCGGGTTAAAGTCCTGGGCTTCTTTGAAAGCTGCCGTTTCCCAATAGGGATGATCTCCATGCTTGAGCAAAGTAGCTCCCGGCACACCGAAATTGTGCACATCAAACTTATTGCCCAGAATACGGCTCATTGTTGCAGGATAAGAATTTTGATCCCGATCCTCAATGCCGGACCCCCAAGTAATGCTGTTTCCAACACATGCTATTCGGATGGCACGACTGTATTTTTCGACTTTAATGGTAGGATTTTTAACACGACAACCACTTTGTGATACGCCAATAGCAAACACGCATAGTATCGTTAAGACGGGCAACCACGTAAGAAATCTCTTAAAATTTTTCATACCCCACAATTCTGGCAAAATGTCCTTAATTTTTCAATCCGTTAAACTCAATTTTATTCTGGGCTGTTATCGGTCATTAGATTTTTAATAGCGCTTGCCAGCAATCCACTAGGGGACAGTGATGACAGCAAGGGTTCGTTTTATTGCAGAAATCGGCATTGATTTGAAGGATAGCTTGCTGTTGGAAGGCATATTTCAATCGCTTGGGAGAGCAATTCCCATAAAAGCGTTCTACTGCCAGTCGCAGTTGTGCATTATCCCCACAATATGGCCATTGGAAATAGCGTTCGAGAATCTGATTTTCAACCTTACGGGTTGGATTACCTTTGGTTCTGGCCCAAAACCAGGGAGCAATTGCATTTACAAACAAATCTTTGACACGTTCTTCTCCCAAAAGGGGGATCGGTCTATCTAACCGTTTCGAATTCAAAGTATAATGATATTCCCAGAAATCATCCTCCTTTTGGGGCGAGAGTATTTTTACGAGTTTTTCCACAGCGTCTTTTATCTGAAAATTGGATAGTGCCCATTCCTCTATTTTTTGAATAATCCCCGGATCAGTAAGCCAATGCGCTGCCAACGCAATTCTTCGTTGCGGGTGATTGCTTGGACGTGTTCCGCTCAAATTCCATATACCAGCAGGGAAAATAGTTGCAGAGCATTCGGATTGGTGTCGCCACCATACGCTCCAGAGGTGAAGGATGTAAGAATCTTTTTCTGAATTAGATAGCTTTTGTGGGATAATTCCCGCAATTCCCAGCAAAAGGGCCTGCATGTTTTCCAGAGGAACGTTCATTGAAGGCATTAATTCCCCTAGTTTTTGCATTGGCCAGGCGTTTTGCTTGTATCCCAAGCCTCGTAATAGATGGACAAGAAGTGCTTGCTCCCAGCCATATATTCTGGCAGTGGCTGCTATGAACAGTGATTTGCTTTTAATCCGAATAAGAGCCGCTTGTTTGTAGAGTGAGTTGCATTCAGTTTCGCTGAAATTTTGGAAGAAAGAGGTGCACTTTCCAAGGGTGTTGTCAGGGATATCGTTCGCTTCTTCAGAGTTTTCCCACTCCAATAGCTCTTCAAGTGGGGAATCAAGGAATTCTCTCAAATGTAGAATGGCTCGTCCTTCAGTCGCCAGAAGGTGCTTAGGCTTGTTCCAAACCACCTGTAAGGCAACATTTTTAAAACTTGGATTTAGATGGTGCGCATGTTGCTGCCAGTTTGAAGTATCGATATCTAATTCGACATCACACTGTCTTGGAGGATTATCCCCGATGGCAATAAAGGCATTTTTGAAGTCTGGACCGGACTCCAAATTGCTGAAACCGGGGTGAAGTATTTTTATTGGAATTCCATTTATCGTTTGTAGGGAATCAATCCTAAGCCGCTGGTGCGCCCAGAAAGGGTACATCCACTTCTCCTGGAAATGGCTTTCGTCCTTATTGGAAGGATGTGTGGGGGGCAACAGAGTCTTTCTCGGCTCTTCATAAAAGTGATCAGGAAATGCCATGACAATGCAGAAGGAATATAGGATTTCTTAAAAATTGTCTAGCAGAAATAAGTATTGAATCCGGATATTTTGAGAAAACTATGGAATCACTTTAGTCAGGCAGATTGGTTTTTATGGCGTTGTTGATCACGCTTGTATTCTTCCAATCGAGTAAGTGCGGACTCTGCAAAAAATTAAACGTCTAAATTTTTTGACTAAACGGCAAACAGCGGATAGCTTACGAAAATTGGCAAAAGTGCTCAGTGGCAGCATAGCAACAATAGCCTTTGCCAGGACTACTAATTAAACAGCATAAAGATATGTTAGAGAATCCGACTGAAGTTAAGAATTTAATTGAATACCAGGCGGGAGTGGTTGCTAGCCGGACCGTAATAGAAAAAAAAGCCGGAACGGTGACGATTTTCTCCTTTGATGAAGGACAAGGCCTTTCAGAACATGTTGCCCCCTATGACGCTCTTGTTTATGCTCTGGATGGAGAAGCTAAAGTGGTTATTTCCGGAAAGGAATATATGCTTACAATGGGGCAGATGATCAAGATGCCTGCCGGGGCTCCTCATTCGGTGAAAGCGGTAAAAAAATACAAAATGCTGCTGATCATGATAAGGGAAAAATAGGATAAGAGTATAAGAGTCCAAGTCTCGGTTTAGGCACGTAATTTTGAATGTCGTATTGATGTGAGCCTGCATTTTCCTCTGTCCAGTTTTTGAGACAGGGAGAAGGGAAGAATCAGGGGGGAGGCGTTATTTCTATCATCTTCCAGTGAAGATTCCCCAGGCGGAGCTGATGTATTTAGCTGTTGAGTTTATACCAATTTCAGAGTAGATTGGTCTGAGTGGACGTTTAGGAGCACTTTCATGCCATCTGGATGTCCGGCTCATATTGCGATGGCACAATTTTTGACACCTTTTGAAAAGTTCATGGGGTATTGGCTTTTTATTCAATTCCCCGGTAGGTGTGTTCTTTGTTTTTGCCGTCTTTTCCATTTGAATCAGCGTCATTTCCTGTTTTCAAATTCCTCCTTTTGCCGTTGAGGAGTCTATACTTTAAAATTAACGGATTAATTCCCAATGAAAGAAACCGATCAACATTGCTCAAATCACCCAAATCCACCAATCAAGGGATGTGACCTTTTGGTCCTGAGCTTGGAGCGTGAAGGGGTGGAGACTGTTTTTGCATACCCTGGTGGGGCCAGTCTGGATCTCCATCAAGCCATGGCCCGTCGAGGCACTCTGAGAGTCGTACTGCCGCGACATGAACAAGGCGGCATTTTTGCGGCAGATGGATATGCCAGAGCTACTGGAAAGGTTGGTGTCTGCATGGCTACCAGCGGGCCCGGGGCTACCAATTTGGTTACTGGGGTTGCTAACGCTTTTGCTGATTCGATCCCTCTTGTGGTGATCACTGGACAGGTGAACATGATGCTCATCGGGAGAAATGCTTTTCAGGAGACTGACATTTTCGGGGTTACATTGCCCATTTGTAAATACAGTTTTCTAATTACGGACGTTAAGGATATTCCTCGGGTGGTTAAAGAGGCCTTTTATATTGCTTCTACGGGTCGGCCCGGGCCTGTTGTGGTCGATATTCCAAAAAATATTCAACAATCCCTTACTCAATTGCCTGAAGATTGGTCAGCCCCCGTGAACCTTCGCAGTTACAGGCCGGATAGGAAAGCTACTGACGAACAATTGCAAAAGGTATTGGTGTTGATTGAACAATCCAAAGAGCCACTTCTTTACGTGGGCGGGGGAGTCATCAGCAGTAACGGGAGTGATGAGCTGCGCAAGTTTGTGAAGCTGACCCAAGTTCCCGTGACAACAACCCTTATGGGTGTAGGGTCTTTTCCAGAGAATGATCCTCTCTCTCTCCAGATGCTTGGGATGCATGGAACGGCTTATGCCAACTGGGCCACGAAGGAAACTGATTTGCTTTTAGCCTTCGGTTGTCGCTTTGATGATCGGGTCACTGGTAATGTAAAGGCATTTGCGCCGAATTCAAAAGTTGTCCACATTGATATCGATTCTTCGGAGCTGAACAAGAATAAAAGAGCTGACTACCCGATTGAGGGTAATATTTGTGATGCTTTGGCTCGAATGAATCAAATGCTTGAAAAGAGCCCTCTAAAGGCCGATTTTTCAGCTTGGCACAAGAAGATCAGCGAATGGAAAAAGAAAGCGCCTCTTACTTGGAATGCTGGTTCGAAAGTGGCCAAGTCTAAACATATCCGCTTTTTTCATCAGGACAAACATGAAGAGGTTATCATGCCTCAAGAGGTCATTCATCATTTGAATCAAATGGTTCCTGAAGACACCATCATTGTGACGGGAGTGGGACAGCATCAGATGTGGACGGCTCAGTTTTATCAATTCAAAAAACCAAGAACTTTTCTGACTTCTGCGGGACTGGGCTCCATGGGATACGGTTACCCGGCTGCGTTAGGTGCAAAAATAGGATGCCCAGATAAGCAAGTAGTTAACATAGACGGAGATGGTTCCTTCCAGATGAATATCCAGGAGCTCGCCACGGCAAAAATGGAGAAAATTGCGGCCAAGCAGATTATTCTTAATAATCAATATCTGGGTATGGTTGCCCAGTGGGAAGACCTTTTTTACCAAGGGCTGCATGCGAACACATTCATCGGTGATTTCTCAGGGAAGGAAGTCCTTTATCCGGATTTCGTCAAAATTGCGGAAGGTTACTCAATCAAAGCAGAGCGAGTTGTTTTTAAGCGCGATTTAAAAGATGCGTTGCAAAGAATGCTTGATTCAGAGGAGCCTTATGTTTTGGATATTGTTGTCCCTAACACGGCTCATGTGCTGCCTTTTATTAGGGCGATTGGCACAGTAGATGATATGGTGTTGGATACGAGAGAATAGCTGATAAATGAAAATACTGGTTGTTGGATCTGGTGGAAGAGAGCATGCTTTAGTATGGAAGTTAGCTCAATCGCAGCACACTACCAAGATGTGGTGTTTACCGGGGAATGCCGGCATAGCTCAGGAAAGACTTTCTTCTAATGGAGAAGTTGTTGAATGTATTAAAATTTCTCCCGAAGACCTGCCAGGGCTCCTTCAATTTGCTAAGGTCCAACGACCAGATCTTACGGTTGTGAGTTCCGATAATCCTTTAGGAATGGGAATTGTAGACCTGTTTCAAAAAGAAGGATTGGTTATTTGGGGGCCCAATAAGAGGGCTGCACAGTTTGAGTCTTCTAAGGCTTTTTCGCAACAATTCATGGAGCGCTATGGAGTTCCCACGGCAGCTTCAGGTGTATTTTCCTCCTTCCAGGAAGCAATAGACTTTGCAAAGTCTCTTCACGGCAGATGTGCTGTAAAGGTAGATGGTTTGGCATTAGGGAAGGGCGTTTTCGTCTGCAACGACATGCAAGAAGCTGAGAATGGGATTAAAACCATTCTTCAGGATAAAACTTTTGGAGAAGCTGGCGCGCGTGTTGTTATCCAAGAGTATTTGGATGGAACTGAAATATCTCTTCACGCTCTTTGTGACGGGAATACTTGGAGGCTTTTTCCAACATCCCAAGACCACAAACGAATTTACGCTAATGATCTAGGCCCAAATACAGGGGGGATGGGAGCTTATTCTCCGACACCTTTTCTTTCCGAAGAAGAATTTCAGAAAGTTGCCAGATCAGTGCTTGAGCCTTGGTTTGCCGGTTGTAAAGCTGAGGGGATTGATTACCGCGGCATCCTTTATCCTGGGGTTATGTTGACAAAGTCGGGGCCTAAAGTTCTCGAGTTTAATGCCAGGTTTGGAGATCCGGAAACTCAAGTTTATTTACCTCGCTTAAAGAATGACCTCGTAGAGCTTCTCATGGCCAGTGTGGAAGGAACCCTGCATCATATTTCCCTGGAGTTTTCCAATTCGCCGACGGTTTGCGTAGTTCTTGCCTCTCAAGGATATCCCGGTAAATATATTGCCGGCAAAAAAATTGCTGGTCTGGATTCCGTTTCCTCTCTTCCTTGTACTAAAGTTTTCCATTCTGGAACAAAGCTTTCAGAGGATGTTATTCTCACTCAGGGAGGACGAGTTTTGGGGGTAACTGCTTGGGGAAATACACTCAGAGAGGCTCATAAGAGAGCCTATATGGCAGTGGGGCAGATTCATTTTGACGGCGTTTACTATCGCCCTGATATTGCTCAGAAAGCATTTGTGGATAATCAATAAATTAAGAGATAAGATATAACGTGAAACTAATTAAATCTATTTCACTGGCAGTGGGTGTTTGCGTATTGTCCTTTAGAATAGCAGCCTTTGCCCAAACAGCGACAGAGCCTGATTTGAAAGTTTTCAATGAAGCTCTAAAACTGATCCATACTCACATGATTGGCTTGGATAAAGAAGGGGCTCTTGACCAAAAAGCTCTTCAGGGCCTGGTTGATCAGCTGTCTCCTGCGATACAATTGTTGAACGCAGAATCAGAAAAAGAGGGAAATACTGAGCCATCAAATGATGTTTTATTATGTAAAACGCACCTTTATGATTCCCACTATTTAGCGATCAGGCTGGGTAAAATTACTTCAGAAACTCCGCAGTCATTTCTTTCTGAGTTTAATAAATTATCCCAAACTAATGACCTGAAGGGGATCGTATTGGATTTGCGTAATTCTGTGGGTGTGGATTATAAATCTGCTGCCGCCATAGCTTCTTTTTTTATTCCCTTAGATCAGGCACCTCAAGTTTTTACAATTAATAATCAGGATTATTCGGCAGGTCCTGTTTCTGTAGATGACGAATTAAAGAAAATTTCGGCACTTCCTTACATTCTCCTGACTAATGGGAAAACTTCTGGTGCAGCCGAGGTTCTGGCGGCGATTTTGCGGAAAACCGGGAAAACTCTCCTAATTGGTTCTCGTACGGCAGGACAAACAATTTCTTTCAAAGATTTCAAACTTTCTAACGGTCAGTTGATGCGGATAGCCGTAGATTCAGTTCGTTTCCAAGATGGGGCATGGATGTTGCCAGGCGGTATTTCTCCGGATGTGTGTGTAGCTCTTTCCGAGGCGGATGAGCAAGCCTATTTAGAAGATCCTTTTACCAGTCGCCGTCCCGTTTATGTAAATGAATCGGTCGTGTCCAGTAATGGAGCTGCGGTTCGGATTAATGAAGCGGAGCTTGTGAAAATGCAAAACAACGGGGTTCAGACGGATTCGGAGCAGACACCAAAAACCGGAGAGTCTTTGCCACCGGCAATCAACGATCCAGTTTTAGGCAGGGCCATCGATATTCTTAAGACACTCCCTTTTTTCAAGAAAAGTAAATAAATACTTTCAGGGTGTCTTCAAGAGCCAGAGGCAGGTAGGGCAGAATGAGGAAGTAAAAGAGTAAATTGGGAGCCTTTTCCCAATTCACTCTCCAATTTAACGGTCCCCCCGTGAGCTTCTACTACGGCTCTTACAATACACAATCCCAGTCCCAATCCTTTCTGAGATCGGCTGGTATCACAGCGGTAAAGGCGTTGCCATATTTTCGTCTGTTCGCTTGGCGAAATTCCAATACCATCATCTGCAACGAAAAAAGCCAAATGCTCAGGAGTATTTTCCATCCCTATAGAAACGGTCCCCCCTGGTTCTGTATATTTTATCGCATTATCCACTAGGTTGACCAGAACCTGCCCCAAGCGGGTTTGGTCAGCATGGATTTGCAGATCAAAGAGGGACTCCGTCTTAAGCTGGATTTTTGCATCTTCAGCAACGAACTCATAAAGGTCCATTACTCGCAAGAGAAGTACTTTTGCATTAAAAACGCTTTTATGTAATTTCAGCATTCCGGCCTCGGCTTCGGATACATCCATCAATACTTTTAAAATAGTGAGGACTCGGTCGCTTTCCTCCATGCCATCTGCTAGGGCTTCCTTCATTTTTTGGATATCTTCCCCCGAAGATTGTAGGCCGGTTTCCATTGATGCGCGAAGCCGTGTCATTGGTGTACGCAGATCATGTGCTACGTTGTCCAGAGCTTCACGCATCCCACGAATCAAACTTTGATTGCGATCCAACATGGTGTTAAAAAGATGCGCCAGATTGTCCAGTTCATCCCTCCGTTTATGTGAGGGGACTCGGTCATCAAGGTTGCCTGTGGATATAATATTTTGTGCGATTTCAGTCATTCGTCGAATGGGTTGCAGGGCCCGGCGAGTCATATAGGCGCCGCCGCTGAAGACCAGGAGAGCAGAGCCCGCCATGGTTAAAATAAAAACATTTCTCATTTGCAGCAGGAGCCTCACAGAGTCATTCACGCTTTTACCTACCTGAATGCGCCGTCCGTCTGCCAGCCGATCTTCTATAAATATCCATGCTTCCCGGGGACGTTGGCTTGACTTAAGGTTTGTATTGGAAGTCACCTGAGAAGGGGCGCTATTAGTGAAAAGATTGGGATCACTATGAAACAGGATGTTCATTTTTTCATCTACGATTCGGATAAAAAAACTTTCTTGTTCCAAAGAGGAGGCAGCGCAGAAACGCTGATTTAAACGCTGGATTCCTCCGCCTTCGTACCAATCTTTATACTCAAGTAATCTTTGTTTGAGGGCCTGTTCATCACGAACTTTTACATAATCGTAGATATTTTTGTAGGCGACATAAAAAAGAATGGAAGCGGATAAAATGAAAAAAAGAGTGTACTGGAGATTCAGCTCGAAAGCAAAATTTCGCTGTGGCTTATCTTGGGTGTGATTAGGGCTCATCGGCGGATTGAAGGATTAAAACTTACGTCAATAGGGGAGGGGATTCACAATTTTATTTTAGGATATACCCCATACCTCTCAATGTGTGAATCAGGGATGATTTAAAACCCTTATCAATTTTGTTTCGAAGCCGGCATACCAATACATCTACCACGTTAGTTTGAGGATCAAAATTATAATCCCAGACATGTTCGAGGATGAGCGTCTTTGTGACACAGCGTCCTGCATTCCGTAAAAGGTATTCGAGAAGAGTGAATTCTCGGGCTTGGAGCTCGATTTTTTGACCTGCTCGATGAACCTCTCGAGTTAAAAGGTTAAGAGTTAAATCACCGTGGGAAAGTACTGTCGGCTCAGATGGTGCTGTTGTGACTGTTGCGCGGCGGATAAGGGCTTGAATGCGTGCGGTAAGCTCGCTGATAGCAAAAGGTTTCCCAAGATAATCGTCTCCACCCGCTTGGAGGCCGGCTATCCGGTCCTCGACGGAAGATTTTGCACTCAGAAAGATAACAGGGACCGACTTATTTTTTGCTCTCAGCTCCTGGATGACTTTCAGTCCATCGCGACCTGGAAGCATAATATCGGCTACAATTGCGTCATATTGGCCTTCCTCAGCTAATACCTGCCCGGTCAATCCATCAGTAGCGGTGTCTACAACGTACCCATTCTCCTTCAATCCTCTAGCGATGAAGGAGGAAATTTTTTCATCATCTTCTATGACTAGAATTTTCATAGTCTCAAGTCAATATAATAGAAGAGGCCCGTAAATGCGAGTCTGGAAGGGGTCAAGTTTTTCAGTTATAAAGCCATCTCGTGATTCAGAAAGGTGATTTGCCATTTCAGGCACATTCCGAGAAAGAACAGATCCATTACGAATACTAGGCAGCGAAATTTTGAAATCGATGAATTGAGTTGTTGTGTTTACACAGACAATATATTCGCCTGCGGCTAAGTGCTCATTTCCTTTTTTAACAATAAGTTTTGCAGAAAGAATTGAGGGCTCATAGACCTCGTTGAAGCTTTGTTCTGGGTTCAGGTATTGGATTTTTTTCTCCCACCAATCATGTTCTGCTGAAAAAAGCGGCTCAAAAAGACGAATTTCTGACACAACTTTTTGAAGGTCATCCCATTGTTGAGGGTGCTCCTTCATTTTCCATCCGCTGTCGTAACAGTAATAAAAAATTCCGGTAGCTCCCAAAGCAAGGGAGCTCCAGGTCATATTTCGTATTTCTTCAAGTGTGGGTGGCCGGGTGTTTTTGCCCTCGGCTCCAAATACTTGTGGATAGTAGCTCCAATCAAACACTTGAATCACTGCGATCAAAGGTTTTTCTGGTCCGGCAGCATAGCGAGCCAACCGCAAATGTTTACTGAAGGTTTCAATAGGTTGCCAGCCAATCGGGTACCTATCGAGCATCATGATGTCGGGTATATTGGCATAGTCAAAAGCTTCATAGCCCTTAAACATAACCAGGGTAGTGGGCTTTTTGATGGATTTTGCTTTTAAGTAACTATTAAGGTGTTGGACATCGCCGGGATCAGTTTTGCTCATATCCGGCTCATCTATGAGATACCAGGCGTAAAGAGCAGGGTGTTTATCGGCCTTTCGCACGGTTCTCCAAACACGCTTTGTATCGAAATTCTGATGTGCTTGTAATCCCGGGGGAGCGATAACCCGAAGACCTGCAGAATGAGCTGCATCCAAATTAGCTAGGTTAGCTGAGCTAACAATGTGGCTAAAACCAACATCACGGAGCATCGCATAGTTTGTGGAATTTCCGGGTGCGTAAATGCCAACAAGATAGGCATCGCGGGTGCTTGATGCGACTTTGCAACCGGAGCCACCCAAGAAAATAAAGAATATGAGAGCAATTAAGGCGAGAGGTGTGAACCCTATTAAAATGCGCCTTGATTTTATGAGTTGGTCATTTCCCCTAACCATTTTAGATAGGATTCATTGCCCTTCACTATAGGAAGAGCGATTACTTCAGGAACTTCATATGGATGGTTGTCAACAACTGTGTCTTTAAACAGTTCCCAGTTTTTAGAAGGTAGTTTAAAAATTAGGAGCTGTTCAGAGTCAGTTTGAATATTCTCCTTCCACCAATACCGTGATTGCATGGGAGGAAGTATATTGACGCAGGCTACGATTTTTTTAGTTAATAGAGCATCTGCCAGGTTATCAGCTGTTAACTGATCCGGAACAGTTACAAAAGCTGTTAGATGCTCCTCCATATTTTAGAGAGAATCTATAAATTTTTGATACTCAGTTTCTTTGCTCTCAATACTCTCTACAAGCTTTAGCTGTGTGCGGCATCGGTCCAGATTATGCTGGGCCCTGTGCACTCTGAAATAATTGTCTCCTAAAAGATAGTCGGTTAAAAAACGAATACCGATGGTGTAAGTGATAAGTTTGCCAGAAAAAGTCAAAAGAGATTTCTCCTTGGGAGTCAAAAAAGGACTGGCCCCTTCCACATACCCTCGAGCTAAGGCTTGGAAAAAGGAAGAGCGTACTTTTACTTTTGACAAATCTTGTTCGTCCTCAAAAGTTGGGCTTGTTGCTGTTCGCACCATATCACCAAAATCATAAAGGACTGAACCGGGCATAACAGTGTCCAAGTCAACAACACACATCGCCTCATCTGAACTGTTATCGAACATGACGTTGTTGAGCTTTGTATCATTATGGGTGATACGTTCGGGGACGGAGCCGTCAGCTAGAGCATCTAAGATCACTCCGGCTATTTTTTCACGTTTTTTAATGAATTCAATTTCTCGTTTTGCTGTTTCGGCCCGATTAAAAGGGTCTGTGTTAACGGCCTGATGAAAAGCTTCCAAACGTCTGCGGGTGTCATGAAAATGAGGGATAGTTTCATGGAGGCGTTCGCCTTTAAGGTCAACAAGATGGCTTTGAAATTGGGCAAAAGCCTTTCCTGCTTGATAAGCCTGCTTCTCGTTTATGACAGCATCGTAAGTCCGAGTGCCTTCAATAAAAAAGAAGGTACGCCAGCAATTATTGTTAATATCCCTATAGTAAGACTTGCCTTCCCGGGTGGGGACCATAGTTAATGTTCTGCGTGTAACCTCGTTAATACTTTCCCGGCGAAGAATATCCCGAATATGCTTTGTTACTCGGGTTATATTTTCCATTACGTGGTCTGGATTTTTAAAAACATCAGTGTTAATTCGTTGGTGGATATAACGAATACGAGCACCTGCCTGGTAGTAAGTTGCAGTATAAGTCTCATTAAGATGGCCTATTTTGCATACTTCAGCATGAAGCAGCTCCCCATAAATTTGAAATTTGTGAGAAATCTCTTCCAGAATTTCCCGATCCGTCCTGAGCGAATTCATACGGGACGGATGCTAGCATTCTAATTGTCTATTATTCAAGGAAAAAGAAATTCAGAATTAAAAATAAGATTTATGAAGGAGTCGGGGAGGGATATAAAACAGAAAAGGGCGTCTCTAATGAGACGCCCTAATGTTTAAATAAGCCCCGGCAACGACCTACTCTCGCACAAGCTATACAGGCACTACCATTGGCAACGCAGCGTTTGACGGCCGAGT
>JALNXY010000059.1 GCA_023230105.1 Verrucomicrobiota bacterium
TTCCAGGACATAATTATGCCTTTTACATCAAGCTCAAAAATCAAACTTAAATATTTTTCCAAAATTTGTTTATCCACATAAGATATCCCGCGAATTTGTACTGAATCCAAACCTGGATAAATATTTACACCTTCTTTTAAATGATAATTCTGTATTTGTTTTATTTCCTGATAAATAATGTTCTCAGGAACACCTTTTTCTAAAATACCGCTTATTGAGCCGGGTAGATTTACTCCAAGTATCCTGCTAATTTCACGGATTAACTTGTGTTCTTTTAAATCAGGATTAATGTTCATTATGGCTTCAGTAAAACAGGAAAATTCCAGAGGAAGACCTGCTGGTCCTGCAGTATGGCAATACAACATGGGTTTAATCCAGTCACAAATACCTGATAATAATTTGTAATTCTGGGCTGATAAATATGCAATTGAGGGGGCAAATAAATTTAATCCTACTGTTTTTCCATTTTGTTTTGCATAATCTGCAAACATTTTTGTAAGCTGAAATATACTGTTTTCCCGGAAATTATAAAATTTAGTCAGGTTATTGCGAATAATTACATCAGACAGGTTTCTGTAACCTGAAAAATCTTTTATTTTCATATCTTTTAATTCTTGCAATAAATCTTTTATCTTATCGCGATAATGGTTTAGGTCCTCATTATAATCTTTTTGAAACTTATCCTGGCATGCCTGACAAAAACAGGTAAAAAGTGTTTCAAAACCATTGGCAGGTGAAGGGAATCGAATCCTGTCCAATAGAACACCATCAAACCCCTCTTCCAATAATTGTTTCTGATAGTGTTTAAAAACTTCCATTACATATTTTTCTTCATTTGGACATAGAAATAAAAAATCTTCCTCCACATGCCCTAATTTCTTCCAGCGACCGATTTTTCCATGACCAGGTTTTCCATTAAATGCTTCCACAGACTGTTCAGGTTTAATTTGAAAGGCAGATATGTCAGCTAAAACCGGGTACCAAAGATAAGTCTTAATCTTAAAGTTTGAACAGACTTCCTGGATCAAGGCAAGATTCTTTTTATGATTATCAGGCCATATAATTATGGCATCCAGATCAAGCGTTTCTTTGGCAATCGCTATTTTCCTCTTTAGATAATCATTTTTTATTAAGGCATCAGTCTCAATATTATTTAGAACAATTTGGCAACTAATCCACTTTTTTTTCATAATTTAAAACAAATATATTTATTTGCCCCCATCATATTACTTACAACAATTGATATTTACATATTACTGATACTTGCACCTGATTACATCTCAGGTTCAAACTCATCTACATTATCCTGAGTTACAATAATGTGTTTAATTTCTACAAATTGAGGAACCTCTTCACCCTTTAAATGATTTGCGGTAACCTCAACAGCTTTGTATCCTTCTTCAACAACTGAAAAGTAAGTGCTGGCTGTAACTTTTCCATTTTCAATATATGGAACTAGTTCTTTTGCATACTCGAGCCCGGTGACATATACATCAGTGACACCTGCGTTTTCTAATGCCATTGCTGCAGCGATTGCCCCACTCCACCATTGACAGCTGACCAGGTCAACCGGTCTACCGCTCTGGAGAAAAGCTTCCATAAATGCAAGCGAACCTTCTTTGGTCCAGCCTTCAATAGGTCTCTTTTCCACAATATTCCAGTTTGGATGTTCTTCTGCAACTTTCATAAAGCCTTCTTCCCTCATTCTCTGGGCAAAAGTTCCCGGTTGGCCTTCAATCAGCACTATATTTGCTTCTTTGTCACCTAAAAGCTGTGCAGCCATTTCAGCCTGAATAATCCCTGCCCCAATCTCAGATCTGCCGATAAAAGATACTACTCCTGGAAATTTACCTTCAGGATCTGTGCCAAGGGCATTGGGAAAAGTTATCAAAGGAATATTTGCTTCATTGCATAGTTGTACTGCAGGAATTAAGCCCATATTATCTGCGGTACAGAGCATAACTGCATCTACACCTCTAACGATAAAGTTTTCGACCTGGGAAAGCTGTTTTCCTGCATCCCATTCAGCATCTGCATATATTATATCTAAACCATAATCCTCTGCTGCCTGGTCTATACCTCTACGCTGGACACTAAAAAATTCAACGCTTCCCGGAAGTAATACTGCTACATTGGGTTTTTCTTCCTGGGCAGAAGAAACTGAAAACACAGCAAATACAAAAGCTAAAAGCAACATGGTTAGAACAAATGATTTTATGTATCTTTTCATTACAAAATCCTCCTGAATTTATTTAATATTTTCCTCTTATTTACATTTCAAACACTTGCTATTTATATTCACATCACCGCCTTTATCAGAATTAATTTATGTTTTTTTATTCATGACAGTAAGGTTTTTAATTTTCAGGAATACTTTCTCCACTCAATAGATTCATACCTTGGGGCCCTAATTTTGTCAATTTTTTCAATTTAATTAATGGGTGCTAACCCGTTCTTTTTTAAAGGTGCAAATACTTTTACCGCAGCGCCGATTAAAACACTATCCTCTCTCAATTTTGAAAATTCTATCCTGGGAACAAATGGAACAATGTTCTGAAGTGCTGTTTTGATTTCTTCTAAAAAAATGGACGGTAAAATTGATATTCCGCCTCCGATAACAACTAACTCCGGATTTAGAACACATGAAATATTTCCAATTCCATAAGCTAAAAATTTCAATGTCTCTTTAATAATACCAGCTGCAACACTGTCACCCTCAGCAGCAAGTTTAAATATTTCCATTATCTTAACCTGCTTCCCTATCCTCTTTCGCGCCTTTTCAATAATAACCCTGGAACTGGCTAATTTTTCCAGGCAGCCAAAATCTTTGGAATTTTTAGGAGCATATTCAGGATCAACAAGAAGATAGCCTATCTCTCCCACGGCATTGTTAGCGCCTTGATGAAGCTTTCCGTTAATTATGATGCCAGCACCTATCCCGGTTCTTTCTCCAACAAATACAAAATTATCAAACTCCTGTGCAATTCCCTTCGCTTTTTCCCCTAATGCCATCAGATTAACATCGTTCTCAAGAATAATAGGTATATCAGGTTCGCTTAAACTTAGATCATTAATTGATATTTCCCAATTTAAATATGGAGCAGCGGTGATTTTCATTTCATTATAATCTATTATTCCCGGAACACCGATACAGATATTTAATATTTTTTTTAGTGGAATTTCTATCTCTTCTAAAAAATCATTTATGATAATGCTAAGGGTATTTTTAAGATTTTGGATAGTGAAAGGGTCTTTCTCGTGGTAGGATTTTTCTTTAACAATATCACAGGATAAATCCATCAAAGCTACTCTTATTCCATTTTCGCTTCCTAAATCTACAGCAATTATATATGCACTTTCAGAATTTATCTGTATTAAGATTGGTTTTTTACCACCGGAAGAATCACCTTTTCCAATTTCGCTGACAATACCCCTGTTAATTAAATCCCTGACAATGGCAGAAATAGTAGGTGGAGTTAAACCGATTATCTTTCCGATGGCTGCTCTGGAAATAGGACCGTTATTTTCAATAACCTTTAAAACTAAACCTTGATTAATGTTCTTTATATCCATTTAATCAATCCATTTCATTTTTTAAAGTAGAAAATATATTTCTGTAATGTTATTCAAAATTTTATTCGGATTAAGCTTTCTGAAGATTTCATTATCTTTATTAATTAAATTAACTAACTAACTATATATTAATATCTCATATTTAAAATGTCAAATTTTTTACAATGGAAATATTAAAAATTCAAGCTTGGGTGAATACTATAGTCTGCCAGTCAGAATAGTAATTAGTTTCGCGTATTAAATACAGTTATAAATAATAAGTAGTCAGTAATTTGGTCTTCCCCCGATAATCCGGACACAAAGTTAAGACGCTTTTGTTAACTGTAACTGTTCATATTCCTCAGGTGTATAGTAACCTAAAGAGGAATGTAATCTTTCCCTATTGTAAAAGATTTCGAT
>JALNXY010000020.1 GCA_023230105.1 Verrucomicrobiota bacterium
TTCTACCAGACTGCTGCAGCTGTAGAATGCTGAATCACCAATAGAAGTTACACCGTCAGGGATTCCAATGCTTGTCAGACTGGAGCAATACTGGAATGCCCCATAACCAATTTCAGTGACGCTGACGGGGATTGTGATGCTTGTCAGATTGCTGCAGGACCTGAATGCAAACCTACCAATAGAAGTGACACTGTCTGGAATATTTATACTTATCAGACTGCTGCAGCCCCCGAATGTATCTCCAGCAATCTCAGTGACGCCGTCCGGTATGTTGATGCTTGTCAGGCCGGTGCAGTTGTTGAATGCCATTTCACCAATAGATGTAACACCGTTGCCTATTATTACGCTTGTCAGGTTTTTGCAGTTGAGAAATGCCCAACTACCAATAGAAGTGACACCGTTGCCTATTGTTACGCTTGTCAGGTTGTTGCAATGAGCGAATACGTAACCACCAATAGAAGTGACATTGTTAGGGATCGTGATACTCGTCAGGCCGCTGCAATCCATGAACGCCTTTTCTCCAATTTCAGTGACACTCTCCGGTACTGTATAAGCCCCACTTTTACCACCCGGGCACCTAATCAATATTGTTTGATCTTTATTGAAAAGCACTCCATCCAGACTGCTGTAGTTAAGATTAATTTCTCCAACTATGATTTCTACCAGACTGCTGCAGCTGTAGAATGCTGAATCACCAATAGAAGTTACACCGTCAGGGATTCCAATGCTTGTCAGACTGGAGCAATACTGGAATGCCCCATAACCAATTTCAGTGACGCTGTCGGGGATTGTGATGCTTGTCAGGTTGTTGCAATAAGCGAATACGTAACCACCAATAGAAGTGACATTGTTAGGGATCGTGATACTCGTCAGGCCGATGCAATCCTTGAACGCCTTTTCTCCAATTTCAGTGACACTCTCAGGAATTACGATGCTTTTCAGACTGGAGCAATACTGGAATGCTTCAGCCGGAATAAGAACCACTGAATATATTACCTTCTCATTAACAATGGAGGCCGGAATCACAATATCACCCGATATTTCTTTTGATGCAGCCCCAACAGAAACCGTTCCCGTTCTAAAGAAGCTGTTTACCGATAGAACAGTGTAATTCAGTCCGTCTATCGTGAATGAATCGCCTACTGCGGCGTGTGCCTTCGGCAACACCAGAAGCGATGCCAAGAGGATGAATAACGTGACGAAGCGCGACACTGCGCCTACAGATATCATTTTTTGCGTCTTCATGATTTTCCTTGTAGTGTTTATATTTCAAAGAAAAAAGGTTGCCACCCTCCAGATTAACTTCATTCCCCCCTTTGTAAAGGGAAATTTTTTACTAGAAAATCAGAACCACGAATCGATACGAAAAACTCCAGACAGGCATGGACAAAAAGCATTTACGTCCATTCGTGGTGACAAAAATAGGCGGATCGGGAAAACAAAAAGGGAGCGGCGAACCGCTCCCGGAATGTTAGGAAATATTCTATCAGGCGATAGAATTTGTAAACTTGCTTACACCACGCCCTGATCGATCATGGAATCGGCCACTTTCACGAAGCCGGCGATATTGGCACCCATCAGGTAGTTGCCCTTCTGGCCGTATTCAATGGAGTTATTGTAGGCGTTGGAGTGGATCATCTGCATGATGTGGTGCAGACGGGCATTGACCTCTTCAGCAGTCCAGGAGAGTCTCATGCTGTTCTGGCTCATCTCGAGACCGGAGGTGGCTACGCCGCCCGCATTGGCCGCCTTGGAAGGACCAAAGAGGATTTTCGCATCCAGGAAGAGCTGGATTGCTTCCAGGTTGGAGGGCATGTTGGCGCCTTCGCTAACCAGGATACAGCCGTTCTTGAGCAGCGTCTTGGCATCCTCGGCGTCAATTTCGTTCTGCGTGGCGCTCGGGAAAGCGCATTGTGCGGGAACGGACCAGGGGCGTTTGCCTGCGTGGAATTCCGCATTGGGATACTTGGTGAGATATTCGCTGATGCGGCCGCGTTTTTCGTTCTTGATCTCCATCACCCAGGCCAGCTTCTCGGCATCGATGCCTTCTTTGTCATAAATGAAGCCAGAGGAATCGCTCAGAGTGAGCACCTTGGCACCAAACTCGTTGAGCTTCTCGACCGTATATTGAGCGACGTTGCCTGAACCCGAGACCAGGCAGGTCATGCCTTTGAAGTCCATGTCTCTGGTGCTGAGCATTTCTTTTGCAAAATAGACGCAGCCGTAGCCGGTGGCTTCCGGGCGAATCAGAGAGCCGCCCCATTCCAGACCTTTACCAGTCAGGACACCGGAGAACTCATTGGCCAGTTTCTTGTATTGGCCGAAGAAGAAACCAATTTCGCGCTTGCCTACACCGATATCACCCGCCGGAACGTAGGTGTTGGGGCCGACATAGCGGTAGAGTTCGGACATGAAGGATTGGCAGAAACGCATGACTTCGCCGTCGGATTTGCCCTTGGGATCAAAGTCGGAGCCTCCCTTGCCGCCGCCCATGGGAAGGGTGGTCAGGGAGTTTTTGAAAATCTGTTCAAAGGCCAAAAACTTCAATATGCTCGCGCAGACTGTAGGATGGAAGCGCAGACCGCCTTTGAAAGGTCCGATGGCACTGCTGAATTGGATACTGAAACCGCGATTGACCTGGACTTTGCCTTGATCATCAACCCAGGGTATGCGGAAGATGATTTGCCGTTCGGGCTCCGTAATTCTTTCGAGGATGGCGTGATCCTGATATTTACGGTGACGTTCAATTACCGGAGCGATGGAGCCCAGGACTTCGGTAACAGCCTGCAAAAATTCAGGTTCGTTGGGGTTTCTTTTGCTGACGCGCTGTATAGTCTCTTGAATATAGCTATTCATGTATGTAACTAATAATTTGTTTAATATTATCTAATGGACTCTTGTTAGCTTGAGTCCCCGGGCTTAGCTGCCTGAGTGCGGCTGAAGAGCCAACGGCTCAAGTCGGGAGAAGTCTACACCATTATGGAGAAGGAAGCAACAAAAAAGGTAAGAAAAATGCATAAGGCCCATAAGTAAAACTAATCACAGGAGTTCAAATAAACTACTCAGCTTCTTTTTCCTCAGTAAAATTGCGGTTTTTCTAATCGTCTTGCTTGCGCGATCCCCAGCGCTTGGCCTCGGGCAAAGGAGGCAGTTTGATCCGTGTGCTCCACGTCCTGGGGCCCAGGAGCGCATCGACCGCATCGGCCAGTTCCTTCACCGGGCGCACGAAGAAGGATTCAGCAGATTCCATCCAGGCATACTGTCCGTCGGGGAAGTAGAAACCGATCAGGAACGGGCATTCGCCTTTGAAATTCTGGACGAGCTTGAAGAGGTCATCCAGTTTTTTGGGGGTTGTCTCTTCGTGTTTGAGGCGGATTTGCACTTGCTGGGTACAGGTTTGAAGGAACGTGTAGAGCGGGGTAATCTCCTCGGCAAAGATTTTATTTTCTTTGTCGCTGATATTGAGCTGGCCTGTCACGACAAAAGGTTCACCTTCCTTGAGCACAGAGAACCATTTCTCGCTTTGATCTCCAAAGTTCAGAACGGCGATGTCGCCCTCTCCATCCTGCAATTTAAAGGAGAGGAAAGGTTTGCCGCTCTTCTTGCTGAGGCCTCGATTGATTTCGGTGGCCAGACCAGCGGTTCGGATCATTGCGCGGTTCTTTTCCTCGGGAAGCTCTCCGATTTTGTGTGAGGTGAGGCGCATGGCATCTTTCTCAAACGGGGAGAATGGGTGGCCGCTGATGTAGAAGCCCAGGAGCTCTTTCTCTTTTTCCAGACGCTGATTGAGGGGAAGCTCAGGCAGTTGGATTTCCGGGATCATTGTGGTTTGCTCCTGGGGGCTGAGCAGATCAAAGAGGTTGCCCTGACCCGAGAGAGCATCCTTCAATTTACGCGCTCCGGCGGCCAGAGCCGCGTCGATACTGGCGGCCAGAACCGAACGTGGTTTGCCGAAAGAGTCGAGTGCACCTGAAAAGATCAGACCCTCGAGCACCCGTTTATTGAGCGCTTTGGTGCCGAGCCGGCTGCATAAATCTTCCAGCGATTGGAAGGGGCCCGATTGAGTGCGTTCCTCAAGAATGGCGCTGACGCTGCCGACGCCCATTCCTTTGATGGCGGCCAGGGCAAAGTGAATCGCCCGGGCCTCTTTTGCAGGGGTGAAGTAGGTATCACTCTGGTTGATATCCGGCGGCAGAATGGCGATTTCCATCTCCTTGGCTTCGTCGATCAGGGGCATGAGCTTTTTCTGATCTTCCATAGCGTTGGTCATCGCTGCGGCAATGAACTCTACCGGGTAATTGGCTTTGAGCCAGGCCGTCTGGTAGGCGACAAAGGCATAAGCGGCGGCGTGAGATTTATTGAAGCCGTATCCGGCAAATTTCTCCAGGAGGTCAAAAATTTCATCCGCTCTTTTTTCCGGAATCTGGTGGGCCGATGCGCAGCAATCCACGAATTCTTTGCGCATTTTCTGCATTTTGGCCGCATCCTTTTTACCCATGGCCCGGCGCAGAATATCGGCTTTCCCCAGGGTGAAGCCGGCCAGCGCCTGAGTGGCCTGCATCACCTGTTCCTGGTAGATCATAATGCCGTAAGTCTCCTTGCAGACATTCTCCAGGAGCGGGTGCAGGTACTCGATTTTGACTTTGCCGTGGCGCCGGTTGATGAAATCCGGGATGAGGTCCATCGGACCCGGACGGTAGAGCGCCACCAGTGCCGTGATGTGTTCAATGGAGCTCAGTTCAAAGCGGCGGCAGAGGTCGCGCATTCCGCCGGATTCCAGCTGGAAGACGGCGACCGTATCCCCCCGGTTGAGCAGGGCGTAAGTTTTCTCATCATCCTGGGGGATCTTGTCGATATTTATTGTGATCCCATGATTTTTCTCGATCAACTTACAGGCGTTGTTGATGATCGTGAGGGTTCTGACCCCGAGCATATCCATCTTGAGCATACCCAGGTCACCCACCGGGCCCATGGGATACTGCGTGACGACGGCATCGTGATCGTCCTTGCGTAGCGGCAGAATATTGCTGAGCGGTTCAGTGCCGATGACGACTGCCGCCGCATGGGTAGAAGCGTTACGGGCGATATTTTCCAGGACCAGGCCCACATCGATCATTTCGCGCGTATTCTCGTCGTTGTCGTAAGCCTCTTTGAGCTCGGAGCTCATCGTGATGGCCTTCCATAGGGCCGATTTTTCGCCTTTTTCGAGATCAATCGTCCCGGGAATCAATTTGGAAATGCGGTCCCCGAAGCTGTAATCCAGCCCCATAGCCCGGCTGACATCGCGGACGATATTCTTGGCGCCCAGAGAGCCGAAGGTGGTGACCTGAGCCACGCAATCATCACCGTACTTGCGCCGGACGTAGTCGATCACTTCAACGCGGCGGTCATCAGCGAAATCAATATCAATATCGGGCGGGTTGACACGCTCGGGGTTCAGGAATCGCTCAAAGAGGAGGTTGAAGCGTATAGGCTCCACGTTGGAAATCTGCAGCAGATAGGTGACCATGGACCCTGCGCCCGAGCCTCTTGCCATGCAACAAATCCCCTGGTTGCGTGCATAGCGGACGAAATCATCCACGATGAGGAAGTAGGAGAGAAAGCCCGTTTTTTTGATTACGCCCAGTTCCTTATCGACGCGTGCGATAATCAATTCTACGGCGGTTTTGGCGGCTTCTTCCAGGAGGGCCGCGGAGGGTTCGGCAGAGTCTGCGCTTTCGGGTTCTTTCCAGGTGGGAAGCATGCGGGCCTCTTCCGGGGGCATCGGTTTGTAACTGAATGATTCGCCATCGGTATCCACATCGATGCCGTAACGGACTTTAAAGCCTTCGCAGAGGAGCTCGCGCAGGCAATTCATGGTCGTTTTGCCGGGCGGAGGGGTCCATTCGGGGTAGTGGAGCGCTTTGAAATCGAATTCCACATTGCAGCGGGAGGCGATCGCCACCGTGTTGCTGATGGCCTCGGGGGTATCGGCAAAGAGCGCTTTCATCTCTTCAGCTGAGCGCAGATAGAACTGGCCCTCGGGATAAATCATCCTGTTGGGGTCGTGAATCGTCCTGTTGGTGCCGATACAGACCAGAATATCATGGGCGTGGGAATCCTCTTTGCGGATATAGTGGACGTCGGCCGTGGCGACCAGGCCGATATTCATCTCTTTTGAAAAGGCGATCAGGTGCTCATTGACTTTTTCCTGCTCGGGGATGGTGTTATGCTGCAATTCGAGGAAAAAATTCTCCGCCCCGAAGGTATCCCGATACCACTGAATCGTTTTTCGGGCTTCCTCCAAATCGTCATCCCGGATTAAGCGGGGGATTTCTCCTCCCAGGCAGGCAGAGAGGGCGATGAGGCCTTCGTGGTGTTTTTCGAGTAGCTCTCTATCGACGCGCGGGTCGTAGTAAAAGCCCTCAATGTACCCGGCCGTGACCAGACGGACCAGGTTCTGGTAGCCGATATTGTTTTCGGCCAGGAGGACCAGATGGTAGCTGCGCGGTTTGCCGCCGCCGGCTCTGGGGCGCTTTTCAAAACGGCTGCCCGGAGCGACATAGACTTCGCATCCGATGATCGGTTTGACTTCTGCCTCGCCCACTTTTTTTGCCTTGCCCAGGGCCATCCGGTAGAAATCCATCGCCCCGAACATGGCTCCGTGATCCGTCAGGGCCAATGCGGGGAACTGGAGCTCTTTAGCCCGATCCACCAGTTTATCCAGCCGGCATGCTCCGTCGAGCAGTGAGAACTCGGAGTGGACATGCAAATGCACAAAATCAGCAACCGCCATATAGGATGAGTTTAAGATTAATTCTTAAACTTAGAAAGGAAATTCAGAGGCGCTTTCACCCCGAAAGGTCTTAAGGGACTATGCTCCTAGTTGTTAAAAAAAGATCGTACTTCCTCAAAAACAGAGCGCCCACTTTTGAAGTAATGCGCATCCGTTGTTCTGGTTAATGAGTAGATATTTTTCCTTTACAAAACGAAAAATAAAGTTATTTTTGAGCGCGGTAGTTTATTCCAAGATTAATAGAAAATTGTAAGGAGAAAATGAAGACAAGATATTTGTCCTATTCGGGCGCTTTGTCGCGCTTGATCCCAGTATTCATCCTTCTGGCATCGCTTCTTGTATTGCCGAAGGCACACGCTGCGGTAGGCGGCACATTCACAGTAGATCAATTCAAATTCACGGTTCTTTCAGAGGACAAGCTCACCCTGGAGGGGACGGTTTCTGTTGAGCCAATATCCAAAGAGATATCCGGAGACATTCCATTTCCTCCTCCATTCTTTATCAATAACGGTGGTATACAATATTCAGCGATACTTATTCCGGATTACGCATTCTCCGGTTGTACCAATCTGAAAAGCATGGAAATCCCGGATAGCATCACTTCTATTGGAGACATGGCATTCTCCGGTTGTACCATTCTGAAAAGCATGGAAATCCCTGAGAGTATCACTGAGATTGCTGTTGGGACATTCCGGGGTTGTAGCGGTCTGACAAACATTGTTATCCCGGAGAGTGTCACCTCTATTGGTGAACAAGCATTTTCCGGATGCAGCAGTCTGACAAGCATCGTAATCCCGGACAACGTCACTAGGATTGCTTATGGGACTTTCAAAGAATGCACGAATCTTACAAGCATTGTAATCCCGGACAGTGTCACTTCTATTGGGGTTTACGCATTCGTCAGCTGTAGAAATCTGAAAAGCGTAGAAATTCCTGAGGGTATCACTGAGATTGCCGTTGGGGCATTCCTTGACTGTAGCAGTCTGACAAGCATCATTATCCCAAAAAGTGTCATTTCTATTGGAGAAAGAGCATTCGTCGGCTGCAGCGGTCTGACAGGTATAGAAATCCCGGATAGCGTCACTGGGATTGGGAGTTACGCATTCAGCGGCTGCAGCAATCTGAAAAGTATGGAAATCCCTGAGGGTGTCTCTGAGATTGGTGATTGGACATTCCAAGGTTGCAGCGGTCTGACAAACACCATTATACCTGAGAGTGTCACCTCTATTGGTGATCAAGCATTCGGCAGCTGCAGCAATCTGAAAAACGTCGTAATCCCGGATAGCGTCACTAAGATTGGTAATTCGGCATTCTTCGACTGCACGAATCTGACAAACATCATCATCCCGGATAGCGTCACTTCTATTGGAGAACGAGCATTCGCCAGCTGCAGCAATCTGAAAAGCATAGAAATCCCTGAGGGTGTCACTATGATTGCTAATGGGGCATTCCTTACCTGCAGCAGTCTGACAAGCATCATTATCCCTAAAAGTGTCACTTCTATTGGAGAACGAGCTTTCCTTGACTGTAGCAGTCTGACAAGCATCATTATCCCCGGCAGTGTCATTATGATTGATGGTGATGCATTCTATAATTGTAAAAATCTGAGGGGAGTTTATTTCGAAGGAAATGCGCCATCAGCGTATCGTTCTTTTTCTGATCCAGTAACTATCTACTACAGAGCCGGCACAACGGGATGGAGTAATCCCTGGAACGGGAGGCCCGCGGCTCTCTGGATAGAAACCCCGGAGATTACCGGGCAACCGCAGAGCCAGACCGTAATTGAGGGCGACTCTGTCACCCTCAATGGCAGTGCAACGGGAAGAGAACCCCTGAGCTATCAATGGTACAAGGAGGGCGTTCTCATTGAAGGAGCGACAGGGGCAAGTTACACGATAGAAAGTGTGAGCGCTGGAGATTTGGGTAATTACACCGTCGTCGTTTCCAATGAGTTGGGAGAGGCGACCAGTTCCGTGGCCACGCTGACTCTGCCCCAACCTTACCGTGCCACCGGAACAGTTCAGGTGGTGAATGGCCTTGTCGTAGGGGTGACTGTCACCGACGGCGGATGGGGATATACGCGGGAACCGAAGTTCAGGATTAAAGATGAGAGCGGCAAAGGAGCGACTGGCCATTGCGTTATTGAAAACGGGGTCATCACGCAGATTATCGTTGATAATCCCGGTTCTAATTATTCGGGAGAGGCCACCCTTCTGATCGGAAGCCCCTTCAGTAACAGCAGTCTGAGAATCGGCGTTTCGGAAGTGGAAGTGGAAATAAACCTGGTCCTGGGGATGGAGTACCAGCTCTGGAGCTCGGTCGACTGCATCAACTGGGAGCGAGTGGGAGAACCCTTTACCGCTGATGAGGAAGAAATGACTTTCCACTTCAAAGTTGCGGACTACGGGAAATACTTCAAATTGCAGGAAATCTAAACCAATAATTGCGTCATGAATCGAACAATACAAACGCCAATGAAATCTCGTTCAGACATGCTATTGCGTCTCTTATCATCATTCATTCTTCTGGCATCGCTTCTGGTTTTGCCAAAGGCACACGCTGCAATAGGCGATACATTCACAGTAGATCAATTGATATTCACGGTTCTTTCAGAGAGCAAGGTTACCCAAATGGGGACGGTTTCTGTTGGAGCGGCATCCCAACAGATATCTGGCGACATCGTGATTCCCTCCTCTGTTTATAAAGGAGTAATCAACTATTCAGCGACACTTATTCCATATTCTGCATTCTCCGAATGTACGAATCTGACAAGCATTGTAATCCCGGACAGCGTCACTTCTATTGGGATGTTCGCATTCGCCGTCTGCAACAAACTGAAAAACATAGAAATTCCTGTGGGTATCACTGAGATTGGTAATAGTGCATTCTTTGACTGCAGCAGTCTGACAAGCATCGAATTACCAAACAGTATCACTTCAATTAGCGCTGAAACATTCTCTTGGTGCACGAATCTGACAAAAATCGTAATCCCGGACAGCGTCACTATGATTGGAAAGCGGTCATTCATTAACTGCGGCAGTCTGACGAGCATCGTAATCCCCAAGAGTGTCACTGAGATTGATGAATATGCATTCGTCAGTTGCTTGAATTTGAAAAATGTTTATTTCGAGGGAAATGCGCCATTAGTTACAGATTGGGCTTTTTATGATCCTGCGGTCATTTATTACAGGCAGGGCACGACAGGATGGAAGAATCCCTGGAAAGGGAGGCCCACAGCTCTCTGGATAGAAACACCGGTAATAACGGATCAACCGCAAAGCAAAGCCGTAATGGAGGGTGACTCTGTCACCTTCAGCGGCAACGCAACGGGAAGAGCCCCTCTAAGCTACCAGTGGTACAAGGATGGAACTCTCCTTGAAGGAGCGACAGGGGCAAGTTACACGATAGAAAACGTGATCGCTGAAGATTTTGGGAATTACACCGTCGTCGTAACCAATGAATTGGATGAGGCTACAAGCGATATTGCGGTGCTTTCGTATCTGACGCCTCCGACCATTACAGTTCCTCCGGCCAGCTTAACCGTAGATGCCTGGGCTCAGGCCACATTCCAAGTTGAGGCTCTGGGTGCGGATAGTTATCAATGGTATAGAAACGACATCCCAATCAGCGGAGCAACCGGGGTCCTTTACACGATTGATTCGGCAAAAGGGGTAGACGTGGGAACCTACAAGGTGGTTGTTACCAACAGAGCCGGGAGCACGACGGTTTCCGCCACGCTGACTCTGACCCAACCTTACCGTGCCACGGGAACGGTTCAGGTGGTGAATGGCTTTGTCGTGGGTCTGAACATTACCGACGGGGGCTGGGGATATACGCGGGAACCGAAGTTCAGGATAAAAGATGAAACCGGCAAAGGTGCAACCGGACATTGTGTTATTGAAAACGGGGTCATTACGCAGATTATCGTTGATAATCCCGGTTCCAAATATTCCGGAGAGGCCACCCTTCTGATCGGAAGCCCCTTCAGTAACAGCAGGCTGAGAATTGGTGCCTCGGAAGTGGAAGTGGAAATGAATCTGGTCCTGGGAATGGAATACCAGCTCTGGAGCTCTGTCGACTGCATCAACTGGGAGCGAGCGGGAGAACCCTTCACCGCAGAAGAGGAAGAAATGACTTTCTTCTTCAAAGTCGAGGACTGCGGAAAATTCTTCAAATTGCAAGAAATCTAAGTCTTATTTAAAATTCGCAATAGAGCGAAAACGGAGCCGAAGACGTAACCATGTTTTCGGCTCTTTTTGTCACCACGAATGCACACGAAGAGACACGGATAACGAAGAGACACTGGAACAACAGGTAAATACGAACGAGATCGGAGAACTCGGAGTGGACATGCAAATGCACAAAATCAGCAACCGCCATATAGGATGAGTTTAAGATTTATTCTTAAACTTAGAAAGGAAATTCAGAGGCGCTTAGAATTATCCGGACAATCTTGAAGCCTTTAGTTTCCAAGTAAAACTCCACCCTCTACTCGGTTCCAATTTCGCTTGGGCAAACCGGCGTAATTTGTCTTTTGTTTTTTCAGAGTTATCAGCTTTTATATGACAACTGAGTAACTAAAAGAATTATTTTTTTTGTTTAGAACTTGTTGAAGAGGTGTTTTCCCCTTTGCCTTTTTTTGAACCTTGCCCTGTGGGACTGATTGGGCTGATTGGAAAAATCTCACGGGCATCCATTGGATCTGAATTTGTTTTTATATTTTTGTGATTCATGATAACATTTATAATTTATTTAACATTAATAAAACCAATTGCAATAGTTGATGCAATTCCGACTATAATAGAAATAAGTATTATTACATTAAAGTACTTTACAATGTTATGATATAACACCCTTTTATTTTTCTTGTTATTTATTATATTAAATGCTTCTTTATAAGCTATTCTTGCTGATGAGAAATGGTTTGTAATTGATAAAATCAATGTTATCCCAAATGCAGCAATTGCTATTTTGTATAATACAGCTACAAAACAGACATCAATAGTCTTAATGTCTAGAATTGTAATATACCATCCAAGTGCCATGGCACTTATACTAATTTGCAATCGATCGAATTGTTCTATACCATATTTGTAACACTCATAGAGCTCGTTGAGCTCGTTTTTATTTTCTTCTGTCTTCATAAATACTTCTATAGTACTTTTACGCATTGATTGGCCAACCAATCATTTTTAAATGATAGCATATCTTTGAAAAAAGTCAAGTGACATATCATGAAAATACTATTAGGGAACTTATGATTGAAATCAATTTCTAATCAAGAATATTCTTAACTTTATCACACACACTTTCTATTGCACCCACCTCTGGGAGTGAGGGCGGTTTCTTGATAGACGCCGGCTTATTATTGGAATTTTTTTGGTATACGTAATTTTTTTAACAAGGGTATACACTCGTCATCTCATTAGATAAAAAATGCAGCGTATATCGTGTGCAGAGGTGAGCGAATTCTGAAAAAATTTTGCAGTGAAACCAGTTGACTTTTAGCTCATGTCGTGGTGTTCTATGGGTGTGTGCGGTGATCAGAATTTGACCTGCTTGAGGTGTTGCTTTTGGTGCCGATGATTCTTTAGTCTGATGAGTCTTTGCTCTCAGGGAGGGGATTCATCGGTAGAGGGGACTGTTTTCTTTTTTTCTTCTTATTTAACGGGTAATTTTATTTATGGATTCATTGTTTAAACCGATCTCAAACGCCGGTGTCACTGCCCCGACAGGGTTCTGGGCCGGAGGCGTTTTTTGCGACATCAAGCGTCTGGGTACAGGGAAGGGTTCCAACAAAGGTCAGAAGAAGGATCTGGCGATTGTCTTCTCGGAAGTGGATGCCCATGTGGCCGGTATGTTCACGACCAATCAGGTATGCGCGGCTCCGGTGCGGATATGCTCCTCTCGGGTTCAAAGCGGTCTGGCTCGTGGTGTCGTAGCCAATTCGGGCAATGCAAATGCCTGTACGGGTGAGCAAGGAAAGGCCGACGCCATCCGGATGACCGAGATTCTGGCGGATTTGCTCCAGGTCGATTCCCAAAAAGTTCTGGTTTGTTCGACGGGCCGCATTGGCGTGCAGATGCCGATGGAGAACGTGGAGAAGGGGATTCATGCTGCTTTTGAATCGGCGGGCATTACCCCTGAATGCGGTCTTGCCGCGGCAGAAGCCATTATGACCAGCGACACGGCGGTGAAGGAGATCGCCATTGAATTTACTTTGGGAGAGAAAACGGTCCGCATCGGCGGGATGTGCAAGGGTGCCGGGATGATCCATCCGGGCATGAGCGCCACGGGTAAGCGCCCGGCGGCCAAATCGCGCACACTCCATGCCACGATGCTCGGCTTTATTACGACCGATGCCTCCATTACTCCGGGGCTTTTACAGATCGCTTTGGAAGAGGCCGTCGCCACCAGCTTCAACCGGATTTCGGTTGATGGCGATATGAGCACGAATGATACGGTGCTTGCGTTTGCTAACGGAATGGCCGGCAACGCCTGTATTGATTCGGATCAAACTGAGGAGTATCGGATTTTCTCGAAAGCTCTTTCGCAGGTCTGCCTGTCCTTGGCGCATAAAATGGTGCGTGACGGCGAGGGTGTCTCCCGGTTTATCACGATTAAGCTCGATGGAGCCGAAACCATGGAGGATGCCGACGCGGCGGTCAGAGCTGTGGCCAACAGCCTTCTGGTTAAGACCAGCTGGTGCGGAGGCGACCCGAACTGGGGCCGGATTCTGGACGCACTGGGCTATTCATCGGCCTATGTGAACGAGAACAAAGTGGACCTGGCTTACAGCCTGCCCGGAGATTCCAAAATTATTTACGTCCTGAAAGGCGGGCAGCCGGTGGATGTCCCTCTGAGCGTGCTCCAGGCGATTACGAAGCAGAAGGAGTTCGACCTGCATATCCAGCTCAATGTCGGCAAAGTGAGCACCCGTTTTTATACGAGCGATCTGACCGAAAAATATGTGGATTTCAATAAGGGAGAGTAACCCCCAAAAGCAAACCGACGCATTATGACGACAACTCAGCTCATTATCCGGGCCGATTTTCTCTTGGAGGCTTTGCCTTATATTCAGAAATATCGGGGAGAAACCTTCGTGGTGAAATATGGCGGCAGCTTCATGGATTCGCAGGATCCGGAAGAGCGTGACAGCGTCGCCCGGGATATCACGTTCCTGGAAGCCGTCGGGATTAACCCGGTCGTGGTCCATGGCGGAGGTAAGGCCATTACGCGGGCTTTGAAGGAATCGGGTGTTGAGACGAAGTTTATCAAGGGAATGCGCCTGACCGATAAGCAGACGATGAACGTGGTGGAGCGTGTGCTCTCCTATGAGATCAACCCGAGAGTCGTGGAGGCGATCGGGCGCTTTGGCGGTAAGGCTAAAGGTTTTCCGGGAAGTAAAATGCTCAAGTGCCGCAAGAAACTGGTCCCCGTTGAAGGCGGAGAGCCGTTGGATGTCGGCTTCGTAGGAGAGGTGACCGGAGTGGATACGACGCAAATTCTCGAGTGCATTGCCAACAACGTTACGCCGGTTCTGAGCCCGACCGCCTGCGATGAAGAGGGTAATTTCTATAACTGCAATGCGGATATCGCCGCAGCCCAGGTGGCCATAGCGCTCAAGGCACGGCGGTTGGTTTTCATGAGCGACGTTCCCGGGCTCATGCGCGACTTGAATGACATGACCTCTCTCATACCGCGGGTCCATGTTGCCGAGGTCGAGGAGCTCAAGCGCAAGGGGGTTATTGAAGCGGGAATGATTCCCAAAATGGATAGCGCTGTGGAAGCTATTCAGGCGGGCGTGGAGAAGGTTTCGCTGGTGGATGGAAGAATGCCGCACAGCGTGATGCTGGAGATTTTCACGCATGCAGGCGTGGGGACCGAATTGGCGGTCTAGAATTCCCAGTCTTAAAAATAATTTGATGAATACTAAAGCCGATAATATCAAACAGACATTCAACCAGTATGTGGTGCCGAGTTACGGGCGCTTTGATCTGGTGGTGAAGTATGGGCAGGGTTCCTATCTCTGGGATACTGAAGGCAAGCGCTATCTGGACCTGGGTGCCGGCATCGCCGTGAGCGCTCTGGGCCATGCGCATCCGCAAATTGTGGAAGCTCTTCGCCAGCAGGCTCAGAGGATGATCCATATTTCCAATCTATATTACCATGAAGGGCAGGGGTTCCTGGCTAAAGAGATCGTGAGCCGGATCGGCCCCGGGAAGTGCTTTTTCTCCAATAGCGGAGGCGAAGCCAATGAAGGCCTTTATAAACTGGCGCGTAAGTTCGGGCATGACTCAGGCCGCTACGAAATCATCACGGCTTTGAATTCTTTCCACGGCAGGACGCTGGCCGGCATCGCCGCCACGGGTCAGGAGAAAGTGAAGAAAGGCTTTGCCCCTCTGGTGGAAGGTTTCAATAACTATATTCCTTTTAATGATCTTGCGGCAGCTGAGGCGGCAATCAGCCCCCGGACGGCTGCGATTCTGATTGAGGGTGTACAGGGTGAGGGCGGAATTCAGCCGGCCAACCCTGAATATCTTCTCGGATTGCGCAAGCTCTGCAATGAGCGCAACCTGCTCCTCATGATGGATGAGGTCCAGTGCGGATATTATCGCACCGGCAGCTTTTGCAGCTTCCAGGAGATATTGAAAGATGTGGCCGGAGCTTCAGATTTCCTGCCCGATGCGGTGAGCATGGCCAAGGGTATTGGCGGCGGCTTCCCTCTGGGCGGATTCTGGGTGCGCGAGCCCTATGCCGATATTCTCGGACCCGGCAGCCATGCGACAACCTACGGAGGAGGCCCTCTGGCGTGCGCAGTGGCATTAAAAGTGCTTGAGATAATAGATAGTGAATCTTTGGCAGAAAATGTGAAGAAGATGAGTCGGCTTTTTAAAGAAGGTCTTACGGCCTTGTGCGGTCGCTATTCCCGTGTGCTTAAGGGCGTGCGCGGCATGGGACTCATGCTGGGCATTTCGCTTAATACGGAGTCGGGTGCTTTGTCGGGCAACGGTTCTCCGGCTTCCATTGTGTTCACCAACGCGCTCAAAGAAGAGGGGGTATTGAGCGTTCCGGCTGGCGGCTCTATTGTTCGCCTTTTACCACCCCTCAATATTACCAAAGAACAGGTTGAGGAAGGCCTCGCCCTTATTGAAAAAGCAGCAGCCCGCTATAGTGGCTAAAAAAATAAAACGATGAAACATCTACTCAGTATAGAAAAGATCTCGTTTCGCGACATTAAGCAGATATTGGAGAATACCGTAATGTTCAAGCGCGAGCGCGGTTCACAAACTCTCCTGCCTCTGAAGGGGCAGACTTGGGCGATGATTTTTGCCAAGTCCTCCACCCGTACCCGCGTCTCTTTCGAGGTGGGTATTCACGAGCTGGGCGGCAAGGCCCTTTTCCTCAATACCGACGATATTCAGTTGGGCCGTGGAGAGCTGGTGAAAGATACCGCTCGGGTTCTGGGACGCATGACGCATGGCTGTATCATACGCACCTATGCCCAGCAGGATGTGGAGGATTTTGCGCATTATTCGCAGATTCCCACGGTCAACGCCCTGACGGATCAGGAGCATCCCTGCCAGATTCTGACGGACCTTTTCACGATGGAGGAAAGGTTCGGCACGGTTCGCGGCAAGGTCGTCGCTTTTGTGGGCGACGGTGCCAGCAATATCTCCAATTCTTGGGCTTTTGCGGCAGGCAAAATGGATTTTGAGCTGCGTGTGGCCGCTCCGGAAGAATTTCAGCTTTCCGATGAGGTCGTGGAAAAGGCGAAGGGAAAAATCGTCCGCACGACCGATCCACTTGAGGCGTCGGAGGGAGCCGATGTCCTCTATACCGATACATGGATCTCGATGGGCAAGGAAGAGGAGGAAGCCCGGCGTCTGACTCTTCTCAATGGCTATCAGATTAACCGCAAACTATTGGAGAAAGCCAAAAAGGGAGCGATCGTTCTTCACTGTCTGCCTGCCTATCGTGGCAAAGAAATTTCTGAAGAGGTGTTTGAGCAGTTCTCCACCGTCATTTTTGATCAGGCGGAAAATCGCCTTCATACTCAAAAATCGATCCTGGATTGGATGAGTGATTAAAACGCTCCTTCTTTAACCTGTTCTTCTTTAAGAAAGGGCAGAGGACAATGAATGTCCTCTGCCCTTTCGCGTTTCCGTTTCAGCTCCGTAATAGATAAAACGATGAAACGGGAAAACAAAAAAGCGTGGGCTAACCCACGCTCTCTGAAAATTTATGATTACAAATTAGTTCCGTTTGAAACGGCGCAAACCTGCATAGCCACCGAGTGCGGCCAGACCCATGAGGGCCAATTGCATCGTGCTGGCTTCGGGTACGGTTGTAACAGTTCCCTCTACCGTGAAGGAGAAGGGCTTGTAATTCTCCGGATCACCATAGGTGCCCAGGCCCAGAGTGGAAGGCCAACTATCAAAATTGGCATCCGTTCCGATCCAGTAGTCCTTATTAATGTCCAGACCCGGAGCGATCGAATTGTAACCGCTGGCCAGCTGAGACAAAGGCATAGTGACAGTATCAGCAGAGCTGACGATCACGGAGACACCCGCCCAGTTCCTATCATGATAGGCTACCGGACTATCAAAGGTCTTGAAATCAGTAGTGGATACTTTGCCGGCGTGGCCATCTACATAAGTATCAAATTCAAACTCTGTTCCTGCCAATCTGTAACCGGGGCCCCAGTAACTGCGGCCATCGATTGAATAGATCTTATCATTGGCATACATGGCGAAATCAGCAGTGCTGCCGGGGGTATCCGACAAAACAAACGACAAGTCGCCAGCTCCAGTGAAATTGAACAGGTTATAGAAGTCTGAACCCCTGAGACTATCCTGAGTCAGGATGGTCATGCCAACTACCTGGGATTCGATGACCCTCGTCTCGGAGGTATCAAACGTACTCAGGCTGTCAAACAGCACATCCGCCTGAGCGATACTAGCAGCCGCCAAGACAGAAGCAACCGTTACAGTTTTAATCATGTTCATAACTTAATCTTTCTCAACATCAACACGGCCAACTTTTTGAATAACAAAAAACCAGCCCGATATCATAACATTCGAAGAGCTGACTTCGACGTTATATAACGTCTCCGCAAGACATCTTCCCGACACCGTCGAAACTATCGCAGGAAATGAAGGATAAAGCAAGGGGTTTTTGGGAATTTTTTCATTCTTTTTTTCAATTTTTTGGACGCAGAAGCGTGGAAAGGAGGGTTCGTGTATAGTAACACTCTCTGAATAAAGGTGTTATCTATACTAAAATCAGTGGGACAGGCGAAATGAATTTATTTAAAAAAATTATCGCAGTGTTGACAAAACGTCCTTTTTTGAGAATCCTAATGGCATGGCTAAATCGGCATTGGGCAGAGGTTTTGGAGCTTTGATGGGTGGCGGTAAATCCCGGGAAGCGGCGAGTAGCGCAAAGGCTATGGGCGCCGGTAAAACGGCATCTACAGAGACTCCTGGAAAAAAGAGTTCTTCTCAAACCACTCAGGAGTTCGCCACGGGGGAGTCACGCGTCTTGATGATTCCCGTGAACCGGGTTTATTCCAATGCTCGGCTCCAACCGAGAAAATTTTTTGAAACCTCCTCATTGGATGAGCTGGCTCAATCTATCCGGGAACAGGGGATTCTGCAGCCTTTGATTGTTCGCCAGGTAGGTGAGGGCTATGAGCTGATTGCAGGAGAGCGCCGTCTGCGTGCGGGCAAACTGGCCGGACTCAAAGAGGTGCCTGCCGTCATCCGCAAGGCCGATGACCGCACGGTGCTGGAGCTCATGCTGGTGGAGAACCTTCAGCGTGAAGATTTGAATCCCATTGATGAGGCTCGGGGCTTTGAGCAGCTGATTCAGGAATTCGAATTGACTCAGGAATCTGCGGCCAGCCGTGTGGGTAAGGGCCGAGTCGTTGTGGCGAATGCATTGCGGTTACTCAAGCTGCCTCAATCGGTACAACTCATGGTGGCGGATGGACGCCTGAGCGTGGGTCATGCCAAGGCGATCCTGTCGCTGGAGCTTTTTGAGGATATGCAGATCCTGGCCGAGCGGGTGATCGCCGGCAAGCTCAGCGTTCGTGAAACTGAAGCCCTGGTGGCTCGTAAACTGAGCAAGGATGATCCGGCCAAGAAAAAACAGGCGCTGCCGTTAAACGTCCACCTGAAAAAAATCGAGGAGAAGCTCAGAGAGGCTTTCGGAACGCAGGTGAAAGTCAAATCCAGCGACGGCGGCAAAGGGAGCCTGGAAATCCAGTTTTACAGCAAGGAAGATCTGAACCGCCTTTTGGATTTATTTTCCGTTCAGATAGATTGAGGTTTGAGGCTCTTGCGTTAGAGCGTGTCCGGGAGAATTGTCACCACCGATAATTGCCCGGGCAGTCAATTCAGGAATCCCGCTTTTTAACCGCTGTTGCCAGCAGTGTCTGGAAGTAGGGTGGGTTTTCTTCTCGGGAGGCGATTGAGATATCGATATTTTCAAAACCTGCCTGTTCCAGGAGCAAGTGAATTTCCCCTTCTGAAAAACCGAGTCTTGTATCTCCGTAAACCTCGTGTGCCTCGGAAAAGTGATGCTTCAAAAGGTCCAGTATAAATATTTTACCGCCGGGAACCAGGATTCGGATGGCGGCTGAAATAGCCAGCTCAGGTTGCTCGAGATGGTGAAGGACCTGGCTCAGAATGGCGACGTCCACACTGGCCGGGTCGATAGGCGGCTCCTTTATATTTCCCAGGCGAAACTCGATATTTTTAATCCTCGCTTTTTTGGCCTGGTTTTCCCCGAAGCGGATGATTTCGGGCGAGCTGTCGACAGCGATAACCTGCTTGGCGCTTTGGGCGAAGAGCTCGCTCATGAGACCCTCTCCGGAACCCAGATCGGCGATCACCAGAGGAGGGAGCATTTTGAGAAGCAGTTGACCGAAAGCCTGCCAGGAGCGGCCCGGACCATACTTGAGATCAAAGCGTCCGGCAACCTGATTGAAGAATAGCCGGGAGCGCTCCTTGCGCAGAGCGAGCACACGTTTGAGATTAGCCTGATCGCTTGAATAATCCGGAAGCTGCCGGGCCCCTTCCAAAGCGGACCGGATGAGAGCCGAATGGGAAAGCTCTTCCAGCGGAGAGAGTCTGTAGAAAATGCTTCTTCCCTTGCGGTGGGAATAGACGAGCTCACTTTCCTGCAAGACACCCAGATGGGTTGAGATTCTCGATTGCCCCATCCGGGTGATGGCCTGAAGCTCCCGAACTGAAAGCACTTCTTTTTCAAGAAGACAGAGAATCCGCAGGCGGGTCGGGTCCGCCAGGGTCCTGAGGTATTTTAAAACTTCAGCCATAGATATTCGGACTTTGACGTGAGAAATAAAAAAACGACCTGCACGCAGGTCGTTTGTAAATTATTTATTCAACTTCCGATTAGGGTTGGTCGTATGCCGGCAAACGACGGTCATCGCTGGTTCCAGGATCCAAAGCCAACGGGCTGTACATCGTTGCATAACCGGCGTCATTGCCGTAAGCATCTTTACCCGGGAAAATGGGCAACTTGGGAGCAGCAGCAGCGAGCACCTGTTCGGCATACTTGGGAGCAGCTACAGAAACTTCGCGAGAGATGCTCTCGACATAGGCAGGAGCGGCCTGCATCGCAGCCTTGGCGATCTTCACAGCCTGTTTCTTGGAGAGGCTTGCCGCAGTGGAAGCAGCCAAGGGGGCCATGTCAGGATTTTCCTTTGAGATGGCGACCACGGTCTGCAAGAGTGCGCCCGCCTTGTGTGACTTAGTTGCGCGAACCACCTGAATCACGACATCTTTCCGATCAGCTGCGGTTGCCTTGGTGACCAACTCACTGGCAACTGTGCCTACCTTCGCAAGCTTGGCACCGCTGATGGTGTTCTCAATCGCACTCAACTGCTCGGTTGTGAGCGCGTTTGCAGAGACCGAAGCCGCAATCAGAACCGCGGCTATAAGCATCATCATCTTTTTCATAAACAAAACTTTCATTCTAACTCATCAATAACCCATCGGGACTGGAGACACGTAACCCACATGAATCCACACGGGATCCTCCCAACCCCAACACCACAGGAATTCTAGCACAAGTAGCATTCCTGTAAAGCCCTAAAGCCGAAAAAAATCTAATTTTTTATCGTAGAAAAGCACATGAAAACAGGGCTGATATTTATAACCTGTTCTAATTCAAGCTGAAGCGAAAGGAACATCGATATCAAAAAATACGAAAAAAAATTAAAAAACTTTGAAAAATTGCCGAGGTGAGCTCCAGGAGGTTAGAAAAGTTTTTCTGAAGGCAGCATTTTGAAGCGGAGACCTGCTTTATCTTTCTCCGAGAGAAGAGGCGAGTCTACTTTCCATTCAGCACCGATATCCGGATCATTCCAGAGCAGCGTGACTTCTCCTTTGGGTTGATAGAGCTCGGTGCATTTATAGTGAAAGAGAGCGCTCGGGCTCAAGACGGCAAAGCCGTGAGCAAAACCCGGCGGGACAAAAAGCTGGCGCTTATTTTCTCCGTCCATCTCCAGGGAAAACCACTTGCCGAACGTGCTCTTGTTTCGCCTTAAATCCACGACGACATCCTGCACGCATCCCTCCAGCACCGTGATGAGCTTACCTTGCGGCGGGATTTGATAGTGCAGTCCGCGCAGAGTTCCCTGCTGGCTCAGAGAGAGATTATCCTGTACGAAGGCAAACGGGATGCCAGCCTGACGGTAGCGCTCCCGGTTCCAGGTTTCGACAAAATATCCGCGTTTATCTCCAAAGATTTTAGGTTCGAGAATGAGGAGTCCTTCAAATTCGGTTTCAATTATATTCATTGTGAAATTATTTCTGTTTTTCGCAGACCAGTACCAGCGCTTCACCGCAGAGGGGATCCTCCCGGAGTTGTTTCAAGGCCTTCTGCCTGAGGGCATCCATTTCGGATTGAGGTTGAGCGGGGAGAGACTGCGGCAATTGACCTGCAAAGGATGTAAAGAGAGCGAACTTATCCCCAATCTCGGCCAGAGCCATGGTTCTGCGCAGAGAACCCGGCGAGTAAAGCCGCAGATGCTGAGGGATAGAGAGAGGCAGCCAGCGGGCTCCATAGAGTTCGTTGCCCAGTGAGTGAGAATTCCAGGCGATGATGACGAGCCTGCCGGTGGGCTTGAGAATTCTCCATGCATTTTTGAGCAACGCGATGGGATCTGCGCTTTGCTCCAGAGCCCAGCGGATGACCACGGCGTCGAAGCTTTCCGGTGAGTAGGAGTTCCAATCGGGTTCTCCCGATTTCAGCTTCAACCCCTTATCCTGCCACTGCTGAGGCGCCCTGGAGGAGAGGTGCCACGACTCCGCTGTCCATCCCAGAGCGGTTGCTTTCATAATTCGGGATGGGTCGCCTGATCCCAGCTCCAATAAGGTGCCCGGTGTCTCGGGAAGGTAAAGTCTTTCCCAGAGCTCGCGATCTTTCGAATCTGATTGAGAGGCGCTGTCGAAGGTATCCCTGAGTTTTTCCCAGAGAGAAGCCGGAGCAGGTGCCGGCGCCATATCGGTGAAGAGGGGAGACTCAGAGTTCGTACCGGCCGGGGCGGGTTCTCTCTGAATATGGCCGCAGAGCTTGCGCGAACATCTTTGCCATGAGAGCGGCTCTTCCAGATGGAAAGGCTGCAAGGCATATCCGCAAACAGAGCATTTATGGGCGGTCGCGTTATCTTTTTTCACGTTGCCTGTAAGCTTCGGCCAGAAGTGTGATAGGGTGAGCGACCCGGATGGAGAGTTTTCGCTCTTTCATGCCGTTGCTCAACTGGAGCAGGCAGCCCGAATTACCGTTGGCGACGATTTCCGCACCGGTCTTGAGGATATTGGCGATTTTCCTATCCAGTAATTTATTGGCCATCACCGGCTGGGTAATATTGTAAATGCCTGCGCTGCCGCAGCACCAGTCGCTTTCGGGAAGCTCGATCAATTCCAGGTTTGGAATGGAGTGCAGGATGGAGCGAGGCTGCTGGGTCACTTTTTGTCCATGGGCCAGGTGGCAGCTTTCATGGTAAGTGACTTTGATTTTACTGGCATGAGGGTTCGCGGCGGGTGGTTCAAAACCGATTTCTTCGAGCCATTCATGAATATCTTTCACTTTGGAATCCCAGAGTTTGGCTCTGGGGCCCAAGACCGGGTCGTCTTTAAGGAAAGCGTGGTAGTGCTTCATGTGTGAGCCGCAGCCGCCGGCATTGCTGATGATGGCGTCAAATTTTTCGGGAGGAAATTGCTCGAGCTGTTTAATGGCCAGCTGGCGCGCGAGCTCGGTTTCGCCATTGTGGGCGTGGAGAGAGCCGCAGCAGTATTGGTGTTTAGGCGAATAGACTTCGCAGCCGTTCCAGGAGAGAACTTCCACGCAATCGCGGTTGATCTGGCTGAAGATGAGGTCCTGAGCGCAACCGGTCAGGAAAGCGACCCGATAGCGGGCACTCCTGCCTTCTTTGGGAGGAGTAGTCGTGCGAATCATCCGGGAAGAGAATTTTTTGGGAATCGTCGGGGTCATCGCTTCCAGCTCCTGGAGGCGTTTAGGCATGAGCTTCATGACGCGGCTGGAGCGAATCAGCCATTGAATGCCGAGCCTCTGGTATAAGCGTATGAACCAGCCCAGGAAAAGGAGGCGCCTCAGGTCCATGAAAAGCCAGTGGACGGTAGTTTTGCGGATGACGTTGCGTACGGGATTATTGAGCAGACCTGATTTCTCAGTCTCCGCGCGGGCATGTTCAAAAATCGTCGCGTAATCCACGCCTGCGGGGCAGGCGCTCGTGCAGGCGAGGCATCCGAGGCAGAAATAGATTTCCTCTGCGAAGGCTTTGGTCATCGGAGTTTTCCCGTCGGCAATGGCGCGGGCCAGTGCCACACGTCCCCGCGGGCTATGCCGTTCACGTTTAGTTTCCGAAAAGGTGGGGCAAACCGAAAGACATAGTCCACAATGCATACATTGTTGGAGAGTCGCATACTCCAAACCGGCCCAGCGAGGTTTATTGCTTAATGCTTCTGCCATAGAACGCAATTTACATTTGCGCCAGCCAGCCTAACGATTCAAAAGCGAGAAGAGAAGTCAATTCTGGTTGAGGGGAGGGTTTTAAAACAAAAAACCGGAGCAAAGCTCCGGTTCTTGGGGCCTCTTTAGGAGGCCAAATACAAACTAGAAATTAATAGCTTCCGCTGTACGATCGCTACGGCCGCCGCCACTGCGACCACCGCGCTGAAAACGATCACCACCACCACGTGGAGGGCGGGATGCGCCTTCCTCGCGAGGACGAGCTTCACTTACCACCACACGGCGTCCGCCGACTTCCTGTCCGTTTAAGGTAGAAATAGCGGTACGAGCTTCCTCGTCGTTATCCATCTCTACGAAACCGAACCCTTTGGAACGGCCGGTGTGACGATCTGTAATAACAGCAGCTGAGGTTACGGAACCGAACTGCTGAAATGCTTCCTGCAGATCATCTTCGGTAGTGTTGAAGGCAATATTGCCTACATATATCTTCATTGAATAGAACTAAACTTCGCACTGGAAACGTAAACTATCGAAAGCAAACCTCCATTGCGAACTATCAAGCATGCCCCGATCATAACAAAAGATAGAAGTGCTTCGGGCACTTGCCATCTGGCGTAAGAATGGCAGGATTGAAAAAAATGTCAAGCCCTGTGAGAAAATAATTTTCGTTTTTTTTCCCTTCTTTCGGTGGAGTGCCTTTTGGCCGGTTACTGGGCAGCCTGTACACCACCCAGGAACATGTCGGCAATCGTCTCCGCCCGCTTGCGTGATAAGGGGGGTTCTTTCCTGACCAATTGCTTGTTCGTGAGATGGGTAATGGTTCCCAGAAGCGTCTCAGCAACATCGTGAGCATCAAACTTACTCTTGAAATTACCGGACTTAATCTCTTGGGTAAAGTAGTCTTCCAGTATCTGGGGCAGCTTCAGAGCTTCCTGAAGGCATTTTTCCCTGTAGGGAATTTCCTTTTCGGCAGCAGAGAAAGAGTACTGGATCAGCCGCACGAGCGAGCCCCTCTCCTGAGCCTGTTTGGAAGAGGTCAGAAGGAGGTTCAGCAGGACGTCGCGCACAGTGCCACCGCCGGAAACCGTTTGTTTAAACAGAAGGTGGAAATCCTTCAGTGCCTCCCCAATCAATGCGGAGAACAAGTCCGCCTTACTATTAAAGTAGTAGTAAAGGGTCGGCTTGGTGAAGTCAGCTTCATCCACAATATCCTGAATGGAAGTTGCGGAGTAGCCGGTGTTGGAAAAGTGCTTCAGAGCAGCCTGCAACAGTGTTGCTTTGGTCCTGGCACTTTTCTTCATTTTAGGCCCCGTCTCTTTTGGGGTGCCCTTCTTTTGTTTAGCGCTCTTAGTCATAGCACAACTTTTCTCCTCCTGTTTTTGGCCGCCTTCTGTCGTTAGAAGAAACCCCAAACAGATTCAATAATGCCAGTGTGGCAAAAATAAAAACTCAATGCAAACCTTTTTTATTGTCAATTCAAGTTTTAAACCCGGCGTAAACATACGGTTTTTTCGACAATACTTCCGAAGGTTATCGGGGTGGGAGGCAAATCCCGCTTTTATTCGTAATCTACAACGATATTGTATTTTTCAAGAGTGCCGCCTTCCCTATAACGGAGAGTGGAGAGATTGATGTTATAGGTGACCAGGGCACGGATTTCGGCCAGGCGGTTCTGGAAAACGGTGGTCTGCAGCTGGAGCACTTCAAAGGAGGTTGCCTTGCCGTGATCGAGGCGGATTTTGCCGGCTTCCCAAGCCTGTTCGGCATATTTGCGGGCGTCCCGAGTGGAGACGATCGCTTCCAGACTGCTGTTGACGCTGTTAATGGCGTTATCGATTTCGACCATGACATTCTGCTCTTTTTGCTTGAGAGAGAGAATGCTCTGCTCCCGTTCGGCTTTACGGGTTTTATAGGTGTTGCGAGCCGAGATATTGCCCAGGGGCATAGAGAGCTGACCTCCGACAGTGTATCTCGGGTAGGTTCCCTGACTCGCCTGGGTCAGAGAGCGGGCGCCGTTATTGAGGCTTGCGCCTGAGTGGCCATAGGAGCCGAGCAGGTCCAACTGCGGGAAAAGTTGATTATAGCTGTATCTGACATAGATATCTCTGTTTTCCAGGTCTTTTTTCATCTGGAGCAGGTCCGGGCGCATCGTCATTCCCTTGAACCAACTCTCGGCGCGGCTGGGCAGAGTCGGTGTGGAGATGAGCTCATCGGTGAGTTCGAAATCCGTATCCTGCCAGAGGGTAAAGTTATCGCTCAAGAGCGAGCGCAGCGTGTTGGCGGCCGTCATATAGGCCTGGCGAATGGCGATCAGGGAGGATTTTGCTGAAGAAACGCGGGACTCGGCATCTTTAGTATCCAGATCAATCAGGCTTCCCAATTCCACTTTTTTGCGGGTTTCTTCCAGAAATTCTTCCGCCTGAGAGAGGTTCTGCTCCGCGGCGATAATGTCTTCCCGGGCTCCGATCAGGGAGTAGTAGGCATTCTCGATGCTGTAAATTGTGGTCATCAGGCTGTACTCATAAGTCAGCTGCGAAACTTCCATGTTCTTTTTGGCGACTTTGATGCCCATGCGGGTTCCGTCGATCCAGAAGTTTTTCAGAAGCGGCTGGCGCAGATTGATGGCTCCGTTGGCGTTAAACTGATCGTTGTTGCCCATGTTGTACATGCCCGATGAAAATCCGCTGCGATTGTAGTTGCCCGACAAACTGACCGTACCGCCGGAAGGAGAAAGCATGGACAGTGAGCTTGATAAAGAGTCGCTGTAGATATCCCGGTCCAGGTTGATGATGGTCGTGCCCGGGTCGAGCGAGCCCGGGTTTTTGGAGAATCCGTAGGTATAGGAGGTGTTGAGAACCGGGTCATAGCCCGCATAGGCCATGGAGTAATTGTACTCGGAAATCTCTGGGGCAAACCTGTTGATTTTGATATCCAGGTTGTGCTCAAGGCCGATCTGGACGCAGTCGGACAGGCTCAGTGCCTTGAGGTTGCTCTCCGCCTGGGTTTCCAGAGCAGGCTCAGGGGAAGAAGAAGGAAGAGCGGACTCCTCCTGAGCAAAGGCCAACAATTGAGCAGACACAGAAAGAACTGCCACCGATACTAAAATTCTATTCATATACCTTCAGAAACCATCGGCATTTTGGTTTGAGTTTTCGCACAAACAGCTAAACGCCCCCTGCTTTGGAATGCCGACCAAAGCCGGAACATAAAAATAGACCCGCTAACCCGTCGTTTTGCGCATTGCCCGGATGAGACACCACTCATTTTGAATGGATAGACATCCGCAGCGCAAAGAGATTACTCCCAATCCGTCGGGAATTCAACACCGATAGCAGGGAGAAGTTTCAATTTTTTGTCTCACTTGGAAGACTTTTCAAAAATGAGAATCTGTTCTGCATCAATGGAAACCGTCTTGAGTTTGTTGGCGGAGTCGTTTTTTCCGGGGTTGATTTCCAGGGCGCGTACAGATTGATCGCCCAGAAAGCCGGTTTTTAAAAGCGTTTCCTGCTGGCCCCCCAGGTAAAAGGTCTCCAGGATGGTTGCCGGGAAGCTGTTTTCTGCCGACCCATGCGAAAAAGAGACAGATTCGGGACGAAAACCGATTCGCACCTCCGTTCCCTTTATCCAGGGCCGTGTGCTGGCGACCTCCCAGAGAAACTCTCCGCTGCGTACGCAGACACGCCGACCGGAGCCGGGCTCTTCCACGACCGCATCGATCCAATTGATCTCGCCCATGAAATCCGCCGCAAAGGGACTGTTCGGTTTGCAGTACAGCTCGGAGGGTGTGCCGATTTGCTCAATTCTGCCCTGATTCAGGATTGCGATGTGATCTGCCATGCTCAGTGCCTCGGATTGATCATGGGTGACGTAAAAAGTAGTGATTCGGGTTTGGGCGTGAATCCGGCGGATTTCGTTGCGCATGGAGAGACGCAGCCGGGCATCGAGGTTGGAGAGCGGCTCATCCAGAAGGAGAACATCGGGACGAATGACAATCGCCCGGGCCAGTGCCACCCGCTGCTGCTGCCCGCCGGAGAGCTGGTTGACAGGACGGCTTGCATACTCGCTCATTTTGACAATCTGCAGCGCCTCGCGAACTCTTGCCTCTTTCTCCTCAGCCTTGATTTTCCTTACGTCCAACCCATAAGCGACGTTGCCCTCCACGGTCATATGCGGCCAGAGGGCGTAGTTCTGGAAGACCATGCCGCAGTTTCTGCGCTCGGGCGCCACGGCGTTCATCGGGTGATCGCCAAAAAAGATTTGCCCTGCATCGGGCTGATAAAAACCGGCCAGGAGCCTCAGGAGCGTTGTCTTGCCGCAGCCGCTGGGACCCAGGAGAAAAAAAAGCTCCCCATCGGCAACTTCCAGCGAGACGTTATCGACCGCCGCGGTTTTGCCGAAAAATTTACTTACTTGATTGAGTCGAACCCTCATATATGCATTTGTGACTTATGGGTTAAACTTACCTGAGTCTCATCGAAACTGAGAGGCCGGAGCGAGCAAATCCGCCGTAACTCTGTCCAGCTGAAACCATCTTCGTAGGGCATTGCGTGGCAATCAACTCACTTTCGGGGGAGATCATACATGAAAGGGAAGATTTCACAAAACAAAACATGGCTTATTTTTCTGGAAACTTTTTCCTCTGTGTGGTTTCTAACTTCTGGAAGGGATACCGCGAGGAATACCCGGTGTTATAAAGAACGATATGGAAACAAATATCAAAAATGGGACAGCGAACAATAATAATGGTTCCAACAAGCTTTGCCGCTGTCTTCACTCGTACCTGGCTATGTTTTTTCTGCCCGTGGCGATTCTCTTTGCCATAACGGGGGCACTTTATGTGTTTGGAATCACAGGGGATTTGAATACCAAAGCCTACGAGATCAAGCTCGATAAACCGTTGCCTCGGCCTCTGACTCAGAACATCGAAGCCCAGGAGGAGGTCATGGTGAAATTCGCAAAGGAAACCGGGATAGAGGTTCCCGAGGGTAAGGCGAAAAAAGGCAAAATGGGGGTCACTCTGGGCAGCGCGACCGGCTACCATCTGGTGTTAATTCCCAATACTGATAAGGATACGGCAACTCTCCAGGTGAATAATCCGAACCTGTACTTCAAAACGGTGATGCTGCACAAGGCCAAGTGCGGCGTGGCGTTCAAGGTTCTTGGCGTTGCCTTGGGAGTCGTGATGATCGTGCTTTATATCACGGGGCTCTGCCTCGTCCTGGGAAAACGGGGTCTTCGCTGTAAATTGATTATGACCAGTCTGGTCGGTTTTATCGTCATGGTTGTTGCCGGGTATTTCAGCCTGTAGAGGGCAAAACCGATTCCAATCGTCGCAGAATTACAAAACCACACCCACTCACTGAGGGGGTGTGGTTTTGGCTTAATGTGTATCGCGAAAACTTACTCTCTTCCGGCAGCATGCAGGAAGGGGAGCAAATTCTTCGTCAGTTTCTCGAAAGCTTCCAGAGTCACCTGCTGAGCGCCATCGGACCAGGCACGGGTCGGGTCCGGATGTACCTCAATGAGGAGTCCATCGGCTCCCATAGCGACGGCACCGAAACAAAGAGTCTCGACCAGGTTGGCGTTGCCGCATCCCTGAGAGGGATCAATCACGATCGGGCAATGAGTCTCCTGCCGAAGGATCGGGATCGTCATCAGGTCCAGGGTATTGCGGGTGTAGGTTTCAAAGGTGCGGATACCGCGTTCGCAGAAAATGAGGTTCGGGTTGCCGCTGGAGAGGATATATTCTCCGGCCAGGAGCCACTCTTCGATCAGCATGGAGGGACCGCGCTTGAGCAGAATCGGTTTACCGGTATGGGCTGCGGCGATCAGGAGCTGGAAGTTCTGAGCGTTGCGGGCGCCAATCTGGATAATATCGGCATACTCTGCGACCATTTCGGCATGTTCTTCGGAGAGACACTCGGTCACGATAGCCAGCCCGGTGGCTTCACGCGCCTTGGCCAGGAGCTTCAACCCTTTTTCTCCCAGGCCTTGAAATTCGTAAGGTGAGGTGCGCGGTTTAAAGGCGCCGCCCCGCAAGATGTTGGCGCCGCAGGATTTGACCTTCTCAGCGACCGTCATCAGTTGCTTTTCGTTTTCGACAGAGCAGGGACCGGCCATCAACTGCACCTTCCGACCGCCGATCTGGACGTGATCATTGATTTTGACGGTGGATCTTACTTTTTGGCCTTCTTTACTGACGAGTTTATAGCGCTTCTGGATGCGTGTGACGCTTTCCACCTGGCTCCAGGAAGCCAGCGTTTCCAGACTCTGGTGTGCCTGAGCATCACCGATGGCGCCGATGACGACTCGGCTGACACCCCGCATCACATGGGGTGTATAACCGCGAGCTTCAATTTCGTGCAGGACTCGAGTTTCTTCTGCTTCGGTAATACCGGGTTTCAGAACGATGATCATAATATTTACCTCTTGGACGGCTCTGATAGGCCGCTCAGTCGCTCCACTATTATATACTCGCGCCGCTTGCCATGGAAATAAAAATCGGGCACAATAGCGGACCTTATGTATAAGGTTGGCATTGGTTACGATGTTCACCAACTGGTGGAAGGCGGCAAGCTCTTTCTGGGCGGTGTTGAAATCGCCCACACTCATGGGCTGGAGGGGCACTCTGACGCGGATGTTCTCATTCACGCGATCAGCGATGCTTTGCTGGGCGCGATGGGAGAGGACGATATCGGGCATTTTTTCCCGAATACGGATTCGCGCTGGAAGGGAGTCCGCAGCACCGTGTTTCTGAAGGAAATCTCCCGGTTGCTCGCTTTGCGCGGGGGCCGGATCGTGAATGTGGATAGCAGTCTGATCGCCGAAGCTCCCAAGATCGCCCCCCATATCAAGGAGATGAAATACCAGATAGCCTCCGCACTCAATATCAATTCCAAAGCGGTGGGGATCAAGGCCACGACCAACGAGACGATGGGTTTTGTGGGCCGCAAGGAGGGCATCGCCGCCATGGCGATCGCCTCCGTCACTTTCCCGGATGCACCTTCTTATGGCCAAAGCTGAAATAGGTTGGAAAAAACGCGATGAGGAGGGCCAAAAGGTCCAGGTCTATGCCCAGCATGTGGGGGACCGCTGGCTCTTTTACTGGAGGCCCGGACGCTTTGATCAATGGGAGGCGCTTGAGAAGCCGCCCCTGGAGGATTGGCTGGAGCTCCTGAACGGCATCGAAAGAGCTGCCAACCGCCGCCGTTTCCCCATAAAAGAGGCCGAGCGCGTTCGCAGACATATCCTGGAGCTCTTCCCCGAAGCGGAAATTCCCGGCTGGAAGCGTTAGGCTCCCGGTTTTATCCCGGTAAATTCAATTTAAAAAAATACACCCGGCAATGGATTCATTGTCGGGTGTATTTCGTTAGAGAGGGTGCTCTCCTATCCCTGCAAACTTTCCTCCTGAGGCGTCTCGCGATAGCGGGAGGCGATGAAGATGAAGAGTGCCGTGGCGCAAAGCATCATGACGACAAAGAAGAGATAATACTCCACCGGGCCCAGACGGCTCTGGCCGGTCTTGCTGTCATTGATCAGGAAGTTGATGGCAGAGGTAAAGAGATTGCCGCCGGTAACGCTGAGGTAAAAGGTTGCCATAATGAGCGATTTGAGCCGCTTGGGCGCCTGTGCGTAGGAGAATTCCAGGCAGGTAATGGAGACCATGACCTCGGCAGACGTCAGGATGATATAGGCCAGGAACTGCCACCAAACGTGGGGGGTATGGCCTTTGACGATCCATGATTCGATGAGGGCGATCATGAGGAACGAGGCTGCGGTGAGGAACATTCCGATGCCGATTTTGCGCAGAGGCGTCAGCCGATAGACTTTATTGATCAGCGGATAAATTCCGTAGTTGAAAAGCGGAATAAAGAGCAGAATGAGGAACGGGTTAAAAATATGCGTCTGAGAAGCCAGGAGCTTGAAATCATCCGGAATAATCGTGTAGCCGAAAAGGCTCAGCCCGAACCCCGGGAAAGAGAGGTCCATTTTCTCTGCCTGCAGAATCCATGCAGAGGAGGATTGATCATAGAGCGACCAGAACATCAGGATGGGGATATAGATAATAATAAGATTGCGGATAATTTTGAGATTAGACAGAGAGAAGGTTTCCTTGACGGATTTGACTCCGTTGGGAGGAATGTGGGCGAATTTATTGCGGCCCATCCAGAAGATCGCAGTGGCGGCAATCATGAAGAGACCCGGCACTCCGAAGGCGACTCTGGGGCTGTATTTATCCATGAGCCAGGGCGTGAGCGACATGGAGAGAAGGGAGCCGACATTGATCGAAAAATAAAACCATCCGAAAACTTTAGAAAGGAGGTGGGCGTTTTTGGCACCGAACTGGTCCCCCACATTGGAGGAGACGCACGGCTTGATGCCGCCAGAGCCAATCGCGATCAGGGTCAGGCCAATCGCCAGTCCCAGACGGGTCTGGTCAAAAGCCAGCGCTGCGCAGCCCATCGAGTAGACGATGGAGAGGCTCAAGATCGTTTTGTATTTGCCCAGGAACATATCCGAGAGAATCGCCCCCAGGAAAGGGGTGAAATAGATCGCCGACATGAAGAGGTGATACCAGCCTTTGGCCTCCTCCTTATTCATGCAGTCGAGCTCTCCCTGAGCGTTCATAAGGTACTGGGTCATGAAGATAATGAGAATGCCCCTCATTCCGTAGAAGCAAAAACGCTCGGCGGCTTCATTGCCAATAATATAGGGGACGCCCGGAGGCATCTTGTCCGTAACGACGGGTGTGGTTCTATATTTACTCATAATTAAAAGTCAAAAAGGTTTAAAAGGGGTCGTCTTCATTGGCCTCTTCCGTGGGAAGGAAGCGCTCTGTCCCGGATTGCCGGTGGCTCCCGTAAGGGCTGAAAGTATGGGCATGAGTCTCCATTTCAAAGAGTTCTGGGCTCAGCTCCTGAATGAAGCGAGAGGGCAATTGCCGCTCGAAGTTGCCCCCGAGCGAACGGCGTTGCGGATAGATCAGGTAGAGATGTTTGCGGGCCCGGGTGACGGCGACATAGAAGAGGCGGCGTTCCTCCTCCAGGTTCTCACTCTTTTCCATGCTGCGGAAGGTGGGGAACATCCCTTCGCAAAGCATCATGACGAATACGACGTCGTACTCCAGCCCCTTGGCCTGGTGGATCGTTGAGAGGATGAGCTTATCCACCTCTTCTTCTTCGGCCCCGTCCTGTTCGCCGTCGGCATTGGTCTGGAGCGCCATTTCGCAGAGGAAGTCTTCCAGCCCCTCGAATTGGCGACTGTAGATCTTGAGTTGCTCGACTTCCTCCAGGCGTGCCTGGGCGTTTTCATACTCGGCCATCATCCAATCTTCTGCAAAGCCCTTAAGCAGCTCATCAATCATCTCGGGCAGGCTCAGGGATACGGAGACCGGGTCGACCTGTTTCAGGGTCCTGCAAAAAATATTCCAGAGCTCGCGGGCTTTGGCCGGAATTTTCGGGGTGACCCGTTCCAGCCCGGCGCTGAGGCTCTCGGGCCACTCTGAACCGGCAAAGGCGTTCCAGAGCCGGTCGGAGGTCTTGGCGCCCACTGCGGGCAGCTTGCCGACCAATCGTTTGAAGGCGACCTCATCGCAGGGACTGTAGGTCAGGCGCAGTACGGAGGCGATATCCTTGATGTGCGCCTGTTCGAAGAAGCGGATGCCGCTGCTGATTTTGAAAGGGATGCCAAGTTTGCGCAGCTCCATCTGGAGCTCCATCGCGTGATGGTGCGCCCGGTAGAGAATGCCCATCTGCCGCAGCGGGATTCCCTCCTGGTTCAGCCGCCGGGCTTCCCGGGCGATCCACTCGGCCTGCGCGTAACTGTCGCCGCAGGTGATTAAAGTTGGTTTCTGGATTGATTCGCTGACGGCCTGGAGGTTTTTGGGGAATTGTTTTTCGTTGTAGGAAATGCTTTCGTTGGCGACTTGCAGGATCGGATTCGAGCTCCGGTAGTTGGTCTCAATCGTATAGGTGAGAGCTTTGGGGTGGCGTTGAGTGAATTCGAGGATATTCTGGAAGCAGGCGCCTCGCCAGGAGTAAATGCTCTGGGCATCATCGCCGACGACCATAAGCCCCTGGCTCCGGGCTGCGAGCAGCTCGAGAAATTCATTCTGGGTATGGTTCGTATCCTGGTATTCATCGACGAGGATATAGCTGAAGCGCTTCTGGTAATACTCGAGAATATCGGGATGCTCTTTGAAGAGCCGCAGCGGCAGGCAGAGCAGGTCATCGAAATCCATCTTGTTCTGCTCGAGCTTGCGGCGGGTGTAGGCCTTGTAGAGCTCCTCGATCTGTTCGGTTTTTTCCCAGAAGGTCGAGTGGCGCTTCTCGATTACCTCTGCCAGGCTCATCGAAAGATTCAGAGCCTCGCTGAACATCTCCAGAAGCACATCGGGCTTGGGGAAGACTTTGCCCTTGGTTTCGATATTGGCTTCGCGCAGGCAGGCTGAGACCAGCTCCTTCGCATCGGAGCGGTCGAGGATGAGGAAATCGCGCCCGTAGCCCAGGAGCTCAGCATGAGGCTGGAGAATCCGGCGTCCGAACGAGTGAAAAGTGCCTCCCTGCAATTCTTCGGCAGAGATGCCCGAGAGGTCATTGACGCGGTGCATCATTTCCCGGGCGGCCTTATTGGTGAAAGTGAGGAGGAGAATGGAATCCGGCGGAACCCCTTTTTCCAGGAGCCATGCGACGCGGTGAATCAGAATGCGGGTCTTGCCTGAACCCGGGCCGGCAATCACCAGAGCCACGGGAGCGGTCGTGGAGACGGCGGCATACTGCTGCGGATTGAGAATCTCTTCGTAAGCGATGCGCGTTTTACCGCCGGAAGCGGAGCCTGATGAAGAAAATTCCTGCATGTTGAGAGAGAAAAAGCGCTCCTAGTCGAATAATTTTCCCAGATAGGTTTGGAGCTCGTCGGAAATTTTCCCGTTGCTGGCAGCCAGTTTATAAGATTCAAATTCGCCGTGCGGAATCGGGACATGGTGGAATTTACCCCCGGCACGCTCAAGAATGAAGCCTCCTGCGGCGATATCCCAGAGCCGCACGCCCGACTCCAGGTAGGCATCCAGACGCCCGCAGGCCACGTATGCCAGGTCCAGAGCCGCTGAACCCATGATGCGGACTTTGCGCACCTGGGAGGTCAGCTTCACCATCGCATCCATGGAGACATTGAGATTGGATTGGAGCTTGGAAAAACCGACGGAGATCACCGCCTGGCTCAGGCTGGAGCGGTCGCTGACCCGAAATACGTCGCCATTGAGGCGGGGAGCATCGTAGGTCGTAGCGGTCCATATCTCATTGCAGAAGGGGTCATAAATAACGCCCAGAATCGTTTCGTAGCCGGTGCCTTCACGCCGCTGCAGCGCGATGGAGACGCAGGCATGAGGAATATCAAAAGCGAAATTAACGGTGCCGTCAATGGGGTCAACGACCCAGCGGAAGGGGGCAGTGATTTTCTTATGGGAACCCTCTTCGCCCAAGAGCGGAATATCGGGATAGGCTTCCAGGAGCCTCTTCTGAATCAGCTGCTGCGTCTCGACGTCGAGCTGGAGCTTGATATCGTGCTGCTTGACTTCATTAATCGTTTTGGGCCTGCGCCATTGTGAAAAGAACATCTGCCCAGCTTCCCGGGCCGTCTTTATGACACGTTCCAAACATATTCCAAGTTCCATTGCATCCATAGACCGCCCTCATTATCGGCTCTAAAAGGTCTGCAGGAAAGGAAAAAGTGAGGCCGCAGAGAGAAGCAATCGGTTTCCCGGAACCGGCCTATAGAATTTTCCGCAGGAGCTTGCGGTGGGAGCTGGTGACCGGGATGGCTCCCAGTTCTTTTTCGGAGAAGAAGCGCAGGTTTTCATCCGGGGAGAAACCGGCATCGGTTTTGCCCGGGTATACTTTGAGCGAAATCCGGTAACAGGTGATATGATGCTGCAGTCGGGCCAGCGGCTCTTGGGAAGTGAAACTCAGGCCGAAAGGGTGAAATGCCTCCGGAGCTTTCGGGAGCGGACTGTTTTCCATGAGCGGCAGCTGCCAGAAACCGTGATTGCGTCCGGCGTCGGTACGTTTCTGAAGTAAAATGTTATTTTCGGCATCCCGGACCAGAAGAGCCGTATCTTCCCGCAAAATGAGAGCCGGCCGCGCCAGCGGTTGCGGGTATTGGCTCTGGCTCTGTTCCTTGTAGGCTTTGCAGTGAGGCGAGAGCGGACAGGTGAGGCAGAGCGGGTTGGAGGGAGTGCAGATCGTGGCGCCCATATCCATCATCGCCTGGTTGAATGCGGAGCAGGACTGCGGATGCTCAATTTGAGCGGCTGCCCGGACCAGGCTTTCGCTGATCTGCCAGATGAGGTCTTGCGGTTTGAGCTCCGAGGGCCGTTGGGTAAAGGAGAGAGTGAAGAGCCGGCAGAGAAGCCGGATGACATTGCCGTCGACGATCGCGCGCGGGTGGTTGTAGGCGATGCTGCAGATGGCTCCGGCGGTATAGAGGCCGATCCCGGGCAGTTCCAGAAGTTCTTCGTGCCGTGTCGGGAAAACTCCCCCATGAAGCTCCATGACTTTGCGGGCGGCTTTAAGGAGGTTGCGGGCCCGGTTGTAGTAGCCCAGACCTTCCCACATGAGGAGGACTTCTTCCTCGGAAGCCGCTGCCAGCGAGGCGACCCGGGGCCACTTCTCCATCCAGCGCGTCCAGTACGGGATGACGGTTGAGACCTGGGTTTGCTGGAGCATACTCTCGGAAATCCAGATGCCGTAGGCGTAATCGGAAAGGGGAGTGCCTTCGGGCCTGGGGTTGCGCCAGGGCATGGGCCGTGCCTCCGGTTTGAACCATTCCAGGAGACTGTGGGCGATTTCCCCGGCAGGAATCCGGGCAACGAAATCGGCCGCGGCAGAAGAAACAGGCGTTTTCAACGCGCCCTTGCGGGATTGTTTTTTCCTGACGGGTTGCTCACCCATGGTTTAGCGCGGGCTCAGGGATTGAGCAATATCGAGAATGATTTGGTCCAGGGCGGTCTCGGGCTTGAAGCCGGTACGGGCCAGGAGCTTTTTGAGGCAAGGCTTGCGGCGCATCATATCCTGGAAGCCGGGCGCATACGCTTTTTCGTAGGGGATGAATTCAATTTCGGATTTTGAGCCGGTCAGCGTAATGACTTTGCGCGCCAGATCGGCAATCGAGATTTCCGAATCGGTTCCAATGTTGAAAACATCTCCGACTCCCAGAGGCGGCTCACCCTTGGTCAACTGCATGAGCGCTTTGAGACTGTCGGAAATATGGCAGAAACAGCGGCTCTGGGTTCCGTCTCCGTAAACCGTCAGCGGTTTATTTTCCAGAGCGGCCTGGACGAACCGTGGCAGGACCATCCCGTAGCGGCCGGTCTGACGCGGACCGACGATATTGAAAAGGCGTGTAATGACAACGGGGGTGCCGTGCTCGCGCCAGCTGGCCATCGCCATGAATTCATCCATGAGCTTGGAGCAGGCATAGCTCCAGCGGCTCAAATGCGGGTTGCCGATGCGCAGATCATCGGCTTCATTGAAGCTATGGCTGGGGCTCTTGCCGTAAACCTCCGAAGTGGAGGTCAGAAGAAAGGTTTTCTTGTATTTGCAGGCGAGCTCCAGAATGCAGGCGGTCTCCAGAAGATTATTGCGGATGCTGTAAAGCGGTTTCTCGATAATGAGCTTTACGCCCACGGCTGCGGCCAGATGGAAAATGACATCCGTGCGGGCCACCAGTTTCTCAAGCTCCGGGCAAGCCGATACCCGCGAGACAATGAAGGTAAAAGCCGGGCGCCCCAGAATTTTTGACAGGTTCTTCTCGCTGCCGGTGGAAAGATCATCAATAACCGTGACCCGATGGCCCTGCTGGAGCAGTTGCTCAGCCAGATGCGAACCGATAAAGCCCGCTCCGCCGGTAATGAGATAAGTTTTGCCTGTATTCAAAGGAAGGTGTGTGGAAAGTTTCAGTAATTCTTGAGCTGCCGGCTCATCACGCGGCGCATCTCGGCGTCGGATTCGCGCTTCTTGATGTCGTCGCGCTTATCATACTCCGCTTTGCCTTTGCCCAGACCCAGCCGCACTTTGACGCGGTTCTTCTTCCAGTAGAAGCCCAGGGGGATGATGGCATGACCTTTGGCCATGACCTGCATTTCCAGCTTGCGGATTTCGTTCTTGTGCAGGAGCAGCTTTCGGCTGGCTTTCGGATTGTGGTTGAGCCGGTTGCCGAAATTGTATTCGTCAATGTGGGCGTTATAGAGATGGAGCTCACCCTTATCGACCTTGGCAAAGGCATCCCGAATCTGACCGCGCCCGGCGCGCAGAGATTTTACTTCGGTCCCTTTGAGGACGATACCCGCTTCGTAGGTCTCCAGAATGAAGTAATCCCGGCGGGCTTTGGAGTTGGTGATGATGTCTGCCACAAAAAACAGAACCGGAAGGTCGTGTGATAACACTCGGCTTCCGGCCCTCCATTAATAACTGTACACTAAGCTCTGTACTTGCGTCTGAGGTTGGCCGTATAGACCGGAGCGGTATTTATGAATTCGGTTGTCTCCCAGGAGAGCTTATCCAAAATCAGCTCGGTCATTGCAATATCGGCCCAGCCCATCTTCTCGGTATCGGGGATGAGCGGACGGCTGCCTGAGCTTAACTGGCGAACTCGTTTGCTGATGATGTTGATCAGGGTGTAAGGGTCGCCCACCTTTTCCATTGCTTGGTTACAAATATCAGGGTTCAAGGTATCCTCTTAAAGAAAGTTGATTCACTCTTATCTCCTGGACACGGAGCCACCCGTGGCCAAATAAGCGGTGCATTATGAACAGCCTTCGCCCGAAATGCAAGCCTTTAATCGCTCTTTTTTGCAGACAATATGCAAAGAACCACGAATGAACACAGATGGACACGGATTTATGAAATGCTTTCTGTGACGATAGGGCTATTCGCTGAAGTGGTTGCTGCCTTGCCTCGAGTTTCCCAGGCCTTATTTCGCACGGCACTTGAAACACCCAACCCAAAGCATCTGTGTTTATCCGTGCCTATCTGTGGTTCTCCGGTTTCGTTTGTTTTTATCTGTTGTTCTCGGCTTCTTCTCTATTCGTGCCCGGAGGTCTCCATGTCCATCTGTCTTCGTGCCCGGAGGGCACACGCCTCGAAGAGGCGAATGTGCATAACCGTGGGTGCGTCTCCCGGTGGGAGACGTACCTACGGACAGAAGCTGCCCCCACATACCCCCGCCTGAAGGGCGGTACTTCTTACACGACTCCATCGGGGTCGCATCTGGTCGTCCCTTCTGAATAATCTGTGTGAATCTGCGGTTAAAAATATTTCCCCGTCTCCGCCGGCAACCCCGATAAATCAATCCGGAGGCTTTGATTATATATCCCTCTTTCTGGAGTTAGAAAAATAGATGAATACAAAAGGAATAGAAAGCAACACCAATAAGGAGGTGCCCATTACAATCTTCTTTCTAAACTTTTTCTTTTTTATAGTCTCTCGCATTTTCTCTCTTTCTTTTTCAGATTCTTTCCACAATTTTTTGCTTTTTTCACGTAATTCTAAATATTCTTTATCTTTTACAACAACAGTTTGCTCAATATCATTTGCAAGAATAACATAAAAACGATCAATTCCGTTTGTTACGTTATCATCAGAATAAAGACTATTTACAGATTCTTTTCTTCCGTCTGGCCATGTTATCCATACTTTTTTTACTCTTCCAAACTCCTCATCCCACTCGAAAGTAGCTTCGGGATATACTTCGTTTGTGTTTAATGTTTCCAGGCTGGAATCATTATTCGTTTGTGCAATGGTGATATTACTGAATAGAAAAATTATAAGTAAATTAATGTATAGTTTCTTCATAATCTTTATTTAATGTTGTACTTTTCTATTTCTAGAGAATGTTATTTTTATTATTCCAATAATAAATGGGATGAGGATTAATGCGGCTATGGCAATCAATTTACCATAATTACTTTTCCCTCTGGGGGCATACCCACCGCGCGAACCAACATAAAGTCTGTCTGCTTTTTCACGTTCAATGTCATCCATCGAAAGCTCCCATTGGTTTGTGACAAAATAAGATATGGTATTACGGAATTTATGCTCGTCTTTGAACATGAAACGACTGTCTCTAACAATTTGACTCCCTTCCATTTGAGGAATCATGGGGACCGCTTTCGCATTGAATGTTACGTTTGTAATTGTTCCCGTCCTTTTTCCGCAGAGGTAAGTTTTTTCATCCCTTTTGGGGAGTGTATAAAATGAAGATCTGAATTCTTTTGGGATGGTTATTTCGTTCATTTTTATAGAGTCAGATAATATGTAATGTGAATTCAAAAACCCATCTTCCTCAATATCTTTTAATGTGTTCAATATCTCTGAAAGAACAAAGGCGCTTCTCTCACTCATCGGCTCCTCTACGTTGGGATAATCCATCAGATCATCGGAAATATAATCCTTATTCAATTCAAAAAAACCTTCTTTAACCAGAGGATTCGAGGAGTTTTCAAGCATTCGGGTTCTGAAATCGGCACACCAGGCGGTCGGATCCGTATCCAGATCACTCAGGAGTAAATTGGGAATTCTGTTTGTATCGCCTCCACGCAGATAATCGCCGGAGAGGAAGGCTACCCAGAGTAATCCCATAGCAGGGCTCCCGTGGATCGGAAAAGGTCCCTTTCCGATTGTCGGTGCCCCCATGATTTTCTTCTTCTCCACCGCTGAAAAAGTTTCCGTGTCTAAATAATAATTCGAATAGAGAGCTGTGAAGATATTTGTTCCATCATAGGCTACGAAGTTTGTTGTCGTTTTTTCTTTGCTATCCCAATAGTCAACCAGACTCATCTGCCAGCGATTATCCGAACCCAAAGAAACAGAGAAAGGTCTCTCCCCCTGAGAGACAAAGGTTTCCTCCGCTTTATCGTAATACTCAGATTTGACCACTCCCCCTACCGTGTAGAGCGGAGTGAACCAGCCGCCTTGGGGTTCTGGGCCTTCGGGTGTGGAAGCTCCGGGGCCCTGAGTGATGGTGACGCCGTTATTGGTGGCAATAATGGTACCAGCAGAACTAAGAAGCTGGCTATTGGTAAGACTCGCAACGCTCTTACTCTGAGTCTCGTCAATTCCTGTCCCTGCCTTCTGCGTAGCCGTTTGGCTTGTTTGAGCGATGCTCCAAATGCTTAAAACTGAAAGCACCAGAGCCGTGCCTATAAACTTATTAGCGTTATTCATGATTTTAATTTTTGTTTTGACGTCCTCTAGCTCTCTTTTCTCACGCGATAATACCAGATACACAGAAAGGGTATAGGAAGAATAAGAATAGCAAGTAAGACCCATTTACGTTTGGAAGAAGAATCGTTGGCCACTGGTGCCTGTGGAAGCATACGGGGATGCAAAGCTGTACTTCCTGCTCTTATCAGCTTTGCGCTGTTCGTTGCAATCTCCCATTCATTTGTACAACTATAAAATATCATGCCTCTGAAAACATCTTTTGTACGGTGAAGAAACCTTGTATCCTGGACGTAAATGATTCCCTTTACCGGTGGCAGCATTGAAACAACACTTGGATTTAAAATAATGTTTGTAACTACTCCATTCATTTTATAAGGATCTGCGGTACTTCCATATCCAATATTTGGATAAATAGTCGATGAAAATCTAATCGGAATTTTTATTTCTTCAAACTCCATAATTTCATCTAAAATATAAAAAGATCTTAGAAATTCATTTTCTTTTACATCTTTCAAACTATCAAAATTATTCTTTAATTCATTCGCTATCGTCTCACCCTCAGGCTCAAAAACCTCATTGTAATCAGTTAAGTCATCTGAAATATAATTAGTGTTTAATATAAAATACCCTTTATCTATTAATTTTATTAGAGAATCTGTTAAGATATTATAATGAAAATCAACAGACCACACAGACGGACTAAATCTCCTGGCAGAATCCAAAAGATTAGGAATCCGAGCAACACTCTGCTGTGGAGGCAAATGTTCTCCTGAAACGAATGCGACCCAAACAAATCCTTCGAGAATTCCGAAGTCTGATGGGAAAGGGCCTGGCGAAATAGTCGCCGTCCTGCCACGATTATCCCCATCGGTTCGTCGTTTTATCATTACTTTGCCATTTTCATCCATATCAACATAACCATCAGACTCCAGCGTGCTCAAAATGTTCGTCCCATCATAAGACAGATACATTGTTGAGTTCAGCTTACCTTCTTCGCCAGTAGTAATAATTGATGTCGAAACAAATGACATTTGCCACCGACCTTTTCCATCCAGGGAAATTGTGAAGGGATATTCTGACTCTTTGACTTTAGCTGTCTTCGAGTTGACCCTTATACCTTTAATCATACCCTCAGCCCTATAGAGCGGAGTGAACCAGCCGCCTTGGGGTTCCGTGCCTTCGGGTGTGGAAGCTCCGGGGCCCTGAGTGATGGTGACGCCGTTATTGGTGGCACTCTCTGCTTCCGCTTTTTGATCAGCACTCTGGCTTGTTTGAGCGATGCCCCAAATGCAGAAGGCAGAAAAAACAACGGCTAACATTTTCTTATTATATGTATTCATAATTCTATTTTAGCTTTAACCTATTCTTTAATATATGGTTTTATGAGGCAGTCTTGGGTTCTTTTGGGGGTATGGTTTTGGGGGGATCGGTCCTATTCCAACGGACGGATTTGAGGAGCCAGGGGGTATATCTACAGCCCAGGTATTCCTTGGTGATCAGGGCAAGGAATGTCACCTGGTGGCCGCTCTGATACACTTTGCGCTGGGGACCGCGGAAACGCACCTTCCAGCCGTCGTCGGTCTTTGTGATGCTTTCTCGCTCCAGGTATTCCAGGCCGATCTTGGCGCGGATGACCTCGGGGGCCGGCTTGGGATAGTCGGTTTCTCCTTTTTTCACCATTTCATCCATGAAACTCTGGTTCGTCTCCAGCTCCAATTCCAGAAACTCTGCATCATGGACGAACACGGTGACAATCGCTTGTGCGGTTCCGTTTTCCTTATTCCAGCCCAGACCGTCAAACCTGGTTTCGTTATCCGAGCCGGGGATATCTATGCGACTAAACGCTAATGCTGCGCTGCGGCTAACCGAAGTACGCCATCTGGGGCCATGCTCGGCGGAAGACAGCGATAATGCGGCTTCTGCCAGAAGCCACACCAGGAATAGAGATCCCCAGAGAATGGCCCATTTATGTTTCTTTATTTTCCGATATCCCCATTCATAGAGAGCGAAAATGGCCAAGGCAAATGCAGGTCCAAAATCGAGCATATAGCGCGAAGTGATGACGGGCGTCCAGAGATAGAACCAGACCAGCGGCATTGCTGCCAGAAAGCTCCAGAGGACCAAATAGCCCATTTCTTCGACAGGGGAACCGGGAGCCGGTTCATCAATAGATTCCTCCGGTGGGTTCGGTTTTTGCCTTAGCCAGACCACTGCTCCGGCCGTAAAACTACACAAGACCAAAGCCAGAACCGAGAGATCATAAGTTCTCAGGTAAATATCCCGCCAGCGGAAGGTCGAGGATTGCCCGGGGAATAAATTCTGTTCATACCAACTGCCATTATTAAATTTCGTCGGCAGATACATCAATCCGAAGAGTTCTTTGCCCGCAGAAATCATCGGCTCATCCTGCCAGGGACAGTCGAACCGGGTGGAATACATTGAGCCAAGTATCTGGTCACTCCACTGCACATTCAGCTTGTGGCCAAACTCGAAACCGTCATCAAAGCGTTTCAGATTGGTCAGGAAGAGCAGACCGCCGCCTAATAGAAAAAGAAACGGCCCCCAGAGCCAGGAATAGCCAGGCAGCCCCCATCGAATCAGGAATTTCTTCGGGGCCGCATCCCGCACGGGATGCGGACGATTGAGAAAGAGCCGCAAAGCCCCTACCAGCATCGAAGCGGCACCGTAAAATAGCAGAGTCGGGCGGATAAAAGCACCCAATCCCGCCACGGCAGAGAGGATAAGCCAACCCTTCAATCGCGGTTTGCGGATAAACCAGAGCAAGGTCAACGCTTCCGCGATTCCATAGAGGTAGGTATAAACAAGCGCCTCCTCAAATACCAACATCCGGGAGCTCAGGAGCGTGATCAGGACCGGGAAAAAGAGGAGGAGTAATAGCGCTATGACGCGCAGAAAATAATTCCCAAGCGGTGAAAAGCCGGAATTCCCGGTTTGGGGGAGACCCTTGGTACTCACCACTACCCGGTAGCCCCAGAAGGTAACGCAGAAGAGCCAAAAGCCGATGGTTAGCCGATCCGGAAAAACTTCAAATCCAAAAAGGCGATACATGAACTCAAAGGGCAACCGCAGAAAAGGTACCCCCAATCCCCAAACCTGATGCACTCCGCCGCCGGACCAGGTGTTATCATGCTGAAGCGAGCTCAGCGTGGTACCCAGGTTGGTATGGCCTTCAACGAGGGCAGTAACCTGCGGGCGATACCAGTCGACCCCAGAATACCAGCTACCCCATTCGGGTATTAAACCGCTCAAAATCAGCAGAATAAACGGCACCACCAGGCAGGCATAGAGCCCCAGCCAATCTATGCGCTTAAGGAATTTCAGTTTTTTAAGCATTTTGTTTAACGTCCTCTAACTCTCTCTTCTCCCGCGATAATACCAGATACACAGAATGGGTATAGGAAGAATAAGAATAGCGAGAAAGACTAATTTACGTTTGGAAAAAGAATCGCTGACAGGTTCTCCCACTCTAAGAGCATATGCTTGAGAAGCAATTTCCTTTAATCGCGGGCTATCGACCGACAACTCCCATTCATTAGTAACACGATAAAATAGATAGTTTCGATAGAAGATTCCTTTTTTTTCTTTAAAACGTTTGTCCTGAACGCCTGCAACGCCGGTAATTTGCGGCAACAGCGGGACAACTTGTGGATTAATAATCACATTGGTAACGATTCCGGACATGCGAGCGACACAGGGAGGGGGGGCATTATTGGTCTCTGGAAGCGAAAAATTTTCGGCATCGAATAAAATTGGAACACCATATCCAGAAAACAGACCTGTCTTTTTCGCTGTATAAGTAGAGACGGCATGATTAGTCTGTTCAATACCCATGAGGTACTGTATCCTTCCAGTTATAAATTCCTTAGAAAAATCACCTTCCGGTTCATCAAGAAAAGGATAGTCGTCAATATCGGGGTAAACACGAGATTTATCAAGAACATACACCCCATTAGACAACAGCGTGTTCCTGGAAAAAGAATGAAGACCATAATCGAAATTTAGGCACCACGCAGCTGGATCCCCCGTACTCTTTCCTGGAAGCAAGTTGGGCAATTTCGCAGCATCAGCATCTTCCATAGAAACCAAATGCTCACCGGAAACGAATGCCGTCCATAGCAATCCTACAATCTCATCTCTTTCAATCGGTAGCACACCGGGTGAAAGAATTGGGGCTTTTCCATCCTTTTCATCTACACTTCCATTTGAAAGGACGCAGTAAATATTAGTTCCGTCACATGTAACGAAACTCACCGATGTCACGGAAATCTCCTCGTCACCAATACTCATGGATACTTTAGCCTTCCAAAACTGATTATCCCCCATAGAAAAAGAAAACGGGTTGGTTAGAGTGAACTGAGCATCCCCTGAACTAGAAAACAACTCCCTCTTGATCACGCCTTCAGCCGTATAGCGTGGAGTGAACCAGCCGCCTTGGGGTTCCGGACCTTCGGGTATGGAAGCGCCCGGACCTTGAGTGATGGTGACGCCGTTATTGGTGGCAATGATGGGGCCAGCAGAACTAGGAAGCTGGCTATTGGTAAGACTCTGAGCGCTTATACCACGAGTCTTGATATATTCTGCCAATTCCCTCTGCAAAGCCTTCTGGTTTTCCGTCTGGTTTGTTTGTGCGATGCCCCAAATGCTTAACACTGAAAGCACCAGAGCTGTGTATAATAACTTATTCGTGTGATTCATGATATTCATCCTTGTTTGCGCCAATGAAATATTATAGGTAATACTATTAATGGAGTAACGACTGCGATTATTAAAAATAAAATAAAAGTATAATTTCTTTCTTTATTTTCTTTTATAAAAGTTCTCTTTATAAGTTTTTTTGAACCGGCTTCACGCAACTTGGGGCTATCCATCGCAATTTCCAATTCATTTGTACACATATAATAAATTGAGCCCCTGTACATATCTTTTGTTCGATATCTGAAACGGTTATCCTGAACAGAAACAATACCGAAATTTGGAAACATCGGAACTACTCGATGCGCTGCAATAACATTAGTGACAAGCCCCTCCTTTACAATAAAAGGAAGTTTATTCTTTTCTTCTAAGGGAACACCGTCAAAACGCTCGGATGAAAAATGATATGGAATATCAAATTTATTAGTAACATATACAAATGAAGGTGATCTATAAATAGAATAACATAAGTTATTTGTTTTTATTTTTCTTAATTTTTTAAATAATTGAATTATAAAATCTGATTTAACATCTTCCTCGTTGATACCAAAATAATCCGTGTCATCCAATGATATATAATTAGTATTCAAAAAGAAATAACAATTTGATATTATAGTGTTTGGAGTTGGAGAATTCCTTAAAATATATCTGAGATCACAGCACCATGCAAATGGATTGCGAGAAGGTGTGGATAATACGTCAACCATTCGATAGGTTCCTTGCTCCTGTGGGGCTCCGTTGTTCAAAAGATAATCTCCTCCCATAAAAGCCAGCCAAATAAAGCCAGCCTCATCTCTAAAATTGTGAGGGATTTGTCCACTAGAGACGACTCCAACACAATTACTCGCCGTGTTTAATATCGTATTCCCTTCTCTATCAACATATTTGTCAGACTGCGAGATATTGAATATATTAGTTCCGTCACAAAATAAATAATTTGTTGATCGTATGTCCATTTCCTTATCGTATTCATGGAACTCCATTTGCCAACGTGTTTTGCCATCGCTGGAAAACGAAAAAGGCAAAGAGCCTTCTTGGCTAAACGTATTGGAACTTGTTCTTATGTGGCTATTCACTATTCCCTCTGCCAAATAAAGCGGGGTATACCAGCCGCCTTGGGGTTCCGGACCTTCGGGAGTGCCGGAAGGATGGGGGTCATCCCCCATTCTGATACCGGTATATTTGATAAAGGTCTTCCCGGTACCGAGATCGGTCATATTACTTAACAGCTGGCTATTGGTAAGAATCTGAACGCTCTTACCATGAGTGTCGGTGATTTCTGCCTCTACCTTCTGTTTAGTCGTTTGATTTGTTTGAGCGATGCTCCAAATGCTTAAAACTGAAAGCACCAGAGCTGTGTATAATAACTTTTTTGTGTGATTCATGATATTCATCCTTGTTTGCGCCACCGTCTTATTACAAAAAAGCCGAGTGGGGCAAGTATTACCATTGTAAGCAGGCCTCTGCTCACATAGTAGGTTCTATTTCTGGGGGATTTTTGAAGACGAGGTATTAGCCTCTGACCCATCCCTATTTCTTGCAATCGTTCGCTATGCTTATCCAATTCCCAATTGTTTGTAGACTCATAGACAGCTGAATTCCAGAAGCCCTCCTTTGTTCGCTTCATGAAGCGAAAATCGTGTATAGTAAACTTACCCTCTATCTGAGGAACCAAAAAATATTCTCCCGGAGCCACTATTATATTGGTCACCTGGCCAATAAATCTGTTGCCGTCGGAATCGTCCTGGCGAATCAAAATATCGGGGCGGGACGAGGTAGAGAAAAGGACGGGCACTTTTAGAGTTCCAATCTGTTTACTCTCAATCAGCGAATAACTCCCTCTCAAGAAAAGCTCCGCCGGTATTTTTTGCATTATCTCCAAACGCTGTTGTAACCATTTGAACGTACTCTCGCCCTGGGGTTCTTTAATTTTTTGATATGCAACAGTATCTCCCTTTATCAAGTTGGTATTCACGATAAAAGAACCTTCCAGCAAAAGTGGAAATGAGGATTCGACCTCATTCTTATAAAAGAAATCGGTACACCAGGCGAAAGGATTATTTATGGGATCAAATTCCAGCAGGTTGGGGATATCGTTCGTCGTTTCCAGATAGTGTCCTCCCGCAAAGGCCAGCCACAATATTCCAAATCTGTTGTAAGTTGTCGGGAAAGAACCACTATATACTTCGGCAAGCGGCGTAACTGAAATAGCGGTAGTCTCATTAGGATGGTAGGTTGCGTTCTGCCCTGTGCTCAAGTCTTCTTTTAATACAATTGGCAAATCCAGTGGAACATTTTGCGGTAAGCCAAATAAATGGAAGATATTCGTGCCATCACAATTCATATATTCTACAGCTCCCTTCTTTTGGCGTAAGACAATGTTCCAACGGCCTAGCGCATCCACAGAAATAGAAAAAAGCGCATCACCCTGGGAGGCCTTTCCTGCCATGAGATACTCCATGTAAAGAATTCCCTCCGCAGTGTAGAGAGGCAAGAATTTCTCGGGGCTCCCTTTTGTGCTGGAAACACCGGTATTATCCTTTTGCTGGATAGAAACCTCAGTTTGATTAGTTACAACAGGGTGGATTTTAAGTTTTTTAGAAGCATTGTCTATTTCATTTGAGCTGCTTTGCGCAACAATTCCATTGCACCCAAAAAGGAAGATTATTAGAAAAAGGAATGCAGTGGCACAATTGATATCTGGCTTTGTCAGTTTCATCTACTTGTAAGTTTTATCCTGAAAATCAGAAAGCCCACTGGCAGCAAGAGTCCGGGAAAGATCAGACTGCAACAATCGGATTTTTCCTTCGTGAATACCTGATATTTTCTTTCCAGTTAAGATATTCAGGCCCGAATCATCTGCGGGAGCATTCATGAAAAATTTCAATTGCTCAATTTATGACTCAAGTGTTTCGTTTTTGCAATATAAAATCCGAATTATTTATTTCGGTTATGCGTATTATTCTGAAATATCTCCGGTGAGGTGGAGTATAACGTCCGGAGAGCTCTATTTTTCGGGGTGATCCGGATTCACTGGGGGCCTCGAACCGGATTTTGGCGTTTTACTTCTGCGGCATTTGTGCTACATAGTCTCTTGAGGGTGTATTCGTGCGCGGCGGACCCCGGTCGCGAAGAGACGGTGAACCCGGCGTAAAGACAATCATGATCGCTTTAAACTCTGAATGCGTTTTGGTGGAGTATCCTTCCGGAGAGCTCAGGCCATGCTTTCCAGAGGATATTACGCCGGAGATGCTGGAGATGGAGCGGGTGGACCCGGATTACTTTCGGGGTGCCGTGGAGGCGGTTTTCACCTACGTCAACCGTGAGGATTACCTGGGGCGGCTGAGGCTCGGGGAGCTGGCGCAGATGGTTTCATCGGCATTGATCTCGCAGCCCGGCAAACTGATTCGGCATGTGGACCTGGAGGAATTGATCCCGGCAGAATTCCAATATGGCGAGCTGGCTTTTTTCCAGAAGCTGAGGGAGGTCCTTCTTTCACTGGAAAACACGAAAGCGGACCTTATTTTCGTGAAGGGGATACGCGGCTGCACGCTTTCCTGCACGCAGCGTCAGCGCTGGAGCAAGCGCGCCCGTGGTTTCGCTGATTCCGTGGTGGCCTTTATCCGGAGCTATGCGCAGAGCTCGGACCGGTTAGAAAAAATTTTAGTCATTGAATAGAAAAAGTTATGAGCAAGACTCTTTTTGAAAGGATCATATCCAGGGAAATCCCGGCTGATATCGTGTTTGAGAATGAGGAGCTGCTGGCTTTCCGGGATATCAACCCGCAGGCGCCGGTCCATGTCCTGCTCGTCCCCAAACGGGTGGTTGCCCGTGTGGACGAGGCGCAGAGGAGCGACCGCGAGCTGCTGGGCAATTTGCTTCTGGCGGCGGCACAGGTGGCGCGTCAGTTGGGTCTGGCGGAAAATGGTTACCGGCTGGTGATCAATAACGGTGCGGATGGAGGAGAGACCGTGCCGCATCTGCATTGCCATATTTTGGGTGGGCGTCCTCTGGGCTGGCCTCCGGGCTAGTCGGACGGGGAGTCCCCAACCTTTCATCCTTTTATGAATCGGCCCGGCTCGTTCTGAGACGTGGGCCTTTCTGCGTAGAAAAAACATCATGGTCTTGAAATCTGATAAAGAGGAGCCCGAGGGTGCTCGGGCTGCGGTGGAAAAAATTCTGAATATGAAAAAGAGGGGAGAGAAAATCTCCGCTCTGACGGCTTATGATTACCCCATGGCCCGCCTGCTCGATGAAGCCGGTGTGGACATTCTGCTGGTCGGCGATTCTCTCGGCAACGTGGTGCTGGGTTTCCCGGATACCACTCACGTCACGATGGAGCACATGATCCATCACGTCGGGGCGGTGGCCCGGGCCCATCCCAAAGGTTTGCTCATAGCCGATATGCCCTACCGGAGCTATGAAACGCCCGAAGAAGCGCTCCGGAACGCGCGGCGGCTGGTGGAGGCCGGGGCTCAATGCGTGAAGCTCGAAGGCGGCCGGGCCATTTTGCCGCAGGTGGAAGCCATTTTGGAAAAGGGGATTCCCATTTGCGGACATCTCGGGATGCTGCCGCAGCATATTCTCGTGGAAGGCGGTTACCGGATTAAGGGCAAGGTCGAGGCTGAACAGGCGGCCTTGATGGAAGACGCGCTGGCACTGGAGAAGGCCGGGGTCATGGCGATCGTGCTGGAATTGGTCCAGAAAGATTTTACTCCCAAGATCACGGCGGCTCTGAAAATACCGACTATCGGGATCGGCTCAGGCACTGCTTGCGACGGGCAGGTGCTGGTCACGCATGACCTGACGGGGGCGTTCCCCTGGTTTACGCCGCGCCACGTGAAGCCGGCGCTTCAGACCGGGGCCGATATACGGCGCGCGGTGCAGGACTGGGTGGCAAGCCTGAAACAATCTTGACAAGCGATACTTCGAGTGAGACGATGCGTCTCCATGAAGGTTGTAGCTTTTAACGGAAGCCCAAGGCAGAATGGGAACACCGCTTTTATGCTTAAGACGGTGCTCGAAGTGTTGTCCGAAGCGGGCTGGGAGACCGAGCTCGTGCAGGTTGGGGGTGTGCCCGTCAGAGGCTGCAAGGCATGTTACCGCTGTTTCAAGAACGCCAATGCCCGCTGCGTCATCACGAGCGACCCGATCAATGATTGGATCGCCCAGGCTGAGAAGGCGGACGCCATTCTTCTGGGGTCGCCTTCGTATTTCGGGACGATCGCCTCTGAGATCAAGGCCTTCATCGACCGCCTGGGACTGGCTTCCTATTCGGTGAATAAAGAGCTTCTGCGCGGGAAGATCGGCGCGGCAGTCGTGGCGCAACGCCGCGGGGGTGCCATTAATGTTTTTGATAATCTGAATCACTTTTTCCTTTGCCTGGGGATGATCGTGCCCGGTTCATCCTACTGGAATTTCGGCGTGGGCAGATTACCCGAAGAGGTGAAGGAGGATCAGGAAGCCATGGCCAATATGCGCCATCTGGGCCAGGCGATCCATTGGCTGGGCGAGCGGGTCAAGTCCGCCCCGACGCCTTATCCCTTGCCGCCTACCGTGACTTGAGAGAGAAAAGAGATCAATAGAGATGAGAGTTGTACTGGACGAAAATAGTGTAAAGGTGGATGGAAACTATTATCCCCTGCCGATGGGAAATATCTACATCGAAGATGATGAAGGCGCTTTCCCGGGCGATGCCTACTGCGATTTTGTCAGCGTGCTTCTCCTCTGGTGGACGAATGAATTGATCAGTTTCTATTGGGGCGCCAAGACGGTGAAACTCCGCTTCATGGATGAGCACTATTACATCCACCTGATGCACGAAGGGGCGGATGATCTGGGTTGGTGCCAGGCGAATTTGGGGGAGAGTATTCTCCAGGGAACCGAGCTGACCCGGGAAGTTTATTTTGACCTGCCGGAGTTTACCAAGAGCCTCGCCAAAGCGATCAATACGCTCTTGCGCAACGAGGCTTTCGTGGCGCGGATGCCCGAAGAATCGGCCGAGCTGCAATTGGCCTATGGGCGGCTGCGGCAGCTGATTAAGAAAAAATAGATTTCCTCTCCGAATCTCGGAGCCGATCTACTTCATTTTTTTGCGATAGAATTTGCCGGGGAGCTGCTCTACCTGCTTTTTGAGTTCTAGCCCGAAGAGAGCCGATTGGACGGCACTGCTGGGTAATTTGGAAGCACGGATGAGTTCATCGACATGCTGCTCCTGAGAGCTCATGCAGCCGAAGACGGCCAATTCATGTTCGCTCATCGAAATGGTGAAAGATTCCACCGCCGTGACGGGCAAAGAAAAGGGGAGTTGCTCCGGATCGACTTTTTCGGATTTTCTTTCCGCTGAAGGGGGATTCTCCTCACTCAAGGTTCCGGCCAGCCCGGCAAAGCATTCAAATTCGCTCAAAATATCCTGCACCCCTTCGCAGAGCTTGGCTCCCTCTTTAATCAATTTATGGCAACCGCTGCTGCGGGGCGAATCGACTCGGCCCGGAACGGCAAAAACCTGCCGGTTGAGCTCAGCGGCCATGCCGGCCGTGATGAGAGCGCCGCTTACCAGATTCGCCTCTACCACGACGGTGCCCAGGGTCATGCCGGCAACGATTCGATTGCGGATGGGGAAAGTCTGGCGGTCGCCTGCGCGGTCCATGGGGAACTGCGAGATGAGGGCCCCGTTTTCGGCAATTTTTTCAAAAAGCTCAGAGTTGCCCGAGGGGTAGATGTGGTTTAATCCATTGCCCAGGACAGCTAATGTCCGACCCTTGGCCGAGAGGGCTCCCTGGTGCGCAGCCGTATCGATTCCGCTGGCGCCTCCGCTGACCACGGTGATTCCGGCATAGGCCAATTGCTGGGCCAGGCGATGAGCGGTTTCCTTGCCGTAGAGGGTAATCATCCGCGAGCCGACGATGGAGATCGAGCCCTTATCTTGGGGCAGGATGCGCCCTTTGACGTAGAGGAGGAACGGGGGATTGTAAATTTCGCGTAAGAGCGGCGGGTATTCCTCATCCTCCGGGATAATGACGCGGCAATCGGCATTTTTAATCCGCTGCAATTCGCTTTGCAGATCGACCGTGTCTTCCCAATTGCGGATGGCTGCCGCGGTCATCGGCCCGATGCCCTGCACTCTCATGAGCTGGTCAATGCCGGCTGAGAGAATGGTTTGAGGCTCTCCGAAAACTTTCCGGAGCTGAGCCAATGTGGCCGGGCCCACGCCTTCAATGAGGTTCAGGGCGATGTATGCTTCGTGCAGAGTCATTATTTCAGAATCGAAATATCCTGTACGGAAAACTCCACCGTCTCGCCTTCCTGGCCGAAGTAGCCGCCCCAGCCGATCCGTAATTCCCTGATCTTATCGAGGTCCATCCGCGCGTTGGGATCCTTGGACCAGCCGGCCAGCAGGCAGCTGGTTTTGGGGATGTAAATTTTCACGAACTCGCCTTGATCGCGTCCGCCGAGAGTGTGGCCGGTGTGAGCCAGGTATTCGCCTCCATCCGCATCCCGGAGCACGACCAGAAGCTGAGTCGGCGTTCTTTGGGTGGTCGGTATTTTGACGCTGAGGCTCAGGAGCTCCATTGCGCTCAAATCCATCTCCTGGGTGTAGCTGAGGAAGAGATAAGTATCCACGTTGCTCTTGGTGAGGGTCGAGTGAGCGGTGACTCCTTTTTCAGTTTCGGTCAGAGTCGAGCGGACGAATTCTCCTCCTCCGGCAGTCGGTTTTACCAGCGGCAGCGGCATTTCCTCGTATTGAGGCAGGCTCTTCATATCGGTTTTTTGTTTACGCTGAATCTGACGGTCAAAGGTGAAGGCTACGGCGCTCCAGCCATCCAGGCGGACGGTGTAGCCCGGTGCATAATCAAGCTCGGTGACCTCTCCGGTCTGCGGGTTCCACATTCTGGCGTTGCCGATGGCGGCAAAGCTGACGCTCTCTTCGCAAGGCTGCTTGGAGTCATTGAAAACATAGTAGAGCTCGCGGTCGTGGAAAGAGCGATGGGTGACGCGCAGAGGAGATTCTTTCTGAGTCGGGGTGAAATCGCGCTCCAATAGAGCATCCGCCACGGCGGAGACCCGGCTCTCCATTCCCTGAGGCAGATAGACCGCTGCGCCTCCGGAGCGGTTGAAACGGGCATTGAAGGGCAGGGGAGTCTCCCCGAAAAGGCGTTTGGAAATATCCAATACCGCCTGGCTGGGATATTCAAAGGAGGAATTCCGGGGCAGAGAGCCCGCAGCGATCAGGATGCCGCCGCGATCGACGAACCACTCCAGTTGATTCCAGACTTCCAGGGGCAGCGTATCGGAGGAGGGAAGCACGATGATCCTCCAGCTCAGACCGCAGGGATGCTCAAGCCCCATGTTGCCGACGACTGAATCGGTAATGGCCTGGCTATCGATAAAGGTAAAATCACGGGCGCCGCGCCAGAGCGATTCCGCAACGGCACTGTAACTGCCGGAAATGCCCAGGACTTCTGGCGAATCATTGGCCCAGAGACGCGAGGGCAGATACCGGGCCCAACAGCTCTCCGCCGGGTAAAGCACGGCGACATCGGTCACCTGCCTGCCGCCTTCGGTCAGGAGGATGCTGCGTCCGCACCATTGGTTGATGCCGAGGATCTCTTCATCGCTGCGCTGGTTCCAGGAGTAGTAGCTGGTGAAGCGGTTGACTCCGCCCACGATCTGCCGGCCCAGAGTGCCTCGGATCTCATCGACCGAGACGATGGTTTTCGGACGCTCGTCTCCGGCCGGACGCCAGACCTGGGAGTGATCGGAGGTTTCGCTCATCACCAGGCGATTGGCAGTGAGCTCGGCCGCGCTGGAAATCAGTCGCGAGACGTACCAGGGAACTTCTCCGGGCTGGCTGGTCAGGCAATCCATGCTGGGTGCATCCAGACGCCGCAGACAGGCGAAGAAATTGCCGTAAAAGGGAATATGCGTCGCTAGAGATTCCTCGGAAATCAGGTGGCCGCCCGAGGGGATATTGTACCGGGCGCAAAAATTCTGAATCTGCCCGAAATAATTCTCAGCGACTTTCTCCCCGACCGTATTCCAGAAATCG
>JALNXY010000060.1 GCA_023230105.1 Verrucomicrobiota bacterium
ATGGGGTTGTGAAGGGCGGCTGGCTTTCTGCAACGCGGATTGCCCGCTGTCATCCCTGGCATGAAGGGGGTTATGACCCGGTTCCTCCGCGCGTCGGCGTGCGGGAAGGCTCCCAAGAAGCTGATAACGCAATCAGCACGAAGCAGTAAGCGATAAGTAGAAAAGTATTTAATGGATCGTAAAGCATTTTTAATCCTCCTGGTGGGACTGGGCTTTTTGTTCGGAGTCTGGTTCCCGCTCACCAATAAACTCTATCCCCCGAAACCTCTGACTCAGGAGGAAAAGGCAGCGATTCAACAGGCTAAGCAGGCAGCCGCCGAAGGAACCAATGGTGCCCCGGCGGATTCTGCACTGGCTCCCGGTGCGACAGCCTCCACGAATCTCGATGCGTTCCAGCCCTCTGCGGCAGTGGCGACCCAGAAAGCCGCAGCGGCTGCAGCAGCCGACCAGGGCCGGACTCTGACGCTCCCCGCCGGCACGACCGAGCAGACCCTCACTCTTGAAAACGAGGTGGCTCAATATGTGTTCAGCAGCCGGGGTGGTGGATTGAGCCGAATCGAGCTCAAGAAATACCCGGCCAAGATCAGCCGCTTTTCCAAGAAGAATTCCTTGAGCGAAGCCGATTGGATTGTCTTGAATGAAGGGGTTTCAGTTCCGCTCCTGACCGTGCTGGGAGATACGAACCTCCTGACCCAGGCCTATCAACTGACCCGCAAAGACGACCGCACTCTGGAGGCGAGCACTCTCCTGACCAACGGCGTCACGCTCACCAAGACGATCACGCTCTCGGAAGATTACCTCTTTAAAGCCAAGCTTTCCCTTTCCAATAAGAGCGAAACCCCGGTCCAGGTGCCGCCTCTGGAGCTGGTGACCGGTACCGCCACGCCGCTGACCGCCAAAGATCAGCGCGACCTCATGAATATCTCCTGGTATGACGGGGAGAAGCTGCAGAACGTCGGCGAGAGCTGGTTCGCCAACCGGACGATGGGCTGCTCGGTCAATGAGCGCCGCAACCTCTACACCGGAGGCAACGGCCTGACCAACGTGATGTGGGTGAGCAGCGCCAACCGCTTTTTCACGATCGCGACGGTTCCCATGGGCGGCGGCTCGCATGTGGCCGTTATTGAGACGCCCCTGAGGTTGGAGTCCGAGGAATTCCAGAATATGGGCCCGCAGAAGGGCTTGCAGGCTTCGCTCATTTACCCGGAATCGCTCCTGGCTCCCGGGGCCACAATCTCCTACGATTACGATATTTACGCCGGACCTAAGGAGTACCGCACTCTTTCCAAACTGGGCATCAGCAATGACCTGGACCTGGTGATGGGTTTCAACGGCTTTTTCGGCTTTTTCTCCAAGATGCTTCTCCTGGGAATGAATCAGGTCAATTCATTCCTCCATGTCGGCTACGGTCTGGCGATTATCATTATCACGATTATTATCAAGCTTCTCTTCTGGCCGCTGACGGCTGCGAGTACCCGCTCCATGAAGCGGATGAGCCTGCTGCAGCCGGAGATGGCCGCCCTTCGCGAGAAGTATAAGGACGACGCCAAGAAAATGAACCAGAAGCTCATGGAGTTCATGAAGCAGAACAAGGTCAACCCGATGGGGGGCTGCTGGCCGATTCTGATTCAGATTCCGGTCTTCATCGGATTTTACAAGATGCTCATGAGCGCCATCGAGCTGCGCGGGGCGACCTTCCTCTGGGCCTCGGATCTCTCGATTCCCGACACGATTTTTCTGATACCCGGTCTCAATTTCCCGGTTAACCCTCTGCCGCTCCTGATGGGAGCTTCCATGCTCTGGCAGACTTCGCTGACGCCGCCCTCTCCGGGAATGGACCCTGTCCAGCAGAAGATGTTCCGCTATATGCCGCTCATCTTCATTTTCTTCTGCTATAGCCTGCCTTCGGGGCTTTCGCTCTACTGGACGGTCCAGAACCTCTTTACGATTCTGCAGACCAAGCTCACCCGGATGAAAGATCCGGCGGCACCGACAGCGCCTGTAACTGTGCCAGTGACAAAAGGAGCTCTGGGTCAACGGGCTTTGAGGGGTAAAAACCGCCCGGGCAAGAAATAAGACTTTTACCGAGAACTACGAACAGAAAACAACTATGACTGATCAACCTAAAGTGATTGTTGAAACCATCCTCAGAAGTCTGGGATTTACATGTGAAGTTGAGGAGCACTTTTTAGACGAGGGACCACTCCTTGAGATCAAAACCGATGACCCGGGCCGGCTGATCGGCCGCAAGGGCCAGGCTCTGGTGGCGCTCCAATATTTGACGAATCGGATCATTTTCAATACCCAACCCGAAGCGCCCAAAGTCCTTCTGGATGTCTCCAATTACCGCTTGAATGCGCGTGATGAGCTGACCCGCAAGGCCAAGGAGGCTGCGGAGAAAGTTCGCCGCTGGGGTGATATCGTAGAGCTGGAACCGATGAACGCTTTCGACCGCTTTATCGTCCACAATGCGTTGAAGGACGATGAAAAAGTCGAAACCTACAGCGTAGAGGTGGAAGGCACCAATAAAAAAGCGATTCTCCTGCGACCCAAGAACAGATAAAGCAGGGCTTCTCTGCCAATCATAGAAAAACCGCCTCAGAGTTGAACGGCTCGGGGCGGTTTTTTCATTTTTTTGAAGTGTGTGGGTTGACTTATCGTAAAAACAAGAATAGAATTACTCCATTGTTTCAATAGAGACGCTAATAGCGAACGTGGTAAAAAGAGATTTTCCGGGGATTTTAGGAATACCTTACTGTTCAGATCGGCTGTTCTTGATGAAGAACTGGGGAAAGGGTGCATAAGATGAAACTGTGGTTGTCGGTTCTCCTTTGGTTTTGGGCGATTGGGCTTCAAGCTCAATCCGAGATTTCAAACTTGGCTCCCTCGGCATTCCCGGAGCTTTTGACAGGAGCAACAACAGAAAACAGGGAGCCTCAGGGTCGAATCCTGGTCCTGTCTTCTTATCACCTGAGCCAGGACTGGACACACGAAGTTCGCGACTACATTGAATCGGCGTTCGGTGCAGATGGAGCCAATTACCGGATAGATACCGTGGAGCTGACCGGTATCAGGGGAAGGCGATTGCCTGCGGAACGAGCCTGGTCGCTTCTGAAGGAATTATTCGATTCTCAGAGCACGGAGGGAAAATACGACGTCATGGTGTCAATCCTGGGGAGAGCCACTGATTTTTTGACACTCTATTATGATCAAATTCCAAAGGACCTTCCTATTCTCGTCTGCGGTTGCCAGGCCTGTCCTATTTTCGATCGTGAGACTTACCCCAATATCACCGTCATCCGCACCGGACCTATTGTTTGGGATAATATCCGCCTTGGGATGAAACTGATGCCTTCGGCCCCTGAGGTGCTGGTGATTTCCGAGGGTGAGCTTTTAAAAAAATCCTTTCAGGCACAGTGGAAAAAGTATCACCAGGAGTTTACCGGATGCCGAATCAGGATATTGAACGGGATGGAGACGACGACGGACCAGATGCTGGATGCGGTGGCTACTTTGCCGAAGAATGCCTTTATAGTTCTCTCTTCCTGGCGCCGCTCCGAGCAGGACGGGTACCTCAATTTCAGGTACGTGCTCGATAAAATCAAAGAGCGCTCTTCGGTGCCGATTCTGGTGACGCGTAATGATTTTCTGGCCCCCGGGATTTTGGGCGGCTATGTTATGGATTCGACTCTTTATGGAGAGGAGACGGTCTCTCTCATGAAAGAGATTATTGCCAATCCGTCCGGGGCGCCTCTTCCATACCGGGAGCGGCCGCATCGCTGTGTCATTAACGATACGGTCTTGAAGAGCTTCGGACTCGATGAAAGTGCGCTTCCGAAGGAAGCAGTTGTGCTGAATCGAATTCCCCCATTTT
>JALNXY010000021.1 GCA_023230105.1 Verrucomicrobiota bacterium
TCCACCAACCGAACCTGGAGAGGGTCGTCAATCAAAAGCGGAACAACCATGCCGGGGAAAAGAACGCAGTCTGACAAAGAAAGAATACGCAATTGTCTGGGCAAAGATGGCGTTTTAAGAGGCTGAACAGCCGCTGGGACGTCACCTTTCTTAACAACGTTGATATCCACTTTTTTCTTCATCTGGACATGGATTCCATTCCGCAGCCCTCTCGGGCTGGGCAACTTATTTTAAATTACATGGATATAAAAATAAATGAAAAAGGGTTTTCAGCGTATCAAACATTTTAACTTTCATGCCCCTTAAATTTGCGATGAGGTGCTGCCAGCCGTTTGTAAAGCCACTCGGAAAAAGGTGACAAAATAAAATCAAAATATTTATAAAAAAAGGAATATATTATTCTTAAACGCATAACTGAAAGAAACATGACCAGTGAAGTTTTTCCGAGCACGACCTTAGTTCCGATCTTGTCTGTCCATTCAGTCGGTATTTCCAAAATAGTGAACTTCTTTTTCTTCAGCGCATAGAGCAAATTGATGTCAAATGCCATATCTGCCAGGGTAAGCTGACTTAAGACCGCCTCAATCGCATCCCTTCGAATCAGTTTGGCCCCGCATTGGGTATCCTTAATATTCATCCAGAATAGACCCTGCACCAAAGCATGAAAACAGCGGCTAGCAAACCGTCTGCGGCTCCCCTGCGGCTGGTGTATGACAGAATCCGGCAGCCAGCGTGAACCAATGATACAGTCCGCCTCATTTCGATGCTTGATCAAGTCGTGAAAAGCCGGGGGCTGTGTTGCTCCATCCGCGTCAACATACCCAATGTAATCGGCCTCATAAAAATGGTGCAATCCTTCAATCAGAGCACCCCCCTTACCGATCGGCTCCTCGTAGTTCAAGTAACGGATTTCCGGATGCTCTTTCTGCGCCGCCTGCACGACACCCAAGGTGTTATCCTCACAGCCATTCAGCACAACGACAATACTGAATTCGCCCGCATAGCGCTCCTTGAAATACTTCGCATATTCCACCAATACGGGACCAATCCGAGCCTCTTCATTGTAAGCAGGGATAAGCAGTAAAATTCTTGGGCTTTTGTTCTGTACACTCATTTCAATAAGCCCCGTCGCTCGGTTATTCTACTCTCAAGTTCACGAGCCCATGCGGCGGGACCTTCATTTTTCGACTCATTTTCTTTATGGGCTTTTCACTCAGATCCGTTAAATAAATTTTCTCGGATTTCTTTCCATCCGCCATCCGGAGAATCTGCTCTGTCTCGGCCATATTTTGCAAACGATAAATCAAAGCCTGCCCATCCTCACTGACCTTGAATGTTTCGACTACGAAGTTATCATTGTCCAGTCTCGACGAAACAGTCTCTGTCCTTTCGCAACCCTCAGCCTGCTCGTTGCAGGCGAATACCACGAGAGGACGCGTTACTTCCTGCCCAAAACGAGCAGATTTCGCGCCATCGTAACCGCCCCGATGAACAGCGATTACGTACTTGAAAGGCGTAACACCCGGCTGATCGGCTTTATAATTAGTATGCCAATGATTATTCTGAGCCCAGGAATAGATTGTCTGTGACTCAATCGCCTGATCCATCCATTGATCCAAAGAAACACTTCCCAGGAGGTTCGCCGTGATTGCTCCAACTTGCATAAGCGGAGCATGCACCGGAGACCACAGAACTCCATAGTCGTCATTGGAAATATCAACCCAGCGCTGCACCGTGAACCAATTGTAACAAGAGCCCGGCAACTGATCCAGATTGGGGCGTACAACCGCCCAGGGAGTCTCCATTCGGAGCTCTCCCTCCGGCACATTAAAGGAGAAACCGAAATGAACGGCGTCTTTTTCCCGTACCGGCAAACGGTTCACATAGTTCACCACCTCTATGGAATCGGCACCCTCAACCAACCGAATCTCTCTCACTAAATCTACGCACCCGGGCGCTGCAGATTTAACGATCAGAGAAGCCACCAAAGGACCCTCTTCTCCAATTGTAATCGCAACAGGACCGTTCGCCTGCGCGTCATCCGGATTGACGCCTTTAAGATATCTATAATCATTCAGAGCAACCGAATTGGAGCTGTCTACAAAGTTATGTTCTTCACCTCTGAAACGCAACAGTTTCACGGCTCCGCTCTTTTCGTCCAGTTCCACCTCGAGCACAGAAGAAACCAGTTTATTTCCTTCTGCCCATACTTTCCCGGCCGGAACGAAAGCTTTCTTCGGCAATGAAACATATTTTTGTGAGCCCATGCCCGAAACAGCCTCAGCCAGGAAGACAAGCTCCCCGCTTTTCAGCCTTTGTGAACAGACTGGTTTTCCATCCTGATCCTGTACATAATCGCCAACCTTCGCCATAGCTTCAGGGGCTGTCACAAGTCCGGTCCGACTCCATTGAGTCGTATTCCATACGCGGGCAGTGGCACTCGGTGCCGACTCCTGGCTGGTGACGCTGGAAGACAGCAGTTCTTCAGCTTGCCGGGCCGCATCCACAGCAAATTGGCGTTTCCTTTCCCATTGGCTAATCGTGAATGGGTCATCAGGCCGAGAGATACTGCAATAAGCACCCCAAGTATGCTCACTATAAAGAAGTACGTTTTTCCAGGCTTCTTCAAAGAGCTTGGCAGGTCGCTGCTGGGGATTCCTCAGAGCCCAAAGAGTTTCAGCTTGAGAGAGTTTGTCAGCCGTACAACGATTCAGACCTGTCTCAAAAGAGGTACTGCCAGCACCATCCTCCCAATAAGGAGTGATATCTCCACTGAATTGTGGCAGTTTTTTCCCGTATTTCTTCTCAAATAGAGGGAAGAATTCCCGAGCAGTTCCTATTGAGAGCTGGGGGGCGGCATACTTGAGATTCCATTGATGCACAGCCTGAGCCATATTCCTATCCGGCGGCGAATTATCACAGTCGCCATTCTCACGCTGAGCAATCCAGTACATCCACTCCAAGTCATACGGATAATCAGAGGTTTGCCTCATCTTGAGATGATTTAACACCTCCTTTTCCAAGTCTCCATGCTTCCAGTAATGAGCAGTAACCCAACACAAAACCTTCTCCTGACCTGATTGAGAAACCCAATAGAAAGGTTTGTCATTCCAAACAGAGTGGATCGTACCAATACGATCGGAATAATTAGGAGCAATTGCAAAATATTTCACTCCCGATTGACCCATCATCGTTGCGGTACCCCACGTATATCCGGGCACATCACAAATCGCTGCTGAGACAATAGGAACCCCGGTCAACATTTCGGTTTTCTTTGAAAAATAGGCAACACCGCGGTAAAGCTCCTCCGGACGGCACAAGCCTGTCAGCAGATTCCCATAGAGTGCATCCAGACTCACCGTCCCATCAATCACCGCATTGAGAAAGGCTGTCTGGTTTTCTTCGCTTTCCTTATTCAGATAGTGGTCTACAACCCAAATACTCTCCGGATTCCATTTAAACTGGGCCTCACGCGGATAAGCCTGACTTTCTGAAGTGAGGCCCATCGCGACATTCATATTGTCAATTTGAATGTCGACCACTTCATCCTGGCGATGCGTATAACCGATATCGACATGAGAATGGGGAAGGAGATAAAACTGTTTCAACTTAGGCTCAGGAAGAACCCATTTTTGCTCTTCAAGTTTGAGTCCCTCAGTGCTGATGGAAAAAACTCCTTTGTTTTTCTTTCCCCTTACAGGAACATTGAAACTCAGGATCTGTCCTCCCGGAACTAGCACCGCCGAGCCCATCTTCTGTCCATTAAAGAAAAAATCAGCCGGGGCTGTCTTACCCATATGGCTCACCAGCAGATCAACCGGGGCGCTCACAGTCCCTCCTTCCCCACGCAACCGTACACCCGGAGTCGTAATCTCAAGGATACGGGTAGATTTCTTTCCATCCTTTGATGTTAATTTAAGCTCTTGAGGTCCCCAGAACTGGACTGCATCGTAATAGAGCCAACTTCCCTGTTCATTGGAAATTTCCAGTAAATTTTCCCCTTTTTTTAGAAGTGAGCCTGGAACGGGAACCGTAACGTTGCTCCCCTGTACCTCTTTTACTTTCCCCGTTGCAAGATCATCACCTTGTCCGGAGCTGAGCTGAACGTTATCTACAACGACTCCATTGAGCCGGACCCCTAATTTTGGAGGAAGCTCTTTGTGAACATTTTTAAAATACAGAACCAGCTTACATTCCTTTGCAGATGGGGCTTGCTCACCCAATTCAAAAAACACCCGATATTGATGGACTTTGCTTCCGCCCCAGGCATCTGCCGGCCCGAGCTGCATAAAAGGCCAATCCTTTTGGGGAACTGATTCGCCAATGACGTATGCAACTGTCTTGGGGCAGAGATTATAGTCATTGGGAGCCCCGATAAATTCTGAGTCAGAGAGGTCCGCCTGCCCTATGCTCCACAATATTTCTTCCGCATTAGCGGTGAAAATGGATGCGCAGCCAATAATAAAACCAGCGGTGGCACACGCCAAACGGCCAAGCTGGGAAAACTTTTTGATAAGATGAACAGACTTTTTCATTTTTCTTCTTCCTCGGTTATAACAAAACGTCACTGCCGATATTCTATCCAGAGTTCACCTCGTTGTTAAGCTCCGTTTTACAATTTTTGAGGCAATGCGCAGCCGTGTAAACAGGAAGATAAATATTGTTAAACGGATTCCCTTAGAATATCATGAACCCTCATTGAGGTTGTCATGAACAAGAATGATATTAAAACAGATGTGACTTCTGGAGGTTTCTCAAGACGTCAGTTCTTAAGTAAAAGTATTCTCGCCACTGCATTAGCTGGAGGCTGGATGACCGGGGGCGTCTCTTCTGCTTTGGCCCAAGAGCCGGCAAAAGAGCTTTCATATTCTCCTCCAGCGCTCTCAGATCCGGAGGCCTGGTCGCTTATTCTGATTCCGGATACCCAAACTTACATCAAATTCGGACGCAATCAGGGGATTTGCGAGCTAATGACGGCCTGGATTGCTGAAAATAAGAAGAAGCTGAATATGCTGACCGCTCTTCAACTGGGAGACCTTATTGAGGGGAATGGATTAGTAGAATCGGATTTGACCGAGAAAAATGCAGGTCAAGTAAACCAGACCGGCGCTCAGCAATGGAGTGCCATTTCAAAAGCTTTTTCACGCTTAGACGGTGTGCTCCCTTACGTAGTTTGTACTGGCAATCACGATTATGGTATAGTCAGCGCTGAAAATCGCAGCACTCAATTTCCTTCTTATTTTCCCACGAATAGAAATTCCGCTTGGAATGGTGTCCTGGTGGAGTGTTGCCCTAACCGAGATGGGGCTAAAACGCTGGAAAATGCGGCTTATGCTCTCAAAACACCCCATGGTAGAGACCTGTTATTCATCTCACTGGAGTTTGCTCCTTCGGACCCTGTACTAAACTGGGCAAAAGAACTGGTCAACCGTGACGCTTTCAAAGATCACTTTGCGGTCCTGGTCACTCATAGCTATATGCAATGTCTGGCTCGCGGGCAAAACCTGATTGAGAAAGAAAATTATAAGGTTGCCGACGCCAATTACGGCAAAGCAATTTGGGAAAAATTGATCTACCCCACTCAAAACATCCGGATGGTTTTCTGTGGCCACATTGCCGGCACCAAAGATCCGAAGGAGAACATAGGCTTCCGGCAGGATAAAAATCATGCAGGGAAAGTTGTCTCACAAATGCTCTTTGATACGCAAACCCTGGGTGGCGGCTGGCACGGAAACGGCGGCGACGGATGGCTCAGAATTCTGGAGTTTTCACCGAACTTCAAAACTGTATCGGTCAGAACGTTCTCGCCTCTCTTCTCTATCTCCCCAAGCACTAAGAATTTAGCCTGGGCCCAAGAGGACTACAATCAATTCAGTTTTGAAATCGATTAGTAGATAGTAGAACTTTATATCCAAAAAAAGCGGGCTATATGCCCGCTTTCTGTTTTATATTCGTTAGAAAACTTACTCTTGCGAAATAGCCTCCATTGGACATTCACTCACGCAAGCGCCGCAATCAATGCAGGTATCCGCATCAACGACAGCTTTATCATTTTCCACTTTAATGGCCTCAACCGGGCAGGCAGGAACACAGGTCCCGCAACCCGAACACTTCGCCGGATCAACTTTTGCAGGCATAATTAAATCTTCTTTTCTATTGTTTCAATCGAATCTGCTCGATTCCGGAATCTCTTCCGAAGGGAGCAATGATATCTCAAACGGGGAAAAAGTTAAGGAAAAACTCGTGGGTACCTTTGAACGCATTTTCTGCCAAAATAAATCTACCGGCTGATCTTTCTTTTTTGCAACTTTTGCCCGTTTTATGTGTTCTTTTCTGGTGGGGACGACTATCATGTTGCGCCGATGTCTGAGAGTGTGGACGTTTTCTTATAGCTCAGACATAGAGCCTCTGGCTGTTTTGTGTGGTTTTATACCTCAAAAATGGAAATGCTGTAGGTTGTTTCTCGTTTTATAATTGTATGAAGAAGTGGATTATTATCTTAGTGATCGCGGCTTTAGGCGGTGGCAGCTGGTATTATTTCAGCCAGCAGCAAGGCAAGGCTGAACCTGTAACTCAACGCCAAGACAGGGGAACTCATCAGGTGCAAAGGCGCTCTATTCAGCTGAGCATTACGGCTGCCGGAGATATCAGTCCAGCCGAACAGGTTTCTGTGATTCCCGAGACCAGCGGCCGCGTTAAAGCCCTCCTGGTCGATATTGGAGATAATGTAAAAAAAGGAGATGTTCTGGTCACTCTGGATGATGAGACCCTGCTAAAAGAGAGGGATACCCAATGTACCGACATTGACGGGTCACGGTTGCAGGTGGAGAGAGATGAACGCAACTTTACCCGTGCGAGCCAGCTCTTTGAAAACGGATTGCTTTCAAAGGAAGAATACGAGAATTCGCTTTCAACTTACCAGATTTCAACCAATAACCTCGTCCGGGCTGAAAAAGCACTGGCACAGATTGATGAACGACTCAGCAAAACTCAGATTATGGCTCCTTTTGACTGCACGGTTCTGACTCGACCTGTTTCTGTGGGTCAGGCTGTCTCCGGCTCAGATGGCGCCAGCGGCGGAACTGAATGTCTGACCGTGGCGGATTTAAACCAAATGGTTATTGATTCCCACATCAATCAGGCTGACGTCACTCGTTTGAAGATTGGCCAACAAGTTAGCATTCAAGTGGAAGCAGTAACCGGACTCAAACTCACGGGTGTCATTGAGCGGATTGCCCCCCAGGCTACTCTAAAGAATAATATCAAAGGTTTTTCCTGCCGCATTCTCCTGGAGAATCCCGATGAGAGAGTTCGCCCCGGAATGACCGCTAATATATCCATCCCCATCGCTTTGGCAGATAACGTTCTCTCTGTTCCCCTGTCTGCTGTTTTTACTGAAGGGGGCGAGCGCTTCGTCTATGCGAAAAAGGATGAATCCTGGGAACAGCGCACGGTTAAAATTGGAGTAGCCGACTTTTCTTTTGTGGAAATTACTGAAGGTCTGCAAGAAGGAGACACCGTCGCTCTTGAGCCTCCTTCCATGGAAGAAATTTCAAAGACGGCAAATGCCGCCAGAACTAACCAAATGCGCGGAATGCCCGGTGGTGGTAGTGGTACCGGCAGCGGTGGAGGCCGGGGACCTGGCCCTCGTTAACCTTTGGTTTCTTGCGAAAGACAAACGCTATGGCATTAGTTGAGCTGGAAAATGTTTTTAAAATTTATCAGGTTGGCGACGAAGAAATCCGAGCTCTGGACGATGTGAGCTTGAAGATTGAATCTGGTGAATTCATTTCTATTATCGGGCCTTCAGGAAGTGGAAAATCTACTTTAATGCACCTGTTGGGCTGTTTGGATACTCCTACCAGCGGGAAAATTACGCTTGATGGAATAGAAATTCAAAACGCCAGCTCTATGGAACTGGCCGCTATCCGGAATCGGAAGATCGGTTTCGTGTTTCAATCCTTCAATCTGCTTCCCAAACTCAACGTGGCTCAAAATGTGGAAGTGCCTATGATCTACGCGGGCGTATCGGCCAAAGAGCGTCGAGAACGTACAATGGAAGCTCTCAAAAAAGTTGATTTGGAAAATCGGGCCAAACACCGCCCGATGCAGTTATCCGGAGGTCAACAACAACGGGTAGCCATCGCTCGTGCCCTCATCAATCAACCGCGGATTATTTTCGCAGATGAACCCACAGGCAACCTGGATACCCATACCGGAGAAAACATTTTGAATCTCTTCAGGGAGCTAAGCCAACAGGGCAGCACGATTGTTTTGGTTACACATAACCCTGAAATTGCTGCAGTCACACCCAGACGCATTGAAATTCGGGATGGAAAAATTTCCTTTACTGAAGATGATCGTCTTGCGGGTACAAGTTTGAATAAATAAATCATTCTGTGAATATCTGGGCAACTATTCTCGTCGGTTTGAAAGAAATCTGGGCTCATAAGTTCAGGTCAGGCCTGACTATGATGGGGATCATCCTGGGTGTTGCCAGCTTGGTAGGCATGTCAGCGCTGGTCAAGGGGATGGAAAATGGAATGAGGGAAGCGATGCAAGCCATCGGCGGCATTGAAAAAGTCTCCGTCATCCAGCAAGAGCTCCCTCCAAACCAAAGTCACCTATCTGATCAGGTTGTCGGTATCACCATGAGCGATGTGGAAGCTCTGAAAAAAAATGCCACCCTTACTAAGCTGATCACTCCGGAGATGAATCTGGGCCGAGGTGGAGTCGTCTCCCGTGGAAAAAAAGTATTTCGTCCCTGGAATATCTCCGGCACCTGGCCCAATGCACTGGATATGAACGTGCATAAAATTGAACATGGCCGCATGTTTAATGAAATTGATGACGACCTGGCCCGGAATGTATGCGTAATCGGCACTGAGGTCAGAGATCAGCTTTTCGGCACTTTCGAAGAGACTGGCAAAGATATCATTCCTATCGGGGAAGAAATCAACATTAATGGGCAACTCTTTACTATTATCGGCATGTTTACACGCTACGAAAGCGAGAAACAAAAGAAGGAGCGTGAGTACCAGCTTGCCAATCCATCCCCCGAACGATTGGGGCCGGAGCGGCGCACCGGTTGGGGACGAGGTGGCCCCGGGGGCTTTGCCTTCATGCTGAAGAATTCAACTATTTACATGCCTCTCAACACAATGTGGCTTAAATTCCGAGCCTCTGCGGGAACCAACAATATACCCGACCCGACCCTAAGCACTTTAAACATTCGAATCAGCAGTGTCGAAGAGCTTGAAGCCGCCCTCCAACAGGCCCGCAATGTAATGATGAGCACTCATTTCGCCATGGAAGATTTTACTTTCCGCACCCAGGAAAATTGGGATGAAAATATTCGCGCTCAAGTAAACAATTATCGGTGGTCCGGGGGCATCATCGCAGCAATTTCCCTTATCGTAGGTGGTATCGGAATTATGAACATCATGTTTGCAAGCATTACGGAGCGGATACGAGAAATCGGGGTTAGAAAAGCCGTCGGTGCTACCACTTTTGCCATCTTTATTCAAATCCTGATCGAAAGTATTGTTGTAGCCATCATTGGCGGTATTCTTGGTGTTTTTGTTTCATATGGATTAGTAGAACTTCTTAAAATACTGATCCCGACCGATAACGAACCCGTAATCACTCTCTGGGCAGTGGTTGTCTCTTTCTGCTTCAGCGTATTAGTAGGCCTCATGGCTGGCATCCAGCCGGCCATCAAGGCTGCCAAACTCGACCCGATAGAGGCTCTTCGCTATGATTAAACTGTGAAAAAGAGAAGATGAAACCATACTCCCATAAAGCCCATTTTCCTCAACATTCAAACAGTCGTTTGAGAATGATTGCATCTGCAGGAGCCAATACCCTTTCCCGGACCAACGTTCTCCCGATCAATAGCTGGTTATGATCCTCTGGAACTCTATACAAGTTGGATTCAAACAAATATGGTCTCACAAGTTTCGTTCACTTTTGACGATGCTGGGCATCACTTTGGGTGTTGCCAGTCTGGTGGCTATGGCCGCAATAGTAAACGGAATGGAAAATGGAATGAAAGAGGGTCTCATTGCCACCGGCGGCTTGGACAAAGTTGTTGTCAACGATCAATCTGTCCCCGTCTGGCAAGAGCACCTTGCTCAGATGGCTCCCGGTAAAACAATGCAAGACGTCTATGCGCTCAAAAATAATGCGACTCTTCTCAAGCGGATCAGCCCCGAAATCCGCGCTAGTGTGCGCTACGTCAGTAGAGGTGACAATCGCAGCCGTCCCTCAGAGGTGTCTGGGGTTACCGAGGACGCTCTTTTCATCAATCAGCATGAAATAGCTTACGGCCGCTGGTTTACCCAAATGGACAGCGAAACTGCTGCCCCTGTCTGTGTAATCGGCTCACAAATTCGGGATGAACTTTTTGGTGATCCCAATGTAATCGGCGAAGAGATCATTCCTTTAGGAGAAACCATCCGCCTGGGTGAACAGCTCTTCACTATCGTGGGAATGTTTCAACACTACGAAAGTGAGATGGCCCGCACGGAACGTCTGGCCAGAAATGCGGCCCTAGCCAAGCAACCGAAAGTAACAAGAGCTTTCACTAATGCGGTATCCCAAAACTCTCAGAACCGCACCTGGGGGAGGCCCCGCGGCAAAGGCGGCGGATGGGCCTTTGATCGTAAAAACTCAACTATTTATATTCCTCTAAAAACGGCGCTTATCCGCTTTCGCATGGCGGAAAACTCCCTGAAAATTGACGATATTGATATTCAGGTAAAAAATTATGAGGAGTTTGAGGCAGCCCTACAGCAAGCCCGCAACATTTTGATGATTACTCATAATGGGATTGAAGACTTCACCTTCAGCACCCAGGAAACCCAGTCTGAAACAATTGAACAATCTATTAAAAACACGAGAATGTCCGGCACACTTATTGCAATTATTGCACTGATTGTAGGCGGTATTGGCGTCATGAATATCATGCTGGCTTCCATTAGCGAGCGCATCCGCGAAATCGGCCTGCGTAAAGCAATGGGCGCCACTGATGCAGCCGTTTTCATTCAGATCATTATAGAAAGCGTTGTCCTCTCCACGCTGGGAGGGCTTATGGGAGTCGCCTTCTCTTATGGATTGGTTTATATTATTCAGAACGTTTCCACCAGCAATGCTCCGGTGATAAAGCCCGATGCCCTCATTTTCTCAATGATCTTTGCGACCATTATCGGACTCATTGCCGGCCTCTACCCTGCCCTGAGAGCAGCAAAGCTGGACCCCATTCAGGCCTTGCGTTTTGAATAAGTTTTGCCGTCCCCCTTGCGGGATTATGGCTATTCCCTGTTTTTTAGCGGATTATAGTCATCCTGCTGCCCAAGCCGGTAGTAATCGGGCAGCTCTTGAATGATCTTCTCCTGGTTGAATCGGATGTACTGTTTTTTGAGCTTAATCCAGGTTATTCGCCTGTCGTAGGGGACGATGACATTCTCCACGGTAAGATTCCTGCGTTTCACACCTTCTGTGAGCACTAACTTTTCCACTTTTGGATCATCATCGGCCGGACGTTGCCAAAAATTCATTTCATGCTCGCTCAGTAACTCTTTATTTTCATCCAGTAATTCCACCAGTAAATCCTCAGAAAACGTAGGATTATCCATCTGCAGAGCACCTCGATAATCCCCTTTCAGCAACTTTACATCACCCAGGTAAAACTTAGGTCTCAGACTCCCCTCTTTAAGTATGGTGATATCCAGGTAGTAGAGAGACTTAAGGTTTCTGGCTTGATAGCTGCCGCTCCTCATTGAGTAGTCTTTGTGCATATTGCAGCCACTTGTTGCCAAACTCAGCAGGCCGAGCAGGAGAAAAAACGAAAATCTGACCATACTACATAGTTTTTTATTTTGGGAAAATTCTTAGAAAGCATTATTTCTTCTTCTCACTATCGGATGTATTCGTTTCCGGGTTGGTGACTTCACGAATTTTTGACTCATAGATTCTCACTCCAGACCGGCCATCCGCAATAAAGGCGTACCTCCCCAGGAAAAAGGTTCCCCGGGCATCTCCTGATGTTTCGTAACTGCCGTCCAAAAAAGGTGTAGCAGAGTTCGTTATATTCACGACCTGAAGGCCTTTCTCGAAATCAGCGATGTAAGCATAGTTTCCCGAAACCCAAACACCACGCGGGTATCCGGGTGTTTTACAAACTGAGCTTACTTTGGGTTTCTGCAGTTTTGAAATATCAACAATCACCAGTCCTTTTTCATAATCAGCCAAATAGGCATGATCCCCCAAAACGAAAACATCCATGAAGTTGCCCAAAATTTCGGTCTTATTCACTTTCTCCAAACGCCGCGGATTGCTTGCTTTGAGAATCAGAAGCTCCTTATCAGTCGCCACAAAGAGATATTTATCCTTCAAAAACAGTTTCCGAGTATCCGGTGCCCCGGTATTAAAGGTCGTAGAAAGAATGGGAGAATCCGGATATTCAATGTGAATAGCCTGAATGCCGTTGCTCCCATCTGCTATGAAAGCGAATTTTTTGTAAACGCAGACACTCCGTGCTTCACCCGGGGTTTCGATCTCTCCGACAAGTTCAGGTTCTTTCGGATCGGCAGCATCCAGCACAGTGAGTCCCCTGTAATCTGCGACGTACAGCTTACTTCCCAAGGGGAGAACTTGCAGCGGCATACCCTTGGTTTTTGTTTCGGAAATAAGCGCAGGCCGATACGGGTTCCTCGGATCCAGTATTTTGACGCCGCCCATACCATCCGCGACAAAGAGTTTGTCTCCCTGCATCGTAACCGATTCACTGCAACCGGGGATTCCCAGATGTCCGATGACCTCAAAATTTCGGTTCGGCCGCACATCCACCACCTGCATACCCTCATCAAAACAGGCTGCATAAAGATAATCTCCATCCAGACTCAAAGCCACTCCTCTGGTGCTGCCCGAAAGCTCGACCTGCTGGCTTAACTTTGGAGCCTTTATGTCAGTAATATCCAATATGAACACTCCTGAAACGCCTGTCGCCACGTAGATATGACCACGTTGGGGATGAGCACATACGCCTGTGACATCTGCCGAGCAATCATAATTGGCGATAATCTGAGGCGTTTCCGGTTTAGAAATATCCACTAATTGAACACCTTTTTTAAAATCTGCCACGACAAGCATATCCTGAATGAAGCAGGTAGAAAGAGCAAAACCGGGTGTATCCAAAGACGACATTAAAATCGGTCGCTCCGGGTCTTTAATGTCTATCAAATGAACACCGTCACCGCCCGTCGACACCGCTGCTATGTTTCCGGAAATGGTTATCCCCATCGACTCTCCCGGTAGCTGTAACTCCGCAAGTTTGCGCGGCTCACCCGCATCTTTTACATCCAATACCACAAGGCCGAAGGAGGTGTCCGTCAGGTAGGCAATCCCCTCTTTAACCGCTACATCCGATGTAAAAACCCGTGCAGGATACTCACCGACCATGACCGGAAAGGCAATATTGGTGATACAGCTGATTTGCAATCCATGCGCTCCATCGGCAATAAAAAGATAGGGTGCGCTCACACTGCAGTTATAGGCTCTGCCGGGAGTATTAATCGTTGTACACATTTTGGGCGACCATGGATCACTGATATCAACCACCAGCACCCCGGAGCGCTCCGCTGAAAGAAAACCGTAATTTCCCACTAAAGTTTGAGCCACGCTGACAGCGCGCATATCGCCACGAGCACCTGATGGATACTGGCTTCGAAAAGAAATCTCATTAGTGGTCAAAGACTGGGCTGAGAGGAGCGACGTAGATAAAAAGACAAAAGCGAAAACCAGAAAGGACCTTATTAAATTCGGAATAAACATATTAGACATTAAACTTTCCCCCTCAATTGACGGCAACCAACACACACACCCGGAAACCCACCCTTTCCGTATAAAATGCCTCATTGTCGTCAGCAGAATGGAAGTATTTTTCATATTGCAACCAACACATTTACTCTAGCAAACGTCTCCTCTGAAGTATAGGAAAGGTCTTCAGTTTTTTCTTCTGCCCCGGCAAAACCGGGGAACACCCCTCTCTGAAGGCACTTTATTCTCGATTTACGGGTTTACGGGAAGGCTTTTTGAGAATAAAATACGTACCATGTTTACGGGAATCGTAGAAGAAACTGGCATCGTAAAGCAAATCAAACAGGGAGATAAATCTATTGAACTTGCGATTACTGCCGAGCTTTGCGCTCAAGACATCCAGGTGGGCGCCAGTTTAGCCATTAATGGCTGCTGCCTGACGCTTGTCCGGAAAACTGAGCAAGGCGCTCAGAACTTGCTTTGGTTCGACCTGTTGCGTGAGACTTGGGTTCGCACCAATCTGCAATATGCCAAAGAGGGTTCGCTGGTTAATCTGGAGCGCCCACTACGTGCAAATGCTGAAATGGGTGGCCATTTTGTTACCGGCCACATTGATAACCTGGGCAAAATCATCAAGTGGGAAAGAACCGGTCAGGATTGGCTTCTGGATATAGAAGCCCCCGCAGAACTCATGAAGTACATTGTTTTTAAAGGCAGTGTTTCCGTGGACGGGATCAGCTTGACCGTTGCAGCCGTCGAAGAAGGCTTTTTTCGTATCTGGATTATTCCACACACCATGGAAGTAACTGCCCTCAAAGAACGCACCGTGGGTTCTTATGTGAACCTGGAAGCCGACATTCTGGGCAAATACGTCGAAAAATTTGTCTCATTAAGAAAATAGTTTTGTTTGAAATATGATAAGGCGAGTCGTCAGCAGTTTCCTGTTACTATTGGCATGTGTGCTCGTCGTTGCAGCGCAGGAGCCGCAAGAGAGTTCACCCAAGCCGCAAACTACCCCTGAGCCAGCGACTAATCCAGTAAAGCAAGAGCCGACTCCGGCACCTGTAGTGGAAACTCCCAAGCTTCCGGATGAGCTTTCCGTATTTAACGCTGCTGTTATCTCCTACAATGACAATCTATTCGAGCGTGCGGAAAAGGAGTTCAAAGATTTTCAGGTCAATTACCCTACTTCTACCAACTTATCCCAAGCTATTGTCTATCAGGGGCTTTCTCTCTACCGTCAGGAAAAGTATACCGAAACACGCGGTTTCTTCTCTTCCCTGTTAACTCAAACCAACTTAGCCACCCTTTCCGTTAATAAAGATCAATACCACTACTGGATAGGAATGGCCGCACTCAAACTGGCCGATTACCCGGGAGCAATAACCTCCTTCAGTGAACTGCTCAAAGAGCATTCCAACTCCAACCTGGTCCCCAATGCTCTCTATTATACGGGTGACGCCTGGAAAATGCTGGGCAATACCAAACGCGCCATTGAGCTCTTTGACGCAGAAGGCAGCCTTTTCCTTACCGTAGCTGAAAAAGAACCCAACAACATTTACGTCATTCAGGGGCGGCTACTCCTTGCAGAACTTTTTCTTTCACAAAATGAGCTCGATAAGGCCCGCGGAATTTTAGAAAAGGTGGCAACAAGCAACCTTCCGCCGGAATTGCAATGGAAACGGCTTTTCCTCCTTGCCCGGGTGAATCTGGCTCAGAAGGATTCAGCTGCAGCCACCCTGAACATAAATAGCCTCTTGACCTTAACCACCAATGCGGGCCTGCTCAGCCTGGAATATCAAGGATTAGCTCTACAGGGAGATTTATTGCGGCAAGAAAATAAAATTGAGGAAGCAGCCGCTATTTATGAAAGAAACGTCGCCAACAAGTTGATCCCTATCTCGGATCGCTGGGAAGCTTTGATGAATACTGTCCGCATCAAACTTGAGCTGGGCAAACGCGACGATGCCATCCGATTGCTCAAAAGCTTTAATGAAGAGTCCGGAAATAAGCCCTACAGTGATGAGTTGTTGGCCACTCTGGGAAACTTGCAGATGCAGGATTACTACCAGGCTATTCCTCAATTGGGAGTACTCGAGCCCGGGCGGGGACTCAAAAATAATACAATACTGGCCGCTTATGCCAATTATACCAATTTAATTACAACCTTTCCCAAAAGCACTTTTTTGCCAAAGGCACAACTCAACCTGGGTCTTTGCCATTGGGAGCTTTCCCGCCCTTTGGATGCCATGGTCTGTTATTCAAATGCCATAGCATCGCTGCCCGTCTCTGAAGACAATGCTTTCGCAAAGATAAAGCTGGCTGAGGCACAGTTTTACCAGAAAGATTTTGCAGCGGTCGCACTTACAATAGCAGCTTATATGGATACCTACGCCAATGCGCCGGGTATTCCTGTCGGAATACAGGAGCAGGCTCTTCATCTGCAACTCTGCGCTGCTGTGGAAAATCAAAATGAGGAGCTGGCCAAGAGCACCATGGCCACGGCGCTTACGAAATATCCTAATGCTTCTTTTACCGAACGCGACTTGATCTATTTGGGCAACTATCTTTGTGAAATCGGCAAACCCGCGGAGGCCCGAATACAATTTCAAGAAGCCTTGAAGCTCTTTCCGGAAAGCACCATGAAGCCTGAGGTCTCCTGGTTATTGGCGCGAACCTGGCTCTACGAGAAAAAATTCCCTGAGGCTACCAAGGCATGCCAGACCTGGCTGGATACTTTTCCAAAAGAGCAGCCTCTTTATCCACTGGTTGAATTTGAGCTCGCCTGGGCATACGCGCAAAATGGCGATTATGACCTGGCGATGAGTCGGTTCTCCCTCTATCTGAATGAGCATCCTAAAGGAGTCAACGCTATCCTGGCTAGGAAATGGGTGGCCGACTACTACTATAACCGTAAGGATTTCTTTTCTGCAGAGAAAAATTATCAGCTCATTTTTGAGCAAACCGACACGGATAATCCTTTGGACGACCTGCTTCTGGATGCTCGCATGATGGCAGCCCGCTCTGCCTTCGCACGAAGCTCGGTCAAGGATGCAGGGAAGCACCTGCTTGATCTGGTAAACCTTCTGCTTTCCAAACAAGTCACATCGGGAGATCGACTTGATGAGGCATTATTGCTGCTGGGAGATACTCTGACTGGCGAAATGAGCCCTACTGAAGATGCACAGGTAAAACTCGCCCGTTTTGCCGAAGCGATTAACGCCTACTCAAGAATTCCTCAGACAAACCGACTCGGGGCCGTGGCCATGAGCCGCATTGCTAACTGTCATTTTCAGTTGGCCGGGGGCGATCCGCCGGATACAAACCGCATCAGTCAATCAATTCTGTTTTATAATCTGGCCATGACAGCGCCGCAAGCCTCGGTCCAGACGCGCTCCATGGCGGAACTGGGACTGGCGACTCTATATCAATATCTCTCCTCCCTTGAATCCCTCTCTCAAGAGGTCCGTGAAGAAAGGTTGAAAAGTGCTCTTGATCATTACTTGAATGTCTTCCAGGGGAAAAATAACACCCCAGAGGAATACGATCCTTTTTGCGTTCAACGTGCAGGCATGGAAGTTGCCCGCATATTGGAAGACCAAAAAAAATGGACTGAAGCGCTCAAAATTTACGAGCGGCTACTGAAGCTTGTTCCCTCTCTCCAACCTCTGCTCAAATTGAAAATGGAATATGTTCAAAGTCATATTCCTCCCGGTGAAACCACTTCATCAACAATTTCGCTGCCATGAACACAAAAAAAACGCGGGTCCATTTAGGGGACAGGTCTTACACTATTTGGATCGGCTCCAAAATTCTTCCACTTATAGGAGAATTATGTAAAGAGGTGCTCCCTCCTCAGAACTGCGTCATTGTCGGCGATTCCAATACGCTGCCTCTCTTTGGAAAGGAATGCGAAGCGTCGCTGGCACAGGCGGGCTATCAGGTTCGCTCCTGGCAACTCCCGGCGGGAGAGTCATCGAAAAACCTGAACAGTTTAGGCCGCCTTTTTGATTTTCTTGTGGAAAGCAAGTTGGAGAGAATATCCTTTTTGGTCGCTTTGGGAGGAGGTGTCGTGGGTGATTTGACCGGTTTTGCCGCAGCCACCTATATGCGCGGAATCCCTTTTGTACAAATACCGACGACTCTTTTATCTCAAGTGGATAGCTCGGTGGGTGGCAAAACAGCAGTGAATCTACCGGGAGGCAAAAACCTGGTCGGAGCTTTTTATCAACCCAAATTGGTTCTTTGCGATGTGAATCTCTTGAGCTCTCTCCCTCAAAAAGAGCTTAGCGGCGGTCTCTCTGAAGTTATCAAATACGGAGTCATTCTGGATACTGAGTTCTTCGGGTGGCTGGAAGATCATTTGCAGGGTATATTGAACTTGGATGCGGAACTGATGGCGGAAGCTGTGCGCCGCTGCTGTGAGTTAAAAGCCGCTGTGACGAGTGACGATGAACGTGAATCCGGACGGCGTGCTATTCTCAATTTTGGTCACACTCTGGCTCATGCCATTGAGCAAGTATACCACTACGGAACTTATTCACATGGCGAGGCTGTCGCCGTAGGGCAATTGGTAGCTTGCAGACTCTCTGAAACCCTATTAGGATTTCCAAGGACAGAGACCGAAAGGTTTGCCAATCTATTAAAAAAAGCGAAGCTTCCTGTAGCAGTCCCAGCCGAGGATGTGCAGGCGACTATCGATCAGCTGATTTCAGCCACCCAACGCGATAAAAAAACTCTGGAAGGGGATCCCAAGTTTGTTCTGGCTGAGAAAATAGGTAAGGTTGTTTTCGGATATAGTGTTCCTCAGAAACTGCTGCGGGATACTCTTCCCGAGTTTGTACGAAAGATTGAGAAATAGTATAATGAATAACCAAATAAAAATATACGACACTACTCTAAGAGATGGCAGTCAAGGCGAGGGAATTAATTTTTCAGTTAATGATAAAATTAGAATCGCCGAAAAGCTGGATGCTTTTGGTATTCATTTTATTGAAGGAGGATGGCCGGGTTCAAATCCCCGCGACGTTGAATTTTTCAAGGAAGCCTCACAGCGCTCTTTTAAAAATGCTTTGTTGACGGCGTTCGGCTCTACACGCCGTAAAAAAACTCCGGTTCAGGAAGATGATCAGGTTCGCCTTTTACTGGAAGCTCAGACGCCTGCAATCGCAATCTTTGGCAAAAGCTGGCTATTGCACGTCAAAGAGGTGCTAAAAACGACGCCGGCGGAAAATTTGGCCATGGTTACCGATACTGTTGCTTATTTGAAGTCCCAGGGCCGCTGCGTTATTTTTGATGCCGAACATGCCATTGATGGTTTTAAGGATGATCCTGAATATGCGTTATCCGTTTTTAAAGCAGCAGCAGAAGCCGGAGCCGATTGGGTCGTCCTTTGTGATACCAATGGCGGCTCGCTTCCCAGCGAAATTTCAGAGATTGTCAGCAAAGTTTTGCCTCACCTGGGTAAAAGTAAGTTGGGAATACATACTCATAATGACGCGGGCCTTGCTGTCGCCAATGCTCTGGCGGCCGTAGAAAAAGGCGCTCGAATGGTACAAGGGACAATCAATGGATATGGTGAAAGAACCGGTAACTGCAACCTGACCAGCGTCATCCCTTCACTCTCATTTAAAATGAAATATGAGAACGTCCCCGCAGAGTCGCTGCCTAAACTGAAACAAATTTCGCAATTTGTGGACGAAATAGCCAACATGCGCCCGGATCCCCGTCAACCCTGGGTCGGTACCTCCGCTTTTGCGCACAAGGGAGGAATGCACGTGAATGCAGTCCAAAAACTGGCAAGCACTTTTGAACATATTGACCCGGCCTGTGTCGGCAATAGCCGCCGCGTTCTGGTGAGCGATTTGGCTGGTAAGAGCAATATCGTCATGAAAGCCAACGAACTGGGTATTCATCTGGATGACTCAGCACCGGAGCTCAAAACGATTTTAGCTTATGTTAAACAAATGGAGCACCAGGGTTATGAGTTCGAATCCGCAGAAGCTTCCTTAATCCTCCTGATTCAGAAAACATTTAAGAAAATCACCCCGCCCTTCACTGTTGGCTCTTACCATGTCTCTATGCGTTCGGACGGAGAGAACGGTATTTGCGAAGCGACTGTGAAGGTCAAAGTTGGCGATAAGGTGGGACACACCGTAGCTGACGGAGAAGGACCCGTTAATGCGCTGGACGGTGCCTTGCGTGCTGCTCTTTTGGATTTCTACCCTGCTCTAAAGAACGTTCAGCTCTTGGATTATAAGGTTCGCATTCTTCAAAGCTCTTCCGGAACTGCAGCAAGAACTCGTGTGCTCATCGAATCCACGAACGGCGTCCGCAGCTGGGGTACGGTGGGTGTGAGCGAAAATATCATTGAAGCCAGCTTGCAAGCCCTGGTGGACAGTCTCGAGTACTGGCTTCTGCGTGAACGTGGGGACCTCTAGTATCAACTGCAAAACCAGGCATTTTTTATAAAACAGATTGTCTGTATTCCTTTCATTTTCTCTTCTGTTTTAAGACGTTGGGGATCCAATCCTGTGCCTTTTACCTCATTTGAAGGTTTTATTTTTGACCCAGAGAACTCTTTTTGGCATTCTGTTGAGCGGTGTGGATGTTTCCATGTTGCGGATTAGCCGTATTCGGCTAAAAGGCCTAGTTCGTTCATCAGAGAAAGTAAGCTCAATTTTATATGTCTGAAATTATTGGTAATCTGTTAGTTGCACAATCGGGTGGCCCGACTTGTGCCATCAATGCAAGCATCGCCGGCGTCGTTCTGGAGGCGGGCAAGCATGAATGTATTGAAGAAATCTATGGGGGTCTCAATGGAATTTATGGAATTCTGAATGAAGACCTTTCTGATCTTAATGAGGAAAAAGAGCGTGCCATCAAAGGACTCAAATACACTCCTGCTGCGGCATTAGGCACTTGCCGCTATAAAATTGATTTCAAAAAGAAACCTGAAAAGGCTGCCGAGGAGATGGATCGCCTCTTTGAAGTTTTTAAAGCTCATGACATTCGCTTCTTCTTCTATGCAGGAGGCAATGACTCTCAGGACACCTCGCATAAAATTCATCTTGAAGCCTTGAAGAGAGGCTATGATATGCGCGTTATCGGCATACCCAAAACCATTGATAACGATTTGCCCAAGACCGACCACTGCCCGGGCTACGGCTCAGTCATCAAATACAATGCAGTTAGCACCATGGAAGTGGGCATCGACGTTGGCTCAATGGCAACGGACGATGGCTCCTGCTGTATTGTTGAAGTGATGGGCCGCTCCGCTGGCTGGATTGCCGCAGGCACTGTGCTTGCTAAGCGTTGTGAGGCCGATGCGCCGCACATCATCCTCCTGCCGGAGGTTCCTTTTGAGGAAGAGGCTTTCCTGGCTAAAGTCAAAGATACGGTTAACCGCTATAAATATTGCGTCGTGGTCGTAGGGGAAGGCCTTAAGAATAAGGATGGCGAAGAGCTGGGCGCTGACAAGAACAATCTTGATGCCTTTGGTCATCCGGTTCTTTCCGGTTCAGCGGAAGCTCTGGCCAAAATCGTTCAAGGCAAATTGGGAACAAAGACCCGCACTGTGAAACTGGGTTATGCCCAACGCGCTGCCTCCCATTTTTCCAGCCAGACCGATGTGGATGAAGCTTTTGCCTGCGGTGTCGCAGCCGTGAAAGCTGCTGTTGAAGGCAAATCCGGCTTCATGGTCAAAATCGTCCGGACGGGAGAAAATCCTTATACTTGGACGACTGACCTGCACCCGCTGGAAGAGATTGCCAATGTTGAGCATTTCCTTCCCCGCGATTGGATCACTGAAGACGGATTCATGCCTAATGAAAAATTCATTAATTACGCACGTCCGCTGATCGAAGGTGAAGTTCAGCCTCCCATGGAAGGTGGCTTGCCGAAATACGTGAAATTAGAAGCTATCCGTGTGGAGAAGAAATTACCTCCTCGCATCTAAGCTCCAATATAACTTAAAAGTGGAGAGTTGAGACTGGAGTACATTCTCAATTCTCCATTCTTTTTTATTTATTTACTCCAACTTTTCAGATAATGAAACATACGGATATTGTCGAAATTTTAAAAAGTAAGGACCTCTTTTTAGGCCAAAACATCACTCTTTGCGGATGGGCTCGTACAGTGAGAAGTTCCAAGGGTATTTGCTTTATTGAACTCAATGACGGAAGCTCTTTCCGGGGTATTCAGTTGGTCGTGGATGAAGCCACCTGCCCTGATTACGCCCTGGCTCAAAAACAGGGAGTCGGTGCCGCGCTGAAAGCAACCGGAACCGTTGTTAGCTCCTACAACAACAAAGAGGTGCCCGAAATCAATGTTGCAACCTTGGAAGTGCTCGGAGAAGCGCCCAGCGATTACCCTCTGCAAAAGAAAAGGCATACACTGGAGTTTCTGCGAACAATCGCCCATCTCCGTGCTCGCACGAACACCTTCAACGCCATGTTCCGAATCCGCTCCACGCTCTCAGCTGCCATCCATCATTTTTTTGCGGGGCGAGGCTTCGTCTATGTACATACTCCTATCTTGACAGGTAGCGACTGCGAAGGGGCCGGGGAAATGTTCCGCGTTACCACCTTAGATCCCGCTACGCCCAAACGCCCCGAAATATCGGAAGCTGATTTCTATAAGGATGACTTTTTTGGATGCAAAGCCGGATTGACTGTTTCTGGGCAGCTGGAAGGCGAAACTCTGGCAATGGCTCTCGGTAAAATTTACACTTTCGGTCCGACTTTCCGCGCTGAAAACTCAAATACCGCCCGCCATGCTGCTGAATTCTGGCAGATTGAACCGGAAATTGCTTTTGCCGAACTTGAAGACCTCATCGAACTGGCGGAAGCTATGATCAAGAGCCTCATCTCAGAGGTCTTGGAAAAATGCCCTGAGGAAATGGCTTTCTTTGACAAACACTACGAAAATGGCCTTGTCGAGAAACTCAAAAACATCGTTCAACAGAATTTTGTTATCCTGGAGTACACCGAAGCTGTTCGTATTCTGAAGGAATCCAAAGTGCAATTTGAATATCCGGTCGAGTGGGGGTGCGACCTGCAGACTGAGCACGAACGCTATATCACCGAAAAGGTTTACAATAAGCCGGTTTTCGTCATCAACTATCCCGCGGAGCTCAAATCCTTCTATATGAAGCAAAATCCGGATGGCAAGACTGTAGCCGCCACTGATTTGCTCTTGCCCGGAGTTGGCGAAATCATCGGAGGAAGTCAGCGTGAAGACAATTTGGAAAAACTCGAACGCCGCATGAAAGAACTAAATATGAAACAGGAAGACTACTGGTGGTATTTAGATTTAAGGCGTTTCGGAACCGCTCCGCATAGCGGTTTTGGTCTGGGTTTGGAGAGACTCCTGCTATACATCACCGGAATTGGCAATATCCGCGACGTTGCTATTTTCCCCAGAACAAAAGGTAATCTTCAATTCTAGGAGATTGAACTGTATTTCAAAGGCACCAAAATATTTTTTGGTGCCTTTTTTGGCGAATATAACTCAACTTACTGCACAGATACCCTGTAAAATTGGGTCACAGGTTGTACCGGCGGAAGTGTTGGCGGGAATATATATTGAAAATATCCTGCCTCAACTTGTTCCAAGTCTCCAAGAATTCTCCATTCTGTAAGGTCATCTGAAGCCCAAAGTGTATATTGAGCCGTGGCGGCCCCTTTCAGACTGATAACATGACTCTCCGGAAAAAATTGGATCACAAGCGTAGGTGACCCCAAGGGAATAGGAAAATTCACCTCAAGTTGCTGTTGAGCCACCGTTTGGACGCTATAAGTGGATACCTTATAACCGGGACAGGTCACCGTCAAAATAGCCAAACCGGCAGGAACGTTAGTGAGCTTGAAGAAGCCATCTTCCCCAGTGGGTGCGCTAGTCGCTGGACCAATAGAAACAACAGCACCGGGTAAGGGTACCTGGTTACGCTGGTCCAGAATAAAACCGGTCACGGTAGAAGTTTGAGAAAAATCGGTGGGATTCACCAGGATTTTGATGAAGTCAATTGCATAACCATCACCTGCACCGGTCACCGGGTCATCTACAAATATCGAAACTTCTCCAGAACGGATTATATCCAAAAATTCACCTGGAATTTGAACTGTTATAAGCTTACCGATAGGACCTGTCTGGGCTAGCGAGTTTAGAACATTTTCTAAAAAAGATGCACGCACCCCATTAAGCGTAACTTGAAAATTAGCCCCCCAAACCGGCGCTTGAAAATCATCCACAAAGAGCTGCATTGCGGCTGACGAAACCTCCATTTCTTTTAACTCAGGAACGTTATAGGAAACTAAAATGGCCTGAGGCAAATTAGCAGGGCGTGATGTAGTACCTGTGTAGCCATCTCGACCATAAGGTGAACTCCCCGCATAGCTGGAAAGAACCATGATGCAATCTGTGCCCGCTGGATCGCTCGGGTCAACAGACCAAGGGAAAGAATGCGTGGGTGTATTATTTCCCGAAAACGGATTAAACCCAACGGGCCATCCGAATCCCAGGTTATCTATATCACCGGTTCTTGCCATGAGTGCTGCTTCCGGCGTGTTTAGCATCACCGTGTTTTTTTCACTCCATAATCCATCCTCCGGAGTGGATTGCCCTGATACATAAACAGGGCAGGTAAAAGGAAACACTCCTATACAGAAGCACAATATCCTAGTTACCCTAAAAATACTTTTAAAATGTTTAGTATTCATTTTTTCTACTTGATTAGCGAAATTATATAAGGCTTAAAGTGTTCCAAAACCACCGTGTCATATCAATAACACGATGCAGCTGAAATCTAGTCCTACTTACTGCTGAAGTCAAATGCGAAACAGAAAACAGAAAGGCACAGACGGTAAGTCTGTGCCTTTCTAAAACACGTATAAAAAAAGAGTTAGCCTTCGAACTTCTTGCAAACTAAAGCCGCATTGTGACCACCAAAACCAAAAGAATTACTCATGGCAACTTTGACGGGTAACTCCCGAGCCACGTTGGGAACGCAGTCCAAGTCACACTCCGGGTCCTTAGTTTCATAGTTAATCGTAGGCGGAACGACATTATTGGAAACCGCCATCGCACAAATAGCCAGCTCAACAGCCCCGGCCGCACCCAACATATGTGCATGAGCACCCTTAGTCGAGCTGACAGCCAGTTTGGAGGCTCTTGATCCAAAAACAGATTTAATTGCCTGTGCCTCAGCAATATCCCCTGCCTTAGTAGCTGTCGCATGGGCATTGATATAGCTTACGTCCTCCGGATTCAATCCGGCAGAACGCAGTGCCATTTTCATACAACGTGCAGCCCCTTCTCCCCCGGCAGACGGTATGGTAATATGGTAGGCATCTGCCGTATTTCCATAACCGACCAGCTCCGCATAAATCTTTGCATTCCGGGCTTTAGCATGTTCCAGCTCTTCCAAAAGTAAAACACCCGCACCCTCCCCCATCACGAAACCATCACGGTTTGCATCAAAGGGCCGGGAAGCTTTCTTGGGATCATCATTGCGGGTACTCAGAGCTCTCATGGAGCTAAAACCGCCAACTCCTAAACAGGTAATCGCTGCTTCAGCTCCTCCGGCGAACATAGCAGTAGCATTACCCAGTTTAATGGTTTGCCACGCTTCGCCAATGGCGTGAGTGGACGTAGCACAGGCAGAACAAGTCGCCATATTAGGACCTTTTAATCCGTGGATGATTGAGAAGAGGCCTGAACCCATGTTCAAAATCAACATGGGAATCATGAATGGAGAAAGCCTGCCCGGGCCTCTTTCTACCAAAACACGACATTGCTCTTCCGTGGTAGATAATCCGCCAATACCGGAGCCAAAAAAGCATCCGATCTCTTCCAGATTCTCCTTATTCAGATCCATTCCTGAATCTTTTAATGCACTCCACCCGGCATAGACGACGAATTGGCAATAACGATCAGATCTCCTCACCTCTTTGGGAGAGGGAAAAGCTGGTGTAGGGTCAAAGTTATGAACCTCGGAAGCGATTTGAGAAGTAAACGGAGAAGGGTCTATCAACCTGATACGGTCAATTCCACAATCTCCATTTACGACTTTCCTCCAAAACGTTTCGGCATCGTTTCCTAAAGAGGAAACGACCCCCAAGCCGGTGATAACCACCCGACGATTATTTTTACAATCTACCATTCAATAAAAAACTTACTACCCCAACAAACCGAAATGACCAAATAAAAACGACCCGCCTAACCATCGGATAATCAATACCCTTACGGCAGCCGAGTCCGTTTGCCTGTTGCAACTGCGTGTTGTCACGGTTTACCCAAGATTTCAATCGCCTTGGGAGGAAAATAGTTACTTCTGATTTCCTTCAATATATCTGATCACGTCGCCCACACTCTGAAGCTTCTCAGCCTCCTCGTCAGGCACTTCCAAGCCGAACTCTTCTTCCAGAGCCATAATCAGCTCCACATTATCCAGAGAGTCAGCTCCCAAGTCTTCTACAAACTTAGCATCAGGAGTTACCTGATCCGGATTAACGGTCAATTGTTCAACAATAATTTTTTTGACCTTCTCTTGAATTGTATTATCAGCCATAAATTATATTTCAGTATTTAAATGCCAAGCTATTATACGCATTCGATGCGAAGACGTCCAGACAGTTTTCTAAACTTCTCAAGCAAGCGGCCGCCCGCCGAATGACTGAAGTATTATCTACATTGCCACGCCGCCGTCAACCACTAAAACGTGTCCGGTAATATAACGAGCTTCTTTGCTGGCCAAAAACAGCACCGAACCGGCGATATCTTCCGGCGTTCCCACTTCGCCCAGCGGTATCTCTTTAAGAAGCGCTTCTTTGACGCTGTCGGGCAGCACTGAAGTCATATCTGTACCGATAAAACCGGGAGCAACAACGTTGACTGTGATATTCCGGCTGGCTACTTCACGTGCCAATGATTTTGAAAATCCAATCAAGGCCGCCTTGCTGGCAGCATAATTACACTGCCCGGCATTACCCTTAATGCCCACTATCGAGGCAATATTGATAATTCTTCCCGAACGCTGTTTGATAAAAGAACGTATAAACGCCTTGCAGAGCAGAAATACACCTTTCAGATTTGTGTCGACTACGGTATCCCACTCCTCTTCGCTCATACGCATGAAAAGATTATCGCATGTGACTCCGGCGTTATTTACCAGCACATCCACCTTACCTGTCTCTTTCAGGATAGAGACACAAGTTTCAGCGACCGCAGCCGGATTGGCCACATCCAGAGCATAAGCCCAAGCCTTACGGCCAAGCTCGCGGATCTCAGCGGCTACCTTATCAGAATTGGCCTGAGTGCGGGAAATGCAAACCACGTCGGCTCCCTGCTGTGCAAATGACAAAGCAATTCCCCGACCAATGCCACGACCGGCTCCGGTTACAACTACAATCTGTCCTTCGAATTTATTCATGTTTTTCTGTTGTTATACTTATACCTAGAGTGCCGAAATCGTCTTCTCCAAAGTAGCCATATCCGACACGTTTAAAATTTCCACTTCCTTGGTAATTCTTTTCAGAAATCCGCTAAGAACCGCCCCCGGGCCCACTTCAATAAATCGGGTAAATCCGTCATTAACCAAATACCGAAGCGAATCTTCAAAAAGAACTGGTGAGGTCACTTGTTTGACCAAAGTCTCTGCAATAGTCTCTACCTTTTCGTGCGGCCGGGCTGTCACATTAGAAATAACATCAATTCGAGGAGATGCTATTCTCGTCTCTGCCAAAGCCGCTCTGAGTTTGGGTTGAGCCCCCGCCATCAGTGGAGAATGATAAGCCCCGGCCACCGACAGCGGCAAAGCGCGTTTTGCACCTTTAGCACGGGCCAACGCACAAGCATCTATGACTTTTTGCGTTTCTCCGGAAATCACCAGTTGCCCTGGGCAATTAAGGTTGGCTATTTGAACACCCGCCTGTTCGCAGACTTCCCTGACAAGCTCGGCATCTAAACCGATCACGGCAGCCATTCCTCCTTGAGTTTCTTCACATGCTTCCTGCATGTAAATACCCCTCTTACGAACCAGCGTTAAGCCTTCCTTAAAAGAAAAAACATCTGCAGCTGTCAAAGCGGTCAATTCTCCCAGACTCAAACCTGCCGTCGCTTCACAATTCAACTGAGGAGCCAGTTCTTTCAGTAGCGACAAAGCAATCCAACTCATCAGAAAAATAGCCGGTTGGGCATGTTCTGTGCGGGTCAGCTCTTCCTCAGGACCCTCGAAAATAATTTTGCTCAAACCATATCCCAGGATATCGTCTGCTTTTTGGAAAAGAGCCTGGGCTGTCGGATATTTTTCGGAGAAGTCTTTACCCATTCCCACAACTTGAGCTCCCTGGCCGGCAAATAGTATTGCTGTTTTTCCCATAATTAATTTTTATTCTCTTCTAAACGTTTTACCAATATACGAGAGCGTCTCCTACTTTGATGGTATTTCTCCAGACGCTCCGGTGTGAGGTCTTCTTGACTTCCATCAACAAAACCACCTTTGGACTTAAAGTAAGTATAGGTTTGAGTCGATAGCACAATTATTTTTTTAAGCTTCAAGGCCCGTGCCCGCTCCTCAATAAAACCGATCAATTTGCGACCAATACCTCTATTCTCATAGTGGCAAGTCACGAAAAGGCAAGCCAGTTCCCCGGAGCTCTTATCCTCAGATAAATGAAGAGCAACACATCCTACGGCATGCCCATCAATCTCAAACAGATAGTAATCCTGTATTCTGGACTCTACATCCTGATAGGTGCGCACACTCAATTCTTCCGTCTTCATAGCCTGCCGAATCAACACCATGATCGTCCGAATGTCTTTGCGCGTCGCCCGGCGGATCTGCTGGTATTCATTGGCATAAATAAGCGTTCCCACACCCTCATTGCTGAAAATCTCGGTAATGAGCGATTCATTTACCAGACCATTGATGAGATGAACGCGAGGTACTCCCTGCTGACACGCCTGGATCGCATACTGAGCCTTTGATATCTGCTCAGGGCGGAAAGCGCTTTGCATACGATTCATTTTCTCCTGCAGGTCCTGCGCCTGAACGCTGCCGATCATCTCCTCGTTGCAATAGAGGCCGTCGGTGGCCGTCACAAAAATCACTTTTTGAGCTTGGAGCTGAACTCCCAAGGCACAAGCCACATTATCCGAGTTCACCCGGTAAGTGTTTCCCTCTCCATCAAAACCCAAAGGAGGAGCCACCGGAATGATGGCATCTTTCAAAAGAGTCTGGAACATCTCCACGTCCACCCTTTCGACCTTGCCCGTATACAGGTGATCCACTCCGCGAATAATTCCCATGGGATGAGAAATGATCCCATTGCAGGTGACCGCCCTCAAGTCAACCGTGCTTAACCCTTCCAGAATTTCGTGAGTGCAGCGGTTGGCAGCAATTAAAGCCACCTTCAGCGTCTGATCATCAGTGACTCCACTTCCATCCACGTCTGAAGGCTCAAAACCTTCCATCGTGTCTGCAATCTTCTGAATCTGGGAGCTCACGCCATGGACCAAAACCACTCGTATGTTGAGAGAACAGAGCACTGCCACATCCAGCAGGATATTGGAAAAATTCTCGCTCTCAGTGATAACACCATCCAAAGCAATAACGAAAATCTTGTTTCGGTACTGCGGAACATACTTCAGAATGCCTCTTAAATCTACAGGCTTCATTACTGCTGACAGCAATCAGTTGATATCTTAACTATATGTTTCAAAATCCTCTTCAAAGGCCTTTTTTCAGCTCTGGAACTCATCTCAAAAACCTGGTCGAAGCTCAAAGTATTTACGGATTAGTTCTCTTTCAAGAAACACAGACGAGATACTCTCTCAGCACTAGGCAGAGAGATTTCAAAAAAGTATTTAGTGACAAAGATGGGGCGCACAGAGCCTGAACGGTTACCATCGTCTGGACCAGCCAGCAAATTCTGTTGAATTCCAGCAACAGAAGCAAGAGGAAACAACATCCAAATTATTCAAAAACAGATCTTGGAAAATCGGGTGTGGGTGAAAGTGATGAATCCTCTTCAGTATCAAGGGGCAAATACCTTTAAGAAAATTCATTTTTGTTCTCATTGACATCCTCCAGATAAATGCTAGAATTCCTCTGGTTTTTTGGCCGCAACAGGCCATTTTAAAGTTAGAAAACAGGATATGCCTAATAAGAAGTCAGCAGAGCGTAGAATGCGCAGCAGCGCGCGCAAGCAGTTGGTGAATAAGAGCGTTAAGTCTCTTTTGAAGACTCGTGAGAAGAAATTTTTGGATAGCTTGAAGGCCGGGAAGTCTGAAGACGCCCAGGTCGCTCTGAGCGCTGCCGTTTCCGCACTCGATAAGGCGGCCAAGAAAGGTGTTATTCATTGGGCAAAGGCTGATCGGAAAAAATCTCGTTTGAGCCTCCGGTTGGCTTCCGCTACGGCGCCTACATTATAACATCGGGCCCCTCGGGGTTTGGTTTTTACTTTTGTTTTGTGCAACTCGCCCTGATAATCAGGGCGGGTTGTTTGTGTTTTACTTTATGGCATCAGTCATCAGAATATCGGGAGCCCGCCAGCATAATCTCAAAAATATCAGCTTAGATATCCCTAGGGATCAACTCGTTGTGATCACCGGACCAAGCGGATCCGGTAAATCATCTTTAGCTTTCGATACTCTTTACGCTGAAGGCCAACGCCGCTACGTGGAATCACTTTCGACTTACGCGCGTCAATTCCTGGACCAGATGGAAAAGCCGGACGTTGATTTCATTGAGGGCCTATCTCCCGCAATCGCAATTGAACAACGGAACGCCGCCGGCAATCCCCGCTCCACCATTGCTACTTCTACCGAGATTTACGACTATCTGAGACTTCTCTTCGCCCATGCAGGCACCCCACACTCACCCGAGTCGGGCCGCCCGATTACCCAACAAACCAGCGAAGAAATTATCGATACTCTCATGCAGTGGCCCGATCGGAGCAAATTGATTCTTCTAGCTCCGATCGTCAGCAAAGAAAAAGGAGAATTTCGGGACGTCCTGGAGCGTTTGCAGCGGGAAGGTTTTATCCGAGCCCGAATAGATCAGGAAATTAAAGAACTTTCCTCCAGCCAGAAAATTAAGCTCAATCCCAAAGAAAAGCATGACATAGAAGTGGTCATAGACCGCATTATTCTGGAAAAAGATTCTCGAACCCGCCTGGCCGATTCCATAGAAATGGCATTACGCTGGGGTGAGGGCCGCGTCATAGTTCTTTATAACGTGCCTCAACTCTCCGGCAAAACAGCAAATTCTCAAGAGTGGCAGGAAGCTCTCTACTCCACACTTCCGCTGAACCCCGACACCTGCCAGACTTATGAGGCGATCGAGCCGCGACACTTCTCCTTCAACTCTCCCCAGGGAGCTTGCCCGGTCTGCATGGGACTCGGCAGAAAGCTTGTTTTTTCTCCTGAACTCGTCGTGAATGTGGAAAAAACTCTGGAGGCGGGAGCCATTCTTCCCTGGCGGCGAATGGGCAAGCGCATGATCACCTATTACAAAGCGCTGCTGAAAGGTGTTGCCGCTCATTACAACCAACCCCTGGATGTGCCCTGGAAAGATTTACCCACTTCTTTTCAACAAACCCTTCTCTTTGGCAGCGGCACTGAAGGGATTCCGTTCACCCTCTGGACTCGGGGCAAAAAAAGTGTGATTCAAAACCCGTTTGAAGGTGTTATCCCGAGTCTGAACCGTATTTACAGAGAAACCGAGAGCGAATCCACCCGGAGCCGACTCAAGGGTTTTATGGTTTCCGAGCCATGTGATGCCTGCCGGGGTGCCCGTTTGCGCCCTGAAATTCTCGCCATCACCCTGCCCTTGCCACCAAAAATAAAATTTACGTCCAGACCTACTCCTTTTCTTCCGAAGGTCCCGGGTATTTCAATCATGGATGTCTGCCAGATGACGGTGCAGGATGCTCATCTCTATTTCAAAAACCTGAAGCTGGACAAGGAAAAGGAGAAAATCGCCGGTGAACTATTACGCGAGATCACCCAAAGGCTCTCCTTTCTGCTCAATGTCGGCCTGGGCTACTTGAGTCTCAGTCGTGAGAGCGGTTCCCTCAGCGGTGGAGAATCGCAACGCATCCGCCTGGCATCTCAGATAGGAGCAGGTCTTGTCGGTGTACTTTACATCCTGGATGAACCCAGTATCGGGTTACACCAACACGATAACGAACGTCTTCTAAAAACACTCGAGCAACTCCGAGACCAGGGCAATTCCGTCATTGTGGTTGAACATGATGAAGAAACCATCCGTCGGGCCAATTATATAGTAGATATCGGCCCGGAGGCAGGCCAAAACGGCGGCCGCATCGTTGCACAGGGAAGTCTGGATGATATTTTAGCAAACAAAAAATCGCTCACGGGCCGTTACCTCTCGGGAGATTTGACGATCTCTCCTCCTCAACGGCGATTGTCTCCGGAGAATGGTTCCGGTTGGATAGAAATTCTGGGAGCTTCCGAGAATAACCTCAAAAACATTAATGCCTGCTTCCCGGTGGGTCTTTTTACCTGTGTTACAGGCCTGAGCGGCTCGGGGAAAAGCACTCTGGTAGATGACATTCTCCGCAAACAGCTGCTCCGGGATTGGTATGGAGCCAAGGATACCCCGGGTAAATGCCGGAAAATCCGGGGAACTGAACATTTCCAGAAAATTGTTGTCGTCGATCAGGAGCCCATCGGACGCACCCCCAGAAGCAATCCAGCCACGTATACGGGGATTTTTGACGATATCCGTGCTTTGTTTTCGAAATTGCCGGCTTCAAAGGTGCGTGGTTTTAAACAAGGACGTTTCAGCTTTAACGTCCGGGGCGGTCGTTGCGAAAAGTGTAAAGGCGATGGGTTGATCTGCATTGAAATGCACTTCTTACCCCCGGTTTATGTCACTTGCGAATCCTGCGGTGGCAAGCGCTACAACAGGGAAACTTTGGAAATCACCTACCGCGGTAAAAATATCGCTGAGGTATTGGAACTTTCCGTAGATGAGGCTGTAGACTTTTTCAAACCGATCCGCTCCATCCACAACGTTTGCCTTACGCTTGCAAATGTGGGGCTGGGTTATCTCATTTTGGGCCAGAGCGCTACTACATTAAGCGGAGGAGAAGCTCAACGTATTAAGCTGGCTACCGAGCTCTCCCGAACATCAGCAGGCAAAACTCTTTATATTCTGGATGAACCTACCACCGGCCTTCATTTTCATGACGTTTCACGCTTGCTGGAAACTCTTTTCAAGCTCCGCAATGCCGGCAATACCCTGATTGTCATCGAACACAATTTGGATGTGATTAAATGCGCAGACTGGATTATCGATTTAGGACCGGAAGGCGGTGCCAAAGGTGGAGAAATCGTAGTCGAAGGTACCCCTGAAACAGTGGCAAAAAATCCTGCCAGTTATACCGGAAGCTATCTGAAGAAAATCCTGAAAGATTGAAAGGCAAAAACACCTTACCTAAAAAAAAACGAACCCTGTTTAAAAGGTCCGTTCTTATCAAAACAAGTTTTGTTATAAATTAACAGCGGAACTTGATTCTCGCCTTGTTGAGATCATAAGGTGACATCTCAATGTCTACTCTGTCGCCCACACCAATGCGGATAAAATGCCTGCGCATCTTTCCGGAAATATGAGCCAATACTGTATGTCCATTCTCCAGCTGCACTCGGAACATCGTCCCGGGCAGAACTTGCACAACCTTACCTCGTAATCCTATTGCTTCTTCTTTTGCCATTAATGATTTATTGCTACCACCAAAAACACCCCGTCACCAGAGTGCATCCGCGGATAATACTCTCCCATCGCTCAAAACGCAAGTGCTTATTAGTCTTTTTCTTCCTTTATAGACAATCTATAAATAGAAGTATCAAATTGGGCGCCACACCCAAGTAGATAACAGGTATGCTCCTGCTATCCACTCACTTTTTGCCCGAGCTGGTTTAGCTCTCTGTTTTTTTGCGTTAGTCCTGAATCCTAAGCTCGAAAGGCTCTGAAAGCTTGCTGTTCTCCTTGCGCTTGCCCAAATCCTTCCATTGATAATTAACCTTGTACTGGTAATTCACTAACTCCTTGCCCGCAGGGACAGGTGCATACACTTCCCATCGGTTGGTCAAAAGTGGAGTCCGTTCCATAGGGATAATATCTTCTCCCATTATCAGATAGGCCTGCAGACTATCGTGCGCTACGCTGGTCGCATTTGAATTAAAAATCATTTCAAAAGGATACAAGCCTGACTCGTTTCTAGGCACTTGGCTTGGCGTCAGATTTGTCACACTTGCGCAGCCGCCAACCAGCAAAGCGACTGTGCTGATCATTAGCATCTTTTTCAGCATACACATTTAGGAAAGCCGATTATTCCCCTTCTGTAAAGACGTTTTATCAAAAATCGGCCACTTTTGCTCACCTAAATTTTCGGATTCGTTCTTGCCTTAGAAGATATTAAAATCTAAGATAGCTTCCAGCTATGAAAAAGAGAACGGATCAAAAGGAGCCTCAGAAAGGTATATCTCGCCGCAGTTTTATTCAAAAAGGAGCTGCAGCCTCTGCCTTGGCTTTGAGCTTTCCCTACGTAAAGACGCAATCAGCCTTTGGTGCACCGGGAACAGAAGGCATTCGATTGGGGGTTATCGGCACAGGTCGCCAAGGCCGCAGCCACCTCAACCAACCTCTGATTTACAAAAATGTGGTCGCTCTCTGCGATGCAGATGACCAGATGCTTACGCAAGGCCAACAGATAGTTGTCGAAAAGGATAATCGTTCAGGCCAGAGAATGCCCGCTCTTTACAAGGATTACCGCAAGATGCTTGAAGATAATAAAATCGATGCGGTCCTCATTGCCACTCCTGACCATTGGCATGCAAAAATGGCCATTGATGCCTGCGTCTGCGGCAAACATGTCTATGTCGAAAAGCCCATGGCCCTTACTATTTACGAGACTCAACAGATGGTCAAAGCGGCACGTAAATACAAAGTAGTATGCCAGCACGGCACGATGAGACGCTCTTACTCGGAGTTCCGCCGCGCTTGCGAGATCGTTCGCTCTGAACGCATTGGAGAAATTCATACTGTCAGGGTCGGTTTGGCCGGTGTAAATTTCAACGAACCACCCAGACCCAATACAAACCCGCCCAGTAATTTGGATTACGATCTCTGGCTGGGACCTGCACCCTGGCGCCCCTATAACCAAAACCATGTTCATTACAATTTCAGGTTCTTCTGGGATTTCGCCGGCGGTCAGATGACCAACTGGGGTGCTCATTATGTCGATGTTGCCCAGTGGGGTCTGGATAAAGATGAAACCGGCCCTGTTGAAGTGAGCGGTGTCCGTGTCGAATATGATCCCAAAAAACGCTTTGAAGTTCCTGCATGGTCAGAGGTCACTTTCAAATACGCTGACGGAAAGCGAATTATTTGCGGCCAAAGCCATCGGGATGGCACTACTTTTGAAGGAGAAGATGGAACACTCTGGGTCGGAGGCAGCTCTGCCATTCAATGCTCTGTGCGGGGCGCTGTCGAAGAACCTCTGGGCGCCAACGATGTCCACCTGTATAAAAGCGATAATCATCATCAGAACTGGTATGATTGCATTCAGTCTGGAAAATATCCCGTTTCTGACGTTGAAAACGGACATCGCTCCACCACGGTGTGCCATCTGGGAAATATAGCTTGCCGCGTGGGCAGATCCATCAAATGGGACCCCGTTAAAGAAGAAATTATTGATGATAAAGAGGCCAGCAGCTACCTGCGCTACGAATATCGGGCCCCGTGGTCACTCCCTGATTTAGGCTAAATCAACCTTTCCTTACCAATCAGCAAAACAGTTCGATCCACTGAAACTGGTACCGGACCTGGTGCAAAAATCACTGGGTCCGGGGTTGTCTTATGGTCTGCGTGCAATGTGCAATTGCATGCCAGTCTGTTTTGTGGCAGCATCTGACATTGAAATGCCTTAGGGCAAGATAAGAATGAAATTAGCAATTTATCAAGTAGCGAATGTTTCGCTCGGAAAACACAACATCAAAGACCCTCGCCTGGATGCGGCTGACAAGCTGGTCGAAGCCAAAAAGAAAATTTACGCTCAGGCTGACATTGTCGGCAGCGAAGATTTGAAAGAGGCCGATGCGATTCTGGTCCCCGAGGAGCTTAAGGGCGACCTGGTGTTAATGGACTTGGAGTTCCTGGAATTGCGTCTGGGTCGTGAGCAATCCCCGGAGGAGAAAAAGCTTTTCGAAAGACTTTTCAGCGCTCTTGAAGCCGAAAAATTGATCTGTGAGACTGAGTTGAATGATGAAGAAAAAGCCCTTCTGGCAAGCTACCAGTTTGTGACCAACCGCCCTGTAGTCACTTTGGCCCAGGGGGAAGATGTGGAAAGCGCGATCGTTCGCGCTTACGATCAGGCCGGCTATATCAGTTTCCTTACTTTGGGCGGCAAAGAAAACCGCGCCTGGACTATTCGTAAAGGCTGTATCGCCGTGGATGCGGCAGGTACTATTCATACCGATATGCAGAAGGGTTTTATCCGCGCTGAAATCATTAGCTATAATGACCTCATTGAATGCGGGGGTGAAGTGCAGGCCAAACGCGCTAACAAAGTCCGCCTCGAAATCAAAACTTACGTCATGCAGGATTATGATGTGGTCAACTTCCGCTTCAACCGCTAAACCAGCCCAACCTGTGTTGGTTTTTACGATCCATCTTTTTCCGAAGTTTAGTGTTGAAGAAATAATGAAAAACAGGTTAAAGTAATCCCGAGTTGCAACTTTATTATTATGAGAAGCTTAAAAGGTTTGTTGATAGGTCTGTGCCTCGTTCTGAGTCTGAGCATTAAGGCAGAAGTGGTTCGTTTATGGGAGGGCGACGCTCCCGGAGCTCAGGGGGCGGAAGAAAAAGACATCCCCACTCTTACAATTTATAAACCGGAAGGGCAAGCGACAGGTGCCTCTGTCGTGATTTGTCCCGGCGGCGGATACTGGGGCTTGGCAGACCATGAAGGAGCGGGCTATGCCCGGTTTCTGAATAAGTATGGTGTAACTGCCTTTGTTCTGAAATATCGCCTGGCTTCCGGTGGATATCATCACCCATCCATGTTGAACGATGCTGCCCGCGCCGTTCGATTGGTCAGATACAATGCGGAAAAATGGGGATTGGACCCCAACCGGATTGGTATTATGGGCTCTTCTGCCGGTGGGCACCTGGCCTGCACCCTCCTCACACATTTTGAGAAGGAAGTCCCTGCCGCCATAGACCCCATTGATCGACTCAGCTCCAGACCCGACGTGGGTATTCTCTGTTATGCAGTGATCACGATGGACAAATACACACACCAGGGTTCTCAGAAAAATCTTTTGGGCGACAATCCCTCCGAAGGAATGATCAACTACATGAGCAACGAAAAAATGGTGAGTAAGGATACTCCTCCCTGCTTTATCTGGCATACTTGGGAAGACAACGCCGTACCGGTAGAGAATTCTCTTAATTTCGCAGCTGCCTTGCGGAAAGCCGGAGTTCCCTTCGACCTTCATATTTTTGAAAAAGGACAACACGGCATCGGGCTGGCAGAGAAGAGTGTCACTGAAGAAGGTAACACCAAAACCGTTGTCCACCCTTGGGGCGAAGATTTGATATATTGGCTGAAAATCCGTAAATTCGTTACGGAATAAAGTAAAAATATAAAATATATCGATGTTTACTAAATGTATTTAGTAAACATGTTTTGTAGTTTTAATCGATCAGATTGTTTTAAATTAATTAAAAAAATGAACTTCTACCAAATACTGAAAGAACACTTTGGTTTGGATTCAGAGCGCAAGGCTCTCTATCGCAAAGTGGATTGGGTTGCCATGGGCCTCACCTTCCTGATTGCGTTCGTCGGATATCTGATAACGCTGGCTCCCGATCTGACGCTTGAAGATAGCGGGGAACTGGCAGTCGGTTCCTACTACGCCGGAGTCCCCCACCCTCCCGGCTACCCCGTGTGGACCATTTACTCCTGGCTTTTTACCGTGCTGGTACCGATTTCCAACGTTGCTTATCGAGTCGCCGTCTCTTCGGCATTTGCCTCAGCTCTCTCCTGCGGTCTGATCGCCCTTTTGATCTCCAGAGGTGCCAGTTTAATCTTGGAATCCATCCCTGAACTAAAAGAGCTGGATCGCAAGATGGAATCCAAAATCTGCGCCATCTCAGGGTTTGTGGGAGGTTTGCTCTTTGGGTACAACGGCTTCGTCTGGAGTCAGTCGGTCATCGTAGAAGTTTATACCCTTTCGGTTCTTTCTCTCTTGGTTGTCATGGTTTTCATGATGCGCTGGATGTATGCGCCCACACAGCGCCACTACCTGTATCTTGCCATGTTCATTTTTGGTATCTGCTTTACCAATCATCAAACCCTGATTGTGGCTGCCCTGGGTATCGAAATGATGGTTATTCTGATCAGCCCAACCTTGGGCCGAGAAATGTTGATGGGGAACTCCATTATCTTCCTCTTCACGCTAATGGGTGCTGTCTCCGGCAAATATGAAAATCTGAGCCCGGAGAGACCGATTTTTAAAGTATTCGTCGCTGTAGGCATCTTATCAATTATCGGCTACATCTTTTTGGCGATCAAAAATAAATACGAAGTAAGAAGCTGGTGGCATAACCTCACAGCGGGCATCATCTCCGCATTTGCCTGGCTCCTGGGCAATGTCTTCTATTTCTTCATGCCCATCTCTTCCATGACCAATCCGCCGATGAACTGGGGATATGCCCGCACCGTCAAAGGCTTCTTCCATGCTCTGACCCGCGGACAATATGAATCAGCCAAACCCACTTCGGATTTATTGAGCTTTTTTGACCAACTTCGCTTCTACGTTTCCGGTGCCATGGAAGAGTTCTCTCTGGTGATTCTCCTGCTAGCCCTCATCCCTTTTGCCATTCTCTTCTACATAAAAATGGACACGGTTCACAAAAAGCGGATTCTATGGGTCACCATTGCATACTCAGGACTCTTCCTGCTGGGCCTATTAACCTTTTGGAGCAATCAAGCTAATGGAGCTAATGGCAATGTTGTTCCCATCCGGGGTTATGAGCTCTTCCTAAAACTACGGGGCGCCACTATCGGCTTTGCGGTGGGGTGGTTAATTTTACTTTTGGTGGCAACTCCTTTTATTTTCTTTAAGGATATTTCCGGGAAAATAGAAAGAAGCTGGATAGCGGGGACTACCGGAGTCTTTTTCTGTCTGGCCATCATTCTGCTCATCTTGCTGAACCCCAGCTCGGACAAACAAAGTCAGGAACTCCACAAAGTCTTTTTCACCTCTTCCTATGTTTTCTTTGCCATGTGGATTGGTTACGGAATATCTCTGACTCTAGCGTTCTTATTTACTCGATATCAACTCTATCGGGAAGCCGTGATGTTTGGAGCTGCCGTGGCTTCAGGGCTGGCCCTCTATGGCTTGGCGGTCACCCTTTCTGAATCCAGAAACCCTTCCTTCATCGCCACCGCGATTCTTGGACTTTTAATCACCTTGGCGCTCATTGTCCTGCTGTTCATGAACAGAAAAGCGCCTCCTGCCAAGGCGCTTCTGATACTCATGCTCTTTATTCCCGTCCACACCGTCATGGGACATTGGTGGGATAATGAACAACGTGGTCACCTTTTTGGTTTCTGGTACGGACATGATATGTTCACGCCGCCTTTTGAAGACAAAGACGGAAAGCCGCTCTACCCGGAAATGACAAAAAACGCGGTTCTTTTCGGCGGAACTGATCCCGGACGCTTCTGTCCTACCTATATGATCTTCTGCGAAAGCCAAATTCCTCCTCAAAAAAGACGTGATCCGAATTTCGACAGGCGCGACGTTTATATCATCACTCAAAACGCGTTAGCCGACCAAACCTATCTGGATTACATCCGCGCGCACTACTTCCGGTCCAATCAGGAGGATACCAACTTCTTTCAGGTTTTATTCCCCTCCAAAGCCGTAGGCTGGATGACTCAAGGATTGGACAAGTTTTTCCTGAATCATGGCAAGAAAGTAGAAAACCGCCGCAGAGAACAGGGTGTTTACCCCCCGAAAGAAATTTACACTCCTTCGGATTATGACTTTTTTGTCTCCGGGCAAGAGTACTGCGAAGATGTTCGCGTCCGCTACGAAAAAGGACAACTCAAGGCGGGTGAAAGCTATGACCCGAAAACAGGTGAGGTTGGGCTTTCTGGCCAGGCTGCAGTAATGGGTATCAATGGATTCCTGGCCAAAATCATTTTTGATAAAAACCCGGATCACGAATTCTTCATCGAAGAATCCTTCCCGCTGGACTGGATGTATCCCTATTTAACTCCCTACGGAATTATCATGAAAATCAACCGTGAGCCAGTCGCAAAATTTACTCCTGAGCTCATCGCCCGGGACCATGATTTTTGGGGTAAATATATGGACCGTCTCATCGGCAATTGGATTACTTACGAGACCTCTATGGATGATATTTGCGATTTCGCTCTCGAAGTCTATTTGAGAGGAAATTTCAAGGGATACAGAGGAGATATGAAATTCCTGCGCGACGACGACGCACAAAAATCCTTCTCTAAACTCCGCTCGGCAATTACGGGCCTTTATTGGTGGAGAGCAAACAGTACAACCTCTGCCGAAGAACAGCAGTTGCTCTTGAGAGAAGCCGAATTCTCAGCCAAACAGGCTTATGCACTCTGCCCGTTTTCACCGGAGGCTCTTTATAAGCTGGTTAATATGCTGGTTCTCCAGAACCGCTTCGATGACTCTATTAACCTGATTATGACGAGCATGATGTTTGACTCCGAAAACGATGGACTCAAAGATTTGCTAGCCCAAGTTAAAGCGCTCAAAGACCGTTCTCTTGCAGAAGGGGCAAAAACAAAGATTCAACAGCTCGAACAGGCTTATCTGGCTGATACCAACAATTATTCCAATGCTATCAGCCTGGCTGCACAATACCTGGAAGTAAAACGCGGCGTCGAAGCCCAGAGCATTCTGCTATCCATTCTGCCTCAGTTACAAAAGCTCAACAATGAAAAGCCGGACAATCCGGAAATTGCACTGAATCTCTTTGCCGTTTATACACTGACCTCGCAGCCCGAGCCGGCCAAAGAAGTCATTAAAAACCTCCTGGCCTCAGGAAAAGCCTCTCTGGCCACGGTAATCGCCTCAGCTCAGGCCATGCTCCAGCAGGGACTCTGGGAGGAAACCGAAGCCACTTTGGCTATGGCGGTAGCTATGGCTCCCGGGAATGCAGAGATCCTCTATGATTTGGCTGCAATGCAATCCATCTTAAACAAATCGGATTTGGCTCTTTCCAACCTCAATCAGGCCATTGAGTTTAACAAAGCTCAGAGAGGGACGAATCAAAACATTCAGGATTTGTTGAACGTCGTATTGCCTCAGGACAGACGCTTTGACCCCATTAGAAAAAGTCCTTCATTTCCAAAGAATTGAGCCGTGACGAAACTTCTCTTCCAGAAAGGTGTTTCACAGCAATGATGGGTTTGACAACTCAACATCGGTATCGCAATCTGATTGCATGCGCAGCAGTTATCTTTGGTTTAATGAGTGCCGCGTGGCTGACGAGCGCTTCAGACACAGCACCCAAAACTCCCGTAAAAGATTCTGCGAAGGAGGAGACTACTCTTTCTCAAGCTTTCAGAAAGTCTACGGAGCTTTTTTCTCAGAGTGCCAATGCTCCGGATAAACTTGATGCAACCATCCAGGAAGCACCCTTGCGCACCGTTTTGAGGCAGCTCAGCACCGTCACGGGATGGAGGATTTTTATTGAGCCGGGGCTCTCGAGATCGGTCAATGCGAAGTTCAAAAACTTACCCTCTCATGAAGCACTTCCTCTCATCCTGGGCAGCCTTAATTATGCATTAGTCTCGGACGGGAAAAACGGGCAAAGACTTCTGGTTTTCCAAAAAGATCAAAAAGCGGCGACTGAGTTTGTGCGCCCTGATCTTTCAAAACCTATTCCAAACGAACTCATCGTCGTTCTGAAAAAAGGCTCCCAACTCACTCCTGACGAAATCGCCAAATTGATTGGAGGCAAGGTCCTCTCAGTCAGCAAAGATGGGAAAGCTATACGATTCAGTTTCGAATCTGAGGACGCTTTGGCAGAAGCAAAGGAAGCCCTGGCTAAGTTATTGAAAACGGACGTCGATTCCATCCAGGACAATTACTACGTGGTCTCGCCCGAAGCAGCTTTATCTGTGGCTTCTCGTGGGCTGAGCACTCCCAAAAACATGACGGCTCTGCCCGGAGATGCCACCACGATCGCGATGATCGATTCTGCGCTCCACTTGGACGGGATTAACTATTCCGATGTTCTTCTGGATGCCGTGTATTTCACAGCGGATGCCGACCGGGGGCTCGCCTCCTCTCCGTCACACGCTGACAGCATGCTTGGTTCATCCATCACTTTTCTTCAGTCCGCGGGCTATGATGGACTCGATATACGCTATCTACCCCTGGTCGTCACAGATGCCTCGGGCACGGGTGATGCTTTTTCCGTCGCCCAAGCCATTCTTTACGCGAGCAATGCAGGCGTTCCCGTGATCAATATCCCTCTTTGTGGAGATGTTTATTCTCCCTACTTAGCCGACGCCATTAATGTCGCATCCCGCAATGGAGCCATCATTTATGCTGCCACAGGCAACGAGCCCACCAACCAGCCGACTTACCCGGCCAGTTACAATGGGGTGATCGGAGTGACAGCCTTGGAAAATGGGCGTATTGCTCCTTATGCCAATGAAAAAGGAGCCGATGCCGCCCTCGCAGGTACTGCTCTCTTCCATTATGACGGCTATTGGTATGTTACCAGCGGAACCTCCGTCTCCACCACCTACGCATCGACTCTGACCGCTTTGGAGGTGCAGAACGGCAAGACTCCCGCAGATGCCCAGGAATCGCTTCTGGGCAAATTTCCTTACAGGAAATAGTAAAAAGTCGGCAGCTTTCTTCTTCAAAGGTCCTGTCTGCTAAAGCAGCTCTGAAGTACCGTTTTCTCTGCTACATTTTGAGGAGTTTTTGTTTTATTTTTCAGGCCTTTTTGTTATGGTGTTTTTTATTGAGCAGGTGTTGCCCCTCACAGCAAAAAGGCAATCCACAACAAAGCAAATTTTATGAAAGAGAGAATCGGAATTCTGACAGGTGGAGGCGATTGTCCGGGTTTAAATGCGGTCATCCGTGCTGTTGTCAAAACGGCGACCAAACTGGACTGGGAGACCATCGGTTTCCTGGGGGGCTATGAGGGTCTTCTGGATAAGGAGTATATCCACTTGGATTACAAAAAAATGGATTCTCTGCTCAATCGAGGCGGAACCATTTTAGGAACATCCAATAAGGGACGTTTTGCCGTGAAAACCGGCGTGGGTCAATTGAATCAGCTGGATCCAAACGTAATGGCGGCCTCGCTTAGAAACTTCCATGAACTTGGACTCAAAGCCCTGGTATGTGTAGGAGGCGACGGCTCCCTTACCATCGCTCAGCAGCTCTTTGAAGGCGGCATCCCCCTGGTAGGTGTACCTAAGACCATTGATAACGACTTGGAAGGAACACTGCTTACTTTCGGTTTTGACTCCGCTGTCAGTTGTGCCATGGACGCCATAGACCGGCTTCATACCACGGCAGAAAGCCATAATCGCATCATGATTGTGGAATTAATGGGGCGTTATGCCGGATGGATTACCCTTTGGGCAGGAGTATCCGGAGGTGCGGATGTTATCCTCTTACCCGAAATTCCTTTTAATTACCAAAGCATTTATGCTCAAATCCAGAAGCGGGAAGAAATGGGCAAGCACTTTACCATTATCGCGGTTTCCGAAGGAGCTCGTGAGCAAGGAGGTTCCGTCACGCTGGCTGGGCCTCTCGAGGCCAACCGGGAAGCCAAGCTGGGCGGAATTGGAGACAAAATCGCAAAAGAAATTACCACGCGTTTCGGAAAGGAATGCAGAGTCTGCGTTTTAGGTCATCTCCAGCGCGGCGGAGGTCCTACCTCCTTAGACCGGGTTCTCTGCACTGCTTTTGGTGCCACTGCGGTAAATCTTATTCGAGATGGTAAATTTGGCTACATGGCTGCTTTTACCCCCTCTAACGTGGTGGGTGCGATAAAAATTAAAGATGCCGTTGGAAAACTCAGGCTTGTCAGACCCGATAACCCCATGGTCGCTTGCGCACGCGCCATGGGACTCAGCCTCGGCGATGAAGTCACCCAAGAATATTAGACTCTAATCAACAACTACCCGTTTTTATTCCAGAAATGAGCCCATATAACCCGGACGTTCCAGATATCCAAGGACAAACTCCAGTCACCCCTCGAAGTAAACCTGAGCCCGAGCCTCCAGCTCAAATTCAATCGCTGGATGAGCATGTTGCCTTGGAATACTCCTCTGTGTCATCGGCAGTCTCTCGTCCTGTGACTGAAACTTCAGAAAACACCACTGTGGAAGTGGACCAGGAACTGGTCGCTTTGCGTCAACGACAGAAGGAGCTGGAGAACCAAAAAAACCAGCTTGAAGAGGCCGAACGCCGCAGGACCGAATACCATAATGGCCGCAAAGAAATGGAGGAAAATCTGCTCCGCGGTATCGGCATCCTGGATGAAGAGCTCATTCAGGCTCGCAGACAACTGGCACTGGTCGAAAAAACGCTCTCCTCTTTTTCTGAAAATCTTTCAAAGGTACAGCGGCTCAACCACGAAAGCTGGACGACCGAAAATTACGCGACCGAACTGACGCGCGCTCTTACCACTCTTGAAAACGCCAGGATGGAATGGAATTCCGCTCGAGTGAAACTTCCCTCACTGGATTCGCTCAAACAGGATTCAACCTCGGCTCAGGGCAGCCTAAAAGGCCTATCAGCATCTTCCTTGCTTCAATCTTTGGAAAGCGCTTCCTGGCCCAGAATATTTAAGCTGGGACTCCTTATCCATTGGCCGATCCTGATGATTGCCTTGTTTACTCTCTTAATATTTGTTGCTCTGCTGTTCAAATAAGAGAAAAGGAGTCAAACCCAGTCCTTCCAAGCGATGAAATGGTTTAAAAAAAAGCTCGAGTCCAACCCACTGACTTCTGAGAAACGCCGCTTGGATACTGAACTTCAGGAAATCGAAAAAAGAATTCAAGAGGCCGAATCTGCCCGCAAAAAGAATACGCTCGCAGGGACCGTCCCTACTGCTTATGCAAAAGTCCCCATTGTCCGTACAGATGCTCCCAATCATTTTGCCCCCCTCTCCGGTCCTACGCAATCAGCCTCTCGGCAGAGACTGAAACCTCTCAATCAGGAAGCACCCCAAGCAACTTCAACACAAGACCCTATCCGCGGAAGAATTAATCTTTGGAGTTTTTGGGCCAATATCAGCCGCTTTTTTTCTAAAAACAAAAGTGCTGCCAAGAGTGACTCCTCATCTGAGGGGTTCAGCCCTTCCCTCCTTTTTGACACCAAGAAACTGAAGAGGACCCGGCGTGAAATGAAAATTATCCGCCGTCGTCTTTACCTGCTCATTGCCGTTTTCCTTCTCATCGTTTGGGGTGTGATTCTCATGTTCCTGAAGCATTAAAACCCGGCATGGAAAGCTCCCCGACGAAACATCGTATTCTAATTGCCAGTGACATCCACTATGCCAGTGCAGGTGAAAAAGAAGAAGGTGAAAACGAACTGTCGATAATCGGGAACCCTCTCCTTAAGCTTTTTACAAAATTTTTTCGTCATTACTTCTGGATGCGCCATCCGCATTCACATAATGACAAACTTCTTAAATTTCTGGCAATTGCCCCAGATGCTGACCTCTTTGTTGCCTGCGGCGACTACAGCTGCGGGACCGGGAACATCGGAGTTCAATATCCGAGCGCCTATGCCAGTGTTTCGGAGTGTCTCAGCCTGATACGGCAGCGATTCGGACATAAAACGCTCGCTATTTGCGGCGACCACGAAATCGGAAAAATGAGCCTCTTTGGCGGGAAGGGAGGTCTCCGGCTGGCCAGTTGGCAAATCAGCCAGGAAAAGCTGGGAATCCGGCGCATTTGGCATCGTCAGTTCGATTCATGGAGATTGATAGGCTTGAGCTCTCCTCCGATCATTCTTCCCAATATCCGGAAAGAAATTCTTCCTGAAGAGCGGGAGGAATGGGAAACGATTCGCAAAGAATATCTGCGGGAAATCGAATCGCACATGAATTTAGTCACCCCTGATGATAAGGTGATTCTTTTCTGCCATGACCCCACTGCACTTCCTCACTTGGCCGAGTTGCCCGTCATCCAACATCTTTTAGGGCGAAAACGTATTGCCCTGACCATTGTGGGCCATTTGCACACGGAAATCATTCTTAAAGCGTCACGTCTTTTAAGCGGAATGCCTCACCTGACTTTTTTGGGCAATTCCGCGTCTCGAATGAGCTCCGCGTTGAATAAAGCCAAAATCTGGAAAAGCTTCAATTTAGTTCTTTGCCCCAGCCTGGCAGGCTGCCAATGGGCAAAAGATGGAGGCTGGCTGGAATTGGAGCTGAATAACAACGGCGACTATACCCTCACTCGCCGTTATCTGAAGTGGTAGACGCTTCGGAGCTTCTGAAATTAAACCTTTAAAAATTTTTATGAACGCCATACTTGCGTTCATATTCATTAATGCACTCCCGCTTGCCAAAAACGACCAGGACATCATCCTGGCGAATATAAAGATCCGAGGATGCCTCAAGCACATCCATATCTTCTTCGGTTTCACCACGCAGAATCAGCAACACAGTAATTTTGTGTTTTTGGGGCAGCTTCAAATCGACCAGACTCCCCTCTTCGAAATTCTCTCCTACGCAAATATGAGCTATCTGGAAGTCCTCAATAACCGGGGTTCGCTCGCTCATGACCTTAGCCAGAAGACGCTCAGCCAATCGATTTGCCATATCTCTGGTAGGCAGAATGACAATATCGGCTCCCACTTTTCCGAGCACCTTGGCGTGTTTATCGTCGACGGCTCTGGCAACAATTTTTTTGATTCCCAGGTCTTTCAAAGCAAGTGTGGCGATAATGCTTCCTTGCAGGTTCTGCCCAATAGAAACCACCACCACATCCGCATTCTGGACTCCTGCCTGCACTAACGCCGTTTCATCTTCTGCATCCAATTCCATCACATGGAAACCATCTCCCGAAAGCTCTTCCATTCGCTTGGAATTCCGTTCTGCAATGATCACTTCGGCACCCAGTTCAGCCAGCCTTTTGGCCAGCTGAGTTCCAAAGTTGCCACCGCCGATAATAAATACTCTTCTGCTCATTTTAAATTTGGAAAGGCTTTAGCTAAAACCAAAACTCTTATGCTCGGACATTCCATCCCCGTCGGCAGAGCTTTCGACTCTGCCTTAACCCAATGATATCTGTTCTTCAGGATATTTAACATAAGATTTCTCCCAGGGCCGTAATAGATAAACGGCCAGCGTCAGTGTTAAAATACGCCCAACATACATCATCGCGACGAGAACAAGCTTACCTCCACTCGTCATAAGGGCTGCAGCTCCGGTACTTAAACCCACCGTACAATAGGCAGATAAACCATCAAAAATAATTGCCATCCAGCCTAACTCCATCTGCGACGAGGGGTGCCCACTCTCCACGGCAATAAGGCATAGAAGCCCTATCAAAAAACCAGCTGTAAACAACACTCCTAACATCATTGCAATGTGAACCAGTCTAAAAGGAATTCTCCTCTTAAATACCTGTATATCTTCTTTGCGGCGCAACACAAACCAAGCCGCTGCTACGATCACAAAAAAGGTAGTTACCTTTAATCCTCCGGCCATTGAGCCGGAGCCTCCTCCGATGAACATCAGAATCATTAACCCAGCTAAGGTAACCGGATTGGCCTGACTCAAATCTACTGAGTTCAGACCAGCCGTGCGAGCACTCGCCGCCTGGAAAAAACTGTTAAAAACCTTCAGCCATGCCCCATTACAATCTTTCAAAGCGTGGTTATACTCGAAAATGAGAAAAACTACCGTTCCAAAAACGATCATTATTAATGTCATCAAAAGTGTCACTTTGGTCTGCAAAAGAAGAGAACCTCGCCTCATGAAATTCCTCCGCCAGAAATACCAATACCTCAGATTGATCATCGTCATCAGCCCCAAGCCGCCCATCACAACAAGGGAACTCAAAAGCCCCAGAAAATAAGGAGAGCTCTTCATTCTGAGCATTCCTTCGGGATAGAGGGAAAACCCTGCATTACAAAAGGCACTAACGGAGTGAAAAATGGAATCCCAAAGTACCAGGGCAAAATCATCCCCCGCCAAACCGGAGGCAGGGTCCACCAAAAGTCCCACGTAACCGGTGGAATGATTGGCTCCCATGAGATAAAGAACTGCACCCAATGCCTCGAAGAAAAAGATAAAGAAACAGGCGTAAATAAAAACATCCATGGGCCGCACCGTTTTCAATTGCCCCACAGTCGCCTGAATCACCTGCTCATCCGCCAGGGAGAGGCGCTGGCCGACCACTACAACCATGATCAAACTTGATGTAAAAATTCCTACTCCTCCCATCTGGATCAGGAATAGAATCACCATCTGCCCTGAAAAATCAAAAACTTCGCTTATAGATAACGTAGAATGTCCGGTAATGCAAACGGCAGAGGTCGCTGTAAATAAGGAGTCCACCCAGGATATCTGTTGCCCCGGGTTAAGAGAAAAGGGCATCTTCAGGACGATCATGCCTATCAGGATCAAGAATGCGAAGCTAACAGGGATAACCCATAACTGTGGCGCTTGAGTATTCTTAAATTTATATCCGAACATTTATTTTTATAAGAGCCTATTTTCTTTTACACTTTTGACGTGTTTCACCATCCTACCTCGCATCAGTAATATTATCAACAAAAAGCCCTCAGATAGATAAACCAGGTGCCTATTACTTACCGATGCAGAATTGGTTAAAAATGGAATCCAACAGATCTTCAGTCGTCGTTTTGCCCAAAAGCTCACCGATTGAATTCACAGCTACCGATAATTCAGCAGCCAAAAGCTCAATCGGTTCACTCTGACGCAATGCGAGCAGCTTTAAAGATTCATCCAGAGCCGAAGAGCAACGCAAGAGGCCTTGGCGATGGCGGGAATTGATTGCCGCATAGCCTTGGTTATAAGAAGACTGGCATCCAATTGCTTTTTCAAAAACAAGCTCTTTCAGCCGGTCCAATCCTTTGCCGGTCAGGCAAGAGAGGGATACTGTATCTTCTCTGCTTATACCGGACGTAAAATTCCATTGTTGGCCCAAATCTTCTTTGTTGAGAACAACAATAAGCGGAGCCAAATCCTGTATTTCTTTGAAAAAAACCTGATCTTCCTCAGAATAAGGCAGAGAGCCATCGACGACCCACACAATGATGTCTGCGCGGGTAATCCATTCCCGGCTGCGGCGTACGCCCTCTTTTTCAACGATATTGTCCGAATCTCTCAGACCAGCCGTATCCACAAAAGTCATGGGGACACCCTCCATGTCCACATCCGCTTCTATCGTATCACGAGTTGTGCCGGCTATTTCAGAGACAATCGCTCGCTCCCGGTTCAGTAGCGCATTAAACAAACTCGATTTCCCCGCATTGGGTCTGCCTACAATAGACACACCAACACCACTTCTCAGAATCTGCCCTTCTCTGAATGTTGCAAGCAGCTGTTGGACAGTCTCTTTTGCACTTATAAGGCACTTTTGCAATCCCTCTGCTATATCAGGAGAAATATCTTCTTCCGGAAAATCAATATAGGCCTCCACATGAGCTAAAGAACGAAGGAGATCATCCCGTATCTGATCAAAAGCGCGTGAAAGCCCACCCGTCAACTGATCAGAAGCTGCACGAGCAGCTCTCTCAGTACGCGCATGAATAATATCTACAACCGCTTCGGCCTGAGTTAAATCCAACTGACCATTCAAAAAAGCTCTACGAGTAAATTCTCCCGGATCGGCCAATCGAGCCCCTGCGTCCAGAACCGTTTCGAGCACGTTCCGGGCAACAATCAAACCACCGTGACAGCTGATTTCCACACTATCTTCTCCCGTGTAGGAACGGGGAGAACGGAACACCGAAACCAGTACTTCATCAATAAGAGCTGACTCCTTACAAAGGTACCCGTGATGAATCGTATGGCTTGGGACATCCTTGAAAGGGCCCTTTCTCTTAGAGGAAGGGCTGAAACAGGTTTCCACTATCGAGAAAGCTCCGGGGCCAGACACGCGAATGACAGCAATTCCACCCTCTCCATACGGAGTAGCAATCGCTGCTATGGTATCAAAAACATCCATTTTCTCAGACGGAACCCCCGACAAACCGAAACTCAACCAAGCTCAAAAGAAAAGAGCTAAACTCTTCTCCTTATTCTTTCGGGGCGGTCTTCCTGGATTTGGAAACAGTTTTCCTAGGAGTCGGTTTTTTGACAGTCGCCTTAGGCTCCTTTTTAGTTATCGCCTTTTTTGTCTTGGAAGCTGCGGGCTTTTTCGCCGTCTTTTCTGCCGTTTCCTTTGTCGAAGACTTTGCTTTCCCTGAAGCCGTTGTGGTCTTCTTAATAGTTGTCTTTTTGGGTGTAGCGGCCTTGGCCCTAGTTTTTTTCGCCGGTTGTTCCGCCTTCATATCAGCTTGGGTAAAAGCTTCCTTATCTTTCAAACTCAGACGAACAGCATCTCCCCAAAAAGATTCCAAGTCATACCGCTGGCGAGTGTCATCACGCATCACGTGAACAACGACATCGTAATAATCCAGCACTACCCAACTGGTCCCGACCATACCGTCCATACAGCGGGGATGAACACCGTATTTCTTAAAGACGCGGTCACGAATCTCATTGATAATAGCCTTAAGATGAGGTTCACTTAACCCACTGCAAATAATAAAGTAATCGGCCACGGAAGTAAGTTTCCTTACATCCAGGGCGACTATTTTTTCCGCTTTGCGATTGTCTGCAAGCTCCATGCATGTCAGAGCCAATTGTCTCGAATCCATACTGTATATTAGCGATGGTCACCTTCAATTCCCTCGATTGACAACCAAAGCCCCTCTAATATAGTGACTCCCTGGCAGAAATCAAGCTTACTCCTGCAGCCCTTCTCACACCTTCCGACGCTTTTTCAACCATTTATTCTTGACCCTGGCGAAACAAGAGGGCACGATTTCCGACGGAAACTTGGGTTGAGCCCGTCAATGCGACGCACGCTGTGAGTGGTTTGTCAGCTCAGGCGATTAAAACTTTTGTTCCAGTGGATATTGGAATACGAGAAAGGTGTGCTGATATGTGGGTGCACCTGTCTATAAAAATGTAAATGAGTAACAAAACAAAACGCGCCCCCCTGGGGTGTCAGTGAAAAACAATCTATGAAAGAGTATCAGTCAGAAGAGATTCGTAATTTTGCTCTGTTGGGTCATGCCTCCTCCGGAAAAACCATGCTAAGTGAGGCGATTTTGGTGAATGCCGGCATTCTTGGGCGATTAGGCTCTGTCGCAAACGGCTCCACTTTCTCAGACTATACCGATGAGGAAAAGAAACGTCAAATCTCCATTCAAACGTCCTTGATGAATTGCGATTGGAATGGGAAAAAGCTCAATTTTATTGATAATCCGGGTTACCTGGATTTCATCAGTGAATCTCTGGGTGCGATTCGGGCTACAGATGCTTCTCTCATCGTGATTCACTCTGAAATGGGTGTGCAGATCGGTACTGATACAGCCTGGAATTACTCGTCTCGTGCTGATAAATCCAAGATGGTCGCAGTCAATGCGCTGGATCGGGAACATGCAAACTTTGACCAGGTACTTGAGCAGATCAGTAAGAACTTCTCCGAATCACCCACTCCGCTCACCTTCCCCGTTAATCCCGGACTGGGATTCAACCAGATCGTAGACGTTTTGAATATGCAGCTGCTGACTTACCAGACCGATGGTTCTGGCAAGTTTGAATCAGCACCCCTCACCGGAGACCTCAAAGCACGCGCTGAAAGCTATTATGAATCCCTAGTGGAACACATTGCTGAATCCGATGACGCATTGACGGAAAAATTCTTCGAGGAAGGAACACTTAGCCCCGAAGAAGTCAAAGCCAATCTCCACAGCGCCTTTGCCAAACGGACGCTCATCCCGCTTTTTGCCGTTTCCGCCGAGCAAAACGTCGGTATACAGCCGATGCTTAACTTTATCGCCGATTACGGTAACACACCCTTTGACCGTGCACCGGTCGTTGCCAAAAACAACAATGATGAGGAAGTCACTATTGATCCCAAATCCACAGATCCCGTTGTATTTGTTTTCAAGACAATCAACGAATCACATGTGGGCGAAATGCTCTTGATTCGTGTCTTTTCCGGAGAGCTGCTTTCGGGTACAGATTTAATTAATACCAAGTCGAATACGCCCGAACGCGTCACACAATTATTCTCCCTCAATGGCAAGAATCGCACTGCCGCTACAAAGCTCGTCAGCGGCGACATCGGAGCCGTGGTGAAACTCAAAAACACACACACCGGCGATACCCTCTCCCTGCCCAAGAAAGCGATCACCTTGCCGCCTATCCCATTCCCGAAGCCGAATATACATGCAGCCCTCTCACTCAAGGCAAAGGGTGAAGAAGAAAAGATGGCTGTAGGCTTGGCTCAGATTCATTCAGAGGATCCCTCCTTCTTCTATATGGTTGACCCTGAGCTGCACCAAACGGTGATCTCTTGCCAGGGAGACCTTCACATGGAGGTTATATCCGAGAAGATTCGTCAACGCTACAAAGTTGACTTCGATCTGATTGAACCCAAAGTACCTTTCCGCGAAACGATCAAAGGCAAAGGCGAAGCCAAGTACCGTCATAAGAAACAATCCGGCGGTGCTGGGCAGTTTGCAGAAGTCTGGATGCGCATTGAACCCAAACAGCGCGGTGAAGGTGTTGAGTTTATCCAGTCCCTGGTAGGTCAGAACGTAGACCGCTCTTTCGTCCCTTCTGTAGAAAAGGGTGTTAAAACCGCATGCAAAGAAGGTATCTTGGCCGGCTATCGCATCGAAGATGTGAAAGTGGACTTTTACGATGGAAAGATGCACCCGGTCGACTCCAAGGATATTGCCTTCCAGATCGCAGGAAAAGAAGCTTTCAAGGAAGCATTTACCGCTGCCAGACCTTGTCTTCTTGAGCCGATCAGCCTGGTGAAAATCATCACCCCGGAAGCTTGCATGGGAGCTGTGATGGGAGACCTCTCCAGCCGCCGTGGTAAAATCCAAGGTATGGAATCGGAAGGAATGAATCAGGTGCTTAAAGCCATGGTCCCTGCCATGGAGCTTTATCGCTACGCCTCAGCCTTGCGCTCCCTCACGGGTGGCCGTGGAATTCACTCAGAAGAATTCAGTCACTATGAAGAGATGCCCAAGGAGATGGAAGCAAAAGTGGTGGCCAAGAGCAAAGAGCTTAAGGCAGCACCTCAATCCTAGCTCTCATAGTTCGCTCTAATTCGAAAACGTTAGGTGGAGTCAATTCCTCCTAACGTTTTTATGTTCAACCTACAGGGAACCACACGGCTCTGCCCTTCAGCAACCACAAGAGGAGATAATTAATTTTTTTGCATGGCGAAAAAACTCCTCTGCCATAGGATAATCATTGGTAAGTGTTTTTTGCCGGCGTATTGCCTCAAAAATAGAGCGCACCGAAAGTGAGAGAAAAGCCTCGAAAAGAGAGCGCGTCCTGATGGTATGTAATTAGAGGGCTTTTTGTACACGATTTTCATCTGCGATCCATCTGTAAAGTT
>JALNXY010000007.1 GCA_023230105.1 Verrucomicrobiota bacterium
TTTTGTTGCTTCCATGCTCATATTCAGAGACATACATATGTTTTAGTGCGTTCTTTTTGAGGCAACCACCTTTTTCTACTCCTACATCTTCCCCTTTTCGGTGCGCATATTTTTGAGGCAATGCGCCCTCCTATTCCGTAATTCTTCTTTAATTACTACTACTTGCTTTTTTTTTACAAAGGGTTTACCTTCAACGTGAGCCTGGTGTTTCCTGGCGTTAAACCAAAAGTAATATGCTTAAAGAATTTAAACAGTTTTTATTGAGGGGCAATGTCGTTGATTTGGCCGTTGCCGTCGTCATTGGCAGTGCGTTTGGTGCAGTGGTAAGCTCTTTGGTTTCAGACCTATTGACTCCTTTAATAGGAGTTTTTGGGAAGATCCCTGAGTTTAAAGAACTGGATTTTTCCATTAATGGCAGCAAATTCATGATTGGACACTTCATCAACGTATTAATTACGTTCATTTTTATAGCAAGTGCCGTTTTCTTTTTTATTGTTAAGCCAGCTAACATGCTTATTAGAAAATCCACTCCACCGCCGGCTCCAGAAGAACCTACAACAAAGAAATGCCCTGAATGTTTGGGTGATATTCCGTTGGCTGCTAAGCGGTGCATGCATTGTTCACAAATCGTTTCCTAGCTAAAGGAATTGTGATTTAGAAAAGCATCTGTCCGAGAATGTCCTTAAGTACCGGAGACTGTAGTGTTGTACATAAATAAATCTAATTATTAATATGAAAAAATTATCTTTTATTATTTATTCTGTTTTTTATTTTTTATCCGGGGTCCTTTCTGTAGTTCATGCAGAAGAAGCTATTTCTCCGTTGCCGGATAATAATTCTCAAATAGTCAGTTCTATAAGAGGGTCCTTCTGGCTAGATCAAATTCCTTGGCTCGAAGTTAAATTTCAAGACACCCCTCTTTGGCAGTATTTAGCTTTTTTTATCTTTCTGATAATAGCGTATTTTGTAACTAAACTGTTATCTGCAATCCTTTTTTCTTTCGCTAAAAAATGGCTTCCCTCTGCAGATAATAGCCTTGGTAAAAGAGTTCTTTCTTTGATGTGCCGACCAGCTCGATTGATCATTTTCGTAACCTTTCTTTACATTGGCTTGGAACTGTACAAGTGGCCCACCTGGGTTGCCGACATCCTTTATAAATTATTTAAATTATCCGTTGCTCTTTCGGCGACCTATGCATTTGCAAAGTTAGTAGATATCATTTTCTTAACGTGGCGTGAAAAAACTCATGGGGACAAAACTTTTTCAGAACAAGTTATTCCGCTACTAAACAGTGCTGTAAAATACGTGGTGGTCTTTATCGGTATTCTAACGATGGCTTCCAACCTTGGCGTAGACATCACCTCCATACTAACACTAGGATCTGTCGGAGCACTTGCAGTGAGTTTGGCCGCGCAAGATCTTCTAAGCAATATTTTTGGCGGAATCGCTATTTTAATGGATAAACCCTTTGTGATAGGGGACGTTGTAAAAGTAGAAAGCAGGTACGGGACTGTAGAGGCGATTGGTCTTAGAAGCACACGCATTCGAACTTTTGATGGTTTTCTGGTGACTATTCCCAATAAGAGCATGGCCAACTCAACAATTGATAATGTCACAAGCCGCCCAACGATCAAAACAGAGATTAATGTAGGTGTCACTTACGATACAACCACTGAACAACTCCGAAAGGCTCTCGATATTGCCAATGATGTTTATGCCAACCATACGAACACGAAAGACACTGTGGTGAGCTTTAATAAATTTGGGGATTTTGCTTTGAACATTCAGATAGTTCATTGGCATATCCCGGCGGCGTGGGCTGTTTATGTAAAAGATATTGAAGAGATGAATTTGGAGCTCAAAAAGCGTTATGATTCTGAGGGAATCGGTTTTGCCTTTCCTACTCAAACAGTATATTTAAAACAAGAGTAGATTTGTTTTTGAAAAAATAACGACGCAATCTTTAAAATACTACTGTTCTTCTTATGGGGAAGCAAATCCCAGGAATTCCCCAATGGATTTTAACTAAAACATATTGCATTCCAAGGTGTCCGGAAGTAGGCTCCATTCATGAGAAATTGCATTTTATTGTCTCTACTGGCTTTAGCTTTCTGTGCTAATGGGACATGTCTTCAAGCAGACCAGGTTTTAACTTATCCCGATTTGGTCAGACGCATCACGGATTTGGAGTATTTAGCCACCCTTCCTCAAGAGGGCGAAAAATGTCTTCAGTGGTCCAGTTATGATCGTAAGAGCAAATTAGAAGATGGCAAATACCAGGGATGGGATGCCAATGGCGACAACAACGGCCATCTTCGAATGGAGGGCGAGCAGATGGTAATAGGCGAGATGGAAGGCCCTGGCTGTATTTGGCGAATCTGGTCCGCAACTCCAGAGCAAGGGCATGTTAAAATTTTCCTGGATGGGAATTCCGCTCCAGCCGTTGATTTACCCTTTATTGAATATTTCAATCGCACACAACCTCCCTTCAATTACACAGAGCTCAACCACACTGTCGCCATGGGATGGAATTGCTACATTCCAATTCCGTTTCAAAAATCGTGCAAAATCGTAGCAGATCCTGGGTGGGGGCATTATTACCACTTCACCTATAGCACGTTTGCCAAAGATACTGTAGTCCCCACTTTCACCCGAAATTTGGACCCAGACAGCCTGTTGGCCTTGATGCAAGCAAATGATACTTTGCAAAATTCGGGCGTTAGACCAGCAGAATATCAAGATGTGAGGCGTGATGGAAAAATAGGCCTCAAACTGGAGCCCGGGAAGGCTCTTGAAGTTGCAAGAATTAAAGGGCCCCGCGCAATTACTGCTATCCGGGCAAGAGTCAAACTCCCCGAAGATGAGGAACAAACCAGAAATATTCTTCGACAGTTGGTTCTAAAAATCACGTGGGAGAATGATGCCGAACCCTCCGTATTTGTGCCATTCGGGGACTTTTTTGGTACAGCTGCTGGGGCTAATGAATATCGTTCATTCCCCTGTGGCTTAATTGATGGTGAATGGTATTCATACTGGTATATGCCCTTTGAGAAAATGGCGCTGGTTGAAATAATAAATGAGTCCGATTCTCCGCAAGTTCTGTTTATGAATGTGGAGCATGCAGAGCTTAACCAGCCCATTGATAAGTTTGCTCGCTTCCATGCTAAATGGCATCGGGACACCTTTCCTGCTTCCGAGCCTGAACGAGCTGCGATTGATTGGGGCGTTCTTAACACGGAAGGAACCGGACGCTTTTGCGGCATGATGCTTCACGTTTGGAATCCACGTGGCAGTTGGTGGGGAGAAGGGGATGAAAAATTTCATATAGACGGCGAAAAGTTTCCTTCCACTTTTGGTACCGGTTCAGAAGACTATTTTGGATATGCTTGGTGCAGCCCCATTCTTTTTCAAAATGGCTTACACAACCAGACGATCAGCATGGGCAATAAAGGGCACGTTTCAGTAAATCGTTGGCACATTTCTGATAACCTTCCGTTCCATACATCCTTTGAAGGCTATATTGAGAAATATTTTCCCAATACCCGTCCCACTCTCTATGCAACGACGGTTTATTGGTACCTGGCTCCCGGCGGCAAGGACCCGTATGCTCCTGTCCCTGTGTCAGAGAGGATTGGGTACTGGGAACCAATTCAGCAGTATAAAGTTCGGGGTGCAATCGAGGGAGAAAAAATGAAGGTACTCTCTTGCAGTGGGGGAAGATATGAAGTTCAAGATTTAACCATTTTTTCGGATGGCAATTGGAGTGGAGACGAACACCTTTGGTGGAAGAACCCATCCGTTGGCAATCAGATTTCTTTAGAGTTTGCCATTCAAGAAAAGGGGACTTATGAGCTTAAGGTTGCCATGACTCGAGCCAAAGATTACGGCATTTTCCAGCTTTCCTTGGATGGAAAAAAGATAGGTGAAACAATAGATCTATATGATCCGAGTGTAGTGCCCACAGGTGCATTGACCTTTGGGAAATTCCAACTTGAGCCGGGCAAACACACGTTAAGCTTCGAACTTATAGGGAAAAACGAAAAATCTATTCCCAACCACATGCTTGGATTGGACTACATTCTTTTGGTGAGCCAATAGAAATTCTCCTAAATCGCGTTATTTATTGCACGGAAACTGAAGGAAGAGTTGGTTTGACGAGACCCTATATCTTCCTTTAGAATCCGTCTGTTTAAGGGCGTGTCTGGAGAAGACACTGGAGGAGAAGATGGGAATTTTTTTTAAAGATAAGTCGCAGTATCCCCGCAAAAAAGGGAATCGTTCTGTTGGTGCAGGAAGGCCATCAGGCATGGAGGAAACGCTTAGGTCAGAAAAAATGGTCGTAGAGCACAAGACATTCTACTTTTTTTTGAAGCAAAACCAGCGTGGACGGTTCCTGCGTATTACTGAAGAGTCTAACGGTAAAAGTGATACCATTATTGTCCCTTCCACGGGAATAAAAGAGGTTAAAGAGATGCTGGATTCTTTACTGCAGACGATTAGTGAAACTCCCAATCCATTGGAAAATAAACCAACTTTAGACTAATCTCCTTTTATACAAATTTTACCGTTTTTTTAAAGATGCAACACAAGTTTATCTTTTTTCGTACAAAATTTAACTATTTAATACCACGCTGGGAAAAAGCTTTTTTTCCAGTTTTCTTCCTCTGCGCTATTGCGTGCGGTGGAACCTTTGCCTCTGCCTTGCAGGCAGCAGAGTTTGCGGGTGGGGACGGAACGGATAATAATCCGTGGAAAATCAAAACCAGGGAGCATCTCTCCTCATTAACCAATTATATTGGGACAGCGGGAGTAGGTAAGTTTTTTCGGTTGGAAAACGACATTACCTTCGCAGAGGAAGACTTTGCTCCCGGAGGGGCTTTCTACAACAATGGGGCAGGATGGGTGCCTATTGGCCATCGTCGAGTAAGCAATCGCATGTTCAGCGGCAATTTTGACGGCAAAGGGTATGCTATCCGGAATCTTGTGATTCACCGTCCAACATCCGCCGATGTCGGTTTTTTTGGTTTTACAAAAAATGCGACAATTTCCAACCTTCGAATTGAAGGAGTTTTTTTTAATGGTGCTACGAACGTGGCTGCACTCGCCGGAACTGACGAGTCTTCTCTTTTCTCAAATTGTTCTGCCAGCGGGACGGTAAATGGAATGAAGACCGTTGCCGGCTTGGTCGGCTACACTCAAGAGGGTGTTTTTCTTCGGTGCGGGGCTTCCTGCACTGTATCTGCCAGTTTAATTTCCACCGGATTCACGGATATTAGCTCGGCTGGCGGTTTGCTTGCTTATGCCGAAAATGTTTCTTTGGATGAGTGTTACGCTTTAGGGAGTCTGTCCTGCGCCACGTCGGCTTATGCTGGGAATACTTCCGGCACTGCTTACGCGGGTGGATTAGTGGGGTACTTACATTCCAGCACAGTCTCGTCTTCAATGGCAAAAGGCAGTGTGACATTGAGCACCGCGGATGCCGACTTTTCAGGCGACGGATATGCAGGCGGACTCATCGGTTATATGCACATTTCGTCAGTACAAGACTCTTATGCCACAGGACATGTGTCTGCAAACACGGTTCCTAAAGGTCAAAGCATTCCAATTTCCGTTATGGGCAAAGGATACATCGGTGGGCTGTGTGGTTTCTCGCTCTCATCTTCCGTTTCTAAATCCTACGCCTCTGGAGCTTGTAGTGTCATTAGTGGAACTACAAGCGCCTACGCCGGAGGAATCTTGGGGGCTTCCAGCTTTAGCCAAATTAGTTCCTCTGTAGCGTTGAACAACTCAATTCAATGCAACTCCGATACGTTCCCCATCGAATCCCATGCGGGGCGAATAGAAGCTGTAAATGCTGCTGCCTTTTCAAACAATCTGGCAACAACATTGCTCATCCTTAAGGCAAATAATTCAGTTTTAACTCCTGTGGATGATTTAGAGGGTAAGGATGGAGGTTCGACACTCCCAGAAGTGTTGAAAACAGCCTTGCCTTATGAGTCTTTAGGTTGGGATTTAACGACTGTTTGGGATCATCCCGATGTTGATTACCCAGTGTTGGCTTGGGAAAAAGAACTATTTGTGACTCAAGCGCCTAAAATTATTTCTCAGCCCAAAAGTTTGGATGTGATAGAGGGACAAGAAGCTGTTTTTGAAGTAACTGCTACAGGTGGGGCGTTAAGCTATATCTGGACACATAACGGAAAAGTCATTCGGGATGAAACTCAGTTTAGGTTGGTAATTGAAAACGCACAAATCTCAAACCAGGGCGTTTATGTTGTTACTGTATTCAATTCCAAAGGCAGTTTGGAAAGTTCCCCCGCTACTCTTACAATAGTAAACATTCCTTCAATTACGGAACATCCTCAAAACAAGGATTTGAATCTGGGTGATTTATTAGATTTGAGTGTTACGGCAACAGGGACGCCGCCCCTTTACTATCAGTGGTATAAAGATGGAGAGCTTGTCCAGGATGCCACCTCGCCACAGTTTACTGTTCCCAGTGTTAAAGAGACTGATGCTGGCAGTTATACCGTTGTCGTTTCAAATGCAGTAGGAAGTGTGCCCAGCAATCCTGCAAAAGTGACAGTGAAAGAAGAGCCCCCCGTCACTGAAATTTATTTATTCAATCCTTTGCTGATCCAAGAAGACGGAAAGCTTTATCTTGTGTTCGAGGTCAAGGGTACGACTATCTTCAACGTGGAAGGAAGCATAGATGGAGAGCATTGGGTCGATGCAGCATATATTTTGACAGCTGAAGGAGAAGTTAAAATATTAGCTTCACAGCAGCATATTTTCTACCGTGCCATTGCAGAAGGCACTCCTGTTGATATAGCACCTGAGATTACTTCATCACCTCAAAATGTGGACCTGTTCGTCGGTGATAAATTGGATTTGAGTGTAACTGCGACAGGGACCCCGCCCCTTAACTATCAGTGGTATAAGGATGGAGAGCTTGTCCAGAATGCCACCTCGCCACAGTTTACTGTTCCCAATGTTACGGAGGTTGATGCAGGTATTTATACTGTTGTTGTTTCCAATACCGCCGGAAGCGCGACTAGCAATCCTGCTAAAGTTAACGTTTATGGATTGCCAGTAGAGGAAGTTGTTTTATTGGATCCGACGATTAAAGACGACAAACATTTCTCTTTCTATTTAGAGATACCCGCCTGGGTCACTCAAGACATGATACAAGTATGGCACAAAACATCCCATACTGATTGGATCATTGAAAAAAACGCAAGCATTGACTTTTCTAGAAATGAGGTACTTGTTCCTCTCATATCTGATTCCGCACTCTACAGAGTTGTTATTGTTGGCTCCCCTTAAACAGGGAACGATTTTGAATAGAATTTGAATTGATTTTCTCCGACTTAGCTTGACAAAAAAAGGTGAGAAGTGTACAAGAAATCCGACAGTCAAAATACTGAGCGAGATATTATGAAAAGCAATAAATTGACAGGTAAGAGCACACGTAGGGAGTTTATTAAGACATCTGGGACTCTCGCGGTTGCTGGGGCTATGGTCTCTCAGGCTCCCTTTATCCTCACAGGAAAAGCAGAAAACGCGGGGACTCTTAAAGTTGGTTTGGTCGGAAGCGGAGGCCGTGGAATAGGTGCCGCTATTCAGGCACTGAGTGCGGACCCCAATGTAGAGCTAACTGCTATCGGCGATGTGTTTGAGTTTCGCGCAAAATCTGCATTAGAGCACTTAAAGGGAAATGCAAATATTGGCTCTAGAGTAAAAGTAACTCCTGATACCATGTTTGTGGGATTAGATGCCTACAAAAAGGTGATTGACAGCGTAGATGTTGTTTTATTGACCACACCTCCGGGTTTCAGACCTCCGCACTTGGAATATGCTATTGAAAAGGGTAAACACGTTTTTTGTGAAAAACCAATGGCTGTTGATGCCACTGGATACCGCCAAGCCTTGGCTGCTGCTCATAAGGCTAAGGAAAAGAAGCTTTCTTTAGTTGCCGGTTTTTGCTGGCGCTACGGCACCCCGGAACGTGAAATCATGAATCGCGTTTTGGGTGGAGAGATCGGCAAGGTTACTTCTGTTTATTCCACTTACAATACGGGAGCTCTCTGGTGCTATCCACGTCAGTCTGATTGGAGTGATCTTTTCTACCAGATGAGAAATTGGTATTATTTCTCTTGGATTTCTGGTGATCATATCGTCGAGCAGGCATGCCATAGTGTGGATAAGCTTAGCTGGGCTTTGGGCGACCAAGACCCTGTCTCTGCCATAGCTCATGGCGGACGCCAGCAGCGCGTTGAGTCGAAATATGGAAATATTTTCGATCATTTTTCCGTTGTATACGATTTCGCCGGTGGGGAGCGTGGCTTCCTCTTCTGTCGCCAGATGGAGAACTGCACTGGCAGTAACGATGATTACATCATGGGGACCAAAGGATGCGCAAAAATCCAGGCTTTCGGAAATTTGGAAATTACCGGAGAAAATCCTTGGAAATTGACCAAGCGTACGGGTATCGACATGTATCAGCAGGAACACAATGAATTTTTTGCCAGCATCAGAAAAGGTGAGGCAAAAAATGATGGAGACTGGATGATGCGCAGCACGCTTATGGCCATAATGGGGCGTGAGTCTGCCTATACCGGACGGCGTCTAGGTTGGGAAGACATCAAAAGCTCTACCTTAAAGCTGATGCCTGAAAATCTTTCTTGGGACATGGAATTACCCGAACCTCCTATTCCAATGCCCGGACGGACTGAGTTCATTTAATCGTCGTCGATAGAACTTAATATTTGAAAAGCGAACCGAGGTATTTTTTCGCCTCGGTTTCGTTTTTGGTAGCCAACGCAAAAGAATTTTGGATATAACTTCTAAAGCCTTTCCTGATCGGCATAAAAGATGCTGATTCCTATTGCTCGTGTTACATAGATTCATCGAGGCCGAAAGGCAGAGTTCTGTTTAATGGCGGCAAAAATAAAAGTATTCGAGTATAAAAAATGAGCTTCAGGATACTATTGATCGTTATCTGCTTATTATTGGGGAGCCCTTTCTCGGCATGGGCCGAAAGGGTAACACTTGTTCCTCAAAATAGCCAATGGAGGTATTTCAAGGGAACAAAATCACCCTCTCTATTGCCAACCTTTTGGTCTCAACCTTCCTTTAAAGATGATTCCTGGTTAAGCGGTATAACACCTCTATATTATGGCGGCAGTATCGCTTCGGGAACTCTTTTGTCAGACATGCGAGGCAATTACTCAAGTGTCTACATGAGGAATTCTTTTCTTATCTCTGAAGGAAAATATACAGGTTTTACTCTAAATGCTCTTTGTGACGATGGTTTTATTCTATGGCTCAATGGGGTTGAACTGTTTCGATACAATGTCCCGGAGGGGAACATTGGCAACGATGGGGTTGCAGAAAGTTTGACAACAGTAGCCGTATGGCAGGAGCATAATCTTGGCGATCTCTCTTCTTCTTTGATACCAGGCGAAGTTAATACGTTTGCAGTACAGGCATTCAACGTTAGTTTAGATAATAGCGGTGATTTTGCCATAGATATTGAGCTGACAGCTGAGGTCTCCCACGATTTCTCCTCGCCGACGATTGTGGATTTGTTTCCACAGGTGGAATCACCGATTTCAAATCCACCCTGGGTTACAGTGACTTTCAGTGAACCTGTGCTCAACGTAACTCATTCTGATCTTCTCTGCGATGGTAAAGAGGCCTTGAGCATCCGAGAATTGAATTCTTCCCAATACCTTTTTGAATTTCCCGGCATAGGCCAAAATCAAAGAATATTTTTCAATTGGAATCCTGATACAAAAATCTGTGATGCTTCTTCAAACGCCAATCCCTTTTCCCCTGCAGTCGAAGGATGGTACTATGATGTGCAGACGGATTTGCCAACCGCCCCTAAGGTGCAAATCAACGAGATCATGGCTGTAAACAGTTCTACTCTGAGAGACCGTCAGGGAGAATATGTCGACTGGATTGAGCTTTATAATTTTGAAGACCAAACTGTAGATATTGGCGGCTGGTATGTGACGGATTCGGCCAAAAATCTGACGCAATGGAGTTTCCCGCAAGGAACCATTCTGCAGCCGGGAGGGTATTTAATAATTTATTGTGACAATTCCTATTCACAACCTCTTGTTCTTGGAGAGTATCATGCCAATTTCGGTTTAAGTCGTGAAGGGGAGTATTTGGCACTCATTTACTCCGATGGGCACACTATAATACATGAGTTTTCACCTTTCTTCCCTCCACAACGTTCGGATATTTCTAATGGCCAGGGGTTGTATTACACGACGCCTTCTCCCGGAAAATCGAATGCTGTTGGATATATGGAGCCCGTAGCAGAAATTGAATTCAGTGAGCCGCGTGGATACAAAAACGCTCCTTTTCAGTTAGCGCTTGCGACTCCCACTGAAGGGGCCTCTATCTACTACACGCTGGATGGAACCGTTCCTGATGTAAAGTCCACTCCTTACAATACTCCACTTCAGATCAGCAAAATAACGACACTTCGCGCCGTTGCCATTAAAGAAGGGCATCTGAATTCTTCAATAGCTACACGTACTTGGCTTTTCATAGATGATGTCTTATCTCAACCAACCTCCACGCCTCCAGGGTGGCCGGCATCAGGCTCAGTTAATGGGCATAAAATGGAATATGGAATGAACCCTGGCATTGTTAATTCTTCAGAATTTCAAAATGATGTTCGAAAGGGATTAACAAACATCCAAAGTATTTCAATGGTAACAGATTTGGACAATCTGTTTAATAGATACACTGGTATTTACGTTAATCCGGCGGAGCATGACACCGAATGGGAAAGACCAGCATCCTTAGAGTTAATTGATCCGAACGGGGGAGAAGAGTTCCAAATTGACGCCGGAATAAGAATTCGAGGTGCTGCCAGCCGTTCCAGTGGGAACCCCAAGCATTCCTTTCGCTTATTTTTCCGCTCCATTTATGGAGGAGAACTTAACTTTCCGCTCTTTGGAGATGAAGGGGTCTCTGTTTTTGACAAGGTGGATTTGAGGACATCACAAAATTACTCCTGGGCTTTTGAACAAACCCCTTATGAGACTTTTATACGGGAGACATTCGCACGGGATGCACAGCGGGATGTTGGGATGCCTTACACCCGCAGCCGTTACTACCATCTCTATATAAATGGACAATACTGGGGGCTGTATCAAACTCAAGAACGAAGCGAAACCAGCTATGCCGAAAGTTACCTGGGCGGAGATAAGGAAGATTGGGATTTGCTTAAAACAGAACAACCGCAGCGAACAACCGTAGTTTCTGAAGGGGACGACAAAGCGGCCAGAAACCTCTTTAGCGTAGCAATTGAAAAAGGTTTTTCCGGAGCAAATCAAACGAACTATTATTACATCAAAGGTTTGAATCCTGACGGTACAATTAACCCCAACTTCCCGGTCTATTTGGATGAAGTTAATTTGCAGGAGTATATGCTAAATGTTTATGCCACCTGCGATACCGATTCTCCAATTTCAGTTTGGGGTGGCTTTGGGAATAATCTTTTTGGGCTTTATAACCGAGTAAATCCTACAGGATTCAAATGGTTTCGGCATGATGGTGAACATGCTTTGGGCGGACGCCGCTTCCTTGGGTATGGTGAGTTTTTTAATCTCGTAGATCAGGGTTGGAATTATAATGACTTTGAAAGATTCAATCCAATGCGTCTACACCAGAAGCTGATGGAACACCCGGACTATCGGATTAAGTTCATTGACTTAGTTCAAAAACGACTATTGAACGAAGGAGGGGAATTCACTTTACCCAAAAACATTGAGCGCTGGAATGCCAGAATGTCTGAGATTTACGAACCCATTGTTGTTGAATCCGCTCGGTGGGGACATGGCTTCACTCGCAATGATTGGTTAAAAGAATGTAACTACGTTACAAACGTTTTCTTTAACGTCTACCCTGATAACTTGATTGCAAACTTCAGAGCTCGCGGGTGGTTCCCCTTGGTGGATGCCCCTTCCTTATCGCGAGTTTCGGGGGCGCCGCCATCTGAGGAGAATCCCTTGCGCATCACTGCAAAAGCCCCTGTTTATTGCACGATTGACGGGAGCGATCCTCGACTCCCGGATGGGACCATCAATCCGAATGCCATTATGCTACAGGGTGAAAATTTAGGAACTCAGCTGATTATTCCCAAGGAGAGCAATTGGAAGTATTTTGATTCCGGTTCGGCACCTCCCAGAATTTCTGCGACTTCCTGGTTTATCCCTCACTATAATGATTCGGCGTGGAAGGTGGGTAATGGGCGTCTGGGTTTTGGAGGTAAGGAATCTACAACGGTAGAGTCGGTGGTTCAAACAACTGGCACCGCAGTCAATACGGTTTATTTTCGCACTTCCTTTGATATGCCCTCCGGCATGAGTGCATTAACCATGACCGTAAATCTAAACTGCGATGACGGAGCTGTTGTATATTTCAACGGTAGTCAGGTAGTTAGACATAATATGCCGGTCTCTTCTCAATATTCTACCTATTCGTTGACCGAAATTATAGGTGATGATGAAACCAGCTATCAATCCTATACCATTCCAGCAACCGGCTTGGTTTCGAGGGGAAATACGTTGGCAGTGGAAGTGCACAGGGCAGAGGAGAGCACGGACCTTTATTTTGATTTAGAGCTGTCGATTCCAGATGCCTATCCTTCAAATTATCTGGATATTAAAATCCCAAATGAGGATAATCCCAGTCTCTCTTCTCCAATTATAAAGACACGCTCATACAACGGATTAGAGTGGAGCGCCATCTCTGAGGCAGATTTCACTGTATATGCAAATTACAGGGATTTAAAACTAACTGAGATGATGTATTCACCCGAGCCACCCAATGAGACGGAGCTGGCACAAGGGTGGACCCGTGATGATTTTGCCTGGCTGGAGTTGCAAAACACAGGCAAGGGGATTTTGATGATGGAGGGTATTCAATTCACTTCGGGCATTTCTTTTGTTTTTCCCAAGATGGATTTAACCCCTGGTGAAAGGCTGGTGTTGGTGAAAAATCTGGAAGCTTTTTCCAGTCGATACGACACCAACTCGTTAAAACTATTTCAGGGATATTCCGGTAACCTGGCTCGCAAAGGAGAAACCTTGACACTCTCATCCCCGACGGGAGATACGATCTTCAATTTTTCCTATTCCAACACTTGGTATCCCCAGACAGACCAAGGTAATTATTCTCTGGTAGTTGTGGACACTAATGCAGAAGACTCACTATGGAGCATGCCTGAAAATTGGAAACCGAGCTCAGTCCCGGGTGGGACACCGGGATTATCCTTTGAAAAATCTCAGCCTGTAATTGCCAATGCTTCAGTTGCAGAAAACGGAACTTTGTGCTTTAATGTCTCTGGAACAGAAACGTTTTTTATTGAAGTTTCTAGGGACATGAAATCGTGGAGCTTGTTTGAATCATGGGAAGTTTTTGATGGTATGATTTTAATTGATACTGAATTATTGGGTGAAGAAGTCTTGTTTTTTAGAATACGTTTATAACATATTAACATTTAAATGGCATCGCCAATTATGAAAAAGTTTCTGATTATAGCGGGATTATTACTGGGTTTCATTTTTGCTTCCCCGGCAGAAGCTGTGACTTTAGTGCCATCCGGAAGTGAAAATTGGGCTTATTTTAAGGGTACGAAAGATGCAAGTTCCCCGACCAGCGCATGGCGTTCCCTCTCATTTAACGATAGCGAATGGTTAAAGGGTGGTCTGCCTCTATACTACGGTGGCAATGTTTCTTCGGGAACGCAGCTTTCGGATATGCGCTACGGCTATACAAGCGTTTATATGCGGAAACCTTTTTTTCTCCCATTTGCCACATATGAAAATCTGAATGTAAGCATCTTGTGCGACGATGGTTTTATTCTATGGATCAACGACACCGAGGTTCTTCGCTATAACGCTCCATCCGGGGAGGGAAGATACAACGATATTTCAACTTCAATAGTCTCGACAGCTCAATGGCTCACATATGATTTGAACGATTTCAGTTATCTTTTAAAAAGCGGAGAAGAGAATATCCTGACTGTACACGCTTTCAATTGTCATTTGTCGACCAGCAGCGATTTTGTTTTGGATTTGGAGCTTAGAGCGGATAAAACCTATGATGTCACACCCCCAACGTTGGTGAACGTCCTTCCACAGGAGGGGAGTTCCATAGCCAATCCACCTCGGATAACCGTCACTTTTAGTGAAGGGGTTTCCGGTGTTGAGGCAAACACGTTGTTTTGCGATGGACATGCAGCAGTTGGCGTTCGAAAATTGAGTTCAAGCCAATATCTTTTTGAGTTTAGCAAGTATGTCCAAAGCACAGAAATTACTCTCAGATGGAATGAATCCGCTCAAATATCCGACAACTCTGCAAACAAGAATCCATTTGTTGTCCCTCCGGATATTTGGACATATTATTTAGACACCAGTCTCCCGAGTTTCGATATAGTTATCAACGAAGTTTTAGCTGCCAACAGTTCAGGAATTAAAAGCTCGTTGGGGAATCGCCCCGATTGGATTGAACTTTATAATCAAGGCCCAATGACAGAAGATCTCAGTGGATGGTTTCTAACAGATTCTGCAAATGATCTGCGCCGCTGGCAATTTCCAGAGAACACACTTCTCAGACCTGGGAACTTCCTTCTCATTTTCTGTGATAGCTGGGACGGTGAGCCTTTAATAAATGGAGAGTACCATGCCAATTTCAGTTTAAATAAAGATGGCGAATATTTGGCTCTTGTTTATTCTGATGGGAAAACAATAGTTCAAGAGTTTAGTCCCTCTTTGCCACAGCAGCACACAGATATTTCTTTTGGTTCGGGGCTCTACTATGCTACACCAACGCCCGGTGAAACTAACGGGAGAGGATATCTGCAGCCCGTGGGTGACGTGGTTTTCAGTGAGCCCCGAGGATATCGCCCAGCACCATTCGAGCTTACTCTTACTACTCCAACGGAGAACGCCTCCGTGTATTATACCCTCGACGGGACCGAGCCAACGATAGACTCCACTCTTTACACAGAGCCGCTCCCAATAGATAAAATTACCTATATCCGAGCAATCGCCCTCAAGGATGGACACATTCCATCTAAAGTGGCTACGCGAACCTGGCTTTTCACTGAAGAAATATTGAGTCAGCCCACAACGCCTCCTGTTGGATGGCCAAGTTCTTATTCTGTCAATAATCACAAGATGGAATATGGGATGAATTCCTATATAGTGCTTAAAAATAGAGAGGCTCTGAAACGGGGAATGACCAATATATCCTCTATTTCTTTGGTAACAGATCTCAAGCATCTCTTCGACCGTTCTACAGGAATTTACGTTAATCCTGGGAGTGACGGTGAAAATTGGGAACGCCCCGTTTCTGTTGAGTTGATTGATCCTTCGGGAGGAAGTGAATTCCAAATTGAATCGGGTATTCGCATTCGTGGTGCTGCAAGCCGAAATAACAACAACCCTAAACATTCGTTTCGTCTTTTTTTCCGCTCAACTTACGGTGGAAAATTAGAGTTTCCTCTTTTTGGGGATGAAGGAGCATCTTCGTTTAGCAAGGTAGACCTTCGCACCTCTCAAAACTATTCATGGGCCAATGAAAACTCAGATTATAACACTTTTTTAAGGGAAGTTTTTTCCCGCGATTCACAACGTGATTTTGGCGTGCCGTATACTCGGAGCCGTTATTATCATCTTTACATTAATGGCCAATATTGGGGACTTTATCAGACTCAGGAACGCAGCGAAGCTGATTATGCAGAGACCTATTTAGGAGGAGATGAGGATGACTGGGATTGCATTAAAACCTCTCATTCCGGCTATAGGACGGAGGCAGGGGATGGTACTATGGATGCTTTTTCAGACCTTTGGCGGATTTCATTAGGACAAGGTTTTGCCGGTATATATGCCACCAACTACTATTGGATCAAAGGCATTAATTCGGATGGTACACCGATCCCTGATTCTCCAAGATACCTTGACGAGGATAATTTAATTGCATACATGCTGACCTCCTACTACACAAGAGATCCTGATTCTCCTATCTCAGTATGGGGTGGGTTCCCCAACAATCTCTATGGTCTTTATAATCGAAACAACCCGGAGGGTTTTAAATGGTTGCGTCATGATGCTGAACACTCAATGGCGGCTCAGCGCTCTTACAACGCCTATACTGACCCGACTGCTTATGGGCTAACAGGCTATGACTCTTTTACACAGTTTAGCCCCATGCGGCTTCATCAACGCCTGATGAGCAACCCAGACTACAGAATGCGCTGGATGGATGCCATTCAACAACATTTGGTAGCAACAAATGGTTTGCTTTCAGTTGAGAATTGTTTGGCTCGCTGGAACAAGAGACAGGCGATGATTGATCAAGCCATCATCATGGAATCTGCGCGTTGGGGCCATGGTACTAAAACAAGAGAGACTTGGCTCAATGAGTGTAACTATGTGAAAAAATCATTCATACCGCAAAGCGGTACAAACCTAGTTAATTTTTTCTTAAATCGCGGTTGGTTTACCGGGATCAAGGCTCCGGTTTTTGGCTCTTGGGAGCAAAATGAAGACGGAAACTTTGTTGTTACTTTTTCCGGTTATGGAGTAACCACGGCGACATACTACACATTGGATGGAAGCGATCCAAGACTCCCAAAAGGTGATTTGAGCCCTTCTGCAATTAAGTTGGAAACTGAAACAATTATTGTACCTGCTGGCTCCGTGGTTTCAGCTCGTGTATTCGCAAACCCTCTTTCTTGGAGTCCGATTTCTGTAAGGGATTTTACGGTGTATGGGGAACCTCATGACCTTAAAGTAACTGAAATGATGTATGCCCCCAAAACACCTGAGTGGGCCGAAGAAGCCGGATGGACGCGTGATGATTTTGCCTGGATAGAGCTGCAAAATGTAGGTTCTGGGACTCTTGAGCTTGAAGGATATCAACTTGTCTCAGGAATAAATTATATTTTCCCTCCCAGTAGGCTTGCGCCCGGAGGGAGAGTAGTTTTAGCCAAAAATAGAGATGCTTTTTCCAGTCTTTATGAAACGAATGGTCTCTTTTTACTGGACGGTTATTCGGGGAACTTGGCCAGAAGAGGGGAGACTATTACTCTTCAATCTCCTGGTGAGGACAATATCTTAACCTACACTTATTCGAATACCTGGTATCCCCAGACGGATTTGGCTGGCTACTCATTAGCTGTCGTGGACGTTAATGCTGAAGAGCCTCTTTGGAGCACTTCTGATAACTGGATTCCCAGCCTGACAGAGGGCGGAACTCCGGGGATGGAAGAAGTCATTTCTCCTGTTATTCAAAAAGCCACCCTCACAAAGAATGGAGAATTAATTTTTGAAGTTTCCGTAATCTCTGAGTTCAAAATAGAGGTTTCGAGGGACACAGTGACGTGGGAATTGTTCGAGAATTGGTATTTTCAAGATGGTAATATCGTGGTTGATTCGAAAAATTTAAGTGAATCTGCTTTGTTTTTTAGGATACGTTTATAAATAAATATAAAATTAAATTGCTAATAATCTAATGAAAAAATGGCTATCAATCGGCTCGCTTCTGTTGGGAATGTTGGTATTTTCTCATGCGGAGGTCTTGACACTGGTTCCTTCTTCGGCTCAATGGAAATACGATAAGGGAACTAAAGAGCCCAGTACATCCGCAGGCACATGGAGGACGATTGCTTTTGACGATTCGAACTGGAGCTCAGCAGCTGCACCTTTCTACTACGGAGGGAATATAACGCAAGGAACTCAGCTATCAGATATGCGTTACAATTATACGTCCGTTTATTTGCGAAAAACATTTTCCCCTCCCAGTGGCTCTTACGAAAAAATGAGCCTGAGAGCCCTTTGCGATGACGGCTTCATTCTTTGGATTAATGGTGAAGAGGTGCTTCGATTTAATGTTTCTCCCGGAGAAATTGCTTTTGATGATGTGGCATCCAATGTCGTGAGCACAGCCAGCTGGCAAACACACGATCTGAGCGCGTACAGCCATCTTTTAAGGGCAGGGGAGGTCAATGTAGTGGCCATTCATGCTCTCAATATGAGCCGGACAACCAGCAGTGATTTTGCCATAGATATAGAGCTTACTGCAGACCAGACTTTGGACCTGCTTTCTCCGACTGTTAGTAGAGTATCCCCTATAGTTGATTCTGTCGTTTCAGACCCTCTGCGTCTGACAGTATATTTCAGCGAACCTGTGTCCGGAGTTACTGCTGCAGATGTGCTATGCAACGACACACCTGCCACGGAAGTGGAAGAAATTTCATCCACTCAGTATCTATTCAAATTTCCAAAGTTCGATATAGAAGGTCCGGTTACTTTGAAATGGAGTCCGACTGCTGAAATTAACGACAATTCACCCAATAATAACCCATTTGTACCACCCACCGAAAGCTGGAGCTACACGCTGAGTACTTCTATTCCGGACAGTGAAGTGATCATCAATGAGTTTTTGGCATCGAATACCACAGGTTTACAAACAAGAACTGGGGAACAAGCCGACTGGCTTGAGCTTTATAACAAATCAAATACAACTACCGATATCAGCGGCTGGTATCTCACTGACTCCAGAAGCAATTTAACTCTCTGGCAATTTCCACCAAGGACAACAATTCCTCCTCAAGGATATCTCATTGTTTTTTGCAATGGCTGGACCGGAGATCCTCAAGTCAATGGAGAATATTTAGCCAATTTCAGTTTAAGTAAGAGCGGTGAATATTTGGCTTTAGTGAAGGATGATGGGACGACCATTGCCCACGAATTCCATCCTGTTTACCCTCCACAGTATAGTAACATTTCATTTGGAAATGGTCTTTATTATCCTACACCCACCCCCGGAAAGGAGAACGGAGAGGGATTTTTAGAACCGGTTGGCGAAGTGACTTTCAGTGAGTCTCGTGGGTATAAGTCCGCACCCTTTACCCTCTCAATGAATTCAATTACGGAAGGATCTGCTATTTACTATACACTGGATGGTACTATTCCAACCACTTCTTCCTCTCTTTATACCCAGCCTCTTTCTATCGATAAGATTACATGTATTCGAGCCATCGCTATTAAGGCGGGGCATATTGATTCAGTTGTGAGCACACGCACCTGGCTGTTTTTGGAAGAAGCTCTTGCCCAGCAAAGTTCTGTACCTGCGGGCTGGCCCGCCAATAATACCGTAAATAATCATCGGATGGTATACGGGATGAAGCAGAACATTGTCAACAATCCAAGGTATAGAGACAGCATTCGAGAAGGAATGACCAATATCGGCACTATTTCGATGGTGACTGATTTAGAAAATCTGTTTAATAGATCAACGGGTATTTACGTTAACCCAAGTGGAGATGGAATTACCTGGGAAAGGCCGGCATCGCTGGAGTTAATTGATCCAAGTGGAGGAGAAGAATTTCAACTAGAATCGGGTGTTAGGATTCGGGGCGGCTTTAGCCGATCAAGCTCAAATCCTAAGCATTCATTCCGCCTCTTTTTCCGCTCAGAATATGGAGGAAAACTAAATTTCCCACTCTTTGGAAATGAAGGTGCTACCGAATTTTCAAAAGTAGACTTACGGACATCGCAAAACTATGCCTGGTCTTATTTGGCGGGAAATCCTCCGGAATATAACACCTTTATTCGTGAAACATTTCCCCGTGATTCACAGCGTGATGTGGGCATGCCTTATACCCGCAGCCGCTTCTATCATCTCTTTATCAACGGACAGTATTGGGGCCTTTACCAAACCCAGGAACGCAGTGAAGCCGATTTTGCAGAAACATATCTGGGTGGAGACGATAATGATTGGGACTGCGTGAAGTCAGGAGCAGTGGCCAGTGACGGTACTATTGATGGCTTTTCTAAACTATTTCAAATAGCGGTTCAAGAGGGTTTTTCTGGAGCCTATCGAACAAACTATAACCGCATCAAAGGGCTGAATCCAGATGGCACCCCTAATCCCAACCTTCCACAATATTTGGATGAAGAAAATCTCATCCAGTTCGTATTGAATTATTTTTTCACTGCTGATCCGGATTCTCCGATAGGCTTGGGTGGTAATTCGCCGAACAATCTTTACGGATTGTACAACCGGGTTAATCCAACTGGGTTTAGCTGGTATCGTCATGATGCAGAACATTCCATGGGGGCATGGAGAAATTCAGGCGTTAGCACCACGTATGACATGACCGCTCGCGGCTGGTCTATGAACACAATCGGAACCTTTACACCAGTCAGACTCCACCAAAAACTGATGGATCATCCTGACTATAAAATGCGTTTTATAGACCTTTACCAGCAAACTTACCTGAATAAAAATGGTGCGATGTCCACCAGAAGTAATCTATTCCGCTGGAACTCCCGCCAAAATGAAGTGGATAAAGCTATCTATGCTGAATCTGCACGTTGGACTTGGGATTCAAATATGACTTATGAACATTGGTTAGCAGAATGTGATTGGGTAAAAAATAATTTTCTCTCATTACGTATGGGCTATTTAACCACACACCTTAAGAATCGCGGTTGGTACCCTAAAGTGGCTGTTCCCACTTTTTCGCAATCCGGAGGCGAGCTATTACAGGACACACAGATTTACCTGGCCGGAGGAGGAACAGTTTATTACACACTGGATGGATCTGATCCAAGGCTTCCAGGCGGAGAGCTGAACAGTGCTTCTTTAAAATTAGAACCTTCTTTTTCAGAAGAGAGAGTACTTGTTAATAAAGGCAGTGAGTGGGATTACTACGACCTGGGCGACACCCCGGCTCGAGAAGGGACCGCTTATTGGTATCAAGCGCCACATTCGCATGAAGGTTGGTCGCAGGGAATGGCTCGCCTTGGTTTTGGTGATAAACAGGTTCAAACAGAAATCAGCCGCTATAAAAATGATGGCACCACCCCGCTAATCACGGCATACTTTTCGAAGCGTTTTGAAGTGTTTTCGGCCATAACAATTCCAGAATTACTGCTAGAACTAAACTGTGATGATGGTGCCATAGTTTACCTGAATGGCTATAGAATTGTGGATCAAAATATGCCATTAAGCTATTTAACTGCCGATTTATTAGCTGATTCCGATGTATCCGGTGAGGCAGAAGATGAATACACCTCCTATCAGATTGATAGTAAATATCTCGTTGATGGAACGAATACAATCTCCGTTGAAATTCATCAGAGCAGTTTGGAGAGCGATGATCTCTATTTTGATCTGGAATTAAAAGCATTGGGTGGTTATTCCGGAGGTTCCTCGGAAGGAATTGTAATAGCATCGCCGGGAGCTGTAATAAAAGCCCGCTCGTTGAGTGATGATGGAGAATGGAGTGCAATTTCTACAGCCGATTTTACGGTTTTCTCTGATGATACTGATCTGAAAGTTACTGAGATAATGTACGCGCCAGAAACCCCTGCTTGGGCGGAGGAGCAGGGCTGGACTCGAGATGATTTTGCTTGGATTGAGCTTCAAAACACGGGACGTGGTATTTTGAAAATGGATGGTTTTTCTTTTGTAGAGGGCATCAATTATACCTTTCCCGCTCTTACTTTAGAATCAGGTGAATATGTAGTCCTTGCGAAAAACTTGCAGGCATTTTCAACCCTGTACGACACCAATGGTATTATTCTGTTGGATAATTATTCCGGCAATCTTGCACGTAAAGGAGAGACGGTCACTCTTTTTTCGCCAAAGGGTGAAAACATACTTTCTTTTACCTATTCTAATGAATGGTATCCCGATACTGATCAAAAGGGGTATTCATTGAATATAGTGGATATAGAGGCCCCGGCACCTCTATGGAGCACAGCGGAGAACTGGAAGGTCAGTGCGACTCTTGGAGGCAGTCCGGGAAGCGATGACGGAGGTATTATTGAACCTCCTACGCTCAGCACAATTTCTCCTGGAGAAGGAGGGCTTCTGGCATTAAACACCGGAGATTCCGTTACCTTTTCTGTCACCTCCACGGGTTCAGCACCTGTGCGATATCAATGGTATAAGGATGATGTAGCTTTGCCGGGTGCAATAAGCACCCGATACACTATCAACAATCTGACGCCTCTTCATGCAGGAGTTTACACTGTTACTGCCACAAACAGGGCCGGCAGTGTTACCAGCGAAGAATTGAACTTAACGGTCATCTTTGAATTAAAGCTCTCGTCTATTACCATTTCAGGTAATTCCTCGGTGACTGAAGGCAAAACCGCTATGTACACCTGCACTGCCAATTACAACGATGGCAGCTCAAAGCAGGTAATTCCGGATTGGTCGGCATCGCCCACTCAGTATGCCACCATAGATACCAATGGACTTCTTTCCGCTTTGGCGGAGGGTGAAGTGAATGTCACTGCATTTTACGAGGATGGCAGCATAAGCAAGACTATCGCAAAAGTTGTGACTATTGCCTCATCTATTATTCCGCCCACATTCCTTTCACAGCCTGTGAGTCAAACAATCAGAGAAGGAGAGTCTGTCACCTTGAGTGCAACGGTCCAGGGTTCTGAGCCTTTAGTTTTTGAGTGGAATAAAAACGGTGTAATTGTGGAAGGAGCTAATTCTTCTTCTTATACTATTGACAGTGTAGCACCCTCTGACGCTGGAACTTATACTTTAACGGTTACTAATTCGAAGGGAAGTGCTACCAGCGAACCTGCTTATCTGAAGGTCGTTACCGGTAGTGGGCTTCAGCTGATGCTCGATTTTCAATTTAACGAAGGCACCGGCAGAAATACTACGGACAGTGTGAGCGGAATAGTTGCTGACTTGGGGGACAGTGTTTCAGAAGACAAACCGTTTTTCACGACAGAATCACCTTCCGGAAAACCTGGTGATTATGCAGCGCTCCTGAAAGGTTCGAGCTGGCTATTGGGATGGTTTGAAACAGAACCTTTGGATCTCTCGGAACCCTTCACCTGGGAGTCTTGGATTTGGATGGACCCCGACAGTGACGGTTATAGAGATATGATTCGACTCGGTGAAACGCTCAAATTTGGCTTTGGCAATATGGATGATGTCTTTCAGGCCACCTTCCTAAGTGTTGATGATGTAGATTCCACAATCTTAGTCCCCAGAGGTGATTGGGTTCATTTGGCCTGTTCTTGGGAGCCGAATGTAGGTTTCCACTTCTTCCAAAATGGAGTTGAAGCTGGACTCGTTCAATCTACTGCTTTTCCTCTTAATTATAGAAGTGCGTCGCTTTCCATCGGAGCCGCCGATACCGGGGAAAGCCAATTCCGCGGTAGAATGGATCGGGTTCGGTTGCATAAAGGTCTTTTAATTGCCTCTGAATTGGATTCAGATCCCATTAATCCTAAGCCTGCAACTGAAAATACAATCTTATCCTATGATTTTAATTCTACCATTCTTCCTTTTGCGAGTGATGGTAGCTTTAGCATTCCGCTTTATAACGAGGATACTTCTACAACCAACCCTAACGCGGTGAATTGGTCAAACTCGACACCGACTAAGGATCAAAATTGGCCGGGCTCTGAAAATGATTATTCTCTCTATATCGACAACAGCACTGTGCAAGGTAGTACTACTCACAGAATTATTTTCCCAACGGAGAATCTGGTATTTGAGGATCAATCCGATCCGAGCTTCTCAATGGAAGCCTGGATTAAGGGTTTTGAAAGAAGGCCGGCAAAACAGGTCTTCTTACAAATTCTTGGAAGTCCGACAGGTGGTGTTCCGCGCATAGCTTTTGCTGTCAGCTCAGACCTGACAGTTTATATGACCACTATGGGGATTCGAGACATTGATACGGGTGTTCCTATCCCTGAAGATGGAAAGTGGCATCATATTGCTTGCGCTTATGACAACTCGGCCCAGAGAATATATACTTATGTGGATGGCGAACTGAAAGGTGAATTGGACTACGGGGAAGGCGTCAGTTTTTCACCTTACCAAGCTGACGTTAGAGGTTGCATCGGCAGCGAATGTTCAGGGTATGCTCACACCACTGGTTATGTTGACCGCATACGGGTCTTCAAAGGAGTTCTTTTGCCAAGAGACCTGGATTATCACGATTATAGCCAGGTAATAGACGCTCCCGTAATTACACTTCAACCTGAAAGCCAAACTGTGGATGAGGGGGAAGATGTTGTCTTTAGCGTTGCTGCAACGGGAACTGAACCGCTGACCTATCAGTGGTACAAAGATAATGTGGCTATTAATGGAGCAGTAAGCTCTTCCTACACGATTCAGAATGCTGTTTTAGATGATTCAGGAGAATACGTTGTAACTGTCAGCAATGCGGGTGGCTCCGTCTCAAGCCAAACGGCTATACTGCTGGTTAAATCACATGTGACCGTCTTTACCGTCCAGGCGAATGATGTCGCACGTGTTTATAAAACACCAAATCCTGTCTTTACGTATACTATTTTTAACTCAGAAGGTGAGGACGTTACATCAACCATTTCAGGCAAGCCGACTTTAAGCACGACGGCCCTTTTAGGCAGCCCTGCAGGAACTTATCCAATTGTTCCTACGAGGGGGATGTTGCCCTCTTCTAATCAGTATCAGTATGTCAGAGGAACCTTAACTATCAATAAGGCAAAGCCTGAAATTACATGGGTTACTCCAGACTCTATTTTGTACGGAACTCCTTTAAGTGCCGTTCAATTGAATGCGGTTGCTAATGTCCCCGGACTATTTGAATATACCCCACCTACAGGAACAATTCTTGATGTGGGACTTCATGAGCTTCATGTTTTACTAACGCCAACGGAGATTAATAATTATGAAGTCACTGAAAAGATAGTTTCGCTTTCAGTTAATCCTCTTCACACACTGACTCTTAATCCCGAGTCTCAGTTTGTTGCAGCCAGCGGAGGGGAGTTTAATATTCAGGTCTCCTCAACAACGCCTTGGATTGCAACTGGGCCTGAAGGAGAAGATTGGATTCAAATTACGAATGTGGAATCTGATCCGAGTAACCACGGTTTGATTAGTTATAGAGTTCTTGAAAATACCAAGAGCGAGCCACGTCAGGCGATCATTCGAGTACAGTCTGAAGAATTGTCTTTTGTCTTCTCTGAACTTTTATTGACTCAAGAACAGGCTAAACCCGTCGTTAGCTTTAAAGTTGAAGGGAATTCTCTTATACTTACTTTCACTGGTACCCTCTATGAAAGTGAGGATATGCTCTCCTGGACTTTGATAGAAGGGGCAAAACTCAATCACACGGTGGATATTTCGAGTTCAGAAAATAAATATTATCGTTCTGCGATCGAGTAGAATACTTAAAATAAATAATAGATATAGTTTTTTAAATAAAAGAGAATGAGAAAATTCTACCTATTTATTGGAATGCTTTTTTGTGTGGCGTCTGTTTCTATTGGTGCAGCGTCTACCGCATTGACGGCTGCCCCTCAACCAACGGAAGCAGGGCAGGGGGAAAGCGTGATCCTTGCAGACTCTACTGTTCCAAATATCATTATTAATGAGATTGTTGCGAGCAACGCGACAGGCTTGAGGACCCGTCAGGGCAAATATGAGGATTGGGTAGAACTTTTCAATCCGACCTCTGAATCTGTGAATATCAGCGGATGGTACCTGACGGACACTCCTGATAACCTGGTTCAGTGGCAATTTCCCGATAATGTTATTCTCAAACCAGGTGGTTTTATGGTTGTCTTCTGCGACGGTTGGGTTGATCCCCAACCGCTGGCAGAATACCATTCCAATTTCAGCTTAAGTAAATCCGGAGAATACTTGGCCCTTGTTGCGGCCGATGGCGAAACGGTTGTGTCCGAACTTGCACCTACTTTTCCCCCACAATATAGGGATGCATCTTACGGGTGTATCCCTGCTTCTATAGCGAACTCCGAGCAACAATGGGCATACTATAAAACGCCGACTCCCGGAGCTTCCAACATTGGGACTCCGCTCTGGGGGATGGTTGAGAGTGTGACTTTTAGTGAATCTCAAGGATACAAGAATGCTCCCTTTAATTTAACTCTAGCGTCACCCACTGAAGGAGCGATTATTCATTACACACTGGATGGTACAATTCCCACATCAGAATCATTGTGCTACACGGAACCGATCTCTATAGACAGAATCACTTTTTTAAGGGCTGTTGCCACAAAAGAGGGTTATTTAGATTCTCCTGTAGCAACACGCACATGGCTCTTTAAGGAGGACGTGCTCACACAACCCTCCACTACACCCACTGGTTGGCCAAGCTCTTATTCAGTTAATAACCATAAAATGGAATATGGCATGAATTCATCCATAGTAAAAAATAATAAAACTGCTATTAGAACTGGCATGACCAATATACAAACCATTTCATTGGTGACCGATTTAAAGAACCTGTTTGACTCCAAATCTGGGATTTACGTCAATCCCGGACAAGACGGTGAGGCATGGGAACGACCAGTTTCTGTGGAGCTTATAGACCCACGTGGTGGGGGAGAATTTCAGATTGAAGCTGGTTTGCGAATCAGGGGTGCTTTTAGCCGCAGCAGCAGCAATCCTAAGCATTCTCTTCGCCTCTTCTTCAGGGATAGTTATGGTGGTAAACTCAACTTTCCGTTATTTGAGGGTGAAGGTGCTGACACCTTTGACAAGGTAGACTTGCGCACTTCTCAGAATTTTTCCTGGTCTTTTGAAGGCTCCCCATATAACACGTTTATACGCGAAACGTTTTCCCGAGATGCCCAAGGTGATTTTGGTATGCAATACACTCGCAGCCGCTATTACCATCTTTTCATTAATGGACAATATTGGGGATTGTATCAAACGCAGGAACGCAGCGATTCCGATTATGCCAAAACGTATTATGGGGGATCGGGTGACGATTGGGATTGTATAAAGACGTCTCAACCCGGTTATTACACAGAAGCTTCTGATGGGAACATGAATGCTTTCAGTGATCTTTATAATATAGCCGTAAAACAGGGCTTTTCGGGACTTTACTCTACTAATTATTACTGGATTAAAGGAGTCAACCCTGATGGCACTCGCATTCCAGAATCACCGGTCTATTTAGATGAAGACAATCTAATTGCCTACATGTTGATTACGTATTTTGCTCGAGATCCGGATTGCCCTGTCGCTGTCAATAGCCATGCAAACAATCTCTATGGGCTTTATAATCGCGTCAATCCTACCGGCTTTAAATGGTTCAAGCATGACGGTGAGCACTCAATGGCGGCCAATCGCTCTTACCCAGTGACAACCGACCTCACTTCTCACGGCTGGCATTTGAATACGTTGGCAAATTTTAATCCAATGCGTCTTCACCAAAAATTGATGGATCATCCGGATTATAAAATGCGTTGGGTGGACACCGTCCAAAAGGAAATGCTTAATCCGGGAGGTGCTTTGACGTTGAGCAATAGTTTTGCCCTTTGGAATAAGCGCCAAGCTGAGATTGATCAAGCTATTATCCTGGAAGCAGCCAGATGGGGACATGGTCGTGACCGCGATGACTGGCTAAGAGAATGCGATTACGTCAAAGACAGCTTTATCTCATTAAGTGCTGATTACTTAATGAAAAATTTTAAAAGCAGGGGGTGGTTTCCTACGATAGAGGCTCCTGTTATTTCTAATATAGTACGCTCCGATGAAAGCATTACTTTGACTCTTTCCGGCGCTCTTAATCTTTATTACACATTGAATAGTGAAGACCCCCGATTGCCAGGCGGAGAATTGAACCCGTTTGCCAATAAATTGGTGGTGCAGCCTGTGGGAGGTAAAACTCTTATACCCAAAGGTGACACATGGAAATTTTACGATGAAGGAATTGCACCTCCCAAAGAGGGTGTGTTTTTCTGGTACCAAAAGGGTTATTCATACAGTTTCTGGAAAGAAGGAGCAGGGAGGTTTGGTTTTGGATCTCGGCCGGTGAAAACGTCTATCAGTCGGTATAAAACCGACACAGATGAACCTCTAATAACTGCCTATTTTTCAAAAACATTTGAGGTCGCCTCGGCAAGTCTGGTCCCGGGATTGAACGTTGATATTAATGCAGACGATGGTGCTGTTGTTTACATTAATGGCACCCGTGTTTTGCTGCATAGCATGAATACCGGATACAATTATAATACATTGGCGCTCTCTCAAGTTTCTGGTTCTGAAGAGAATACTTATTATTCTTACAAAGTGGATAGTAAATATCTCGTCGATGGAGAAAATCTGATTTCAGTAGAAGTTCACCAAGCCAGTTTAGATAGCGAAGATTTCTATTTTGATTTGGAACTTTCGACGGAGCCTGGGCAGAGCGAGTACGGCACTGAAGGTTCTTTAACGGTCGCTTCCGGTACTGTCATAAAAGCTCGCTCATGGAATGGTGTGGAGTGGAGTCCCATTACTGAGCTGGACCTCACCGTTTATGGGGAGCAAGACGACTTAAAAATAAATGAAATGATGTACTCTTCGCCTGTTCCCGACGTAGCAACTCAGTACGGATGGGATCGAGACGATTTTTCCTGGATTGAATTAAAAAACACTGGCAAAGGAGTGCTGGATACCCAAGGAATTCGATTTACATCCGGGATTGATTATGCGTTTCCTCAGTTATTACTTCATCCAAGTGAAATGGTCGTTCTTGTAAAAAATGTAGATGCTTTCTCATCAGTTTACCTCACCAATGGAATGACTATTTTAAGTGGTTATTCGGGCAACCTTGCGAGGAGAGGTGAGAAAATCACAATTCAGGCAGCTGATGGATCAAACATCCTTAGCTTCGATTATTCGAGCTCATGGTATCCTGAGACCGACCAGGGAGGATTCTCCCTTGAAGTCGTAGACACTACTGCTGAGGAATCACTTTGGAGCAGCGCGCCGAACTGGAAATCCAGCTCTCTTATTAAAGGAACCCCGGGTGCTGAAAATGACTCTTCCGGAGGTATTCCTCCCATTATAAAAATACGACCTAAAGACCAGTGGGTATTTGAAGGGGAGAATGTACTTTTCTATGCTAATGCGGTTGGAACCTCCCCCTTAAGCTATCAATGGTATAAGGATGGCATCCTTATTGAAGGTGCTACCACGGCCCAACTCATTTTTCCCGGAGCTCAACTTTCAGACGCTGGGAGTTACGGCGTTGAAGTGACTAATCCATCTGGCACTCTTATGAGCAGGCAGGCTAAGCTTCTTGTGCAAATTTTTATTCCTGTTCCCCCCTCAATTATACTCCAGCCGGAAACTCAAATCGTAATGGTCGGTGAAAGCGCGAGCTTCATAGTTGCGGCTTCCGGCTCTGAGCCCTTAAATTATCAATGGTATAAAAACGGGATTCCGATAGAAGGGGCCGTTCGCAACACCTATGCTATTCCGGAAGTTAAAAAAGGAGATCAAGCCAATCTATACACAGTGCGCGTCAGCAATATGCTCAGCTCACTGATGAGTGCCCCCGCTGGTCTGACAGTAATGGATGGCCCAATCCTCAAAAAAGGAGATTTCATTATTGCCATAGATCCAAATTCAAGCAGCTATCCTTCCAACGAGAATCCTCCGCTTGCCATAGACAGGGATACCAGTACTAAATACCTGAATTTTGGCGGGGCCAGTTCGGGCTTTATCGCAACACCTTCGGTGGGACACTCGCTCATAAGCTCCTTTGTCATTACAACAGCCAATGATGTTGAAGGACGTGACCCAGCCAGTTATGATATTTATGGGACCAACGAGAAAATACTGAGTAAGGATAAAAGTCCAGGCAATGCAGAAGGGTGGACATGGATAGCTAGTGGAAGTTTAATTTTACCTTCTGAAAGGTTCACGGAAAGTGGGTGGATAAATATAGAAAATAATACTCCATATCGTTCCTATAAGGTTGTTTTTCCAAGTCTAAAAGTCCCTTCTGTTGGGATGATGCAGCTGTCTGAGTTCCAATTTTATGGAGTTGTTTGGACCAATGGAGCCCCAGTCATAACTACCCAGCCTTCCGACTATGTAGTCTTGGAAGGAGGGACGGCAGTGCTGTCGGCTGTAGCTATGGGCACCCTGCCTTTGAGCTACCAATGGTACAAAGATGGAAACATTATACCTGGGGAAACGGCATCCAAAATAACATTCCCAAATTCCGAACCTTCTGATTCAGGCGTTTATTCTTTAGAAGTTAAAAATTCCCTTGGCACAACAACCAGCACCCAAGTCACTCTCACTGTAATCCCGGAAGTGATTGAGCCCCCAACTCTGCAATGCACGATAGAAGGGGATTTGCTGGTGATTGATTTCTCAGGGGCACTCTTCGAAAGCACCGATATGGTTGAATGGACTTTGGTAGAGAATGCTCGACCTCCTACTTACAAAGTGGAAATTCAAAAATCAGGAAGAAAATATTATCTTGCTGCCTTTATTGCCGCTCCGTAATGAAAAGTAGGAGTGATCGTTTTTTCCATGAGCGGGAGATTTTTCAAACAGCCCATGCCTATCCAATCGCAGGTGTGGATGAAGCTGGGCGGGGGCCTCTCGCCGGACCTCTTGTTGTGGCCGCAGTTGTGCTGCCTGAAGAGTGGATTGTAGAGGGAATTCCAGATTATCTGGCGAACTTGAACGACTCCAAAAAAATCTTCCAGGTTAACAGAGAACATTTCTATGAATCTTTGCAAAAGGATGAGAAAGTAGCGAAGGCAATCGTGGCAGTAAGTGTCGAAGAGATTGAAAGAATTAATATTTTGCAAGCAACTTTTCTCGGAATGCGCTTGGCTTTGGAAGAACTGGCAAATCAAGGGATAGTGTTGAAGCATGTCTTAGTGGATGGCCCCTTCGCACCATCAGTTCCTTATTCTTGCACTCCTTTAATCAAGGGCGATTCGAAAAGCTACTCTATAGCGGCAGCCAGTATCCTTGCGAAAGTATATAGAGATAGGATAATGCTCCAATATGCTGAAAAGTGGCCTGCTTATGGTTTTGCGCGCCACAAAGGATACGCCACCCGAGAACACAAAGAGGTACTCCGCGCTCTAGGCCCTTGTCCTATCCACCGAAAAACTTTTCTTCATCTTGAAATACAAGGTGAATTCATTTTTTAACCAGACAATGAAAACACCATGGCTAAAAAGTCTTTTGAAATTAATTACCCCATTGCCTCAACATCTGTTGGTTGGTAGGAGAGGGGAGCGGTACGCAAAAAAACACCTCTCTGATCTGGGAATGAAATATCTCACTTCCAATTATTCATCTGAATTCGGTGAGATTGATTTAATTTTCAGAGATGGTGAAGTTTTAGTGTTCGTGGAAGTGAAAACAAGGACCCAACCGACAGAAGATGAACTTTTAATGAGGCCTGCAGGAGCTGTCACACAGAAAAAACGAAATTCTATCCGTACCACTGTTCAATGCTATCTTAGGAATATAAAGCCATTAAGACCTGTTTGGAGAGTAGATATTGTTGAGGTAATACTGGACACAAAAATGTCCCCTCTAAAAATCACTCACATGCAAGGAATCTCAATGAGAAAATGGGAAAGCCCATCCCGCTGAAAGGAATGGAATTGAAGTTGCTTGTGGGGCCTTTTTTTGAGAGACTTGAACCATGATCTTGTCGTCAGGCGAGTGTGATACAATCATGCAAGTAAGGGAAAAAAACCCGCATCACTTGCTCGGTATGCATCTGTTTCACAAAACCGATCCATCCTTAAAATCGTCAAATAGAAAGAAGTCCAATCCAATAACTCAAACTGGAGTGGTTGTTCGGGCTATGCTTGCTAATGCCACAAAGGTGGAAGTCGTCCCTGTTCATGATAAAGAAAAGCCTTCTTTCCCTTTGGTTCAACTTCATCCTTCGGGGTTGTTTGAAGGATCAGTGTTGGGATGTGATGAGGTTTATGCATACGATTTGGTAATCACAGACTATCAAGGCCGTGTTCGACGCACTCGTGATCCATATTCTTTTCTACCAAGCGTGGATAGCCAGACTGAGTTTCTTTTTGCTAAAGGCGATGAGCGGAGATTATTTGATAAATTAGGGGCACATATTCGTGAATACGATGGTGTAAAAGGTGTGGCTTTTGCCGTTTGGGCGCCCAATGCACAGAGAGTAAGTGTTGTAGGTGATTTCAACGGATGGGATGGAAGATATTATCCGATGCGATCCCTTGGGGTTTCAGGTATTTGGGAAATTTTTGTACCGGGTCTTGATGCTGGAATCCGTTACAAATATGAAATTCACGATTGCAATGGAGCCTTAAGATTGAAGACAGATCCGATGGGATTTGAGTTCGAAATAGCTCCTCGAACGGCTTCTATTGTCTGCGACATTGAAGGCTATGAATGGGCAGACAGTGACTGGATGGAGTCAAGAATGGGCAGAAACTGGTTAGCAGAACCGATCTCCATTTACGAAGTGCATATTGGCTCCTGGATGAAAAAAAGTGCGTTCGCATCTTTCAATTATAGAGAATTGGCTCCTCACCTGATAGAGCACGTAAAAAAAATGGGATTCACCCATGTCGAGTTTTTACCGATCGCCGAGCACGCCTACTATCCTTCCTGGGGTTATCAGGTAACCGGGTACTACGCTCCTACCAGCCGTTACGGTTCCCCAAAAGATTTCATGTATTTGGTGGATCAGTTGCATCAAGCCCAAATCGGGGTCATTGTCGATTGGGTGCCAGCCCATTTCCCCATGGATGATTTTGCGCTGGCACGTTTTGATGGAACGGCCCTTTATGAACATGCCGATCCGCGCCAGGGTTATCACCAGGATTGGGGGACCTATATATTTAACTATGGTCGCAACGAGGTAAAAAACTTCCTGACTGCAAATGCTCTTTTCTGGCTTGAAAAGTATCATGTGGATGGCTTGCGCGTCGATGCCGTGGCCTCCATTTTATATTTAGATTATTCACGCAAGCACGGAGAGTGGGTGCCTAACAAATATGGCGGACGGGAAAATTTGGAAGCTATCGAATTTTTACAGCATTTTAATCATTTAGCCCACACTGAATATCCCGGTGCAATTACGATCGCTGAAGAATCTACGGCTTGGCCTCAGGTCACACGGCCCCCATATATGGGAGGTTTGGGATTTGATTTCAAATGGAACATGGGATGGATGCACGATACGCTGGCTTATTTTCAAAAAGAGCCAATCCATAGGAAGTACCATCACAACAATCTTACCTTTGGAATGCTTTACCACTATCATGAAAATTTTATTCTTCCTTTCTCACATGATGAGGTGGTTCACGGAAAAGGCTCGCTCATGCAAAAAATGCCCGGAGATGATTGGCAAAAAGCGGCTAATAACCGATCACTACTGGCTTGGCAGTGGCTCTACCCTGGAAAGAAACTTCTCTTTATGGGGTGTGAGTTTGGACCTCGCTCAGAATGGAATGAAAATGAAAGTCTGCCTTGGCACATTCTGGAACAGGGGCCTTACCACAGCGGGATTCAGCGTTTAGTCGCTGATTTGAACAAGATTTATAGAGCTGAATCTCCCCTTTGGCATTCGGATTACCGGGTCGGTGGTTTTCAATGGATTGATTGTAGTGATTACCATCAAAGTACCTATTCTTTCTTCAGGGAAGGCCAAAAAAGTGATGATGTGCTCCTGGTTGTTATGAACTTAACACCGATTCCCCGGTATGGTTATCGGGTCGGGCTACCGCGCAATGGCAAATGGATGGAAATTTTAAACACCGATGCTGAAGTGTACGCGGGAAGTAACGCTGGCAATGGTGGCGGCATTCAAGCTGAACCCATTGAATACCACGGGCAACCTTGGTCTGCACTTTTGACACTTCCTCCTTTGGGCGTTTGCGTTTTCAAATATAAAGGTAAACATTCTTAAAATATATACTATGACAGATCCTCGTTATGCAAAATTAGCTCACTTGCTAACCTCTTATTCAATGGGACTTAGCTCAGGTGATAATGTTTTGATAGACCTCATGGATACACCCGACGAAATGGGTATTGAGCTCATAAGAGCAGCTCGTTCTCTGGGGGCAATTCCTCTTTTAGATGTCCGCCATAGCCGCTTGGTGCGGGAAGTGCAGTTGCATACTACTTCCAAACATGCTCAGCTGCTCTGCGATATCGAATTGGCTAGAATGCAAAAGGTTCAAGCATACGTTGCAATCCGTGGTACTAACAATTCCTGTGAAGGAAGCGATGTACCTTCTGATAAGCAGGTGCTGTATTCCAAAACGCTCAGGCCCGTCTTGGATTACCGAGTAAACAAAACTCGCTGGGTTGTTTTGCGCTGGCCTACTTCCAGCATGGCACAGGCTGCAGGAATGAGCACTGAGGCGTTCGAAAACTTCTATTTTGATGTATGTACAATGGACTATGAGAAAATGTCGCACGCCATGGATCCTTTGGTTCAGTTGATGGACCGAACTGATAAGGTTCGCATCGTGGGCCCTGGAACTGACATTTCTTTTAGCATTGCAGGCTTTAACGCGATAAAGTGTTCCGGACTGAGAAACATTCCTGACGGAGAGGTGTACACTGCTCCGGTCAAAAATTCAGTCAATGGGGTAATCACCTATAATGCGCCGACCCTTTATGCGGGTACTCGTTTTGAGAAAATCTCCCTTGAAGTGGAGTCTGGAAAAATCGTAAAAGCGATGTCGTCAGCTAAAACATCTGACCGGTTAAACCATATTTTGGATACCGATGCTGGTGCCCGCTATTTCGGGGAGTTTGCTTTGGGTGTCAACCCATATATTCTCAATCCCATGTCTGACATACTCTTTGATGAAAAAATTTCTGGATCATTGCATTTTACCCCGGGAGCGGCCTATTCTGAGGCAGATAATGGGAACCGCTCTGCTGTTCATTGGGACATGGTGTTAGTTCAAAGACCTGAGTGGGGTGGGGGAGAGATATGGTTCGACGATCAGCCCGTAAGAAAGGATGGGCTTTTTGTCCTCCCTGAGTTGTCACAGCTTAATCCGGAAAACTTGAAATAATACCAGAAAAAATGAAAATTGAGATTACAAAATACGGAGATCCGGTCTTAAGAAGAAAAGGAAGGCTTGTTGAAGAAATTACACCGGAAGTCAACGCTTTAGTCGAAAATATGCTCGAGTCTATGATTACAGCCGAAGGCGTTGGATTAGCGGCTCAACAGGTAGGAGAAGATTTGCAAATTTGTGTCATCGACATTCGTCCTTCCGATCGTCCTTCTTGGATGGAGATTCAAGGCAGTCAGGTGGATCCAGTTCAGCATATGCCCATGGTTTTAATTAATCCATCTCTTACGTTCGAAGAAAAGACTGAAGTAGGCCCGGAAGGATGCCTGAGTTTCCCCAATATTTTTGCTGACATTAAGCGCCCAGCAACAATCGGGGTAAAGGCGCTTGATCTTTCCGGCACAGAAATCAACTTTCGATGTGGAGGCCTCTTGTCCAGGGCCATCCAGCATGAATGCGATCACTTGCAGGGAGTCCTCTTCATAGATCGGATGGGCTTTGCCGATCGGGAGAACAACGAAGAAAGCCTGCATCACTTGAGATCACTCACTAAAGAACGTTTAAAGCGTAAAAAATTTAGAAATCAGAGTTTATTAAAATAAAAAATTTATATGGAATTATTCAAAAGAATATTAAAGACTGCGGTCGATGGCGAAGCCTCAGACGTGCATGTTAAAATAGGTGGCCCCATTATCTTCCGCATTCACGGAGATTTGGTCGCAGTTGAAGCTCCAATACCCACTGAAGAGTGGATGAATAGAGTGGTGGAAGAAATAGTCCCGCCACATGCGAAAAAAAAATTGGATGCAGAGCGAGAAGCAGACTTTTCTTACTTTATACCCGGAACCGGGCGCTTTCGTACAAACGTCTTTCAACAGCGTGGGCAGTTCTGTATGGCCATGCGTTATGTAAAAACTCAAGTTCCTGCTTTCGAAGAGCTTGGCCTTTTGGAGGTAATCCGGGATATTTCCCGCTCTCCGCGAGGAATTGTTTTAGTCAGTGGTTCTACTGGGTCGGGTAAGTCAACGACGTTGGCTGCCATGATTGAGTACATCAATGCCAACTTCAAGCGCCATATTATCACATTGGAGGATCCTATTGAGTTTGTTTTTGAAGACAACCAGAGTGTGGTGGAACAACGTGAAATTGGGCTCGATACACTTACATTCCAAGCGGGACTCAAACACATTCTCAGACAGGACCCGGATATCATAATGATTGGAGAGCTTAGAGATGTCACAAGTATCTCGGCAGCAATGAGTTCTGCTGATACAGGGCACTTAGTACTAGCAACACTCCATACCACGAATGCACCACAAGCAATCGGTCGAATCCTCGATTTTTTCCCGGCCGATGATAGAGACCAAGCACGCAGACAGCTTGCATCTACATTGCAAGCTGTTGTATGTCAAAGACTTGTAAGTACAATCAGCGGAGGGGTAACACCTGCGATTGAAGTGATGATTAACACCCCAACAGTTCGCAAGTTGATTGAAGAAAGTCGTTTTGAAAAATTAGGAGCTGCAATCGAAACGGGTACTGATGAAGGCATGATTAACTTCAACCAACATCTGTACGCACTTGTTCAGGAAGGCAAAATTACACAGGAGGAAGCTTTAGCCTCAGCGAGTAATCCTCAGGCATTGGAGATGAACTTCAAGGGCATTTTCCTTGATGAAGGCCGTCGAATACTCTCGTAGCAGAATCGGGATACAGAGCATTTAAACTCAACAGCCTCTGAGGGAGAAATGTCAGAGGTTTTTTAAGTCTTAAATTATTTCGCACAATGTATGTTATGCTTAATATATAGTTTAGAATGGCCCCCCTGGCAGGTTCTACAAAAACCAAGAAGCAAACAGGATGAAGTGATGAAATCTAGAAGATTAGAAGAGGAAAATGGGGTGACCGACGGGGCTCGAACCCGCGACAACCTGAACCACAATCAGGTGCTCTACCAACTGAACTACGGCCACCAACCGTACAAAACGCGAAGCAGTCTAGCGAGCGTCCCTCAAAAAGTCAAGAATTCGAAACTCTCTTTTAGTTAAATTGACTGCCAGTTTAACTAAATGGTCGGGACGGAGAGATTCGAACTCTCGACTTCTTGCTCCCAAAGCAAGCGCTCTGCCAGGCTGAGCTACGCCCCGCCCAACGGGTGCCCTAAAGACATAGTGGGCAAAACCCAAAAAAAACTCAACTCAAATCCAAAAAATTTGGACAAGAATGACCTGTCATGCCCATTCTATTCACGCGACATAGCTATTCTGCCAGTACGATTGATCGAAGCAATCTCGAAAGATTCCATCAACTCAATGAATTTTTCAATCTTAGAGGCCTGCCCGGTCAGTTCAAGCGTGAGTGTATCCAGCTGAACATCCACAATTTTAGCGCGAAATATCTGAGCTGTTTGAAGGATATCAGTGCGAGTCGTAGATGAAGTTTTCACCCGAATTAGCACCAACTCACGTTCAATATGATCCTCATCGCAGGCGAAAACATCTACCTTGACAACCTCAACTAACTTATTGAGCTGTTTAATGATTTGCTCGATAGTTTCTTCGTTGCCCTGGGTAACGATTGTCATTCTCGACAAGGTTGCGTCATGGGTCGGAGCCACATTCAAGGAATGGATATTGTATCCGCGGCCACTAAAAAGACCGGCCACCCGGGTTAGAACTCCAAACTTATTCTCTACTAGTACTGATACTGTATGCCACATACCATTGACAGATTAGCCTTAAAGACCATTGCAGTCAAATAACTTGAATTTAAACGTCTCCTTCTGGTTCTGCCTCTGCTTTTCGCGACCCGTCTAGCAAGGGCTTCAGTTTTTTAGTTTTTGACCTCCTCGAGTCAAAACGGCAAACATTCTTAGCAATACAGAAATCACATGAGATTGGCTTAGCTGAATACTCTCCTTCTAAGATCATTTTAATGAGTAGCTCTAGTATCTCTTTAGTCTGATCTACAAGCGACCAGAGTTGTTCTTTATTGACTGGATCTGAAGATTGCGTACTTACCTGAAATTGTTTCGATGCACCATTCTCTGAATCAAGATTATCCAAATATGCACACTCTCCACGTAGGAGAGCTTTATCGAAGCATCCTCGATGTTGAAATCGTTTTATAGCCTTCTCGTTTGTTTGAAAAGGCGTTTTGAGTTGCACATAAAATGCACCTCCAATTTCTATCGATTTATTTACTTCAGAATCAGACTGACTTCCAATTATTTTTATAATATTACAAAATCTTAAAGCACAAAGATAAGAAATCAATTGAAGCTGAATCCCTGAATCAAATTCTTCATTATTAAATTTTTTATCACCGGATTTATAATCAATAACTACTACCCAAATATTATTAGATGCATCTTTATAGATATCAACTCGATCAATGCGTCCAGAAATGTAAATATCTTTCTTATTAACTTCCATTTTCCAGCAGAGAGGGAGATTTTTTCCAAAACCTAATTCGGTGAAAGTCGGATCAAATCGATATTTTTCAAAATAGACTTTCATTGTATTTAGAAAGAAGTTTATTTTATTTTCAATATTTAGAATCTCTGAACCACCGCCAAAGTCAGTGAAACTCGAATCATCTCTTTGGCTAAAAATCTCTTGAGCTGCCTCGTCTACGCACTCATAAACTAATTTCCGGGTTCCGGGCACGTCTTCAAGTTGCGACCGCCAGGATTTCCCCTCTCCGGATTTTTTTACTTTTTCATGAAATAGACGCAAGGCAAGGTGCATAAAAGTTCCCAGCTTGTCTGCCGCCATCCCCCACTCTTCACGCTCTTTACATTTTGCAATGCCTTTGACAAAAAATTGAAATGGGCATTTTGCATAAGATTCAAGGTTACTCACACTGAAAGAGCACTCCGGTCCATAAAAATTACTTACTGCATCCGTTATGGGTTGCTGGTTGGTCTCCGTCCCATATTGAGCCTGATCCTCACTATGATTTAAGGTGTCGACATCCCTCAGGTTTTCATTATAAAACTTTTGCTCCTGCAACTGAGGGTATATTTTTTTAAGCTCAGAAATATAGCGAGATGGTTTTAAAGTGGATCCATCATCGTTTTGCGCAGCATAACTGACAATCAGCTTTTGGCTTGAACGGGTGAATGAGATATAGGAAAGGTAATTTTCTTTATCAGTCTTCTGGAATGAATTCAGTCGGAGAGCGACGGGAGCTTCCACAAAATTTTGAAGAGTTTCCAGTTCGTTATCTGTAAACAGACTTTTCTCATCTTCGTAGACTGGGAAAACCGTTTCGTTAACTCCAGGAACGATCACCAGCTTTACAGAAGTAGTTCGAGACCGATCTATGTTTCCTAATACAACCTGATCAAGGCTGGGTGGGATAGCCGCTACAAAAACGGATTTAATACCGGCTTCTAAAATTTTGACCCACTCTGCCAAAGTATACTGTTCGGAACCGAAAGCCAACTTTACATTCTCCAGCCAACTTTTTAGCTCTTCCCAAACCGTCAAATGTATATTAGGGGATAATCCACTCCCCAGTTCCGCGTGAATATCCCAGTTTTTTTGACTCCATTCCTCAAGGTTGGTTTTTAAGCCATAACTATTCCAAACTTCTTCGATGGCGTTACACAAGACATCACCTGAAATCTTTTCATTTGCCTTCAAGACGTTATCGAATTTAAGCAATGGGGCGACACTCTTCTTGTGTATGTTATTGAACATTTTCCTTCTTGCCTCATCGCCCCCAGTTTTGTCATTGCAGAGCCATTGTCGCCAAATTTCGTGTTTCCAAATTTCTATTCCAGAATAATTATGCTTCAGAAGCTCTTCCTCCAACATGTCCACAGCTCGGAGTGAAACTCCCGCCAACTCTGTTTTCAAAACGGAAAGGAGGTTAAAAGTTCTCCAGCCGAAAACGACTGTTTTAAAAGCCTGCAAAGTCAATTCTGCAGCACGGTGGTGAAGAATACTCTGTGGGATGTCCACAAAAAACGGGATTTTATAGCGTCTAAATACCCTCTGAAACGCGCCCTGATATGCATCGATATTTCTGAAAACAACAAAGCAGTCTCGAAAACGTCGCGGCGTATCCCCTTTCTGTAAGTATTCGATAATTTTTTGGGCTGCAAAAACCGCTTCATCCCAGATTTCCGGACATCGGCATATCTCAATTTCATCCTCTATATTTCCGGAAGTTTCACAGTAACCGGCTTCTTTCCGAGAAAGCCAATTCTTCTCAAGGCATGCGAGCGATGGGGCTTCAGAGAAACGATTGGGTTTGGTATCCCGGCTGAGAGATTCTATTTCTAGATTATAACGGGTCTTGTCTGAAAAGTAGTTTAGAATTTTTTTGTACATAGGAAGAGTATGGTTCCAAAATGGACGAGCCACACTCACCTCACCTTTGCATTCATCCGTTCCCTCAATCTCGTGGCAAATAACAATTGTGGCAGCACGGCTTACATCAGCTAAAGCTCCTAAAAAATCGATTTCTTGCAGAGATATATCTACAAATCCGTCCAGCCATACTTGATCTATCAAATATTCACTTGGATGGGCAACCTTCCACTGGTTTAAAATTTGAGTAAGCTGAAGCAGTAAAAAGTTATGGTCGAGAAGCGACTTCTCTTGTAACCACTCGAGGTATTTTTCATACAAAAAAACGATGTCTCCCAATTTATCTGACAGACGTTTTTTTGAGCTATCAGCGCCAAGTTCCCGAATCACTTTTTTAAGGGACTCGACAGAAACTTTTTGCTGTCGTAAGCCAACCAGCGTTTCCAGGAGCTGATTCGCAAGCTCTGTGTCCATACATTGCATGGGATAAAATTTTAGACTCTCGCCGTGCCTATTCAGGATTACCTGCAGCAACATTGCAGAAGATTCCTGACTCAAAACGCGAGGGGTTTCCCAGCCCAAATGCTTATACAAAAATTGACACGCTCTCTCAAAGCTTACGACTTGCAGCCGCGTACTTCCGACCGCGCTCCCAGAGTAGACAATCTGCTCAATTTGGAAAGTTGCCTGGCGAGGAAGAAGAAAGATAAGAGGTAGACCCTTAGGACAATCTCTAATAATACTCATTGCAGCGTTCACACAATGAGTTGTTTTACCTGACCCGGCCGGACCGATTAAGATTTTAACATCGCAACTCATTTATCTTCCCATACTCCCCTGAAAGTTCGCTGACTCAAGGGCAGTTTTTTATTTTCTACAGCGCCAATTAATTTGCTGCCATCATCAGATACGGCAAACCATTTTTTATTTGGTTTTTCAGGAAAGTAAAAAATGATCTCTGCTGAAAAACCGGAAGGGAAAGATTTCAGAACTTCTACGGGAGCAATTTCCGGCTTTCCGTCCCAAAAATAGAGCTTGCAAATCCCTTTGTCATAAGGGCCGGCTACAATCAAATATCCATTCTCACTGTAGCAAATATCGCGAATTCCAAGCCCGCCCAAATCCAATGTAATCGGTTTATCAAAAACAGGCTTAGCTCCATTGATAACTTCCCCAGGATTTTTCAGAGGAATGAGTAGTGCCTTTCCCTTTGGAATCGGATTTCGGAAGCCAATCAAAAGGGTCCCCTCGGGAGTCGCAGCGAGTCCCTCAATGTTAAAACCATTGGGCTTTTTGGGTTCAAGGAGTGCTGATTTTTCTAATTGAAATTCTTTAAAAGCCAACTCTGAAGTAATCGCTTGCAAAAGCCCCTGAAAGGGTTTTCCGATGACGCTCACGGAAAAGGTTTCATCATCCACTCGGGTTGCAAAGAAAACGTGTCTGGAGGGCTGCTGTTTGCCTTTTGAGTTACGTCCATGGGACGATATCCAATAGACGGTGTCCCCCACCCTGGCAGCACCTTCTAAATCAAATTCCTTCTTTCCTTTGATCTCCGGCATTTCCCCTTTCACGGGTATTATCTTCTCAGGTTTGCCTCCGCATAGGGGATATATTCTTAAGTTAGCATCTTCGTCATCGGCAATTAAAAGCTTATACCCCGTCTTTTCTGAGCCTAAAACAACACCCGCGGATCCATCTGAAATCCCGGAAAACTGGACAAAATCTACCCCTTTAGTTTCTAAAAGCGAAAGGGAAAATGTCAGGACCACAGAGAGAAAAAAAATTGTTGATAATTTTATTTTATTATTAGTTATTCTTTCTTTATTAGTCATATAATTAAAATTAATCATTTAAATATTTATTGAGACATAAAACAGACGAGATAGTCTTTGCACTCTATCCCGTCTGCCGGTTACATGTTATCTATCTGAGAAAACAATTTTTCGACCTATTCTACATCGCTTAATGGAATGCTCAATGCGTTTGCAACGCCTTTTCCATAGGCAGGGTCCGCTTTCATACAATTGCGGATATGTCTGATTTTAATTTCTTTCGGAGAGCATTCCAAAGCTCTAGCCGTATTTCCAAAGAGTGCTTGTTGCTGATCAATGGTCATCAGGCGGAATAGGGCTCCAGGCTGGCTGTAGTAGTCGTCATCATCCTCACGATGATTCCAGTGGTCAGCAACATCACCAATAGTCAAGGGAGGCTCTTTATACTCTGGTTGTTCTTGCCATTGTCCATAGCTATTGGGTTCGTACCCCAAAGTGCTGCCATAGTTCCCATCCACCCTCATGGCTCCATCCCTGTGGTAACTATGGAAGGGGCAGCGAGGTTTGTTTACGGGAATTAAATGATGGTTAATGCCTAAACGGTAACGTTGAGCATCGCCATAGCTGAACAATCTGCCTTGAAGCATCTTATCTGGAGAAAAGCTGATTCCTGGAACAACATTGGTTGGATTAAATGCAGATTGTTCTACCTCTGCAAAATAATTCTCTGGATTACGATTCAACTCCAGAATGCCTACCTCAATCAACGGGGCATCTTTGTGTGACCATACTTTGGTTAAATCAAACGGATTATAAGGACAATTTCTGGCCTGATCTTCAGTCATTATCTGTATATAGAATTTCCATTTGGGGAAATTACCTTTCTCTATATTCTCATAAAGGTCGCGTTGATGACTGTCTCTATCTTTCCCAATAATTGCCTCAGCCTCCGCATCCGTTAGATTTTTTATGCCCTGTTCAGTGCGGAAGTGAAATTTAACCCAATGGCGCTCGTTCTTGGCGTTAATGAAGCTGTATGTATGGCTGCCAAAACCATGCATATTCCGATAGCTTGCAGGGATTCCACGATCACTCATAACAACCGTGACCTGATGTAAAGCTTCCGGCAGCAGCGTCCAAAAATCCCAATTACTTTTAGCACAATGCATGTTGGTCCTTGGGTCACGTTTGACAACGTGGTTTAGATCAGGGAATTTCAACGGGTCTTTCAAAAAAAAGACTGGAGTATTGTTCCCCACCATATCCCAGTTGCCTTCTTCCGTATAGAACTTTAATGCAAAACCTCGAATATCACGCTCAGCGTCTGCCGCCCCTCTTTCTCCAGCAACTGTAGAGAAACGGGCGAACAGTTCTGTTTTTTTACCCACTTCAGAAAAAATTTTAGCTTTAGTGAACCGGGTAATGTCATGGGTAACCGTAAAAGTTCCGTAGGCCCCCGAACCCTTGGCATGCATACGCCTCTCTGGAATAACCTCCCGATCAAAGTGTGCCAGTTTTTCAAGAAACCATGTACTCTGAATCAACATAGGACCACGAGGCCCCGAGGTGATTACATTTTGGTTGTCCGGAACAGGAGCCCCAGCATTGTTAGTAAGTTTTTTCATATCTTCTTTCATAACCATTCCTTGAGAGCTTTTTTCTACAGAAGATTACTACCGTCAAGGTTGCAATATATAGCATAGATTCAGAAAAAAAGCAAACACTCCCAAAGAATTTTAATGTGAAAAAGGGACTACCAATAGGAAGGAAGAAACACGAACCTGGAGGCGAGGACCGGATTCGAACCGGTGCATAAAGCTTTTGCAGAGCTCTGCCTTACCACTTGGCTACCCCGCCTCAATTTCACGCTACTCACTAAAAAGTGAGCCCACATCTTGTATCGGAAACTACGCCTTATAGCAAGATATTTTAACCACTAACTCAATAAAATGGGCTATGAAACGCGAATGTGAGGCATTTAAGCAATGAGAAGGCGCTCTGCTGCGAGGGAGTCCAGATGGAGCTCAGCCTTCGGATGATGCCTTAATGCCGAAGCGGGGCAAGTGGTCGAGACGGGATTCTGAAGCATTTTGGCGACCGCCTCAGCTTTATGGCTCCCGGGCACAATTCCAATTATTTGTCGGGCTGACATTAATGCCGGAATAGTCAGCGTGTAGGCGTACGAAGGAACATCATTTATCGTATTAAAAACCTTGTCTTTTACCTGCTGAAGACGGCAACGATCATCCATTTTCACCAGCTTAACCCACGAATCTTCCTCAAAATCAGCCACATCCGGGTCATTAAAAGCAATATGACCATTCTCTCCCACCCCAAGACAACAGAGATCAATCGGGCTCTCTTTGATCAATGCTTCGTAACGAGCGCATTCACGCAAGGGTTGCAGCGCAGCGCCTTGAATTTTATGTGCAGCCCTAACGGGAATGCGTGTAAGAAGATATTGATTTAAAAAGCGTCCAAAACTGGCAGTGTGTAACTCGGGTATCCCAAGAAATTCGTCCATATGAAAGACGATAATACGACTCCAATCTATCGCCTTACATGAAACCATAGACTCATAGAATTCTACTTGAGAAACTGCCGTTGCCAATATGACACGAGCCAGCCCCCGAGCTTCAATCGAATCCACTATGGTGGCTGCAGCCGCAGTTGCCGCAGCCGCAGCCATTTTTTTACTATTTTCGTGGATATAAGCTGTTAGCGAATCGGCTTTGAACGCATTCATGCATCTGTAAAAAGTGATGAACTAGCCACGAAACGGAGCCCATTCAGGTTCGTGGGCAAATGACCAATCGTAATACTCGCGGTTTTTCAAATTAGCAGCGCAAGCCTCGTCAACAATAACCACAGCTCGACGATGCCACTGAAGTGCGGACGCAGTCACCCTGGCACAAAAGGGGCCTTCTATTGCTTCAGCCAATATTTCCGCTTTAGCGGAACCGGTTGCAAGCAACACACAGCGCTGAGAATCTAAAATAGTACCAACACCCATGGTGATGGCTCGGCGAGGCATTTTATCAGCACCGCCGAAGTACCCGGCATTTTGGCGAATCGTGACCGGATTAAGCTGTTTCACGCGAGTCCGGCTTTGAAGGGAAGACATCGGTTCATTGAAGCCAATATGCCCGTCCATTCCAATGCCAACCAGCTGCAAATCAATACCACCTGCATGCCAGATCGCCTCCTCGTAGGTCAAACACTCAGCAGCCAAATCACTTGCCATCCCATTTGGCACTCTCGTGTTGCGTTTATCAATGTTGATGTGGTCAAAGAGATGGCTATTCATAAAATAGCGATAAGAACCGGGATGATCTCCACTGAGCCCTACGTATTCGTCCAGGTTGAAAGACTTGCAGAGAGAAAAATCCAGCCCTTCTTTGTGGTGCATCTCAATCAAATTGGCATAAACCGGCTCGACAGTCGCACCCGTAGCAAAACCCAAAACGGCGCTTGGGTTTTTCCTGACTTCGTCCGCAATCACTTTTGCCGTCAGCAGCGCAGCTGCTTCCCTCGTGGGCTGAATAATAACTTCCATAATGGTTAAATGTTGAACGTATTACCTTAAATGCATGCTCTAAAGACATGCTTAAAATTGTTATATGTATGGCCTGTGCTGGATGATCTTTGCATCTTATCAGCACTTCCGTCCATCACGCGGCCATTATGCTAAGCCATATCAAACTTGTCTACTTCTTTCTCACATAAGAACAAATGATATTGAAGCGGCACATCATACTATTGCTGCAAAAGTTGAAAATGCCTAAATCCAACAGTTATTGTCCATCTTCCCCCGCCCTCTTTTGCATAAAAAACTTCGATTCATTTCCTTGACAATTTCCAAGCACGCATTAGCATACGGGAATTACGCCCATTGTGGTGTTCCCGAAAACCGGGTGCTTGCGCAAACTATTTAACGCAAGCCGAGGAAAGTCCGTTCACCTCGTAAAACTACGGGCGAAAAACAAATAAAGATGCTAATTAAGAATTAGCTCTTTTCTGTCTCCACACGTACGTCAGGGGGGCACCTTGGCTGGATGACAGAAACCATATGAAACTTCAAAAGCTGTCATCTATTGACGCTCTTCTAATCTATCAAACACATCTCCCTCGAGATTTTCATTCTAATGAAATCAGGCCTTTAAACGAAGTGGCTCTTCTGGTTGAATCAGGTTTGTACTATGGGTATGGCCTGTATGAGAAAGACGAATTAGTCGGTTATGCATTTGCCTGTTCCGTCCCCAATAGTCCTTGTGTTTTATTGGATTTTTGCGCCATCCGACCAATTTACCGTTCTAATGGGTATGGGACTTTACTTATCCAACTATTGAGGGAGGCTTTCTTAGAATTAAACCAGGAAATTGTAATCGAAGTTGAATCTCCTTCCTCTGCCTTTACTGACGTGGAACAACACCTTTCTCAAAGGCGTATAGCTTTTTATTTGCGGTGTGGAATGGTACATACAAAAGTGCATACCGCACTGCAAGGACGTGAATACTTGGTTATGCATTTGCCTAATGAGTTACACCTTACGGATACTCAAATCCAAGCGGAACTATGTCACATTTACGCTGCTGTTTTCTATGAAGACGTATATGGACATCGCTTGCTTGAGCCGGCTGGAGCGTAAACGGGAGAAGGTTTCAAAATTTTCATAATTCGTTTTATCCAATCAAACTTAGTTGAGAGGCATGTATCGGCTAGTTAGCCGCAAGGTGGAGGCTTTGCTTAGAAAAGTCATCTTTTTGCTTGTTTGCTTTCTCACAAAATGTATAGTATCAGTTGTGTGAGGCGCTCCCGGAAGGATCATTCTTCCCGCCCCCAGAGTTTATTTCACTATGAACGTAAGTAGCGTTGAAGTCATAGAGTGGCTGTACTCATTGCAACAAATTGAGTTAGGAGAAGATCCCACCTCTAAAAAGAATCAGAAAACCATAGCAGAAATTCGAGAAAAACTTCCTGCCAATATTCTCGGGCATTATGATCGTCTGATGAAGCGAGGTAAAAAAGGGGTTTCCCTTGTGCGGGGCACGAATTGTCCCGAGTGTCATATGACACTACCATCGGGAACGCGGGCTCAGCTCCTTAGAGCAGAGGATATCGTCCTGTGCGATACCTGCGCCCGTTATCTTCTCTATAAGCCCGAAGAACAAGCAGCACCGGCTGCTCCTGCCAAGCCTAAGAAGGCTTCGTCCAAGAAAAAAACAGAATAACCTTTTAATACAACCCCATTTCTCTGCATTGCATGGGAAAGCTTGAACAAAGGAAAAGGTGAAGGGTGCGCTGGATGCTGCAACGGAAAGGTGGAAAGACTTTTTCTCCGTTCGACATTATGTTTTTGCGCTGACCATTTCCATAGTTTCGATGATGCTTTCAGCCCGTGAGGCGAGGGGTTGGCCCGGCTGGAAGATTTTCTTTCTCGTACCAACTGGAGTGATTCTATTGAGAATATGCTCTGCTTCTTACGAGCATGTTGTTCGCCAGCGGAGTGAAAGGCTATTTCCGTCTAGCTCCTGTTCTGATTGCGTCGGGGTATGGCCCATGCGGACAGGAGCTTGTTTTTTTATGTTTGCCAGTGCGGGCGGTTTTTTGGGATGCAGTGGGTATGCTAACTCTATCTGTCTTTCTATCGCCGCGGTTCTCCTGATACTCACCTGCTTTTATCCGCGTTTTCAGCGGATGAGCGATTTTTGCACCCTCTACCAAGGAATCATATATGGATTAATACCTCTTTGGTCTTGGATCGCAGCTACTGGAACTGTTGGGTGGGTCCCTTTTGCTTTAGGAATAATCTCAGCTCTTTGGATAAGCGGTCTGGGTGTTCTGGATTCCATAAGAACCCTTGAATACGATCGATCGCATGGCTGCCGAAGCTTGGCTATTCGCTGGGGAAGCAAAAATGTCCTTTCCTTTGCATTTTTGCTTCACCTTTTGACAGTCATGGCAATGGCCGTATTTGGCTTTTTTGCGATGCTCAAAATAGCTTATATCGTATCAGTTGGTTTTATTACGCTTTGCGTATTGATGGAGCACTGGATAGCGAAGATTCGCAAAAAACATTGGCTTGGGAATGCTTTTTTCAGACTAAATTTGGTTGTCAGTATCGTCTATGCCGTTGCTGTCGCTTGTGAGATGGTTTTCCCGTTCTTTAACTTTTCTGTTCGCTAACAACTCCCCTCACTATCTAAAAAAGAATCCGGATAAATCCGGATTCTTTTTCACATTCAGGTCAAATAAGGAAAATCTTTCGGGTTATTTCTTTTCCTCCATGAACTCCAGGGCCAAGTCAATGTAAGCTCCCCCACTTTCATTAGTCGCAGAGACAGCCAGCACGTTTTTGCCTTTACGGAGCGCTTTTCTAAGCAACTCAACATCGATTTCTTCACTGGCATAACCAGCGTTCCATTTTGAGAAACGAGCAATTTCTATCCCATTAAGGTAGAGAACAGGGCTTTCATCAAAGAAGATTTTCAATGCCGCTGCATCAGCTGTATTCGGATCAAAATCGCAATTGAACTCACGACGAATCCAAATACCTTTTGTATCCCAAACTGTGTTCACCTGAGCTTGAGGGTTATCTTTTTTGATAACATCATTGCCAAAACCGGCCTTACCGCTTTTCCAACTGCTATCATTAAAATCAGGTTTTTCCCATCCCGTTTGCGGTTGATCAAAAGTGTACTTCCACTCTTGGGCTATAGGCTGTGCGGCTTTCAGAACATAAGATTTAGTTGCACCCTCATAAACTTTAGTGTGAAGTTTTTTGAGATTTTCTGCACCATACTTATCTACTTTGCGATCATAGGTCATAAGACCATTGATTTCCACTTCAACATCGGTGGTCTGAGTATAAACGGAACCTGCCAGTCCCTGAGATGCTAAACGAGACAACCGCTTCATCAGGGCGGAATAACGTTCAAAAGAGGCTTCAACAGTATTGTCACTGACATAACCCCAACCTTTGTTATCTGCCCATACATGACCAGGAACAGCCAAGCCTAAACCACCAAACTCCCCTAATGCCGAAATACGATTTGGCATAACATCAAACATACCCGGGCCGGGGTAATTGTGCATATCTTTAATATGTCCTACCCCATGATCGGTCCAACCCGAGGGACCGTCCACGAGGCGAGTCTTGTCATACTCCATCAACCAACTCAAACTTGCATTGGCTTTAAATGCTTCCTGCTCACCCCACCCTTCATTGTAGGGGACCCATACAACGATTGAGGGAATGGGTTGAAGATAATCTACCATCTGCTTGAGTTCACGGCGATACATCCCGTAGCGTGCATTAACATCGCCCGGACCTGACGGCATATCTTGCCAAAGCAAAATGCCCATTTTGTCGCAGAGGTAGTAGTACCGCATCGGTTCGATTTTGATATGCTTGCGCATCATGTTGAAACCTGCGTTTTTGAGGAACTGTATGTCAAAAAGCATTGCTTCTTCGCTGGGAGGAGTTAAAAGACCATCAGGCCACCATCCTTGATCAAGAGTTCCTTGCATGAAAATTTGCTCGTTATTCAAGAAAAACTTCTGAATACCGTTATTATCCTTCCGCATTTCGATCTTGCGCATACCAAAATAACCTTTGACATGATCTGTTCCGGCACTAGATTTAAGGGCAATGTCCATGTCGTAAAGGTAAGGATTATCAGGTGACCAAAGTTGAGGGGCTTTCACTTTCAGCTCAACAGGCTTTTCCCAGTCTGAAATCTTCCCACTTGCAACTTTTTTCCCATTCGCATCTCTTACTGTAATGGAGGCTTGAGCGCCTTTCAAATTGCCCACAGTTTTCAGTTTAACATAGGCAATTCCTTTTTCTATATTGCTATCCACCTCGTAACCAGAAACATAAGTACTGGGAACTGTTTCCATCCAAACCGGCTGCCAAATTCCTGACGTGCGCGTGTACATGATTCCACCGGGCTTCAAGACCTGCTTTCCAGTCGCATTCTGCCACGTATCAGTCGGATCCCAAACATACACTAAAAGATCGTTTGAACCCTCTTTTACCGCATCAGTAACATCTACCGTTAAAGGAAGGATTCCACTTTCATGGGGATAATCAGTCACCTCTTTGCCGTTAACAAAAACCTGGGAGCGAAAATCTACACCATCAAAATGCAGCAGGAGACGTTCGGCGTCCAAGTTTGAAACGTCAAAGCTGCGGTGATACCAAATAGCCTCGTTGGGCTCAATCTTCCGACCCACTCCGGAAAGCGCTGACTCCATGGCGAAAGGAACCAGTACCTTTCCTTCCCACGTCTTGGGTTGCTCAGGGGCATTAATCGGAGTGACCGCATAATCCCAAAGGCCATTGAGGTTTTGCCAATTTGAACGCTCCAAGTTAGGACGTGGATGAAGAGGCCACGCTGTTTCTGGAGTCATTTCCTCGCCCCAGACAGTCATTAACGGAGCTGGAGCCGTTTTGTATTCCGCAAAACCAACTGTACTAAAGGTCATTGCAGACACCAACGTACAGATTCCATAAAGCAAAGTTTTATTCAACTTCATTTCGAGACACTAAAACATCGCTCAATTCCAGTCAATAGAAATAACGTTTGGAAGAGGATGTCCGCATTCTACACTATCCAAAGAACGGCACACACTTTTCGTATCTCGCTTCTTCATTAAAGGCTGGTCATTTAGAAGTTTTGGGCTAGAATAAGAGCAGTGCTGAACGAATTATTCTCAGCTGCAAAGAATGGATTTTAAGGAACGAATTCGAAAAAGTCGATCAGCCGCAACTATCGCGGTCCTGCTGGTGTTGTTTTTTTTCTTTAATGAGCAAAGTTCTGCTTCCTCTGAAACGACAAACTCTACTTTTTCTAACCGCTTAGGTGGGCGAATTAAAGGTTTTCAAATTCCTGAATACTACCCCGTCCAGCCCGGCAAAAAAACTCCTCTCAGGTCCTTATTGAAAGGACAGGAAGCTAAGCCCACAGGCAAAGATACTGTAGCGATCTCTGGTTTAAGAATTGAATGCTACGACAGGGAAGGAAAAACGAACACTGTTGTATCAACAAGTGAATGCTCCTACGAAATCTCGAAAAAGACTGTTTTTTCAGTGGCACCCTTGAGATTATCTCAAACCGATGGCTCAATGTCTATACAAGGAAAAGGGTTTTCTTGGTCTCATTCCGATTCCATTCTGGTAATATCGAATCAAGTAAGCTCGGAATTTTCCGGTCTGGATGTAAGCGGCTTCGCAACGAACAGTCTGACATCATCCTCTAACAAAGTGAGAGTAACCTCCAATCAATTCACATTCTCTCAAAAAGAAAACAATGTTCAGTATCTTGGTAACGTAAACGTTAGCGAAGAAGGTACTCGACTCCGTTGCGACAAATTACAATTTATTTCTGCAGGTGCCACAAACGGTTTTGAGCAGGTAATTGGAGAAGGAAATGCGCGTATTGATGTGGATAAACCAGATCAGAAATTCAGCGCATCTGGAGACCAGTTCGTCTACGTGCGAACACAAAATGAACTTGCTATTTCCGGTAAGGTTTCATGGCGTGGAGAATCCCAAAAAGGAAGCGCTAACTATGTTACGCTGAGGCAAAATGGAAAGGAACTCTCAGCCGCGGGCAATGTTCAACTGGAACTGGACAAAAACCAACTGAATGAAAGTGGAATGATTGGAGTCCCCATGGCGCTAAGTGGCTCTGAAAATACAGGAACACTCACATCTCGATCAGATAATTTAAACTCGATCAGCAATCGAATTACGCTATTCGGTAATGTTTGGGTCCAAGATGGGGATGCTTCACTATATTGCGACTCGCTTCATATTTACTTTAAGGAAACTCCCGGCGCGACGGAGGAAAAGACCGAAAAACCTGCCTCCACTGGAGGACAAGAGCGGGAAATTGAGTGGATTGAGGCCACGGGTAATGTCAAAATTTCCCAAAAAGATCATCGAATCGAAACACAGAAAGCCGTCTATAAACTGGCTGATTCCACCGCCGTCTTCGAAGAACACACAAGCTGGTCTTCAGACCAACTGACAGGTGAATCGGATCAACTTTTCATGTGGGCAGAGCCTCGTTCGGCACAGGCAATAGGTAACGTAAAAGTTATCGTCCCTGTCGAAGGAAAAATCCAACCTTTGGAGCTTTTTGGACCACAAACGGAAACAAACTCTGTTTCATCTTCCCTCTCCTCAGAAGGTACGGTTAAAACTCGAGCTCATGAGCTTCGGATTAACAGCCCTCGCATGAACGTGGATGAAAAGCAGATCAATTTTTTTAATAGGGTGAGCGTTGAAATTCAATCAAAAGAGACTGATTTCACACACATGACGATGAGCCAATTGCTATTGAATTTCAAAGATAAAAAAACAGAGGAAACTAATCCAACCAAATATTTGGACAACATTGTAGCAACCGGCAAGGTTCATATCATACAAACGACCTCCAGTCCTGAGCGGAAAACGCAGCAGATGAAATCTGAAACAATGAAGGTTCAACTTGATGAAAAAACGGGTGCCGTTGTCAATGTCGTGGCGGAGCAAGATGTAATAATGGAACAAGAGGATGTGGTTGCAAGTGGTAAAAAAGCTGTTTTTGACACGGCAACTCAGTTACTTGAATTAACAGGATATCCCGTTGCAAAAATGCCCAGAGGCACGCTTTATGCCGACAAGATGATTTGGGACCGAAAAGCTAATGTTTTCAAAGGCGTCTCAAATTTTAGAATTGATGGCCAAAAACCAGAATAATATGCAAGCCCAGCATAAAAACCAGTTCGTTCTCTATACTCAGAATTTAGTTCGTTCCTATAAAAAACGCCGTGTTGTGGACGATATCTCTATCAATGTAAACTCCGGCGAAATAGTGGGGCTCCTAGGTCCTAACGGTGCAGGCAAAACCACAACTTTTAATATTGTCGTGGGACTGGTAAAACCCAACGAGGGTGATGTCTTTTTCAATGAACATCAAATTACCCACTTGCCAATGCACCAGCGGGCCAGATTGGGAATTGGTTATCTCACACAGGAACCCTCTGTTTTCCAAAAACTAACTGTCGAACAAAATATTCTGGCTATTCTGGAAACATGCAATATCAGCCATCAAGAAAAACTAAGCCGACTCCAATTGCTTTTGGATGAGCTGGACATGGGGCGATTGGCAAAAAGCATAGCCTATACCTTGAGCGGCGGAGAAAAACGAAGACTGGAAATTACTCGTGCCCTCGTCACGAGCCCCAAAATTTTACTCCTTGATGAGCCTTTTAGCGGAATAGACCCTATAGCGGTTTACGATGTACAAAAAATCTTACGCCAGCTCAAAGATCGGGGGATGGGTATTCTCATTACCGATCACAATGTCCGCGCAACATTAAACCTTGTCGACAGGGCCTATATCATACATAAAGGCCAAATTTTATTGGAAGGAAACGCTGAACTTTTAGCGAAAGATACCAAGGCCAGAGAAGTTTATCTTGGGCCCGAGTTTGACCTCTAACACTACGGAATTATGCAAAAAGCTACGAGCATAACAGTCGCCACTTTCCTGGAACACTGCAGCGATTTAAACCCGCTCAACCTTGAATGCGGTGAGAAGGGCCTGCGACGTCTCATTCATGAGCCCGCTGTTAACCGTCCTGGATTCGCATTAGCCGGATTTACAAAGCACTTTCCGCATCGGAGGGTCCAAGTATTTGGTCGAGCAGAATGCAGTTATTTAAAATCCCTTACCCCTGAAGAGCGTAGCAAATGCTATAAGAATATCTTCAAGTACCATATACCCTGTTTTGTATTTTGCAGATCACTTCATCCGGAGAACGATTTTTTAGAGGCGGCGAAGAAGGAACAAATACCAATTTTTCGTTCTTCACTCATCACCATGCGCTTTGTGAACCAAGCCACTCATACGTTGGACGAGCTCTTTGCGCCCCGCAAACTTGAAGTCGGCTGCATGGTTGATATTTTGGGTGTTGGAGTTCTGATCAAAGGCAAAAGTGGTATCGGTAAGAGTGAGTGCGTTCTTTCGCTTTTAGAGCGCGGATATAGCCTTGTTTCAGATGATGTTACCGAAATTTTTCTTTCAGAAGGCAAAGAGCTTGTCGCCGCACCTACATGTGAAATGAAGGATTTCATGGAGGTCAGGGGTATTGGCATCATTAACGTTGCCGATATGTTTGGAATTAAGAGTATTCGAACCCGCAAACGCTTAGATATGGTCGTAACACTATCGGTCCTTGAGGAAACTGAAGAAATTGACCGTTTGGGAGGCGAGCACCAGACAATCGAAATAATGGGGGTGAGAGTTCCACACGTGGTTTTGCCAGTCAGTGCAGGACGGGACACTGGACGATTAGTGGAAGTAGCAGCTTTTCAAAACAAACTTAAAATATCGGGACATCCTTCGGGTATTGATCAATACAACGATCGAATTTTAAAAAAAATGCAGCGTGATCAAAAAAACAAAAAAAGATCTATCGTTGGAGCTCTAAGGGGTAATGGTGGGAGAATCGAGGAATAGGCCAAAATTTTTATGAAAAAAATTGGATACTTTATACTGCTCTGCTTTTTTGAATGTTCTGTTTTTGCTATAGTGTCTGCCGAATCAGAGATTATTCGAACAGTAAACTTCGGTTATCGACTTTCGGATGAAGGAGCTTTTATTCATTCCTACACGGGTGGGAAATCGCAGCTAACTCTACCTACCGAAATCGAAGGCAATCCTGTGGTAGGTATCTCTGAAAGAGCTTTTATCGCGCATCCCAAACTTCGTTCTGTTTTCATTCCACACACAATTATAAAGATAGGGGAAGGTGCCTTTGCCGGTTGTCTCTCTCTTAGAGACATTCTAGTTGACCCTCTTAATCCAAACTACACCAGCACAAATGGAGTGCTTTTTGACAAAAAAATCAAAAAGCTAATCCAATATCCCGCCGGAAATAAAAGACCATATTATGAAATTCCCATTGGCACAACATCCCTTGGTCCCTATTCATTTATATTCTGTAAAAACCTAAATTATATCCTCTTGCCTGAAGGAATTGAAAATATTGGAAACCACGCTTTTGAAGGTGCCTCAATTACTCGAATAGAGCTTCCCTCCTCTCTTAAAAAATTGGGATCATGCGCTTTTCTTTCATGCAAATCTCTTAAAACTATTCAAATTTTCGGCGTCTGTGAAGGTTTGGAAGCCTTTACCGATCTTCAGCATGGAAAATCAGCATTTATTACCCAGTGGGAATATGACGAACAGGGAGCTCTTATACCGATAAAAACTTTGGATATGGAGCTGGAAATACTTTCTGCCAAAAAGGATGTTTCTCTCAATAAGCCCAAGAACACCATCACTGAAGGAGAACTCCTCTACACTGTCATAAATTCGAATCAGGTTTCTATTCTAGGCTATCAATACGAAGATTCAGCCAACAAGGGTTCAGCTAAAAAAAGGTCACAAAAAAAAGTTGGCAAGAAAACTCTTGTTATTCCTGAAACTTTAAACGGACTTCCTGTAACCGAAATTGCAGATCGAGCTTTTTTTTGTGCCTTCGATCTGAAGAATGTCTGGCTCCCCGAAAACATCACTCGCGTGGGCGATTCAGCTTTCATGTACTGCACTTCTTTGTCCTTCATATTCCTCCCGGAAAGTCTTACCAACATTTCAAACGGAACTTTCCGACACTGCCATTCGTTGGAACAGATTACTCTAGGAGACGGCATTTCACATATTGGACCTTACGCATTTGACGGATGTTCAAACTTGGTTTCTGTAGTATTACCAAACTCAATCCAAACCTTAAATGAGGGTGTTTTTCTTAACTGCACAAGCTTAGAGGAGGTCAGTATGGGAGACAATTTAGTATCCATCGGAAAGTTTGCTCTGGAGGGCTGTGTATCTCTTAAGAATTTGCTCATACCGAAAAACCTCAATATAGTGGAAGAGACTTTTGAAACATGTTCTTCTTTGGAATCATTTGAAGTACACCCAGATAACAAACACTTCTCATCTCTTAGCGGTGTTCTCTTCGACAAATCAATGCAATCAATAATCCGCTTTCCTCGCTCAAATAGAGGAGAACAATCGGACTCCAGCTCACGAAACAAAAAACTTCTATTATCTGAGTACAGTATCCCGGAAGGTGTTAAGAAAATATCTACCTTTGCTTTTTCCCACTCCTATGGTCTAACAAATATTGTGATTCCTTCAACAATAAACAAGATTGAACCTTATGCTTTTTATATGTGCACCAATCTTGCTCAGGTGACAATCCCCAATTCGGTGGAGGCTATTCCACAAGGAGCCTTTTCCAGATCATATTCACTTCAATGGGTCACAATTGGACAAGGTTTAAAACACATTTATCCTTTTGCTTTTTCCTCCTGCCCCAATCTTTCTGCTTTTTATTTTAAGGGAAACGCGCCTGAAGAAAATAGCAACTACCTTGATGATTGGAATAAGGTCATTATTTATCGGCTGGAGAATACGACCGGGTGGAACTCCTCTGGCTGGATCGGGAAACAACTACAGTTTTGGCGTGATGACACCCCGTCAAATACCAGTAATATTGAAAATACTGCTCCTCCCGAGCCCATATCTGCTTCGGAAACACCTTCAGAAACAGTCGCCCCTGGGATTGAAAGTAAAAATGCCACCGAGGAGAACTGATTCTGTTTTAATTAAACTCAGATACGTTGAGGGTCCAATTCCCCATAGAGGATCGTATTCAGAATTCCTAACAGATCCCTCGGTGTGGCCACGTTCTCGAAGGAAACATGCAAATTTAAGTCTCGCCAGTTCATAATTTTTTCAGGTGTCTCCAAATTAACTTTCTGATGGCGATTTATCGTAAGGTAAAATTTTTCTACCCCAGCATACTTCCAAGGCCCCGTTTCCAAGTTCATATTTTCAGCCAATTTCCGCATGTAGAGTTCCGTAGAAAGCCCACTGGAACTTTCCACAGATTGAAAAACTTCCACATTAACTTCTAATTCTTCGAAGTGTAGCTTTTTGAAAATAAGCTCCCAGGCCGAGACCTTGGCTCTAACATTTGAGATTTTGGCAAGGAATAGATTTTTCATAATGAAATGATGGCTTACTTCAATGTCTGAAAGAGTCAGTGTCCTGCTTAAAGGATCCACATTCACTTTCTCTGCCTCTATCGTCAGTCCCGTTACTTTGGCCAGTTGAACGTCTATATAATACTTCAATGCACGGTCTTTAAAGACATAGCAAAGCACTCCCAGCAAAATGACGAGCAGGAGCAGCCGAATGACCCAACGGCCGATAAAACGTGTTATTCCAAACATTCTAACCAGTCCTTTCCGTCGTAAATATAAGCAATATTTTAAAGGTCAAACATCTTGCCAGGATTTAAAATACCTTTGGGATCCAAAGATTTTTTCAGAAAACGCATCACTTGGATAGCTTCAGCCCCCAAAGCACCAGGCAGAACTTTTTTCTTAGCCATTCCAACTCCATGTTCTCCGGTCACTGTTCCCCCGACTCGTAAGGTTTCCTGGAATATCTCGTCAAAAGCCATTTCGACTTTCTTCATTTCACCTTCATTTTTTTCATCCGTCAAAAACGTTGGGTGAAGGTTTCCATCCCCGAAATGCCCGAAGATACCAACTTTCAGCCGGTATTTATCCGAAACTCGTTGAATGAAACGAACCATATTGGCAAGTTCACTTCTCGGGACAGTAATATCTTCCAATATGGTGGTAGGACTTACTCTGGCCAGCGCTGAGAGTGATACTCTCCGGGCTTCAGTCAACTGCTTGGCTTCCGTGCTGTTGGCTGCAATTCGCACATCCACACAACCATTTTTTCTGGCAATTTTGCACATTTCATCGGCCTCTTCTGAAACCACCACTGAATGACCGTCCGTTTCCATGAGAAGGATCGCTTCACAATCCAGTGGTAAGCCGATGCGAGCATAGCTTTCAACACATGCAATAGTCGTTTTGTCTAAAAACTCCAGCGTGCACGGAATTATGCTGGCTGCAATAATATCCGAAACTGTCTGGGCCGCAGCATCCATTTTCTTGAAAACAGCCAGCATAGTCTTTCGAGCCTGAGGAGGCGGAACCAGTCGCAGCAAAGCTTTAGTAATTACACCCAGAAGCCCTTCGGAACCTATGAAAAGATCTTTCAATGAGAAACCGGCGACGTCTTTCACACATTTATTCCCGGTCCAGACAATCTCACCCGACGGCAGCACCACTTCCAAACCCATTACATAGTTGCGAGTCACTCCATACTTCAGGCCACGCAAACCACCGGAGTTTTCGGCTATATTGCCGCCAATACTCGAGGTTTTCATTGAACCAGGATCAGGTGGATAAAATAATCCAGCCTTAGAAGCTCTATCAAAAATATCCTGAGTGGTCATCCCGGCTTCGACCAAAATAGTCAAATTTTGTGAATCCAGTTCCAGCAACCGATTCATTTGAGTCGTGCAAAGCACAATAGAATCCCCTGTCATCAAGGGAAGACTTCCTCCACTCAGGCCAGTGCCATTCCCTCTCGTGACGATGGGGATATTTTTTTCATTGGCATGCTTCAGAATAGCAGAGATTTGTTCGGGCGTCTGAGGAAAAACAACAGCGCGGGGCATCTGCCATAAAGCAGGAGTCCCGTCATAAGCATAGGGAAGAATATCTTCGGTTTCAGTCAGGACATTGTTCTGCCCCAGAAGTTCTTTAAGTTCAGTTATCATTCTTTTACTATTTTCTAATTTGTCCCATTCCACAAATCAACCATTTATAGGCTGTTAATTCTTCCAATCCCATAGGGCCTCTTGCACCGATTTTATCGGTACTAATACCAATTTCAGCCCCCATGCCAAACTCCGCCCCATCCGTAAAACGAGTAGAGGCGTTCCAATACACTGCTGCTGCATCTACAGCCAGATGAAAACGCAGCGCCGCTTCCTCCGAATTTGTAACAATACATTCAGAATGCCCCGAGCCATATCGGTTAATATGGGCTATTGCTGCATCCAGGTTTTTAACGACTCCGACGGATAGAGAAAGATCCAGATACTCATGATCCCAAGTGCTCTTATCAATGGAGAGAATGTTATCCTTAACAAGCTCTCGGGGGAGCGCTTGAGTTAAAATGCTACTTGCCTGAGGCGAGCAATACAGCTTAACACCCTTCTGCAAAAGAACGGCTCCAACTAAAGGCAAAATATCTGAGGCAACGCTTTCATCTATCAATAGAGATTCAGCCGCATTGCACACCCCGGGGCGCTGGGTTTTTGCATTAACAATGATTTGCTTGGCCATTTGACAATCTGCATTTTCATGAATGTAAACGTGGCATACCCCCTTATAATGCTTGATGATTGGTACTCGTGAGCACTCTACTACAGCGCGAATTAGCCCCTCACCTCCCCTTGGAATGCAGAGATCCACAAATTCACGCAAAGAGAGTAACTCCGGAATTGCCTGCCGATCTGGGGTGGAGACAACTTGAATGGCATATGCAGGAAATTCTGAGCAAACAGACTGAGCTGCCTTCACCATAATTTTTGAGATAATCTGATTGGAAGCAGCTGCCTCTTTTCCACCCCTGAGAATTGTTGCATTTCCAGATTTGAAACAAAGAGAGGCTGCATCAGCAGTCACATTGGGGCGGGACTCGAAGATAATCACAATTACCCCAATAGGAGTGGATACTTTCCGCAACTCAAGTCCGTTCGGACGAACTCTGAAGTCCAACTCTCTTCCGATCGGATCAGGCAGTGCTGCCACTTCTTTTATCCCCGCAGCCATGGCAGAAATTCTTCCAGGGGTTAAAGTCAGACGGTCCAGCATCGCTGATGATAAACCTATCTTCTTCCCGTTTTCTACATCCTGCTGATTAGCACGCAAAATTTCATCTTCAGCCGATAAAATAGCGTCAGCCATAGCAATCAAGCACCTGTTTCTCTTTTCAGCGCTAAGCAATGCCAAAGCTCGTGACGCTTCTTTGGCACAGCGTGCCAATTCCTTCATTTGTTCTTTTAAATTATCCATATTTTAGAACTGCTCTAATTTCAGGGAATTAAAAGCAGCTTTGTATAACCAACCCGTTTTTCCGGTTTCAGCTTCTTCTCAAAGAATGTGGATATCTCTCTCCAATAATTTTCACCCTCAAAACCATGTCCCTGATTGTCTATGATTAGAAGAGTACTTTCCACATTTACCTGTGCCAAAGCACCAAGGTATCTCTGGCTCTGGTTTAAGGGAACTAAATCGTCTCTATTTCCATGAATTATAATGATGGGCGCATGAGTAGAAGTAACAAAACATAAGGGGCTTGCAAGTGAAAGAAGAGCTGTTTTTTGGGCCATGCTCCCTCCTACTAACTTGCTTAGAGGAGAATTATCATAATCCTTAAAAATAGTGTCCTGGAAATCATAATCGTTAAAATCCGTGGGACCAAAAAAATCACATGCGGCTTGGATACGGCTGGATTCCTCAAGATACTCACCTTTATCAAACATTCGAGTATGGCCTGTAGCTGCGAGCAGCGCTACAAGATGTCCCCCGGCAGAAGCTCCACCTGCGCCCATTTTTTCGGCATCAAAATTAAACTCTTCTGCATGCGCTCTGAGCCAACGGATTGCCGCCTTGCAGTCCTCAATTTGCGCTGGGTATATTGCATGTTGGCTGAAACGGTAGTTGATACTTGCAACAGCAAACCCTTGATTCAAAAAACGATAAAAAACCCTGTCCGACTTATCTCCAGCCTCCCATCCACCTCCGTGAACCCAAACTAACAAAGGAAGTTTTTCCTCTGAAGGCGGAAGCAGAAGATCCAGTTTCTGGCGCTCATGTCCATTCGTTACGTAAGGGACATCTTTTAGTACAACCGTTCCATCCGGGATTTGTGAATCGTTTTTGGAAATAGTCTTAACCCACTGTGCAGCAGTGGCATTTGGAGAAAAAAAAGAGCTGAAGCTCCAAATGGAAAATAAAGCTAATATCGCTAATTTAACTAATGGCTTAAAAACTGATTTACCCCGGTGCGCGCTCATCATGTGCAAAAGATACTGTTCCTATTCTCTAAATGCCAGTGCAAATTCCATTCTTGTCGAGAGAAGTCTTATACAGAGAATATGTTGTCTAACGTGTCTTATTCTTTCTCTAGGTTAGAACCGTAGTCCAGAGTAGGTTGTTAGGGTTCAAACTCAAATATTTTGATGTTGCGAATCATAACCTGCCCATCCCCCCTGCTAAGTTCCTGAAAACCCAAATGCCCGGTTCGTGGCCGCTCGCTTAGCGGAAGTCCTCTTTCCAACTGCTTGTTTTCGTTTGCCAAATCCGCATTAACGACAGCTTCCCCGTTCAGCACTATCAGAATCTTGTCTCCATGGCAGTTAATCTGATATTTATTCCATTGTCCGGGGCGGTACATGTTGACCCGCGGGGTGATAGCCTTGTAGACGCTCCCGGCGAGTTCATGAGGCTCGAAAGTGTAGCCATAATCAGTGTAGTACCGAGGATCACACATCTGAATCTCCATTCCTTCAAATGCCGGATCTCCCTGGCCGGGGAAATGGATACCAAAACCGCTATTCCCTTTTGGTGGTAGTAAAAAATCGAATTCGATATAAAAATCACCGTACTCCTTTTCACTTACAAGCCAGGTTCCACGCGGCTTGCTACCATGCAAAACTCCGTCCTCAATAACCCACTCCACTCCTTCAGAACCAGGCACAGAGACATCGTTCCATGCAGTCACTTTCCAGCCCACCGGAATTCCATTTTTTGGGAAAAGAGGGTGAGTTTTCGCGATAATCTCAGGGTCAATTGACACGGGATATCTACTGGCAACAAGAAAATAGCCGGGACGGAAAAATCTACCCTTGCTTTCCTGAGGCTGTGCTTCAGCGATACGCAGTTTTAGTGTGTGTTCACGAACAGGTGAAAGGTTTTCGGCCAGTTTACGACAATGAGGACGATAGAAGTTCTTAGCCCACTGATCAAAGTTCTGTAAAGTTACCCAATCGCCATTATCAATTGAGTATTCAATGGTTCCACAATCCGGACCCAAATCATCAAAAAAACCAAGATAGGAACCTGTAAAATGAAATGTTAACTCAGCTCCCGGTACGTCAGACTCAAGGACGTTAGAGAAATAGCCGGTAGGACTTTTCGGAGCAATATTCCAATTTTTATCCGCAATAGCTTTTGAGGCAGGAATTAAATTACCGGGCTCAACAGGCAACATGGAAATAGGGCCGGGCAACGGGGCTCTTTGAGACGAGGGTGAATCCGGCTTCCATTGGGACAAGGCTGCCTCTCCAGACTTCACGATCATATCAGCGTAAAGCGCATAACCAGCATCAGTGGGGTGAACTCCATCCAGTGAAAAATCTTTCGTATTCCATTTATTATTCTCCAGCATCATGCTGGCAGCAATACCCACGTTAATGCTGGGAATCCCGTAGTAATCGGCTACTTTTTCATGAGCTTTGACGCTCCCTGGCATGTCACCTGCCTTGTAAATATTGAACCAGCTTTCTGTTGCCGTGTAAATCAGGACGATATCGCACTGGGGATTTAATGTCCAAATCTGCCGAACAATCCCTTCCAGGTAGGCGACGCATTGCTTTTCTGTTTCCCCTGCGTCATTAACCGCAAATTCAATAAAAACAAGATCGGGTTTAGCGTTCATACAATCTCTTTTTACCCTGAAAGCCCCCAGAAAAGAGCCTGTCCCGCCCAAGCCCGCATTTATTTCCCTCACTTCGGAATCTGGAAGCTTAGACCGAATATATGAAGTCACCCTTCCACGATAGGACATTTGATCATTAGAGGCTCCTGCCCCGGCAGTAATGCTTCCACCCAAATAAGCAATCGTAATATTGGTACTGCACTGATTTATTTTCCTAAAAAAATTGGGAATGCCTAGCCTCTGGCACATTATTTTTTCAACAGGGATATCATCAGGCTCACTCGCACTTGGACTCTCTCCCATTATCTGAACGCTTCCGCCAACCATTAGCACGAAAGCCAAAACGCAACTGGGAAAAAATGTTATAAAACGCATCTTCCTAATTCTCTCTTTTTAAAGGTGTCTGCCGTTTTACTATGTGCACGGATACAGCCGCAGTCATTGGAAGTTCAAATTTTTTGAGAAGTACGCTTACAGAAAAAGGTGCGAACTCTTCGAGAATCATATCAGCAATGTCGCTAGCCATAGATTCCAAAAGATGCCACTGTTTTTTTGCACCCCACTCACGGAGCCGGTTGACTACTTTTTCATAATCAATGGCAAATTCCAGATCGTCAGTTTGCATAGCCTGTGTCATGTCATGCTCTAATTCAATGGTAGCCAGAAGCCGCTGAGGCCAATTACGCTCAGCTTCCACAGTGCCTACACGCATTCGAACTTCCACATCGTGAATGATAATTTTATCCATAATTTCTCATCTGCATCGACGGCATACTTAGGGAAAGATGAAACACGAGATAGAGTTTACCCACTACCTCACACAGACGATTATTGCCCTTATTTATTGATTTTGCAACCACACAAAATTACTGCAACAAAACATCTACTAATGTAATACTTAGCATGGAGCAATGTGAGGCAACACACTTTAAAACGGCGAGTTAAAACACTTTGCCAAATTAGAAAGTACGAAAAAAAACTGGACATGAATTAAAAAATCCTTAGAATCGCACCCTTGTTGGGTGAATGCTGCATAACGAAAAAATAGGCATGCACTCGTACGAGTAATGTATCGTTACGTTATATTGGTTGTTTTTGCCGTTTTTGCTTTGGCTAGCGGGAGCGTGTGTGCCTCGGAGGAGGGACATCACCTCCCTTCTGCTGCCGTGCCGGTTTTTGATTTTTTCGGCTTCATACTCTCAAACTCAATGATCATTACTTGGGTGGTTACATTGCTTATCATCCTCTTTGTCAGAATTTCCACTCGAAACATGCGGCTCGTTCCGGGAAAAATGCAAAATTTCCTGGAAGCCATAGTAGAGGCCTTGTATGAGTTTTTAGGAGGTATTTTAGGAGGGAAAGTTCTTCTTAAAACATTCTGGTTTTTCTCAGCCATTTTCATTTTTATTCTTTCAACCAACTGGTTCAGTTTAGTCCCTGGCGTTGGCTCAATTGGCTGGGGCAGCGACGTGGCAGGGCGTTTTGTAATCGAAACTCCCCTTCTTCGGGGTGGTAACGCTGACCTGAACATGACGTCAGCCATGGCTATTCTTTTCTTTTTCTTTTGGACAATCTGGGCATTTAAGTTCAACGGAATTAAAGGAGTAGCTAAAGAAATTTTTGGTGTTAAAGGAGAAGGCATTACGGGAGTATTGTTTCTGTTCCTGGCGGTTATCTTTTTCCTGGTTGGTTTTCTGGAGGTTATCTCCATTTGCTTCCGTCCCGTTTCGCTGATGTTTCGTCTCTATGGCAATATTTATGCGGGTGAAGTGATGTTGGAAAGCATGATGGGAATGGGGCCTATCTTGGGAATATTTGCTTCCCTCCCGGTTTACTTTTTGGAAACGCTGGTCGGTTTAGTTCAAGCTCTGGTGTTTGCTTTATTGACCGCCGTTTTTACAGCAACGATGTGCCAACATGAAAACCATGAGGGCGCGGAACATTAATTATTAATACTTGGGGACTCCCTCAGAGAGGACCCGCACGAAAAAAAAGAAAAGATATGATCAGTTCAATGTTAGCCGAGATTACTGGCAGTTTACACGTCGCAATGGCAGCACTGGGATCAGCAATAGGTATTGGTTTGGTGGGTAAATCCGCCTCCGAATCTATTGGGCGCAATCCGGGTGCTTTTGGAAAAATACTGGTGATGGCCATTTTGGCAATCGCTTTTGCAGAGAGTATCGTATTTTTCGCCTTGTTCCTGGTTAAATAGCATTCGATTGCCTAACCGAACGTATTGAAAATGCTGCGTCCGGTTTAATCGGGTTTCGCTCATCGAGAGGAAGAGATGCAGGAACTATTGATTATAGGAAGTATAATTACGGATTTAGGCCAAACCGCTACAGAAACAGCTCAGCGTTTTGGACTGAATTGGCCGCAGTTTATTGCTCAAGCCATTAATTTCTGTATAGTGGCCGGGGTGCTGTGGTTTTTTGCCAGTAAACCCATTATAAAGCTGCTGGAAGAAAGAAAAGAAAGAATAGCCCAAAGCGTCGCTGACTCCGAGCGTATCAAGGAAGAGTTGCGAGCGGCTGAAGATGGGCGTCAAAAAATCCTCACTAAGGCAGCTGACGAAGCCAAGTCTCTGATTGTCGAAGCGCGTTCGCTTGCCGCTCAACTTCGTGAACAGGAGTCTCAAAAGGCGGTTGCTACAGCTGAGGAGATTATTGCAAAGGCCAAGGAAGCCACTCAGGCAGACTACGCCAAAATGCTAGATCAACTCAAAGGGGAAGTTTGTCGTCTCGTGGTAGATACTACGGCGAAAGTGATAGGGAAAACACTGTCTGCCGAGGATCAGAAACGTTTGAGTGATGAAGCACTCTCCCAACTGGGGACCAAGGAGCAAAACAGTTAATATTGCTGAGATTCTGATACAATGAAAATATCCAAGCAGACGCAACGCCAGGCAAACATCCTCTTTAATGCATGCAAAGCACTTGGAACATTAGACTCTCAGCGCGCCTTACTGGCGATTGATCTTCTCATCGAAAAACGCCCCCGTGCATGGAGGGCCATCCTTGAGCATCTCAAAAAACGAATCCGCTTGGAAATGGCTCGCAGAGCAGTGCACGTTCAGAGTGCTGTTTCATTGAACGAATACGAACAGGAAAAAATATCGGGGGTAATTCGCACAACAGCGCCAGGTACTCCTCTGGATTTCAGGTTCAGCGAGTCTCCCGAGTTGCTCGGTGGTTTACGTGTGCAAATTGGATGGAACGTGCTGGACGCCAGTCTAAAAGCACGGTTGGAAAGTATACTTGAATAATTAATTGATAGGATTTTGAAAAACTCGATTTAGATGGCATGAGCAGCATATTACAAGAAATTGAAGCGCGGATCGCAAATGTCCGTCAGGAAGCCAAACAGCAAAATGTAGGTGTTGTCAGCGAGATTGGCGATGGTGTAGCTAAGATCGAAGGTCTTGATGATCTGATGATGAATGAGATGATCGACCTTGGCAATGGCGTGACGGGTATCGCCATGAATTTGGAGGAGACCAGCGTGGGCGCCATTCTCATGGGGGACTACACCAAAGTTTCTGAAGGCCAAGAGGCTAAAGGGACAGGCCGTCTACTCCAAGTTCCGGTTGGGAAAGGGATGTTAGGCCGCGCTGTCAATGCTTTAGGCCAGCCGATTGACGGCAAAGGGGACATAAAAAACGATACGTTCTATCCCGTAGAAAAAATCGCGCCTGGCATCATTACTCGGAGGTCCGTAAACCAGCCGGTGCAAACGGGGATCATCCCGATTGACGCCATGATTCCCATCGGGCGCGGACAACGTGAATTGATTATCGGAGACCGCTCTACAGGGAAAACTACTATTTGCATTGATACAATTTTAAACCAGGCTCGCTTGAATAAAGCAGCTCAGGATGCAGGAGATACCAACTATCGGCCTCTTTACTGTATTTATGTGGCAATCGGCCAAAAGCAATCCAATGTGGCTCAAGTCATTGGTGCCTTGGAAGAAGCCGGAGCCATGCCCTGGACTGTGGTGGTCGTGGCCGGGGCTTCTGATTCTGCCACGGAACAATACTTGGCGCCTTTTGCAGGTGCCGCTATCGGCGAGTGGTTTATGGATAACCGCATGGATGCGCTGATTGTATATGATGATCTCACAAAGCATGCCAACGCCTATCGTCAGGTTTCCTTGATTTTAAAGCGCCCCTCGGGACGCGAAGCTTTCCCGGGAGACGTGTTTTATCTACACAGCAGACTTCTTGAGCGAGCCGCTCGAATGAATGAAGAACATGGAGGAGGTTCTTTAACAGCTCTTCCGATTATTGAGACTCAGATGGGTGATGTTTCGGCGTACATCCCCACCAATGTTATCTCCATTACAGACGGACAGATTTTTTTGGAAACTGATCTTTTTTATCAGGGGATTCGTCCTGCAATTTCAGTAGGTATTTCTGTTTCCCGAGTTGGATCCAGCGCGCAAATCAAAGCCATGAAACAGGTTGCAGGCCGCATTAAAACGGAGCTGGCCCAATTTCGTGAATTAGCAGCATTTGCTCAATTTGGTTCCGATCTTGATCCCCAAACCATGGCACGCCTTGAACGAGGAAAACGCATTACGGAACTTTTCAAACAAGGCCAACATGCTCCCATCCCGGTGGAAATCCAGGTCGTTTTGCTCTGGTCGGTCCAGAACAACATTATGGATGGAGTCCCCGTGGAACAAATCCGTAAATTTGCAGCTGATTTCTCGGAATATTTATCTACTCAAAAGCTACAGCTGCTTCAAAAGCTTGAGAAAGAAAAGAAATTGGATGATACACTGGTCGCTGAAATTAAGAGTGTCGCTTCTTCTTTCCGGGAGACTTGGAAGCCCTAAATTATAGGATTAAGGAAAAGAAATGGCCAGCATGAGGGATATACGGCGACGGATTAAATCTGTCGTAAGCACTGCTAAGATTACTAAAGCAATGCAGATGGTTGCTGCGGCAAAAATGCGCCGATCGCAACAAGCGGCCCTAAACGGAAGACCCTATGCAATCACTCTGCATAACATGCTGGTTTCTATTCAATCCCATCTTGCTCCCGATGAGGATGCCTCTCCTCTGACCTTAAAGCGCCCTGTAAAGCGGGAGGCAGTAATTCTTGTAACTACCGATAAGGGGCTTTGCGGAGGTCTTAATACCAACCTCATACGCGAGGCCTGCAAGTTTGATCCGGCCAACACCCTTTTCGTCACAGCGGGGCGTAAGGGCTCTCAATTTGTCCACAGGACCAGACGCAAACTGGTTGGCGAATTTTCATTCCAGGATACCCCTCAGTATTCAGAAGCAAGAGCGATCGTAAAGATGGCAGTATCTCTCTTCCTAAACGGAGAGGCTGACAAAATCAGTGTAATTTTCCCGACTTTTAAAAACACGATGACTCAGGTCCCCTCTTGCATACCGCTGCTCCCTATAACTGAGCTCAAACCTATTGGTGGTGAAAAAACGGAGTCGCAAGTGGATGAGAGTTTATCTTCTTCCCAACATAGTGATATGATTTTTGAGCCTTCGGCCAAAGCTCTATATGATAGCTTGCTTCCACACTATATGAATACACGGATTTATCACGTTCTTTTGGAAATGCGCGCCTGTGAGTTCAGTGCTCGTATGGTCTCTATGAAGAACGCTACTGATAACGCCAACAGCCTTATCAAAGAGCTCACAATTCACTATAACAAGCTAAGGCAAACAGGCATTACCAACCAATTACTAGAAATTGCTTCGGCAACTTCATCACTTTCATAGAATGAATTAAGGTTTTCACCCATGAATAAAGGCAAAATAGTTCAGATTATCGGTCCAGTTGTAGACGTAGAGTTTCCTGAAAAGCTTCCACCCATTTACAACGCTCTGAAAGTTGACTTCACAGTGAACGACAAAGCTCAGTCGCTTACACTGGAAGTCCAACATCATTTAGGGGGTAATTGGATTCGCTCAGTGGCTATGTCCGGTGTTGAGGGCCTTAAACGCGGTTATGAAGTCATAGATACCGGGGCCCCCATCTCAATGCCCGTGGGTGATAGCGTGCTCGGACGCATTCTGAACGTTACAGGAGACATTGTGGATGAAGGCTCTCCTATTACTACCCAGCAGCGTTATCCTATTCACCGGCCTCCCCCCCGGTTGGTAGACCAGACGACTTCACCTCAAATTCTAACAACCGGAATTAAGGTAATTGACCTGATCTGTCCATTTCTTAAAGGCGGTAAGGTCGGAGCTTTTGGTGGGGCAGGCGTTGGTAAAACAGTACTCATCATGGAGCTCATTAATAATATTGCCAAGCTGCATGGTGGTTATTCCGTATTCGCTGGCGTCGGTGAGCGCACGCGCGAGGGGAATGATCTTTACTATGAAATGGCCGAGTCGGGTGTCATCAATCTAAAAGAGATGGATAAGTCTCGTATTGCGCTAGTTTACGGTCAGATGAATGAACCTCCCGGAGCACGTTTAAGAGTGGCTCTTTCTGGACTTTCAATTGCTGAATACTATCGCGATGAACGAAACCAGGACGTTCTTCTTTTCATTGATAATATTTTCCGGTTTTCTCAAGCTGGCTCCGAGGTATCTGCCCTCCTGGGGCGCACGCCCAGCGCTGTAGGCTATCAGCCTACTCTCGCTACAGAAATGGGTGAACTCCAAGAGAGAATTACTTCAACAAAAAAGGGATCAATTACTTCTTTCCAAGCTGTTTATGTTCCTGCGGATGACTTAACTGATCCTGCTCCGGCGACTACTTTTGCCCACTTGGATGCTACGGTTGTTTTGGAAAGGTCTATTTCAGAAATGGGTATTTATCCTGCAGTAGATCCGCTGGCGTCAGGCTCAAAGGCTCTGGCTCCGGAGATCGTTGGCGAGGAGCACTACGAAGTGGCTCGCAGCGTTCAAAAGGTTTTGCAGCGCTATAAAGATTTACAGGATATCATCGCTATTTTAGGTATGGACGAACTAAGCGATGAGGATAAAATTACGGTGAATCGCGCCCGTAGAATTCAACGATTCCTCAGCCAATCCTTTACAGTAGCTGAAGTATTCACAGGGACACCGGGTCAGCAGGTTCCTGTTCAAGAAACAGTACGAGGCTTTAAGGAAATTTTGGAAGGTAAACATGATAACGTGCCGGAAGGTAATTTCTTGATGAAAGGCACGATCGACGAAATTTACGAAAAATAAAGAATAGTTTTAAACATGGCCTCCTTGTTGAACTTAAAGATTGTCACACCTAAGGGAGTTATCTGGTCTGGAGAGGTAAACTCTGTAACCTTGCCCGGGATTGAAGGCGAGTTGGGAATTCTTCCCGGACATATTCCTCTTGCTACCCGTATTAGTGCTGGCGAGCTCTCTGTTCAACAAGGTACGAAAAACTTTTTCCTGGCGGTCGGTGATGGTTTTGTTGAGATATTTGAAAACAATGTCAGCGTGCTTACAGATATGGCGGTGCAAGCCGATGGCATTGATGAAGCCCAAGCCATACTTGCTCAACAACAGGCCGAGGCTCGTCTCAAGCAACAACTTTCCGATGAAGAAGTAGCAGCCGCCCAGGCTGCTTTAGCGCAATCAGCAGCACTGCTGAGAGTGAAAAAAACTCGAGTGAAATAACAAATTCTTTCAGCTTCTTTCCTTACAGGGTCAGAACCAAAAAGCCCGAGATAATGACGACCACTATCTCGGGCTTTTTGGTTCCCTTTTTCAAGAGAGGGCTCTCTTTTCTTTTAGCTGCACCCTAAACTCTCACCGCAATTGAGACACTTATAACATGCTCCATTTCGCACTGTGATATGGCCACAACATGGACATAAAGGTGCATCTTTCTGGAAATGAGAAATTAGACTATTTAAACTTTGTGATTTTTCCGGATGATTCCCATCAACATCCTTTAGGGGTAAATCAGGCACAGGACGATTTGCCGCTTTTTTCAATTCTTCCTGAATTCCCGGCAATGCCAATCCTTGTTGTTCTACAGAGGAAAGATGCTGGGCCCGATATTCGGGAATAAACCGCAGCGCTATCCAGCGGAAAATGTAGTCTATAATACTTGAGGCACTTCGAATTTGAGGATTGCCCGTAAGGCCCCAAGGCTCAAAGCGCTGATGCGAAAATTTTCTGACTAAGTCTTCCAACGGTACACCATATTGGAGGGCAATACTGGTCAGAGTCGCAATGCAATCCATTAGACCACCGATAGTAGAACCTTCCTTCGCCATAGTGATGAAAAGTTCTCCAGGCTGTTCGTTTTCGTAGAGTCCCACGGTTAAGTAACCTTCGTGACCTGCTATTTCAAACTTATGGTTCACGGCATTCCGCGTGAAAGGAAGACGTTTGCGTACAGGCCGATCAGCTCTTTCCTCAAGTTTATTAATTGTTTCTTCCAGCTCAGCAACACGTGCCAACAAAGTCTCACTATCCAGAAGGCCCGTCTCATTTATTTGAGTGCTCTTCTTGCTCGTGTTCAGCGGCTGAGAAGATTTAGAGCCATCCCGATAAATAGCAACACACTTCAGCCCCATCTTCCAAGCTTGTATATAAGTGTCTTTAATTTGCTCCACCGTGGATTCGTTGGGCATGTTAACAGTTTTAGAAATCGCCCCGCTGATGAAGGGCTGTACAGCCGCCATCATTCGCAAATGGCCCATGGGTGAAATGCTGCGTTTTCCATTCTGGGGTCGGAAGGCACAATCGAAAACGGCCAAATGTTCAGGCTTGAGACCAGAGGTCACTATCTCTCCGGAGTCATCCTGAACATCTTCAACAGTATCATATTTCTCAATGTGAGCCGTAATTTTTGCGATTAAATCTTTCTGGTATCCGAGGCGGCTTAAAGCTTCAGCAACGGTTCTGTTGGCTATTTTAAGCATTCCGCCCCCGACTAGCAGCTTGTATTTGACCAAGGCGATATCCGGCTCCACCCCTGTAGTATCGCAGTCCATCATAAACGAGATGGTTCCTGTCGGCGCCAAAACCGTTGTCTGAGCATTACGGAACCCGTGTTTTTCACCCAGAGCTATGACATTTTGCCAAACAAAGCGGGCTTCATCCTTAAGATACGCAAAATCTTTGTTGGGAGCGATATCTTCGACTGCAGCACGGTGAAGCCGAATGACTTCCATCATGGAGTCAATATTGTGCGGAGCTCGAGGCTGGTTCGAAGACAAATGAGTAGAATCTGTATACCCCGAAAAAGGCCCCATAATAGACGACATTTTGGCCGACTGTTCATAAGCAGAAGCGGTCATAATGGATGTTATTGCGCCTGCTAAAGCTCTTCCTTCATTGGAATCATAGGGGAGACCATAGCTCATGATGAGCGAGCCCAAATTAGCAAAACCCAGGCCCAATGCTCTAAAAATATGAGAATTAGCAGCGATTTGCCGGGTCGGATAGCTGGAATTATCAACTACAATTTCCTGAGCCGTGATAAAAATACGTACAGCCGCTTTTAAACGCTCCACATCAAATTTTCCAGACTCATCTTTGAACTTCATCAAGTTCAAAGATGAAAGATTACAAGCCGTATCGTTTAAGAACAAGTACTCGGAACAGGGATTGCTGGAACGAATAATGTCGCTGCCTTTGCACGTATTCCATTTTTGGATTGCTGTGTCAAACTGGATACCCGGGTCACCACAAATCCAGGTTCCCTCTGCAATTTTATAAAGCAAATGAGACGCATTTTTGGTCTCCAGAATCTCACCACTTTTTACCGCTCTGGTCGTCCAATCCAAACCTTCAATGGCGGCATTCATAAATTCATCAGTAGCACGAACAGAAAGATTCTCATTTTGGTACATCGCACTTCCATAAGCAGGACCATTAAATGAACCATCATAACCCTGAGCAATCAGTGCCCACACCTTTTTTTCCTCTATCTGCTTGGCTTCAATGAACTCTTCAATATCGCCGTGCCAGTCGTATAGGGTGTTCATCTTAGCAGCCCGTCGAGTTTTCCCGCCCGATTTGACGACATTGGCTACTTGATCGTAAACTTTTAAAAAGGACATCGGACCACTGGGACGCCCACCACCACTTAATTTCTCCCTGCTGGAACGGATCGGAGTCAAATCCGACCCGGTCCCGGATCCAAACTTGAAAAGCATTGCTTCACTGCAGGCCAAGTTCATGATGGACTCCATGTTGTCTTCCACTGACTGGATGAAGCATGCGCTGCACTGAGGGTTTTCGTATTGTGTCTGAGCTCTTCTGATTGTCTTGGTCACATGATCGTAAACCCAGTTACCCTGAGCCGAATTTTTCCCGACTCCATACTGTTGATAAAGACCAACATTAAACCAGACCGGCGAATTAAATGAACCGTATTGATTCAAACAGAGCCAAGAGAGCTCATCATAAAAAACTTCCCCATCAGCTTTTCCAAAATAGCCATCCCTAACTCCCCAATCAGCAATTGTTCGACATACACGGTGAATTAGTTGGCGAACACTCTTTTCACGCTCTTCGGTCCCATTTTCACCGTAGAAATATTTGGAAACAACCACCTTTGTCGCCAATTCAGACCAAAATTTAGGGACCTCCACATCTTTCTGGTGAAAAAAGACTTTCCCAGAATCATCGTTAATCTCCGCAGTGCGATAATCCCACTCCACCGCGTCAAAAGGGCTTACTTTAGAGGAACTAAAAACTCTGTCTATCTTCAAAAATTTTCCAGAAGGTTTAAACGTCTGAACACTCTTTGATGCACATTTTTTTTGTGATTTGAGGGTTGCCATAAAGCTGATCTTATACGTGTATTTGCTGCTTCGCACACAGTGATGGGAATACAAGCCAAAATCCCAAAGCTACATCCTGTAGTGCTGAGGAAAAAGATACAACTATATGCATGAGATTCAAAGCCGTTTTTCGATAAAAAACGCCAACGCTAATAACACCTTCTCTATGAAGCTCTCTAAAAAAATGACTGACGGAGTAGTCTTTGCATACACCTATACGCGGGTAATACGTTGCCTTGAAGACTCTCACTGCTGTATAATTCCATTTGTGAGGTTTACAAATGCCAATAACGTTTTGAGTGTAGGATATAATGAAAATATCCCCTGATTGTTTATACAGGCATTAACCTTTTCAGAGCATGAAACCCAAACGACTGGCCATATCAATGGGAGACCCTCGCGGCATAGGCCCTGAGATCACCCTTAAGGCCCTCGCGGCCCAACTAAAAGTGGAGGACAACTGGTACTATACAGTTTACGGCAACAGCTTTCTTTTGGAAGAACTGAATGAAAAGCTCGGTATCGGATGTCCATTGAATCGAGTTATACTGGAAGATGCTTCCGTTTGTCTTAGTGGCTCCCCTGCCCTCAATGCAATTTCCTGGATTGAGGCAGCAGCCTCTGCCTGTCTCTCCGGCAAAGCAACAGGCATGGTCACCGCGCCGATCAGCAAAGAAGAGACCATCCTCGCGGGGTATAATAATTTTACCGGCCAAACCGAATTTCTTGCGGAGTATTCCAAAACAGCTCATCCAGTTATGATGCTTCTGGGCACGGCCCCCAAGGGCGAGTGGCTTCGAATCGCCTTGGCAACAACACATCTACCCCTTTCTCAGGTGGCGACCTCTCTTACAGTTTTCAAAATAGAAAACGCCATACGACTTGCTTCTGATGCTTGTAGACAGTTAAAACTCGAACGATGCAGAATCGGTGTTTCAGGTTTCAACCCGCATTGTGGCGAAGGAGGTAAAATGGGTAATGAAGAAGCACTCTTTATAGACCCGGCAATTCAGAATTGCCTTCGTGACGGTCTGGATGTTCTGGGCCCCATTTCAGCGGATGTTCTTCTTAAAAAGGCATGGCAGGGGGAATTGGATGCCGTCGTCTCCATGTATCACGATCAAGCGCTTCCTGCTTTGAAAATGGTCGCCTTTGACTCAGGTGTTAATTGGACTTTAGGCTTGCCATTTACACGTGTTTCTCCCGATCATGGGACAGCATTTGACATTGCGGGAAAAGGCATAGCGTCTCCATGTTCCATGCTGGCAGCCATTTCTTTAGCCAAAAAGTTGAATTCTGAGTAATTGATGGAACAGGCAGATTTAGAACAGCGAACTTTTTCGAATGTCGCCCTCATTGGATTTATGGGGGTAGGTAAAAGCACTTGTGGGCGCTCCTTGGCAACTGAGCTTAACTACCATTTTTTTGATACTGATCAGGCCATCTGCGAGCAAGTTGGCTGTTCCATTCCTGACATATTCAAACATCATGGAGAAAAAGGCTTTCGCTCCCTGGAAAAAAAACTGGTTCTAAACGTACTCCCCCACTTAACAAACTCAGTCATCGCTACCGGTGGCGGTTTAGGTGCAAATTTTGAATATCTGAAAATTCTCAGAAAAAACTGTTTTGTTGTCCATCTCTGTCTACCTCCGGAACTCATATATGAAAGGGTCAAGCACAACAACAATCGACCGTTGCTGCAAACCAAAAACCCCTTAGAACAAATTCAACTTTTACTTGAAGAGCGCCTGCCTGTTTATCGGACTGCTGACATGGAAGTGATGACGCAAGGGCGCACCGTTAGTCAGATTGTTTTTCAAATTTTATTAAATTATTCTCAATCCCGCATAACATCCCGTGCAAGAGATGAAGGAGAAAATCAGGTGTCGGGCCCAGAGCCTCGGCTTTGACGATTGCCGGTTCACGACATCAGCCCCGCCGGAAACAGGAGAACATTTTCTATCTTGGCTTGGCAATTCGTTCCATGGTGAAATGGAATGGATAGCAAGGGAGAGAAGCATTGAGCTCAGGTTAGATCCTGAAAAAATACTGCCTGGAGCGAAAACCATCATTTGCCTGGCAAAAAGTTATTATGAAGGAGAAGCTCTGGAAGACTCTATAGAATCTTGTGTAGCCCGATATGCGAGAATCCCGGATTACCACAAAACTCTTAAACCAACTCTTGAGCAACTGACTGAGTACGTCAACTCCCTTACCTCGCCCGCAGCAAATTCACTCTCCTTTTTAGACACAGGGGCCATCCTTGAGCGTGATCTGTCACAACGAGCTGGAATTGGTTTTATTGGAAAGCATAACAACCTCATAAGTAAAAAACTGGGGAACTGGTTTTTTTTGGCAGAAATCCTGACTACATTGGAGATAGAAGCAGATCTACCAGAAAGAAACTTATGTGGAAGCTGTCAAAAATGTTTGGATGCGTGCCCTACCGGAGCGCTCACAGCCCCATGGGTATTAGATTCTCGAAAATGCCTTTCTTACCTGACGATAGAGAATAAAAGAGACATTCCAAAGGAGTATCACTCCGCAGTAGGAACAAAGTTTTTTGGCTGTGACCGCTGTTTGGAAGCTTGCCCTTGGAACAAGGTGGCCCCCCCCCGAAATGCACTTACATCGCACATTTCTGAACTTCCTCTTTCCACAAAAAAACTGGAGCAAATGGATGACGCCAGTTTCAAAAAAAAATTTGCTTCAAGTCCCCTTCTGAGGGCAAAACGGGATGGGCTTCTGCGAAACTTGCTAATAGCCCAAAAAAATGGACTGAACCTACCCATCGAATAGATTATTTTCTGAATAATTAGGGACTGGAAAAAAACTCAATCTATGCTACCCTCTACGGAGTTTGACACTTCCTTTCAGGAATTGTGCGATCGTATGAAGAAAATATCACGTAGAAAAGCTATTGGAGCTACAGGACTTGCTGTAGGTGCTTATCTGAGTGGCAAATTTATGCCTACGGCAGGAGCATCCAGTCAAGTTGCAAATAATGAAAGTGAACATGTTGAGTGGAAACATGTCAAACTGGACCCCGAGAAGGTTGCAGCCCGTGCTTATGAGCTCTATTCGGAGGGTAGCTGCATGTACGCCTCATTCAAATCTATTTGCAGTTCCATGGCTGAAGCCGTAGTGGATTCCAATCCATCCTTAAGCAAAGCACTTCGGGATTTTCCTTGCCACATGATGAAGTATGGACACAGTGGTTTGGGAGGCCAAGGCTCCTTGTGCGGTGCCCTCAACGGCGCTGGTGCCGCATTTGGTCTATTCATCAAAGAGAAATCTACGGTCGATGCTCTTCTGGCGGAGCTCTGCAGTTTCTACGAGTCGGCTAAACTTCCCGTATTTAAACCTGAAAATTCAAAATTTGAACCCATGACTCAAGCTATATCCCGCTCAGTACTTTGCCATGTTTCCCAAACAGCATGGTGCCGCAGATCTGGGCAGTCTCCTTTCTCGGATTTTAGGAGTGATAGATGCAAAAGACTCACTGCAGACGTTGCGGCTATGGCTGTAAACATTCTAAATCGTTATGCGGATAATGCGACCGTAAACAATAATCTGAAAGAGAAGGAATATCAAAGGTGCCTCGATTGCCATGGTCAAAATGGTGAGGGCATTAAGGTAAGCACTAAGATGAATTGTGCCCCATGTCATACCATGGAGGACCATTACGAATGAAAAGTTTTTTATCCTCTAAACAAATACCGGTTCGTGAGCGTTTAATTTTTGCTTTGGATGTGCCCAGCATTGAGGAGGCCCAAGCGATGATAGATCGGCTTGGTGACTCGGTTTGCTTTTATAAGCTGGGTTTACAGTTGTTTATGACCGGTGGGTATTTCAAGCTCGTTGAGAAGTTACAACGTCTACAGAAGAAAATATTTGTGGACTTGAAATTTTTTGATGTGCCCGAAACTGTAAAAAATGCGGTCGAACAGCTCCAAATTCGCAATGTCACTTTTGCAACAGTTCACGGCAACGACGATATCATGAGTGCTGCGGCCTCTGTCAAAGGGGATACAAAAATCTTGGCGGTAACGGTGCTGACCAGTTTGGATAAGGGGGATATGAAAGACCTTGGTTTTAATTGCGATGTTCAGCAATTAGTAATATCAAGGGCTCGTCGGGCATTGACTTTAGGATGCGATGGAGTAATATCCAGCGGCTTGGAAGTAAGAGAATTGCGTGAAAACCTGGATGAAAAACTTCTGGTAATAACACCGGGAATTCGGCCTGCTTCCAACGTATGGGCGAAGGATGATCAAAAACGAGTAGTTACTGTACAGGACGCGTTTTTTAATGGTGCCGATTATGTCGTCGTTGGCCGGCCGATCCGCTCTGCAGTGGACCCAAGAATGGCTGCTGAGGAAATACAGCAACAGATTGAAGCGGTCTTTAATACGACTGCCTCCTGATTTGAATTGGAAAGTCATGAAAACATTATATTGCCGGCTTTGTGGGATACTCTTGATAACCTTCTTTTGTGTTCTACCTGCGAATGCAGGCTCGGTAAAAATCTTCAAGGTTCTCCCACATTATTTGGATAAGGAAGGACGTCATGCCCTCAACCCCAGTCTATTCGAACGCGATCGGTACCAGGCTCTTTTAAAAGCCCATCCTGAAAAGTGTTCCACGGTCCGGTTTGATATCCAGTGGAGAAACACCCTTTCAGATATTGATGATTTAAATATCTTCATTGAAATACGAGGCACAAAACAGGGCGAAAAAACGATTACTTTCACAGAGAAACTTCCTCCCAAAAAATCAGTTTGGAGCAAATGGAAGAAAATTAATATTCCAGAAGAGACTTTTTCAAAGATTGAAGGTATCAATGCATGGAGAGTAATTATTCGAGACGGCGAAACAACCTTGCGGGAATATCGTTCTTTTCTTTGGGATATGGAGCCTAAGGACGAGTCAGATAATTAAGCTAGTATTTTCGTTTTCCTGGCTAAGAAGACCAGCATCCAATCTGCATTCTTTCTCCGTTGTGTCCAGATTTTCTTATAATTTCTGAGCTTTCTTATTGGACAATATCTGCTATATTTTCTGCGAGCTTCTCAACCAGGAAGGATGAACTAGAGTGAGCATTGTGAAAAAAAGCAAATTTGATATTGGCAGAACTATTTTAATGTTCAGCCTTTTGTCTCTAATGGTTCTTTTGGGCAATGCTCAAGGCATAGAATCTTTCACCAGAGCACCATCCCCCCTCTATAGAGACCCAATGTATGACGGAGCGGCTGATCCAGCTCTTATTTGGAACCGAGAAGAAAGCGGCTGGTGGATGCTCTATACAGCCCGCCGTGCTAACCAGGAGGTTCCGGATGTAGCTTATTGCTACGGGTGCGACATTGGCGTAGCCTCTTCAAAAGATAACGGAAAAACTTGGGTCTATCGTGGAACCTTAAATCTCAATATTGAACCCGGAAGGAACACCTTTTGGGCTCCGGATGTCCTATATTATCAGGGAAAATATCATCTTTTCGTGGCTTATATTCAAGGCGCTTATAGTCACTGGGGTGGTGAAAAGAGACTGGCCCATTATACATCTACCGACTTATGGGACTGGAGGTTTTACGGATTCATTCAAATTGATTCTCCCAGCGTGATTGATGCTACTTTATGCCAAATGCCGGATGGGAAATGGAGGATTTGGTACAAAGATGAAAGTAGAGGAAGCGTTACCATGACCGCTGAAAGCGAGGACCTTTTTTCTTGGGAAATAGAAAAAAATCCTGCTATTGGAGGGGCTGGGCACGAGGGACCTAAGGTTTTCAGATTTCAAGACTCCTACTGGATGCTGACCGATGAATGGCACGGGATGAGAGTTTACCGGTCTAAAGACTGTAAAACCTGGGAAAAACAAGGGCTTATTCTGGACGGCCCCAGTAAGAGAGCTGACGATACACCTTCAGGTGCTCATGGTGATGTCCTTGTTACAAAGGACCGCGAAGGAAAGGTGGAAAAAGCCTATGTTTTTTACTTCACACATCCCGGCCGCGAAAAACATACTGCGGGCAAGTTGGATCAGAATGGTGTGCTTCCCTATGCTCAACGGCGCTCTTCTATACAAGTTGCTGAGCTGAAATTCGCGGATGGAAAACTAACCTGTAATAGAGAAGAGGATTTTGATTTTTTCCTTCCCAATCCAGAAGCTCTCAAGTAGATCAAAAAGCTAAACTGAGGGGCAATTCTATGCACTACGAACAAAGACCAAATTTTTTTCTGTGTGATATGCCACCGGAAGCGACTTTAACTTCCAACATGGTCCTGGAAGCCGTTGACACGTTACAGCGAAACGCCATGACCTTTCTTCATCCCCGCTCGATCGAACAACAGGTTTCGCTGATTGAACAATTGGGCAAGCTCTGGATGGACGAGATGTTCCCTTATCGCTGTGAACTATTAAATCATTGCGGAGGTGAGATTCGTTTTTCCCGAGAGATTTTTTCTCATGGATTAGATGAAGTGTTCCGGACTCTTTCGCGTGAACGTATTTACCAGCTTCTCCGAATTGAACTCGGAAATGAAAATGCTTTAGATGGATGGCAACGCCATTTACAAAGTGAGGAAGCCCCTGCCCACTCCACCCATCATTTCAGTTTTCGCCTTGTTGGAGCGCATTACCAGCAAAGTGTCCCCTCCCAGCTGATTGTTTTTATGGTAAAGTGCTTGTTGGCGAAAACGAGCCAATGGATAGTATGCTCACGGGAAACATTGGAAGTGGCGCGACTCTTTGCTCATTCCGTTTATCAAATCGATAACAAAGCAGCTGCATGCATTGAAGTGGTAGATGAGTCGCTCATGGATTCCCATTTGGGGGCGATGAAAGCCGGATGCGAATTTTTTCGAACCTGGGATTACAATTTACGGTCTCCGCTTAAACAAGAACGCAACTTTGGATTTGTATGGATAAGCAGGGATTATATCAAACAAAACGGTTTGGGAAGATTAATTCGCAACCTGGCGAATGACATTACCGCATGGGACCAGCTCTATCCACATGCTCCCCATGTTATCTTCGTGCAAGACAGAAATGAACATGACGCCGAAAAGATCGCTGAATTGCTATTGGACGAACTCTCGGATTTAAACGTGGAATTCCCCCAGGCACACTACAATGAGGATAGCATCAGACAAATTAACCTCTATCGCAACGCTTATCAAATGCGTGCCAAATTAGGCCCGGAAACACTGGTCTTTGAAAATGGGAGTGACGTTTCCCCCGGGTGTAGTGTCATTTACGACATTGATCCTCAGTTCGCTATCACTCTTGGAAATCGTTTTGTCTTCGTTAAACCTGCTTCGGCACTTGAGGAGCTTCTCCACGTTTTAGAGCCGTACCGTAGCAAGATTGGCTGTGTGGGCTTAGCTCTCACCCCCGAAGAGTCTGCTTCTGCCGCGCGACAGCTGGCTTTTTGGGGAGTACCTCGAATTTGCACAGCCGGAGTCATGCATCGACCTTGCATTTTTCGTGAAGGCGGCATGGCCGGCCTCGACGAACTCACTTATAAATCATTTTGGGAACGAACCTATAATGCATAAACTAAGCAAAATTTTTACGTTTGAAGCGGCTCATCAACTACCGCACGTTCCACCGGGGCACAAATGCGGACGCTTGCATGGGCATAGTTACCGTCTGGAAATCATAATTATGGGCAATGTGGACGAAGAACAAGGTTGGGTGATGGATTTTGGCGCAATAAAAAATCCATTACAGCCAATTTTGGAAATTCTGGACCATAACTATCTTAATGAAATTCCCGGCTTGGAAAACCCCACCAGCGAAAATATTGCCCGATGGATATGGGAACGATTGAAACCTGAGCTTCCTCTTTTGAACGAAATTATTATCTCCGAAACGGCTACGTCGTTTTGCTCTTACCGTGGTTAAAATGGATATTATCTTAAAAAGTCTAAAGTATTGCTTGGGTATTTGTGCTTTTACCATCCTCCTTTCTTCCTGTATGCATCCCTCCCAGGGGAGCGCACTCCAGGAACCATCTGCCATTGGGAATCAGCATTTGAAATTGGAACGATTCGAGTATACTGAGCCACACATGGGTGTATTTTTCAGCATCGTTCTTTACCACGAAAATGAAACCTTGGCCAATCAAGCAGCTGAAGCTGCTTTTGGACGCATCGCAAAATTGAATAAAATTCTGAGCGATTACGATCCAGATAGTGAATTAAATCATTTTGTTTCGGCGCCGACTGGTTCAGAGATACCCCTAAGCGATGAGCTCTTTAAAGTTCTTTGGATAGCGAAAGAGTTGGCTCAAGAAACTAGAGGTGCTTTTGATCCCACGCTTGCCCCCCTGACTCAGCTTTGGCGCACGACAAGAAAAATGCAACAGCTACCCTCTCCCAAGGAAATTACCGACGCCCAATCTCGCTGTGGATATAAGAAGCTGATCCTCAACAAACGAAGGCAGTCCGGAGTACTCCGACAAACAGGAATGCAATTGGATTTAGGTGGTATAGGAAAAGGATTCGCATCAGACTGCGCTTTAGAAACTCTCAAGGAGCATGGTGTTGAAAGTGCATTAGTGGCTGCCAGTGGGGATATTGCCGTCAGTGCACCACCTCCCGGAAAAAAAGGCTGGAGAATACAAATCGAAACTCTGACCGAATCCAACGAAGACCCGGATGCCGGAACGTATGTTATTTTTCTCAAGAATGCGGCAATTTCCACCAGCGGAGACGTGAACCAATTTGTCGTGATAGATGGGAAACGCTATTCCCATATCGTAAATCCCAAGACAGGATTGGGTCTCACGCATAGAGTTGGCGCAACTGTTATCCATAGCCAGGCCACTTACAGTGATGCGCTGGGAACCATTATCTGTCTATTGGGAGAAAAGAAGGGAATTGATTTCTTAAGGAAGTATCCGGGAACACATGCCCGCGTCGGTTATCTGGATATAGAGAATAAAAAACACTATATTGCCACACCGCTTTTCCCTGAACCCATAAAAGAATAAGAGTCTTATTCTCTAGCCAGCTCTTCTAGAAGTGCCGTAGCGAGCACCTGGTAATCTTCTATAGAGTTGTAAAGCTGAGCGCTGATGCGCAAATGACGGTTTTTCAGATCGGGCCAGAAAAATATCGGGGCCTCTATTTTGTGCTGAACCCAAAGTTCATTTTGGAGGAGTGCCTCAAATCTAGGCAACACAGGAGGGCGTTCCTTTGGATCTGGAGGAATGGGGATAGTAACCATACTGCCATGAAACTCGTCGGGACAAGGCGGCGGTACATTTAACGCCCTGCAAACTATATCACGCCCCTGCAACGCCAAACGGTGGTTGCGTTCCATAATAGCAGGCCAATTACCAGGAACTGCCTGTCCCAAATAATCTATTGTCTCCGGAATGCAAAGCCAGGGTGTGGGGCAAAGCGTACCAGTCCAACCAAACTGGATCAAAAACTTGGAACGATCCGAGCGAAACGTGTTATATCCATGACTAATAACCGGAGGCCGAATACTCTCAATTTTATCAGGGCGTACATAAAGCAAGGCAGAGCCCTTAGGTGAGCAAATCCATTTATGACAGTTACCGGTATAATACGTCGCCCCCAGCTTATCCAATTGCAGTTTCACCATTCCTGGGGCATGAGCCCCATCAATTAGGGTATCAATGCCTCTATTATTGAACTCCTTAATGATGGGCTCTACAGGCATGATAAAGCCGGTAGCGCTGGTGATATGATCCAATAGAAGCAAGCGCGTCCTGGGGGTGATTGCCGCCAAGATAGGATTCACTGCCTCTTCAATTCTTTCAATAGGATAAGGGATTTGAACTTCAACAACCTTGAAGCCTCGTTGCTGAGCCACGAAGTTAAGAGCATTCCTACACGCATTGTACTCATGATTCGTGACGATAACCTCATCTGCCTGATTAAATGAAATCGACTGGAGCACAGCATTGACACCCGAAGTTGCGTTAGGCACAAATGCGAGGTTCTCAAATTTACAGCCGATGAAATCAGCCAATCTTTGGCGAGCAGCATCCAGGTGGGGCTCCAGTGTCCTATGCAAAAAATCCATAGGATTTGCCTCCAATTCTCGACGCATTTCGTTTTGCCTTTCCAGAATAGCAGTAGGACAAGCCCCAAAAGAGCCGTGATTTAAGAAAGTAATTTCTGGGTCCAATGCCCACAGCTCTTTATAAGACTTCAGCATAATATACTTTTCCGGATACGAAGATAATCACATCATTTTTATTTTTGGAAGGTCTTGGCTATCTACCAAACCTTTCGGCTCATTCAAGTCATTGACGACAATGAGATCATCGATATTCTTCTCATTAAATATCCGCAACGCTTCAGCTGCGAGAGCCTCTTCTCGAACGACAATCGGGTTTCGAGTCATAACACTCTTTAGTGTTCGATCTAAAATCTTTTCATCTTTGGCCATATAGCGGCGCAAATCTCCGTCCGAAAAGATGCCGGCTAATTTTCCAGCATCGTCCACGATTGTGAGCGAGCCAGCCTTTGCTTCTGTCATTTTGAGAATCCCCTCCTTTACTGTACAGTCTTCCAGCAGAATAGGGTGGCGCTCTGCAGTCCTCATAATTTCTTTAACTTTTAAGAGAAGTGAGCGCCCGATAGCACCTGAAGGATGAAACTTGGCGTAGTCCTTGCGAGTAAAACCGCGCGCTTGTAATATGGTCATTGCTAATGCGTCGCCCATTACCATCATCGCTGTCGAGCTGGAAGTGGGTGCCAAATTGAAAGGACACGCTTCACGATGAACTTTCACGGAAAGCACCAAATCACTGTGTTGGGCAAGCGAGGATTGAGTGTTACCGGTTACAGCCACAATTTTTATGCTAAAACGTTTTAGTGCCGGCAATAGGTTAATCAATTCCCCAGATTCACCTGAATAACTGAAGACAAAAACCAGGTCTCCGTCATTAACAATCCCTAAATCACCGTGCATTGCATCCACGCTGTCCATCAGCACACAAACGGATCCGGTGCTGGTGAGCGTCGCCGCAATTTTGCGGCACACGTTGCCGGATTTCCCCACCCCTGTTAAAATCAGCTTATTGCGCTGAGTGAGGGTCTCAATGCACCACTCTACCGCGGTGGCAAAATTTTCCCCCAATTCGTGAGAAAGAGACTGAAGCGCCTCTATTTCGGTTTCAAAAACTTTACGTCCTAATGTTAGATACTTTTCTGATCGCTGCTCCATACCAACCTACTTGAGAATACGTCAAGAGACTAAAAAATAAAGAACTAAAAAGGTTAACACTGAAGAGATGGCTTTCCTCGGGTGAGATTACGCAATTCCTTCACAGTTGCAGTACCCGTGGTTCCCAGCTTATGTATAACGATTGATGCGGCACACATAGCCAGTTCCAACGCCTCCGGCAATGTTGCTTTACTGCAGAGAGCAAGTGACAAGTTAGCAGTTACGGCATCACCTGCTCCGACTACATCTATCGGCCCGTCCGTCAAAACCGCAGGCTCGTGGAAAAAACCTCCTTCCGGCGTTGCCGCACAGATGCCTTCTTCAGCAAGAGAGACAAACACCGGGAAACCATTCTTTCGCGCAACGGTTAATGCACATTCTCTGACTTTTTGCAGAGTAGATATGTCTTTAAGTGAAAGGTGCGCTAATTCGTTCCGGTTCATCTTAAAAATCATAGGAGGGAAGTGCCCCAATCCCAATCGACTATCCCCCATACAAGGAACAATGTGCTCCTTGCATTGCGACGCCATCCGCTTTAACACCCCTTCGCAAAGAACACCAGTTTCGGGTTTATCTACCTGCTGCATCAGAACACAAAAATCGACATGAGGGAGAATGCTTTTAAAGTTTGAAATGATCTTTCTCTGCAAAACAGAGGACGTCGTATTCCAATTTTTTATATCCAGTCGGTTCAGCTCGCGGGGTTCTTTTTGTGGGTAGACAATGAGTGGCTTATTATAAGTAAAGGTAGAAATATCCGTAGATGCGCACCAGCCTTGTAAGTCGCAGCCTTTTGCATTTTTTAGCAACTGAGTCAGCTGCCATCCTTCAGGATCATTACCACAAGCGCTTACCGGAAATGTCTGTGCCCCTAATGCAATAAGGTTGTTTAAAACTGTGCCGGCACCACCGGGTTGAGAGCGGGTACGAACGACATTATAAACAGGCAGGCCTGTCTCCAGCGATATTTCCTCTAAAGCAGGGTCTATTTCGAAGTAACGGTCCAGACAAAAATCCCCTGCAATAATTATTTTTTTTGAACGGTATTGTGAAGTGATTTGGTTAAACCGTTGTTGAGTCATCATAAAAAACCTAAAATATCCCCTCTTATTTGCGCAAAAAACGTATCTGACTCACTGCCGGATAGATGAATCTAAAGTCCGATATATGGCGCACAATATCCTTATAATCAGGGTTCAGACTTTCCAAAACAATGGTATTCCCATCAATGCCTGTGCGCTTGAACTTCTTAAAGACAACACCATGATCCTCAGCAAAGCGGGCGACCACGAAATCTCCATTTCGAGGTTCAGAATTAGGCAAAAATACTACTCGGTCACCCTCAAAAAAATAGGGCTCCATGCTATCTCCTTCAATAATGAGAGCAAATGCATTTTCATCACGGCAGTTGCTCGGTATTGATTCATCTATTTGTGAGCAAAGATCTTCATAATCAGTAGCCGAGCCCGCTCTAGCCCAAGATACAACCGGAACCTCTATCGCTTGGGAAGTAGGCCTTTCTCTTTCATAGAGCAAGCCGGCATAATCCCCCTCTCTTTGAAACTCTAAAGATTCCGAAAGAATTTGATTTTCAGACACCCGAAGGGAGGTCGAGAGTTTCTTTAAAACTTTGGAGCTGACTCGGGTTCTCCCCGTCTCAAAATTGCCGATGGTTGACAGAGGAATCCCCGAGCGTTCCGAAAGCTCCTTTAAAGTCCACCCTTTCAGTTTCCGGATCTTTTTAAGACTATTTTTCATTTTGTGTTTTGTTAGTGATTCGGTCCTCTCCAATGCCGTTCAATGCCAATCTTCTAACATGGAACTTTTTCAAATCAACCAGTCGTGCCATAGTCGAACAATCATATCGAGGCGTGTTCAGAAAACGATCAATGAGCGCTGGTTTATTGTGCGCCTTCTCCGGTTCGTAGTACCAAAGCCAATCCTGATAATCGGCTGGATTATCAAGCGCCGGAAAGAAGCGGGCGTTCCACAAAGTGCATTTTTCCTCCTCCTTAAAATTATCCCAAACCCATTCGGGCTCTATTCCAGATTTTGACAGCCATTCTTTCAGCGGAAGATTGCAAAAGGTCCCCTTCCCCTTTAGACTCTCTTTAAAACTGTCATCAACACCATAGGGACGAATAAACCAACAAGAGTTGCCATTGAGCTGAACGCCCTCACTTATGTCCAAACAGCAGCCAAGCGGAAATCTTTGCTCTTTTCGAATCGAAAGCCCAGTTAAAACATTTTCACCTTCTAAAAACAGTTGGCTCTCTATCTGGCAGCCCTCTATCCAGTATGATGTTCCAACGAGCAGATCTGAGCTACGAACGCGGCTATTAAGAACAAATTCTCGACTTGTCTCCTCCATTCTTTTCGAATTCCACTCAACCAGGCTTTGAGCACTGGATATCAGTTGAGCGGTCGCGCCAAAATGGAGGAAGTCACACCAGGAAACAATTTGGCAATAAAAAGGCAAATCTTGAAGGCCTTTGTATAAGCTTTCCAACTCTACCTCTGGCCAGAGGCTGCCACTTTGACGAACAGAACGGAGATAGTTTTCAAAGCTGGATTCTGTCCCAAGGGCACAACAAATTTCTCGATAAAAGTCCAAGCCCTTTTCCATGGTCAGTGAAAGAAAATTGTTATTCCACTTCAACTTTTCCCCTGAGCCGAACTCTACATTGAGACTCTGCAAGAGTTTTATAGCAAAATGCGTATCAAAACTCATCAGTCCCGCGTCCAGCAAACCATGATTTGAATTGAGAAGCGCTCCAGTTGATTCCATCAATTGCTGCGTTGGTTTCTGCAAATAAAAACGCACACGCGCATCTGCATCCACATCGGCGCAAAGAACACCGTGTTTCAAACACTCATTTAATGGCCTGCTTACGCCCACAGCCGTCATTCCTGAAAAATCAAAACGAATCTCATTGGGATTGTAGAGAAGAAGAGCATCTCCCGACACCACCAGATATTGCCCTTGACCCTCCTTACCTGCAGGAAGTTGAGCCAAATCTGACAACAGTCGGTCAAAAAGTGAAAATGAATAACCTGATGCTTCTGCAACACTTTCATTACAACGAGGAATCGGCACAAAAAGCTTTCCACAAGGAGCATAGGCCGGCAACCGGCGAGAATCCCCGCCAGCATGGATGATCATGACTCGCTGAGAGCTCAGTAATTCTTCCAATTTCTCCCATGAATCAACAGGAAAATGGGCCTCCTGCATTATTATTGAGGCTATTTCCATTAAACAAAAGACGGTGCTGCCACCACTTCCTACACGCTGACCTCCTGGGTCAGGTATGACCTGCCATCTTTCAAATGAGGCCAGAAGTGGAGAGCCTTCCCTGGCTATAAGTAAAGAGCGGTAGGCAGCAGCTTGCAAATCGTTAGATGCAGTGACAATCAGCCAATTCCACGCCTTTTGATTCACTCTCATATTGATTTCTTCAAAAAAACGCTAACAGGAAACCAGATGAACATCTACCCCTTTTTTTCTTAACGCTGCCACAATAGCTGGATTTGCATCATCGTTAGTCACAAGTGTTTGGACCTGGTCTGCGGAACAAAGGAAAAATAAAGATTTAGCCCCCAGCTTGGTTGAATCCATACAAAATATCACTTTTCTGGCAGCCCGAATCATTGCTAACTGCATGTCGATCAAAAGAGCATGGGTGTTGGTTACTCCATCTTGAACATCCAATCCCCCGGCCCCCATTATGGCGACATCGGCGTGAATTTTAGAAAAACCTTCCACGGCATTGGGGCCAGTGAGCACCCCCAGACGGGGATAAACAACACCACCAGTCACATGTACCTCCACTTGTCGATAGGTGGAATAAAGATTACTGATAGGCAAGGAATTAGTAATAACAATCGGATGCTTGGGCACCAGATGTCGTGCCACGCTGAACACTGTCGACCCACCATCCATGATTACTGTTTGTCCAGGCTCTATAAGCGAGGCGCAATACCTGGCAATACACTCTTTAAGTTCTGATCGAACAGTGGCATTAGGGACCAGAGGATGACTGCCCTCTATTTCTACCTGTTCACTCAAACGGGCTCCGCCATGTGTACGACGAAGTATCCCCGTGCTTTTAAGAAAGTTAATATCACGCCTTACGGTTGAGACTGAAACTTTCAACATATCAGAGAGCTCCTTCAAAGTGCAGAACTCTTTCTCCCGTAAATGCTCGTTAATTCGTTGCTGGCGTTCTTCGGCTAGCATGAAAATAGGATGGAAGAATTTGGAATTATTTGCAAGAAAAAAAACAAAAATGATTGACTCCTCCTCCCTTTTTTGAAAGACTGCCCCCGGTGCTTATGGGTGAACAAACGCAAATACCTGACAAACTGACAATCGAGAAGATGGTCAGAGAATTCGTGTATGCAAAGCTGGGAAAACCCCAGCCAAAGTTTGCTAAAGCACCGAATCCGTTAGTGGTGAACGTGAGTGCTCGCCACTGCCATCTCACCCAAGAGGCCGTAGAAGCATTATTTGGCCCAGGCTATCAACTAAAAATCCATAAAGATCTCTATCAGGACGGGCAGTTTGCAGCTAAAGAAACTCTCACTTTAATTGGCCCCCGTAGTCGTATTATTTCCAATTTGCGCATCTTGGGGCCCTGCCGCAGTTTTAACCAGGTTGAGTTGGCCTATACGGATGCCATTGCTCTTGGCTTTGATATTCCTGCAAGGCTCTCTGGTAATATTGAAGGAACTCCGGGCTGTATGCTCATGGGTCCTGCCGGCTTTTTCGAAATGAAGGAAGGAGTCATTAGAGCACTTCGGCACGCCCATTTAGGTGAGGACGACGCATCCTTCTACGGGGTGAAAAACGGGGAAAAAATGAAGCTTAAGATTCATGGTCCCTGTGGGTTGACGCTGGATAATATCCTCATTCGCATTACCAAAGGGTTTAAGCTGGAAGTTCACATTGATACGGATGAAGGCAATGCCTCTGGGTTGAATAAAGAAACTTTTTGCGAACTACTAAGATAATCTCTATTTATTAATTTTAACGGTCTAAAACAAAAACTAAATATCTATGAGTGAAGCGCTAGGAATGGTGGAAACCAAAGGTTATGTAGGCAGCGTTGAAGCTGCTGACGCGATGGCTAAAGCGGCGAATATTTCGCTGGTAAAAACAGTCGCAATAGGCGGAGCCATGATCACGGTGATGGTCAAGGGCGACGTGGGCAGTGTGAAGGCAGCAGTTGAGGCCGGATCAAAAGCAGCAGCTAAAGTCGGCGAGCTAATCAGCTCTCACGTAATAGCTAGGCCGCATGATGACCTCATCAAGGCTTTTATCAAGTAACAATCAAAGAATATAAAAATATGGCACAACAATTGGCTATAGGAATGATTGAGACCAAAGGCTTCTGCGCGTTAGTGGAGGCTTGTGATGCAGCACTTAAAGCAGCGGACGTAAAAATGACTGGCTGGGAAAAAATCGGTAGTGGCTATGTCTCAGCTGTATTTCGCGGCGACGTCGCAGCTGTTAAAGCTGCCACCGATGCTGGAGCAGCGGCAGCAGCCCAGATTGGAGAGGTTATTAATGTTCAGGTTTTCCCTCGCCCTCACGAAGACGTGCAGATGCTTGGCACTTGGATTCAATAAGAGAACGCTCCCTTTTAGAAAAATTGCACGCATAGCAGCTCCGTGAAGATACTGGTTGCTAATTTGGGATCCACGTCCTTGAAATACCGCCTCTTTGATTGCAGCGGCAACGAAGAGAATCTGTTGGCTCGTGGCGGCTTTGAACGGGTAAATGATTATGCCGAGGCCGTCAATTCCTGCTTAAAGGAGTTGATGGACGCCGGACATATCACCGGGGAAAAGGATTTAGCGGCTGTCGGCTTTAAGCCTGTCATTGCTCGCGGCGTCACCGGTTGTGTCCGAATGGATGAGCGTGTTCTGACTGCTATGGAGGCTTATCGCAAAATGGCGCCAGCGCACAATCCACCCTATATCGACGGTGTAAGACTTTTTACAAAAAGGATGCCATCGACGCCTATGATAGGTCTTTTCGAAACGTCCTTTTATCAATGGGCTCCAGAAGCCGCAGTTCGATATGCCGTACCTCAGGATTGGTACGAAGAGGGAGTCAGACGCTGGGGGTTTCATGGTGCAAGTCACAAGTATATCGCAGAGAGATCTGCCGAGTTACTGGGCCGATCTGATGTTGCAGAACGGGTGCGAATGCTCTATGTAAATCAGGGAACGACACCTGTTAAAGAACCGAATTTGCGGGTGGTCTCTTGTCACCTCGGAGGTAGTTCTTCACTCACGGCGATTCTAAACGGGGTCGCCATATGCAACAGTTTGGGAATGAGTCCTCAATCCGGGTTGCCCCAAAACAATCGTGTTGGCGATTTAGATTCTTTTGCTATCCCGTTTATGATGCGCCAGAAAGGCTTGTCTTTGGAGCAGATTGAACCGGCTCTTTGCAAGGAGGCGGGGCTAAAAGGCCTTTCAGGCGGATACAACGATATGCGAGAGATAACCGAACAAGCGAGCCGGGGAAACAAAAATGCTCAACTGGCAATTGATGTTCTGGTTTGGCAGGCTCGCCATTGGTTGGGGGCATGTATCCTTCAAATGAACGGAGTGGATGCCATTGCCTTCACGGCGGGCATTGCAGAGAACAACCCGCAATTGAGAGCTCAAATCTGTGAGAACCTCGATAATTTGGGAATTAAACTCGACGAACAAAAGAACGCTGTCACGAAATCAAACTCAGAAGTAGAAATAAGCACAGTGGATTCTAATGTCAAAATTTTCGTAATCCCGACCAATGAAGAGCTAGTCATTGCAAGGGAAGTAAAACGCTTTTTATTAAATTAACTATTAACTCATTAAAATATTTATGTCACAAGCAATAGGAATGCTGGAAACCCGTGGACTTGTCGCACTCGTACAAGGCACGGATGCGATGCTCAAAGCCGCCAATGTAGAATTGGCTGGTCCCATGAAGCAGGTCGGAAACGCAATGGTAACAGCCGTTGTGTTGGGTGATGTGGCGGCTGTCCAAGCAGCTGTGGATGCGGGTGTCGCCGCGGTAAAATCCTCTGGCGGGGATGTCATCAGCGCTCATGTAATTGCGCGCCCTAACGATGAAATCCAAGTTGTATTGCCGCAATCGCCCAAAACGACTGCTACGCCAACAGCCCGTTAGGCTATGTATTTAGCCCAGGTAGTCGGGGTTGTCGTCGCCACAAAAAAGGACCCCGCAATGGAGGGCCGCAAGCTTCTTGTGCTGCGGCCGGTGGTTGCAGACGATAAGAATCCTGGTTCTTTAAAAGAGCTGGATACGACGTTTATTGCCGTGGATTCCGTGGGCGCTGGAGAAGGAGAATTGGTGCTCTTCTGTCAGGGGAGTTCAGCCAGGCTGGCTCCAGGGTTAAAGCAGGCGCCGGTGGATGCTGTTATTATTGGAATTGTAGATACCGTAGACATCTTAGGTAAGAAAGTCTACACAACCAAAAAGTAGAAAACTATAGAATATGAGTAGTGGGTCAGGAGTAAACGAGGCACTGATTCGAGAAGTTGTGGAACAGGTACTCACACGACTGGATGGTATGGGTACACCTAAAGGCAACTCCAGCCAACCAACTTGTGCAAACAAGCGATACTATGGCGTTTTTCAGGATGCCGCTGAAGCTTGTACTGCCGCTGAAGCTGCATACAGGCAGCTTCAAACCAAAGGTGTGGCTGGGCGCAATACTGTCATTAGCATCGTCAAAAAGTTAACGACTGCTCACGCCAATGAATGGGGAAAAATTGAGCTGGAGGAGACAAAGATTGGCCGCCTGGACCATAAAGTAGATAAGCTTTTAGGTCTCAAAAATCTGCCTGGTGTGGAATTTCTTAAACCCAATGGCATGAGTGGCGATCATGGAATCACGATGGAGGAATTCACTCCTTTTGGAGTGATAGGCGCCATTACCCCCAGTACCCATTCTATTCCCACACTTGCGTGCAATGTCATCAGCATGGTCGCTGCCGGCAACGCTGTTGTCTTCAACCCTCACCCCGGAGCTTCTCGCTGTGCAACCACGGCGGCTCGAGTGCTGAATGAGGCTATCTTCCACGAACTTGGAATCGAAAACCTTATTTCGATCGTTGAACACCCTACCTTGGATTCTTTCCAGGCAATTGCAACCAGCCCCCATGTGAAACTCCTTTGCGTCACTGGCGGTCCTGGTGTTGTTAAGGCTGCAATGAAAAGTGGGAAGCGTGCCATCTGTGCTGGCCCCGGCAATCCTCCGGTACTTGTAGATGAGACTGCGGATTTGGCAAAAGCTGCTCAAGGAATCATCGCGGGTGGTGCGTATGATAACAATCTCCTCTGCATCGGTGAAAAAGAAGTATTTGTTGTAGAGAGTGTTTTTAACCGCTTTATGGAAGAGATGGCTCGAGCTGGCGCTGTTAAGCTGAACGAGCCCCAGGTTGAACGCCTCGCCAAAGAAGCCTTTGTCCCGGCAGGGCAAGGTGGCGGCGTCTCCCACATGGTCGTCAACCGTGATCTGGTAGGCCGAGATGCTTGCGTATTGGCCAAAGTAGCAGGTGCCAACATCCCTCAGGAAAGCGTAATGCTATTTGCAGAGACCGATGCTTCTCACCTTTTTGTTCAAGAAGAACAAATGATGCCTTTTATCCCCATCGTGAAAGTCCGGAACGTCGAGGAAGGAATTCAGAGATCACTGGAAGCGGAGCACAACTATAAACACACGGCAATCATTCACTCTTATAATGTCAATCACATGACGGCGATGGCCCGTGCTCTGGATACGACCATTTTTGTTAAAAATGGTTCCTCGCTTTGTGGTTTGGGCAGTGGTGGTGAAGGATATGCCAGTTTTTCAATTGCTACACCTACTGGCGAAGGAATTACGACGCCCCGAACCTTCACTCGCATCCGCCGTTGCGTGATGGTGGATAATTTGAGGATTTACTAAGATGTTATTGGCCCGAGTTGTTGGAAATATTGTTGCCACCCAGAAGCACAAAAGCCTCCTAGGGCAGAGATTGCTTCTTTGCCAGCCCGAGACTTTTGAAGGCAAGCCTTTAGGGGCACCACTGGTGGCAATTGATCAACTCGGCGCAGGATTACATCAGCGGGTTAATCTCACCTCAGACGGGCTGACCGCTCGAAGCAGAGTCAATGATCAGCGCAGTCCGGCTCGTTACGTTATCATTGGTGTTTTAGATAACTAGTACTCCATGAAACTGGGAAAAGTAATAGGTCGCGTAACTCTAAGCGTTGCTTGCCCTGCCTTCAAGGGCGCTCGCTGGCTTATTATTAATCCCAGTGATCGCAAAACTATAAAGACTCTCTCCGAAGACATGGAGTCTACAGCTTTATCACCGGGACCCAGCCCGGTTGTGTATGATGATCTGGGCGCTGGCGTGGGAGACATAATAGGCTACGTTGAAGGAGCTGAAGCCGCGGCTCCATTCAAAAATCCAACGCCCGTAGATGCAATTAACACGGCTATTATCGATCGAGTTTTTTATAATCCTTTTGAATCATGAAAAAAGTTATCAGCAGTCGAGATATTTCTGAACTCATAGCTAATGGGGGCGATCCCTCCACCCTTCCGGCTAATGCACTTTATACCCCATCAGCCATAGATTTACTAAATACTTTGAAGGTCAAACCTGCTGGCACCGCATCCACAACGAAACCAGACTCAGCTTCAGCAGCGCCTCAATGCCCCCTAACTCGTCAGGTTTCAAATATCGAATCTTTCTTTAACTCACCCGAAATCAACCAGCTTAAAAACGATATCTGTGACATTGGCCGCAGACTTTGGGAACGCGATTATGTGGATGGCAACGGAGGTAACATCTCCGTTCGTGTGGCTCAGAATCTGGTTTTATGCACACCCACTATGGTTTCCAAAGGTTTTTTGAAGCCCACAGATATGTGCTTTGTCGACTTGGATGGCAATCAGAAATCAGGTGTGAAAAAACGGACAAGTGAAATCTTAATGCACCTGGAAATGATGAAAGCTCAACCTAAGGCCATTTCCTGTGTGCATGCTCACCCTCCGCATGCTACTGCATTTGCTGTAGCACGCATTCAACCCCCTACCTGTATGATTCCCGAGATGGAAATCCTGGTGGGTGAAGCCCCAATCGCTGACTACTCGACTCCTGGGTCTGTCGAGATGGGCAAAAGCGTTGCAGCTCTGGTTAAACAACACAATACAATTTTGATGGCCAACCATGGTGTTGTCACCTGGGGGACCGGCGTTGAGGACGCCTATTGGAAGATGGAAATTGTTGATGCCTATTGCCGAACGATTGTATTTGCTACGCAGTTGGGCACGGAATTAAAGACCATCTCTCGCGATAAGGTCCAGGACCTCTTAAAGATGAAAAAGGCACTCGGAATTCCCGACCGTCGTTACGAGCTGAAAGAATGCGAGCTCTGCGATAATAGCGAATGGCATCCGGGTGTCGTCTGCGGAGTTCCTCCCCAGGATAAAGAGGCAACGCCTTCTGATTTACAGGCTGAGGAATTGATCAAAACGATCACTGAGATGATCGTTAACAAGATTCAAAACTAATTAAAAACTGGTAAACAAGATGAAAGTCACGGTTATTGGTGGTGGTGGCAGAGTGGGTGCTTGTGCAGCCTTTGCGCTCCAGTGTGGTGGTTTGGTTTCTGAAATTCAGCTCCTGGATGCCAATCAAGCAACGGCCCAAGGTGAGGCGCTGGACTTGTTGCACGGAGCAGCTCTCTGTGCTGACCAGAAAATTTATGCGGGGGACTATGCCGCTGCTTCAAACAGTGATGTCTTTCTAATCACCGCCGGTCTGCGGCGCAAGCCTGACGAATCACGGTTGGATTTGATCAACAGAAACGTATCGCTCTTTCAACAGATTTTAGCTGACATTAAGGCTGCAGGTTTCAAGAAAGATGCCATTGTTTTTGTGGTATCCAACCCTGTAGATATTCTTACTCAGTTGGCAGTGCGTGAATTGGGCCTACCATGGCAACAGGTAGTTGGCTTGGGTACGATGCTTGATTCAAGCCGCTTTTCTTCGCTGATAGCTCAGGAGCTGAGTTTGGCAACCAGTCAGGTAAAGGCATTAATCCTCGGAGAACACGGAGATTCCATGGTTCCAATTTGGTCTTCAGCCAGCGTCAATGGTCTCCCTCTGACAGGACTGCCCCAGATGAGCAGTGGAATGCAAACTAAGCTTTTTGACCGCACTCGCGGCAGTGGTGCTGAGGTGATCTCCAAAAAAGGCGGGGCCGGATGGGCTGTGGCTATTTCCATAAGAGAAGTCATTCATGCCATTTTATTGGATAAACAATGCATCCTCCCAGTCTCATCTCTGCAGCAAGGGGCCTATGGCGTCAAGAACGTGTGCTACAGCATTCCTACTGTAATCGGTCGAAAAGGCGTGCTGGATCAAATAGAAATTGCTCTCTGGCCGCGTGAAAAACTGGGATTGCAGAATTCGGCACGGGCTCTACAAGAAACTTTTTCGAAAATACAGTAAAGTAGTTCCCATGATTAAATCCCTGGATGCAAAGCTAAAGGAAATTCGCTCAAATCGCTCTTCCAGAGCCTTCATTATTGCCGATGCCAAAGATGCCGACATGGCTTTTGGTATCCAGGCCACGGGCACTCGGAAGTACTTGGCAAAAACGGGAGAAATTCCCGCTCAATTCTCTCCTGAGGTTTGGACCCGGGAAGAGTTTGGGTATCGAAGCCTGCCCGAGTATTTGGAGATCATCCGGGAAATCATTGACCAAAAGGTTGTGGATATTATGTTGATGTCCGCCAGTGTCAATGAGCAGCTCTCCATCAAAGAGGGCCTCTTCAAGAACTCTCCGATTACCCCTGCCGCCCGCGCCAATGATACCAGCGACGTATGGGCTATTCGCAATGGCAGTTATGTCAAGGAACCTTCCGAAACATTTCGCTCTGCTTCGATAGACTACATCCAATGTGGCAAAGTGGCATGCGCACCCGCGGCTGACCCTTCAGAGTTCCCCGGGGCAAACTTGGGCCTTTACTCTATCACATACCTGAATGATTTGGAGCGCGACCGAAAGGCTCTTCTGGCATTTAAGGAGTTTCGCGAAGAGTCCGAGCGGAAAAAATTTAGATATTTTTTGGAGGTTTTTGATCCGAACGTACACTCCGGCATCCCCGCTGACCAGTTGGGGGCTTTCATTAACGATAATATCATTCGGACATTAGCTGGCGTCACGGAAGCAGGCAGGCCGGTCTTCCTAAAAATTGTCTACCATGGACCTCGCTTTATGGAAGAGTTGGTGCAATATGATCCCAATCTCGTAGTCGGGGTATTGGGCGGCAGTGCAGGTACCACCTATGACGCTTTCAAACTCATTCATGATGCCCAAAAATATGGTGCCCGTGTTGCTCTCTTCGGCCGCAAAATCAATAATGCTGAGCACCAGTTAGGCTTCATTGAAATGCTTCGACTCATCACCGATGGTGTAATCAGCCCGGAGGAAGCAGTTCATGCTTACCACGCGTTTCTCGAAGCAAAAAAAATTAAGCCGCGTTTAGTTCTGGAAAAAGATATTCAATTGACAGAGCAATCCATGAGTTATGATTCTCAGGGCAGCAGACGCACCATTTCTATTCCCACCCGCAAGGATTCACCCGTTAATGAAGCCAATCGCCCTACCCCTCCGGCTGTACAAAAAACGGCTGAAATCAAAAAGACTCCTCAGGATTCCGCGGTAGGCACCTCTTCACTTCTCTGGCCTCTCAAGGCTGATGGGACTCCTGACTTTGCAAAAATGAACTCTCAGCAACGTCTCAGCTACAGCCTCCATCGCTTGAATAAAAATCACTTTTAGATGTAGTCGCCATCTTTGATGGTTGCAACGACAGAATCAAGCAGGGGCTAGAGAATCTAGCCCCTATTTGCTGAAAAAGGAGAAAAAGCGAAAGAAGGGTCGATACCACAATGTTTACCTCCGAAGATTCAATCCTGTCGCAAAGCAAGTGATGTGAGGTGAGCACTACGATCAGATGAACGGATTGAGTTATAACCAGTAATGAACAAGGAAAAACCCATTCCAAGAGGAGACAAATCTGATTTGGCTGACCTCTTACAAGTGGGAGACGTTTACCGATCATTTCAGAGGCAGTTGAGCGGCTCCGTATAGCATAATGCCTCGGAGGGGGCTACATTAAAGCTCTCACCTTGACACGGTAGAGGTCACAGGTTCGTCTTTCAAAATATTCCGGTGAGACAACTTAAAAACAGTGTACGACCAACATTGAAATAATAAGACTGGCAGAACTATTGTTTTCTCGAGAGTTGGAAAAGAAAAGAAGAAAAAAAATGGTACGCCCGTTGCGATTTGAACGCAAGACCCTCTGCTTAGAAGGCAGATGCTCTATCCAACTGAGCTACGGGCGCTCCGTAGGGAGTGAATCTAAACGCACGGCCGGAAAAATTCAAGCTGTTTTCACGATCTCCCAAGAAAATGGCATTTGGAGGAACGATTCAAGGGCCTATCAGGTGCGAACACAAATCGGAATACCCATATTTTAAGGTGGTTTTTACAGTTTCATAAGCTCAAGTTATGAGCAGATTTTCTTGGCCTTCCAAAGGTGGAAGGAGTAGAATCCCCCCCGGATTTGATATGACTTCCGACAAAACTGAATATCAGAAAGTCGGGTATACCCCAGGCACGCATGTGCGCTATTGGGTGATTTTTTTTGCCATGACCTTGGCGATAATCACTTATATAGACCGTGTCTGTATGTCGCAGGCGGCGCCTGAAATTCAAAAAGAATTCGGCTTAACCGATTTCCAGAAAGGTCTTCTTTTTTCCGTTTTCTCATTAGCCTATGGTCTTTTTGAAATCCCCACCGGCTGGATGGGAGATCGTTTCGGAGTCCGTAAGGTGCTCATGAGGATTGTGCTCTGGTGGTCACTCTTCACGATGCTGACAGGCTGGGCTCGAAACTATATCGTTTTGCTCGTCACCCGTTTCATGTTTGGTGTCGGTGAGGCCGGTGCTTTCCCGAACATGACCAAGATGTTTGCAGTTTGGCTTCCCCGTAGAGAGCAAACGATGGCCCAAGGTTGGATGTGGCTGGCTGCACGATGGGGTGGCGCGTTCACTCCCCTGTTGGTAGCGTTCTTCATTGAAAACTTCTCCTGGAGAGTTTCCTTTATCTTTTTTGGGCTCCTGGGGATTGTCTGGGCTATAGCTTTTCACTTTTGGTACAAGGATAACCCCGCTGATCATAAAAAAATCAGCATGAAGGAGCTATCCATTTTACCCAGGCCCGAGGAAAACGTCGCACACGATGCGGTGCCTTGGGAGCGTATTCTCGCACGAAAAGATGTCTGGTTACTTTGGTTTCAATTTTTCTGCCTCAATTACGGTGCCTGCTTTTATATCACATGGCTCCCCACCTATCTGCTGGATCGAGGAACGACTGTCACAAAAGGTGCTTTTCTTTCCGGTTTTCCCTTGTTTTTTGGGGGAATCGGTTCCCTGGTTTGTGGTTACCTGCTGGCATGGCTGGTTCGAAGGATGGGTCTGGCGGGCAAGGCCCGAAAGACGATGGCCGTGACGGGCTTTGCGGGAGCATCCTGTTTTCTGGCGGTTTCAGCCTTTATTGGAGATCCCCTCTGGGCTATGGTCGCAATGGGATGCTCCAGCTTTTGCAATGACCTGGTTATGCCTCCAAGCTGGACCGCCTGCTCTGACATGGGCGGACGATTTTGCGGCACCCTTTCGGGCAGCATGAACATGGTGGGACAATTAGCCAATGTGGCGATGCCTGCCTTAACTGGATTATTCCTGGGTAGCATGGGACTTCCCTGGCCAGCCATTATTTGTATTTCTGCCTGCATTTACTTTTTAGGGGGGATTTGCTGGCTCTTCATAGAAAGCGACCGTGCAATTTGATATAAACAATAAAATTATATTTGATATGAAACCGAAATTACTTTCACTATGCATCGGATGTTGGGCTGTTGCATCTGTAATGGTTTACTCCGCGAACGCAGAGTCCAAGGACTACACAATTGTGACCTTTGAAAAAATTCAGCTCTCAGATCAGTTTCATAGTGAGGGGGCGGGCGTGGGAGACTTCAATAAAGATGGGCACAAAGATGTCGTCGTCGGAAGCCAATGGTATGCAGGACCGGACTTCAAGAACAAAACGGCATTCCGTCCTGTTGCGGTGTTCGAACCGAAAAGCTACTCTGATTCTTTCTGCAACTACGGTTATGATTTCAATGGCGACGGCTGGGACGATATTTTGGTCATAGATATTCCGGGGAAGCCGGCTGCCTGGTATGAAAATCCTAAAGGCAAGGAAGGTCACTGGAAACGCTTTGAAGTCTATCCCTGGATAGGAAATGAATCTCCGGATTTCCTAGACATCGTGGGAGATGAAAGACCGGAACTTGTTTTCAATATTGAAGGGCATTTAGGCTATTGCACGGTCGATTGGGATCACCCGGAAAAAGAGTGGCCGTTTCATAAAGTCACTCATGCCAAGGGGGCCTTTTTCATATACACTCACGGCCTTGGGGTCGGAGATATTAACGGAGATGGTCGTAAGGATTTTACAGAAGCGCTCGGCTGGTGGGAGCAACCTCAATCACTTGAAGGTGACCCTCTGTGGATATTCCACAAATTCCCGTTTGCGGACGGGGCAGCACAAATGCTCATTACTGACGTAAATGGTGACGGAAAAAACGACATCATCACTACCTGGCACCCCCATAAATATGGTCTGGTCTGGTGGGAGCAGACAAAAAATTCAGAAGGGGAAATTGATTTTATCAAACATGTACTGACCGGAGAGAAGGAAAGTGATAGCCCCTATGGTGTCAAATTCACCCAGGCACACGCTCTGGTTTCCGTAGATATGGATGGAGACGGTTTGCTTGATTTCGTTACCGGTAAGCGGTGGTGGGCACACGAGCCCCCGATTGATCCCGAGGGCAACAATCCGGCTGTATTATATTGGTGGAAATTGGTTCGAAACCCGGATGGGACCGCAGAATTCATTCCTTTTTTGGTTGATGAAGATTCCGGAGTGGGAACTCAATTTACTGTACAAGATGTTAATGGGGACTCAGTTCCGGATATTGTCATCGGCAACAAGAAAGGATCTTTCGTCTTTCTATCAAAAAGGAAAAAAGACACTTTAGAGGAGTGGAAGAAATTTTCTCCCTCCAAGAAAGTGATTGATGGATAACGAGATTTCCTCCTTGGAGCCACACCGTTTCCAAGAAAATTGCTTGAGTTTATTGAAAAGAAAAACTAATACTGAAGAGGGTCTGGCATTCATTGTGCTAATAAGTAGACGCCTGACTTTCTAGTTTGGAACCATGCATATTATTGTCTGTATAAAGCAGGTACCTGATACTGCTAATGTCAAAATTAATCCCGAAACCAACACCCTCATGAGAGATGGTGTTGAAAGCATTATTAACCCGTTTGATGAATACGCCTTGGAAGAAGCTCTCAGATTAAAGGACAAACATGGTGCCAAGGTTTCAGTCATCACGATGGGGCCGCCGCAGGCAAGTGTCATCCTTAGAGAGGCACTGGCACGCGGAGCGGACGAGGGTATTCTCTTAACCGATCGCGCCTTTGCCGGAGCAGATACTTTGGCAACTTCATACACGATCGCCTTAGCCGTCAAAAAAATAAATCCTCATCCGGACTTGGTATTTTTCGGCAAACAAGCCATTGATGGCGACACCGGACAAGTTGGACCTGGCGTTGCTGAATGCCTTGGGATAGCCCTCTTGGGAAATATTAAAACTTTGGAAGTAGAAAACGGGCGCTTCAGAGCAGAATCCGCTCATGAAAATGGTTCCGATATTCTGGAAGGAGACTTGCCCTGCGTAATGACAGTCCTCAAAGAGGCCTCTTCTCCGCGTTTTGCGAGGTTGCGCGGATGGATGGATGCTAAGCATGCTCCGCTGCAAAAATGGTCCGCTCAAGATGTTGAAGCCGATCCTGAGAAATTAGGACTTAAAGGCTCCGCCACTAAAGTTGTCAGAATTTTTTCCCCTCCCATCCGAGGGTGCGAACTCAAATGCGTGTGGAGTACGGATAAGGAAGTCGCCTTAAAGTCGGTCATGGGAACACTTGTAAAGAAAGGTATTCTGGAATAGCTATGGATAACGCTCCTATTATTATCGATTCGGAGAAGTGTAAGGGTTGCAAAAAGTGCGTAAAGGGATGTCCTTTCAGTGCTCTGGAAATGGTGGGCAAAAAGGCTGTATTAGTGGGCGATTGTCGCGCCTGCGGTGCCTGTATTGAGATTTGTCCTTTTGGAGCCATCACTGCCCGTAAAGAAGTCAATAAAAATCAGGCTCAGCTGGCAAACTACAAAGACATTTGGATCTTTGCTGAACAAAGAGACGGCAAAGTACAAAACGTGGCTTTTGAGCTTTTGGCTACGGGCAAAGAACTTGCTGAAGATAGAGGATGTAATCTCTGCGCCGTACTCTTGGGATACAAAGTCAGCAACCTAGCTCAGGAACTCATTAAACATGGTGCCGATAAAGTCTACGTTTTAGACGATCCCAATCTGGGAGAATACGAAGCCGATACCTACACAGATGCCCTGAATAAGCTGATTCTGAAATATAAACCCGAAATTATTCTGGCAGGTGCAACCGCTATTGGCCGAAGCTTTATTGCAAGAACGGCAACCCGAGTTCACACCGGCTTGACAGCTGACTGTACAGCCCTTTCCATCGATAAAGAGTCCCATCTTCTTCATCAAACACGCCCCGCATTTGGAGGGAATATTATGGCCACAATTATGACCCCACATCATCGTCCGCAAATGGCCACGGTGCGCCCGGGGGTATTCCAGCAAGGAGAGCCAGACCCAGATCGAAAAGGCGAAACGTTGATCGAACAGCTTGAAGTAGCCGCCCGGAAACTCAAATTGATTCGCTCAATCCGAAAGGAAGATGAAGAGGATGATATTGCGGAAGCAGAGGTTATCGTCTCCGGTGGTCGGGGAATGATGAAAGGAGAAAATTTCGCTCTTCTTGAAGAATTGGCTAAACTTCTGGGAGGATCGGTTGGCGCATCCCGTCCATGCGTTGACGCAGGATGGGTTCCTGTCTCCCGGCAAGTGGGACAAACTGGTAAGACCGTTGCTCCCAAAATCTACCTGGCTTTCGGAATTTCAGGTGCTATTCAACATCTGGCGGGTATCTCTGCCGCAGACTACATTATTGCTGTAAACCGTGATGAAAGAGCTCCCATTTTTGGAATAGCTAATCTTGGAATCGTGGGAGATGTGATGGATGTACTGCCTGCTTTGATTGATGTGGTAAAAAAAACAAAGGCAGGTAATTAACCAAAGGAGAATATTTTACATGTCAGAAAAAAAACATATTGAAACCGACATTTTGTGCGTAGGAGCAGGTGTAGCATCTCTTTCCACAGCGCTGTCTCTATTACGCACTCTCAAAAAACAGAATGTAGAAAAATTGCCCAGGGTCACCATTATTGAAAAAGGCCGAAACGTGGGCAGCCATGTTCTTTCGGGCGCAGTGATTGATCCTTCCGGTTTTGATGGCATACTCACTCCTGAGGAAATTCAAAAAATACCAATTGAGGCTAAGGTAAAGAAAGAAGCTTTTCACATGCTCAGCGAGTCAGCGAGTTTACCCATCCCCTGGATGCCCAGGATGATGCATGCAGAAGGTTTCCCGGTGGGCTCTCTTACCAAGCTAGTCATTTATTTAGCGGACCTTTGTGAAAAAGAAGGGGCAGAAGTTTATACCGGATTTGCCGCTGCGGAACTTTTAGAGGATTCCAAAGGAAGAGTTATCGGTGTTAAAACAGGCCCCAAAGGAGTTGGCCGCGATTCAAAAAAGAAATCCAATTATTTGGAGGGAGAGGAAGTTTACGCCAAAACTGTTGTCTTGGGAGAGGGGGCATCTGGCTTTCTCACTAAACGGCTCTTAGCTCAAAAAGACATGTTCGGAATGAGGCGCCAAAGCTACGCCTTGGGGATTAAAGAAATAGTCGAGGTCTCCCCCAACCCGGAACGAGTGGGAGAGATCATGCATACTTTTGGCTATCCCTCCGACAGCCAAACTTATGGAGGCGGTTTCGTCTATCAGACGGCACCAAATCAAGTGATGGTTGGATATGTATACGCCTTGGATTATACAAGCCCAACCGCAAACCCTCACAAGCTCTTCCGGAGATTTAAAGCTCATCCGATAATTGAACCCTATTTGCGTGGCGGGAAAATAGTCGCCTATGGCGCAAAGGTTATCCCTGAGGGTGGCTTTTTTGCCGTTCCGGAAGTCTACAACGATGGTGTGCTGATCGTTGGCGATGGAGCCGGATTGGTTGATTCGCTGCGAATCAAAGGGGTGCATATCGCTATGATGTCAGGACGTGCTGCCGGAGAAACATTAGCGAACTGCTGGATAAAGAACGATTTTTCGAAGGGAGCCCTGCAGCAGTACGATGTCAAACTCAAAGAAACTCCGGGCTGGCAACAGCTCAAACGGGTGAAGAATGTGCGTGCCAGTTTTTCAAAGGGGATTATGACCGGCGTCATGAGTGCCGGCTTTGCATGGGCTACGTATGGAGCTTTCCCCTTCTGGCAAGTGGACATTAAGCGGGATTTCCAAGGCATGAAAACACTGCAAGAGACAGCCTCTGACGATTGGCAAATGCCGATCACTCCCCTGTCTCCCGATCGTTTGACGGACGTCTTCATGTCTGGGACTAAACACGAAGAAAACCAGCCTTGTCATCTGAAAATTTTGGACACCAAAAGATGCATCGAGGAGTGTATTCCAAAATATGGAGCTCCTTGTCTGCTTTTCTGTCCCGCCAGAGTTTACGCATTAGAGGATGATCATATCCATGTGGACTTCTCCAATTGCCTCCATTGCAAGACCTGTCAGATTAAAGATCCTCTGCAAAACATTGAGTGGACTTTGCCTCAGGGAGGAGATGGTCCCAGATACACACGTATGTAATGAATTGCATAAGGTGGAATCGAATCGATTACCGTGAATAGTAAAAAAGCCCCATCTGTCAGATTCAGTATCTCCCTGCCTCCAAAATTAATGGAGCAATTGGACAAGATGATGTTTCAAAAAGGAAGAGAGAATCGCTCTCAACTTATATCAGAAATGATCAGAAATCAGCTGATAGAGCATCAAAGTCAGCAGGGGCAGAAGGAGATGGCCGGCACCATTACTCTAGTGTATGACCATCACGTTCCTCACATTCAAAGTGAACTGACACGAATCCAGCACGACCTCCACCATTGTATTCTAAGCACAACGCATGTACATCTGGATCATGATAACTGCCTGGAAGTTTTGATCGTACGCGGAAAAGCGAACCTTATCCGCTCCATCTCCGAACGAATATTCTCTTGTAAAGGGATCAAACACGGCAGGCTTACTATAACCGGACTTTTATAACAGATCACTGCAGGGGGGCAAAACCTTCGGACTTAACCTTCCATAACTCATTCTTTGGAAACCCCGGGTTATCGCCTTCGGAGCCATCCCATCCACCACACATCATCCCAATGGCTGCAAGCAATCCACCGTTGGACGGAAAATAGGGAAATGGCCCTCCTGTAGCCAAACCATGTGGATCAAACTGGAAGCCTGGCGCTGGATGAAGGAGCATATCCACCGCCAGCTCACTATTTCCACTGCGCGCTGCAGCCATTGCCAACATCGGGAAATCCCACCCCCATGTACGATTGAAATTCCATGTTTCGCATACTCTTTCTAAGGTATGGGTGAATATCTCGCGGTCAACTCCGTCTCCCGGCAACATTCCCAAAACGCCTGTTAATGCAGGGTGTTCGAAATTATATTTTGTCCACATTTGCTGGATATCCTCATGAGTCACGTACAAGCACTCCTGAACAGGCAAGGGTGCAAGCTTTTCCATAACTTGAATCCAACGCGCTTCAGGCGGCAAGCTCAAACGTTTTCGCCACTCCGAGGCCACTCGCAATCCGTATCGCCAATAGCCCAGTTCAAAGGCCGGATTTAGAGTAGTCCTGTTATCCGTATTTTCTGAAACGATGTAAAGAGGCGGTCCCAAAACAAAGCGGTCTTTCTCAGGCTGGTAACAGGCATAGTCAGCCATAAAATCGGCCGTACTAAAAACAATATCCTTCCACTTATCCAATGTCTTCTGATTAGGGTGAAGCCTATAATCCATTTCGGCAAAATAAATAGGGTGAGGCTGCTGCCAAATTAAAGTTGCATGAATAGGATGAGGCCAATCACGGTCTATATCAGCAGTGCACTTGGGCCATCGCGCACCCTTATAACCTTGCGAAAGCGCCCTGGCTTGCGATGTCGGCAGGAACTGACGGTACACTTTTAAATAGCGATCAAAAAAGGACCATCGATTCCACTGACCATAATGGACACCATGCCACCACACCATTTCAAAATGGTGACGGCCAAACCAGCCGTTATTGACCAAACCACTTTCCTGTGGAGGTAATTTACCAGCCTCATTTACACGTAAAAGATATTGGGATAAAACGACTCGCCTCTCCAATTCTTTCCACCGTGAATCTGTACATTCCGAGAAATCGACAGCGGCTCCTGAATTCCAGAAGGCAGCCCAAGCTCTTCTACTCTGCTCGAATAGAGCTGAAGGAGAAACCACACTATCAATGTTTTTATCGAGCTGAGAGAAAAAACAGGTAAATTCGAAAATCTCCTGCTCAACCCCTGGGAGCAAATAAAACCGATGCGATCCATTGGTTTGAGGCATCAGGATGTCCGCCTTACTCTCCCAATGAAGAGTTGAAACATAATTGACTCGATCCATTCTCCGAAATATCTGAAGACACCTATCTGTTTGTAAGCCCACAGATGACGAATGAGATTGAGGCTGATCATACGTACCCACATAATCTGCAAATTGAGCTTGGTTCGGATAAGGAAAATCCAAGAAAATAGACAATCTCCCCTGCCGAATGAGATCAGATTCAACGCGAACACCTAGCAGGTCCCGATCAGGATGGCAAGCTGTAAGAACCGTCACAGGCACACCCTGCAACAAAAACTCACTCTGAATGATGCCGGTCCACAAATCGAGTTCTTGCCGGGCATCCTGCATGTCTTCTAGCTTTGCCTCTGTTCCATCCTCCTTCAACAAACGAAATCCGATTCTCCCCAAATTAAAACGGTGTGGATTAGCAGCCATCCAGGAAGATAATTCCGGATGCTCTGGGTCTGGATAGAGATATGGGACCTGGCGCCCACAGGTCTCAATTATTGTCGGCTTATAGTCCTCTAGCTTGCTTCCATCGGGCATCGGAAAACTATGCCAACTCCAGTCAGCCATTGTATTGAAAGGGAAAAATGTTTGGAGTCCGGTGATATCCACCCCGAAGGCAAAACTACCATTTCCCACTTGAGCCGGGCTGTTGGGAATCGTAGCGTGAATAACTACCTTGTGCCGAGCTACTACAGATTTACGATCTATTTTGTCTGCTCTTACCTCAAACTCAAAAAAAAAGCAAAGGCTCAAGCTGAGAGCAAAGAACCAATGGATATATTTTTTCATCTCTCGTGCTTTATTTAGATGCCGTTGGGAAGGCAGATATTCTCAACCGCGCAGCACCCATAGGAACAAGAGTAATATCATCCAACCACTCTGATCTAGGTTCATCTTCAGAGGGCAAGACACCGCATAAGCCGTAGATGTCCTTTTGCCAACTGGGGACGATTCTACCCTGTGCAGAGAATTCAAGCGGTGAGCTTTCCAGGGTAAAAGGATTGTTATCCAACGGCCAGGGCTTTTTACTAAGCTTTATGGGACTGTTTGTTGCCAAGGCATAGTTCCAGGGAGATTCCGGATAAATTTCATAAGAGGGCCAAGCCGCAGCATCAGCCCCCGGCTGCCATTTGGAATCATTAATAGCCGTTTCTTTACTATCTTTCTTCTCGTAACGCTCTTTGATTTTCAGGGAAAGTGTGAGCGGACCATAATTCACGCTCACGCTGTTTTGATTAACTTGCCATGTGCGATAAGAGATATTCATCGGGACCTGGAACTCCAAGGTATCACCATTTTTCCACTCTCTCTCAATCCTGATGTAACTGCTGCCGGAATGGTCCGCTTTTACCCTTTTGCCGTTGATGCTGAGGATTGGTTTTTCAGACCACGAGGGAACACGCAAATAGAGAGGAAACCTGACCGGCACTATTGAGTGAAGAGAAAAACGAACTACTTCCTCAAAAGGATATTGAGTCTCTTCTTTGAGGGTAACAAGAACACCTTTACCAACACGCGCCTTGGTTGTGGAGGCACTGTAGAGTAAAACAGCCAAACCGTCATCAGGCGTCGCCATCACTAAATGATCTGAATAGTAGGGCCAGGCAAAACCGTGATTATGCTGGCAGCAGCGGCTACTGAATGGATTCATCGCTAAAAAGGGGCCTTTGTTATCAATACCCGGATGATGGTTTTTTGAATCGCTTATTACATGGTTGGGACTGGTGATGTATCTCAAAGATTTGTAATCGGGCATGAAGGCAGCCGGATAACTGTTAAAAGCTACATCTTCACAATTCTCGGCCCAAAGAGTATCTCCGGTGATCTGCATCATTATCTGATCTGAGGCCATTTGCTCAGCAAAACCACAGGTCTCAGTACCCTGACGCGGGTCAAAGAAACCAATTCGAGCATTTTCATCGGCACCAAACATTCCACCGGGTACTTGGCCAAAAGCTCTTCGAATTAAGTTATAGGCATTATAGCTAGCTTTACACATTGCCTCTTCTCCCGTGAAGAGATACCAGGTCGCCGGCTCCCGAAAACATTGAGCAACATTTACATTATGCCAGTTGGGGAGCTGCGAAGGCTTGGTCCAATCAGCCGTATTTACATGAATTTTTTCTGCCAGTTTCAGCAAATTGCCATCCTGAGTCCGATTATAAAGCCACACTACACTCCAGAGATTGTCACCGCCTCGACTATTTTCCCAATAGCTGGAGAGAAAATCCTCATCAGGCACAGTGAGCAAATAGTTACAATAGGCAGTCATGAATGGGATAATGCGAGGGTCATGGGTATATTCATAGTGATTCTGCAATATCCAAAGCACGATCATGTTGGGCCAGAAATCTTGTTTTCCAGAATACTTGGGACCAAAATTTCCATCTTCCCGCTGACTTCCCAAAATGGCATCAATCCAAAAAAGGGCTTCTTGATACATACTCTCGTCTTTCATGATGTAAGCGAGAGATGCATAGCCTCTGAGCCAATAAGGAACTTCCTCCCATCCCCATTTCCCGCCAGACTTCAGCCAGGCATTATCATCGCGCTGGAGCCAGGCACTGATTTCACTCAAGTTGCCATTGAGCCCATCTCTCTGGAGCTCGAGTTGTTTTCGAAGCCATCCATTAGGAACGATGCTTCCGGTAGGCAGCTTGATAAGACGTTGAGGTTGGAGAGGATTTTGGTTGCTGATATAGTACGAATTGCGGGAATCCGTAGGTATATTTCTTACCCCAGTTATTTCTACCCCCTTTGCCGATATCGAAAAAGAAGACACAAACAGGACCAGAAGTATATGGATTGTTTTTAACATAATTAAATTGTTTCTACTGATTTGCCTCTTAACCTAATGGTCAAAATATGTTAGAAGCAAACCTACTCTCACCGAAGAGAGTATCTGAATCACTATGCTAATTCAACCCTTATTTCTAAGGCTTTGAATTGCTAAAAAACTGACAAGCGGATAGAAAAAATAATGGCAAATATACGGAACCGCCTAGGGCTTCTTAGATACACACTGCCTATCAGAGCCTAAGCCCAGCACACCCCTATTCCGGCCCCAAAAAAGATGTGAAGCGCTTTCGCTTGGTTCTTGAGATCAAACTGTGCGCATGGCAGCTTGTATTGCATTATTCCTCATTCTTTCAATGGCTCTTCTATAGCAACGAGAATGAAAAATCGTGGTACCGCTGACGATGGTATCAGCTCCCATCCGTGCGCACTCTTTTACAGTTTCGAAATTGATGCCTCCATCAACCTCCAGATGAAGTTTTTTTTCTCTTTGCTTACGCCATTTGTCTGCCAAACCAATTTTTTCGACAGTACCTTCAATGAAAGACTGTCCGCCATACCCCGGATTGACACTCATGACTAGAAACAAATCCACAATATCAAGGAAGGGTTCCACCACAGCGAAGGGAGTCGGTGGATTTATAGAAATGCCTGCCGACCGTTTTTCTGTGTGAATGCTCTTTATCAAATCTATCGCACGCTCTCCCAGCTCAGCATGAACAGTAATGTTATCAGCACCCGCTTTTATAAAATGGGGAAGCAAAATTTCAGGTTTGGAGCACATGAGGTGCACATCACACGGTAGATGGGTGTGCTGTTTAATCATTTTGAGGAAGTCCGGCCCAAAGGAGAGGTTTTGAACAAAATGCCCATCCATGATGTCTAGATGAATCCAATCGGCTCCGGCTCGAGTAATCCTTTTGATCTCACTCTCAAGCTTTCCCAAATTGGCCGCCAATAGTGAAGGAGCTATAATCACAGTGATTATCAGGTTTCAGTTTTTAGTTTTTCTAAGACGAGCCGGGCACAATTAAACTCTGCAGACTGCCGGCGACTCCCTAAGGCTCGAGCCATTTCCTGCCCCCCAATCATAATGCGACACTCAAATACTGGTTTATGTGCAGGTCCGCTAGTTTCCATAAGTTCATAAACCGGGAGGGAAATCCCTCTACTCACCAGCAATTCCTGCAGTTCGCCTTTAGGGTTGTCCTCTATCTGATGATCGAAAGGGGTCTCTTCAATGGCATCATGTAAAAGCCGATGAATGCAGTCACAGACCGTTTCAAAATCACTCTCCAAAAAAATGGCCCCAAAAATTGCTTCCATTGCATTGCCTACGGATGAGGCCCGTGCGCGTCCGCCAGTCTGCTCCTCACTTTTAGATAGTGTCAGATACTCTCCCAGGGAGACAGACGCCCCCAGCCGGACCATGCAAGCACGGCTAATCAAATGTGCCCGTGCTTTAGACAGGAGTCCTTCTGTCAGGTTCGGAAATTTTTGATAGAGTATTTTGGATATAGATAGATTCAAAACCGAGTCACCCAAAAATTCCAACCTCTCGTTGCTTTCAAAAGAGGCCATGCCGGTCTCTTGAATTTTTGACGGGTGCAAAAGAGCTTTGGCCAAGTTTTCTATGTTTTTAAACTTGTAACCAAGCTTTTCCTCAAGCAATTTTAAATCACGAGCCATGGGCTATTTCTTCTGTTGGTGAGCCAGATTGCACAAGCTCACTTAATTCAAATTTGACTAATACCCCGGCAATTCTTGTGCCGCAGTTTGAGTGGATGCGGCTTTGGATACTACTTCGTTTTCCAAATCCAAGCCCCTTTCCAATAAATTACAGACATCACGTTGTACATCTTCCAACTGATTTATTTCCAGCCCAGGGTCCTCTATCGCAAAAACATCGCCCGTCTTGGAATGCTCATAAATCGTGAATTTTCGGTCATTCTTGTGATACACGTCCTTTGCTTTTAAAACACGTTTTCGCTCCAGCATGACGGCCAAGATGTACATAACGTTGACATAACGAGGATCATTCAATTCCACTATTCTGCGCAGAACGTCTTCCACCTCATCACGCTCCAAACCTTTATTCTGCAAGGCTGGAGCAGACGTCTGAAACACTCCCTGCCATTGAGATACAAACTGGCCTTTATCTTTAACTTCCTCTGAATTCGAGGAATTGGTTTTACAATTCATGCAAACATCCTCTCTCCAATAACTCCCATCAGCCCGAACGAAAAGAGCCGTCTGATAAGTCTGTTTCTCAAGAAAGCTCGCCTGACAGCGGGAGCAAATGCGAGAGCGAGTTTGAATATTCCAATTCATCTCTTTAAATAGGCCCGATTCCCGAAGCCTTTCTCGCACGATCTAAAACAACAGCAGCAACAGTCCTGGCCTTTTCGGCTGCTTCTTTCAAAGATTGCCGAACGTAGTCCAAATTTGCTACCAGTTCAGCCCTTTTTTTACGGGCAGGTTCGAAATAATTCCAATAAATTTCAAAAAGGGCTTTTTTCAAATCTCCATATCCTAAGCCACCCACTCTAAGCCGATCCTCATATTCTTGAGCGACAGACGGCTCCGCCATCAGTTTAATCAGTATAATAGCGCTATTCTTATCCGCGTCCGGCTTGGGTTCGGATGGAGTGCGGCTATCCATTTGAATTCCCATTATCCGCTTGCGAATGCTTTTTTCGTCACCAAAGATACTAATCGTATTATTGTAGCTTTTGCTCATTTTTTGCCCATCAACACCTGGAATAACAGACACTGATTCTTGAATCTGCGGCTCCGGAATCACAAAAGTCTGTCCATAGGTGTTATTGAATTTAATGGCAATATCGCGAGTAACCTCCACATGCTGTTTTTGATCTTTACCGACCGGAACAATATTGGTTTCATACAACAGAATATCTGCAGCCATCAAAAGCGGATAACTAAAGAGAGCATGGTTAGCCTCAACTCCTTTTGCTAATTTATCTTTATAGCTGTGGCAACGCTCCAGTAAGCCCATGGGTGCCATTGGAGAGAGAATCCATGTGAGTTCAGTGACTTCCGGAACTTCGCTTTGGCGGAAAAACACACATTTTTTAGGGTCCAATCCACAAGCCATGAAATCTAAAGCGACATTCAAAACATTCTCCAAACGCTCTTTTGGGTCAAACAAGGAAGTCATGGAATGCAAATCGGCAATAAAATAGAATCCCTCACCCTGTGTTTGTAAGTTAATGGCTGGAAGCATCGCCCCGAAATAATTTCCAAGGTGTAGCGTTCCTGTAGGCTGTATCCCTGTCAGTATTCTCATACGCGCGGCCATCGTAACAAAGTTCTAATCCATTTGGAATCACCCATTTTAATTTTTCAAAAATTACCTTTGACTGATAAAGCGAAACTGCTAAACTCTCCCTTGTTCAAGGGAAATGCCGTGGATTTCCTGAAAATCTCACAATGTTCTCTTGTTCGGCTGACTATCAGCCAGTAGTCGAGCAATGGCTCATCAGTAGGAGTTGTTGCCCCGCCTCAAAACCAGAAGGCTTGCGCATGATACCTCTTCTGGCCCACGTGTGTTGAAAATCAAAGTGAAAACAGTCCTTTTTGTTTGCACAGGGAATATTTGCAGAAGCCCAATGGCAGAGGAACTTTTCAGAATGGAAGCATCTGACTTGGAAGGTATTGTCGCGCAGTCTGCAGGTATTTCCACCGAAGACGGTTTTCCTCCAAGCGTGAACGCTGTTTTGGCCATGTTGGAACTGAATAGGGATATATCCCAGCACAGAAGTTCTCAAATGAACGAAAAAAAAGTTTGCCAAGCAGACTTGATTTTTACAATGACTTCTGCTCACCTACAGATAGCTCAAGGGCGTTATCCTGCGGCGGCCTCAAAAATGCTGATGCTTAAACCCGGGTGCGATATCTTTGACCCTTATGGTGCCGATCTAGATATATACCGCCGTTGTCGCGACCAAATCCGAGAGAGCATCCGAGAGAGACTACCCGTCCTAATAGAACTTTTAAAGAAAAAATGAATTCATCTAATATGCCTGGTACTAAAAACCTTATCGCTATTGGATCCGACCACAGAGGTTTTAATACTAAACAAGCCCTCCAACCAATACTTGTAGGTAAAGGTTACATTTTATCTGATTGTGGCACCTATTCTTCAGAGTCTTGTGATTATACGGACTACGCTGAAAAAGTTTGCCGGATGGTATTGGACGGCACTGCGAAATATGGTATTCTCATTTGCTGTACTGGGATTGGCATGAGTATGGCCGCCAACAAGTTTCAGAAAATTCGCGCCGCTCTGGTGAGCAAAGAAAGTGATGCAGTTCTTACCCGAAAACATAACAATGCCAATGTGCTATGTTTGACTGAGTCAACTCCGGCTGACGAGGTTATGAAAATATTAGATGCTTTTCTCAATACAGCCTTTGAAGGCGGAAGACACGAACGTAGGATTAAAAAAATGGAACAAATGACCACTACAACAGATGCTCTGCAACTAGCAGACCCTCAAATAGCAACTCTTATTGAGGCCGAAAAACAGCGTCAAACCGACCACTTGGAGTTGATCGCCAGCGAAAACTTTGTCAGCCCAGCTGTTATGCAGGCTCAAGGTTCTGTTTTAACCAATAAATATGCTGAAGGTTACCCGGCAAAACGCTGGTATGGAGGTTGCGAGTACATTGACGAGGTTGAGAAACTTGCCATTGAGCGAGCCAAACTCCTGTTCGGAGCCGAACACGCAAACGTTCAGCCACATTGTGGCAGCTCTACGAACATGGCTGTTTATTTCGCATTTTTGAAGCCCGGCGATCGTATTCTGACTATGGATTTGACCCATGGAGGTCACCTCACTCATGGAAATAAGGCTAACTTCTCGGGTAGATTCTTCGAAGTCAAACACTATGGAGTCACCAAGGAAGAAGAAGTCATTGACTACGACTCTTTGGCTAAAATGGCCGAGGAATATCGTCCTAAGATGATCACGGTCGGAGCCAGCGCTTACCCCAGAATAATTGATTTCAAACGCATGGGTGAAATTGCTCGCTCGGTGAATGCCCTCCTTCTGGCGGATATTGCTCACATCGCCGGCTTAGTAGCCGCGGGATATCATCCCTCCCCTGTTGGACACGCTGATTTTGTCACTACGACCACACACAAAACACTTCGCGGCCCTCGTGGTGGACTTATCCTCTGTGCGGAGAAGTATGCGAAAGAAATTGATTCGCAAATATTCCCCGGCATCCAAGGTGGCCCTCTGGAGCATGTTATTGCAGCAAAAGCTGTATGTTTCCAGGAAGCCTTGCAGCCTGCTTTTAAAGAGTACCAAAAGCAAATTGTACTTAATGCTAAAACCATGGCTGATGAGATCAAAGCTAGAGGATATCGCCTTGTCAGCGGTGGCACGGACAATCATCTAATGCTGGTTGATGTGGGCCAAAAAGGTCTTTCCGGAAAAGAATGCCAAATTGCATTGGATTTAGCTGGCATCACTGTTAATAAAAACACGATCCCCTTTGAGACCCGCTCTCCTTTCCAAGCCAGTGGTATTCGCATCGGCACACCGGCTCTGACGACCCGAGGCATGAGCGAACCGGAGATGAAATTTATCGCTCAGCTTATTTGCGATGTGCTGGAAAATATTACTAACTCAGAAATAATAAATAGAGTTCGTAATCAAGTAAAAGACTTAACCCAAAAATTTCCGTTACCTTACTAATATTTAGCGGAGATTATAACCTTTATTCATCCTATGGCAAAAGAACCATCTAAAACTGGAGCAAAACGTGGACGTCCTCCAAAAAATCGTCCGCAAGAAGAAGAGTTGCCTCTAGAATCCGCTTCTCAAGAAGAGGCTGTAGTCCGTAAAGCTCATAATCGTTCCACATCTCCCGCAGAGGAAACTCCTGAGAATTCGCTCGAGGAGGTTATGCCAATTCCGGCCGCTACACCGCAAGAGGTCATCCTGAAAGAAATGAATATCAAGCCGGGGGAACTCCCTGAAGATATTGATGAAGAAGAATTGCCGCCTGTTTCCAGCCAAGAGATGGCGAATGCCTTGGACACCAGTATACTCCAAGCAAAGGGAATCCATGAGCTTAATGAAATGGCCCGCGAATTGGGAATTGAGAACTTTGGAACTCTCAAAAAACATGAGCTCATTTTTCAGATACTTCAGAGGAACGCTCGCCGAAGTGGAGTCATCATTTCTGACGGAGTCCTAGAGGTTTTACCCGATGGCTTTGGCTTTTTACGCTCTCAAACCTTTAACTACTTGCCTTGTCCGGAAGATATTTATGTTTCTCCTTCTCAGATTCGGCGCTTTAATCTTCAAACTGGAAACCTGGTGGCCGGACGTATCCGCTCTCCCAGAGATAAGGAACGCTTCTTTGCTCTACTCCAAATAGAAACAGTAGATAATGAAGACCCAGATAAGGCAAAGGACAAAACCCATTTTGAGAACCTGACGCCGCTCTTCCCGAATAAACGGTTTATTTTGGAGAGCAAATTGAATGATCCTTCAGCTCGCGTGATGGATATTATTTGCCCTATTGGACGGGGAACACGCGGTCTTATTGTTGCTCCGCCTCGCACCGGCAAAACAGTCCTCATGCAAAATTTGGCCAATTCGATATTGACGAACAATCCGGAGGTTTATCTTTTCATTCTCCTGATTGATGAGCGGCCTGAAGAGGTGACTGATATGCAGAGAACCTGCGCCCCGGCTGAAGTGGTAAGCTCCACCTTCGATGAACCCCCAGAGCGTCACGTTCAGGTGGCTGAAATGGTTATTGAGAAGGCCAAACGCATGGTAGAGCGCAAAAAAGACGTTGTTATCCTTTTGGATTCAATTACGCGCTTGGCCCGTGCCTACAATACTGTTCAACCTCACTCTGGAAAAATTCTGTCAGGCGGTGTGGACGCCAATGCTCTGCATAAACCTAAGCGCTTCTTTGGTGCAGCTCGTAACGTTGAAGAAGGTGGCTCTCTCACCATTATCGCTACGGCCTTGATAGATACCGGATCCCGAATGGATGAAGTTATCTTTGAGGAATTTAAAGGAACGGGAAATATGGAGGTGGTGCTGGATCGTCACTTAGCTGAAAGGCGCATTTTCCCCAGCATCAACATAGCTCTTTCTGGTACTCGCAAGGAGGAATTGCTTTACCACCCCGATGAATATGAACGTATCGTTCTGCTGCGGCGCGCCTTGACAGGAGTCCCGGCTGTCGAAGGGATGGAAAAGCTTTTGGATAAGCTCAAGCAAACGCGAAGCAACATCGAATTTCTTTTGACCGTAAAAATATAGAATTATACATCACACTGATGAACCTAGATCAACAAGGGACTAACCCCTCTTTGCCACGACCTGTAATTGATGCCGAGGAGTGCAAAGCTTGTGGACGATGCGTAGCCGCCTGCCCAAAACATGTGCTCCGTTTTTCAAAAAAATTCAACACCAAAGGAGTCATTCCCGTTGAATACATAGGAGAAGGCTGTATTGGCTGTGGCATTTGTTTCTACAACTGCCCGGAACCATACGCAATTGAAGTTCACAAAAAACAAAGACCCTAAAAAGATAAATGAATTTATTCGCTAAAGGTAATGATGCCGTTGTTATTGGCGCCTTGTATGCCGGTTGCGACGCTTACTTCGGGTACCCTATCACCCCAGCAAGCGAGATAGCTCATTCAGCTGCTAAATGGTTTCCTAAACTGGGAAGAGTATTCCTGCAGGCTGAGTGCGAAACAAACTCCATTTACATGGTTTATGGCGCCGCAGCCGCAGGTAAACTCAGCATGACAGCCTCAAGTGGGCCCGGGCTCAGCTTAATGCAGGAGGGCGTCTCCTATTTAGCCGGATCGCAATTGCCTGCTGTAATAGTAAATGTCATGAGAACGGGACCAGGTCTCGGGAATATTGGCCCTGAACAAGGCGACTACAATCAATCCGTAAAAGGTGGCGGCCACGGTAACTATCACAATATCGTACTGGCTCCTGGAAACGTGCAGGAAATGTGTGATTTCACGATTCGCGCTTTCTCTCTTTCCGTAAAATATAGGAACCCTGTCGTTATTTTAACCGATGGCGTTCTCGGACAAATGATGGAGCCGCTCGAACTACCGGTAAAAGAGTTTCCTCAGCCCGAGACGAGCAGCTGGGCCATTCACGGCGATAAGAAAACACAGCAAAACCTGGTGACATCAATCATCCTGCAGCCCGAAGAACAAGAAGAGTTTAATTTCATGCTCCAGCAAAAGTACGAAAGCATGAGCTGCGAGGCCACCGCCGAGAGCTGGCTTACTGAGGATGCTGATATAATCATTACTGGCTATGGTATTGTCGGTCGCATAGCTCGTACGGCAGTGGAGGAGCTCCGAGCCCAAGGAATTAAAGCGGGTCTCTTTCGTCCTCAAACCTTATTTCCTTTCCCTGAGAAACAACTACAAAAAATCATTTTGAAAAGCCCGAACTGTCAGATATTAGTCGCAGAATTGAGCAACGGTCAATATCGGGATGACGTGCTTTTGCACTTGGGTGAACAACGTCCCAAGGTTCGCTTTATTAATCGGATGGGTGGCATGCTGTTGGAAGTAGATGCTATTGTTCGGAAAGTTAAGGATATTTTAAAAGTTCAAAGCTAATCGCATTTTATTCTATGTCTATTTTAAAAACTCAGGGACTTTACGAGCTTTTTACCCGTAAAGGCCCATCAAACCAGAGAGCAACTCATTATTGTGCGGGCTGCGGACACGGAATTGTTCATAAGTTGATCGGTGAAGCTCTGGTAGAACTTGGAGTTCAAGAGCGAACCCTTTTTATCAGCCCTGTGGGCTGTAGCGTTTTCTGCTATTATTATATGAACGCGGGAAACGTCCAAGTAGCCCATGGCAGAGCCCCGGCGGTAGGTACGGGTTTGGCTCGTACTTTGAATAAAAAAATCGTTATCAGCTATCAAGGCGATGGCGATTTGGCTGCAATTGGTTTCAACGCCACTTTCCAGGCTGCTAACCGAGGAGAAAATATTGCTGTCTTTTTTATCAACAATGGGATTTATGGAATGACTGGTGGGCAAATGGCACCGACCACCCTTTTAGGGCAAAAAACCGCTACATCTCCATACGGACGTGATCCGCTAACCATGGGATATCCAATTCATATCAGTGAAGTGCTTAATCAACTTCATGCTCCGGTCTATATTGAGCGAGTCTCCGTAGCGGATACTCCGCGTATTATGAAGACCAAAAAAGCTATCCGAAAAGCTTTGGAGATACAAAGAGACTCCAAAGGATATGCTTTTGTAGAAATACTCAGCCCTTGTCCTACCAACTTTAAAGGCACTACACTGGAGGCAGCTCAATTTTGCATTAACGAAATGGAAAAAGAGTATCCCCTCTCCTGCTTGAGGGATCGCTCTGCAGAAGTGCAAACCAAACCGGAAATGCCCCCCAGGGTTCAGGCTCATGATTTTTTCCCTTTGATTTCGGATTCCAATGAAGTCAAAACATCGAATGAAAGTAAAGTCCCAACTAAGCATTTTAAGTTTTCGGGCTTCGGTGGCCAAGGAATACTCAGCTTAAGCCATGTCATAGCCCAGGCAGCCCAGACAGCCGGGCTCCATGTTTCCTGGCTTCCGACTTATGGCCCCGAGCAGCGTGGCGGCTCTGCTGCTTGTTCTGTTATTATCAGCAGCAAACACATTGGATCACCTGAAGTGGTTTCTCCAAATGTTTTGGTAGTAATGAATCAGCCATCCTATGAGCGTTTTGCACCTGCCGTCCCACAAAATGGCGTAATCCTTTATGACTCTCACATCCCTGTTGACAAAGTTCCCGTGAAAGAAGGGGTTCGGCTCATTTCCTTCCCCGCAATAGAGATGGCTAACCAAATGGGGGTACCTAAGGCCGGAAACACAGCCCTTTTAGGAGCAATGGCAGCTTTGGATTTAATACCTTTATCCAAAGACATTCTTCTTAACACCTTAGAGAAAAGCTTCAAATCCAAGCACGCAGTGGCAGAAAAAAATCGTCTCATTTTTGATGCTGCCTTCCGCTGGATTAAGGACCAGGCTAAATAAAAAATTTCAATTAAGTTTACATAGATAGATGGATTATAAGAATTCTCTGAATTTGCCTAAGACCGCTTTCCCCATGAAAGCGGATCTTTTAACGCGTGAACCCGAGCGGCTGAAACGTTGGTACGAAAACGATCTTTACTCTGAAATTATATCCTCCCGTAAAGATGCCCCTCGTTACATTCTTCATGATGGTCCTCCTTTTGCCAATGGAGATGTGCATGTGGGAACAGCTCTCAACAAAATTTTAAAGGATATTATTATCCGCCATAAAACCTTGATGGGATTCAACGCTCCATATGTTCCCGGTTGGGACTGCCATGGACTGCCCATTGAATATAAGGTAATGCAGGAGGCCCGTAAAAAATACAAAGATGAATCGGAAATAACTCCTGTCGCTATTCGGAAGGAATGTGAAGCATATGCACGCAAATATATTGCCATCCAGAGAGATCAATTCAAACGACTGGGTGTGCTGGGCGACTGGGATAATCCTTATCTTACATTTTTACCGGAACTCGAAGCGGCGGAGCTGCGTCTCTTCGCTGATATCGTAGAAAAAGGATTCGTCTATCGGGGAAAAAAACCTGTCTATTGGAGTATCCCGTGCAAAACGGCATTGGCGGAAGCGGAGGTGGAATACGCTGATCACGTAAGCCCCAGTATTTATGTAAAATTCCCCATTGCAGGGCGCAAGAACACATTCGTCGTTATTTGGACGACTACGCCTTGGACCCTTCCGGCCAACTTGGCTATTGCATTTAATCCCAAACTGGATTACTTGGAGGTTCTGGTTGGTCAAGAGACGTATCTCGTGGCCGTAGATCTTCTGAATCAGGTAGCCGAAAAATGCGGATGGAATAACCATCAAATTATCCGCACTGTTCAAGGGGATGCCTTGAGTCAAATCACCTGCCACCATCCTTTCTGCCAACGTGAGTCAAAGCTCTACCCAGGCGATTTTGTAGAGAGTTCCACCGGTACGGGCTTCGTCCATATTGCGCCAGGACACGGTATGGAGGATTATATTCTGGGTTTACAAAACGGACTCCCTGTCTATTCTCCTGTCGATGACGATGGTTGTCTGATTCACACCAATGACTTGCCTCCGGAACAGCAAATCCCCTCCTCACTTCTAGGGCTTTCTGTTCTGGAAAAACATGGTCAATCCGCTGCTAACGAGGGAGTGATTGCACTACTACGTCAGCAAAATCAATTATTAGCCTTGGAGCCATACTCTCACTCATACCCACATTGCTGGAGAAGTAAAACCCCAGTAATCTTCCGGGCTATGGACCAATGGTTCATTAAGATAGACCATGAAAAGTTCCGTCAAAAGGCTCTCGAATGTATCTCTTCCTCTGTCTCCTGGATACCGGACTGGGGCCGCAACCGCATCGAAGGGGCTGTCCAAAACCGCCCTGACTGGTGTATCTCGAGACAACGCACTTGGGGGGTGCCCATCCCTGCTTTTTATGACGGCAATTCAACCCCTATTCTGGATGCCTCAATTATTCGAGCTGTCGCAGCCCTGGTCGAAAAACATGGGTCCAATATCTGGTTTGAGAAAACAGCTGAGGAACTTTGGAAAGCAGTACGTCCGACACAGTGGAATCATCCTGAAGCGATCAGTAAAGGGTCTGATACTCTAGATGTATGGATTGACTCCGGTTCCACGTCCAGGTCCGTTCTCATGCAAAGAGAGGAACTGAATCATCTCCCAGATCAGAAACAGCCGTTATGGGTTTCTGACATGTATTTGGAAGGAAGTGACCAGCATCGCGGCTGGTTCCAATCTTCCCTATTGCTTTCCTTGGCCGGCAATGGTCATGCACCTTATCGGACAGTGTTAACACACGGCTTCATGGTTGATGCAGACCGCGAAAAAATATCCAAGAGCAAACAAGGTGGTTACCAAAAGCCTCAGACTTCAGATGCCTATATTAAGCAATATGGGGCCGATGTGCTCCGGCTTTGGGTCGCATCTCAAGATTTCCGTAATGACATTGTTGTCAGCGAGGAACGTATCAATAAAGTGGGTGAAACGTATCGTGCAATCCGCAATGCGCTGCGCTATCAGCTTTCGAATTTGCATGACTTCAACCCCCTTGAGCATACGATACCTCTTAATGAACTGACACCATTGGATCGCTGGATTCTTGATGCCTTCTCAACAATGGAAGAAGAGGTAATGACCGCTTATGAACGATCTGAATTCCATCAGGTTTATCAAAGGATCAGCCAGTTTATTTCCATGGAGCTATCGGCAATTTATCACGATGCCATTAAGGATCGTATGTACACCGATAGGAGTGATTCTATACGGCGTCGTTCGACTCAAACAACGCTACATCACATGCTCTCCCAGCTTTGCATTCTTCTTTCACCTATTCTGGCCTTTACTGCTGACGAAGCATGGGAATACATTCCCGGTAACGAAGGAAAGGGTTCTGTCCATCTGAGCTATTACAAGGCATCAAATTTTGCACTCTCCTCAAAGGAGAAATCGCTTTGGTCTTTGCTCTTCCAACTGAGAGGTCCGGCTCTGGCTGAATTGGAAAAAGCACGTCAATCAAAGATAATTGGTAAATCTCTCGAAGGAAAGATGACCATTTCGGCACACCCTTCTCTCTTGCCTTTGCAATCTGATGAGCAGGAGCTCTTGAGGGAACTATTAAATTTAAGTCAGCTCACCGTTATTCCAACGCCTGCAGTATCTGAAGACACCCAGTCCGCAGTTTTCGAAACGGCTCCTGCAGACGGAAAAAAATGTGAGCGCTGCTGGCATTACGAGACATCAGTTGGGGAAAACGAACAACATCCGACTCTCTGCACTCGTTGTTTGCAAGCTGTGCAATAAATAGCAGCGATACATCATAATGGAATGTGGAGTGGTTCTGAATCCACCGTTATTCTATGAAATTGGAAGAGAGCGCTCCTCTTGAACAGCAATATTCCAAGGCGATCGAATTTCTTTATGGGCTCCGTTCATTCGGAGCCAAATTAGGATTAGAGACTATACAGTTTCTCTGTGAGAAATTTGACCACCCTGAGAAAGGGCTTCGGTTCATTCACCTAGCAGGTTCCAACGGGAAGGGTTCTGTTTGTGCGATACTGGAAAGCATTTATCGTCATGCAGGTTATAGGACGGGACTGTTTACATCTCCTCATTTGATCTCTTTTGCCGAACGAATTCAGGTAAATCACACCCAGATCAGTAAAGAAAAAATAGTGGGTTTAGTTGAGAAAATTAAACCTGTTCTTGATTCCTTTCCTCCTGAATCTCACCCGACCTTTTTTGAAGCAGTAACGCTCATGGCATTACTGCACTTTCAAAAGGAAAAATGTGAAATTATTCTCTGGGAGACAGGACTGGGCGGTAGGCTAGATTCAACCAATATCGTCACCCCGCTGGCTTCGGTCATTACAAACATTTCATTAGAACATCAGCAATACTTGGGAAACACCCTGGGTGAAATAGCATATGAAAAATCTGGCATAATAAAGGATGGCGTCCCTGTCATTACCACGGAGGCAAACTTAGAGCCGTTGGATGTTATTAAGAAAATAGCAAAAATCAAATCCGCACCTTTTTTCTCTGCTTCTTTTGATTCATTGCCCCTGTTACCCCCTCAGTTACCCGACTATCAAAAAGCCAACATTTCTCTTGCTCTCAAAACAGTCGATGTTTTACAAGCCCAACTTCCTGTTTCAAAAAGTTCGCTACGCGAAGGGCTCTACACAGCTCAATGGCCAGGACGTTTTCAGGTTATTTGCAGCGATAACCAAACCATTATTTTAGATGGGGCCCATAACGTAGCCGGTTTTCGAGCTCTTACGGATTCTTTTTTCAAACGTTTCAATGAGAAACCTCATATCCTGATAGGTGTCTTGGCTGACAAAGACTGGCCTAATATCTGTCGCATAATTGCCCCGTGCGGTTTGTCATTTTCATGTATAGCCGTACCTAACCACAGGACACTTGCTCCGGAATTATTAGTAAGGGCGTTGAAGAAACACACTCCCTCTCATATCAGTGTTTCAATTCAACAAGACGTTAAAGGTGCCTTGGTTGCTTTAAAAGACGCCCCGTTGATATTGGTTTGCGGTTCGCTCTATTTGATAAGCGAAACCCTTTGTTTGCTAGACAAGGACGCCTCCCCTCATCCATTAGAAGGACAGTTGAATGATTGGGGAAATACAGGTCAGAACAACCACCTGTCTAATTTTTCGGAACAATCCGAACGTTCCTAATTCCTTCGGGACTTGAGCTCAATTTCTGTTGTAGCGAGGCCTTGTGATTGGATAAATCAAGTTGAAAAAGGGGCTCCCATTTCGAAAAACTCCCATCTTCACTCATCTTAATCTCTGCAACAGGTGATGAGCTATTTCTTTCCCATACTATCCTAAACAAACCATCCTTTGTTTTCTCGCAAGAACGGAGAGGCCATTTATCGTCCAGGGCGCCCTCCATGTAAAACCAGCCAATTTTCTTCAAAGCATAGCTGTTCTCAAGAGTAAGTGCATCCTGTGTCAACTGCACTTTACCTATCAAAAGCCATTCATCGCCCGGATTGGAGTTGGATGCAAAAACAGAATACTCTTTCCCCTCCTGAACATCCCAATTAAGCTTTATAATGTCCTCAGTTGTGGGAGATGTGACATATTCGTATTGAACTGAAGATTCATCTGCTTCATCCTCCAATAGGCAAAGGAGAATTTCTTTTTCGGAGCTCAAGGACGGCACGCCAGAATCACTCACCTTAAATTTAAGATTCCATCCTCCATTTACAAATTGGCTTTTTGTTCTTGGTCTCCAGCAAAATTCCCCTGTCTGAGGATTAAATGAAGCTTCAGACGGCAAAGCGGAAAGAAGGGACAAATTCAGGTGCTGAATCGGCATGTCAGAATCAGACATCTTCACAAAAAATCGTACTTCCTGATTTAATCGAAAAGCAGGTATTATCAGCTCCTCAATTTGCGGCTGAGAATTAGTCTCCACAATATCCAAAACAAGACGGAGTTTTTGGTGTCTCCTTTCATCACCAATACTGGCCTCCAACAAAACTTCTTGGCTCTGACCTCCATCCAGTTCACCAGGAGTCCAACGAAGCGTTGAGCTTTCTGAATCAAGAACCATATCATTGGGAGAAGAATTGAGTCTCCAATTCCAGCCAGTTGTAGAATCTGTATCCAAGCAGAATTCAAAAGGCTCTCCTTCATGCAAGCTTGCAGACAGCTCCATAACACCAGAAGTCGGCTCAACATTTGCCCATGGAAGCACATTGAGGGTCAAAAGCCTTGTTGCGCCGCCCGCATTAACGTCGGTAACCTGAATTCCAAAAGAGGTTGTTCCTACTTGATAGTCAAGTGGAACTCGCCAATGAACAGCCCCAGTATGCGGGTGGATTGTCAGTCCATCTGGACCCGATGTTTTACTTATTACAAGCTGTTCTTTAGGAATATCGTCATCTTCTACAGTGATAACTGTTGTGAATTCTTGACCTTGATACACATCAAAAGTTGTTTCAGAAAAAGTAAATCTCGGCGCTGTATTAACGGCACGAACCAAAACTCTGAAGCTCGTCTCAGCATAAAGGCCTACTGAGTCTGTAACACGAATTGTGACAGTATAACCACCAGGACCGTGAGGTTCACGTATATGCCAACAAAATACATTACCTGAGAAATAGGCATCGTCTTCCTCAATGTAATCATCAGGAAAAATTGAGATAACTGAGTACGTCAGTACATCAGCTTCGGGATCCTCTGCCACCACTGCATAATTTAACACTTCGTCTTCATTGATTCGTATAAGGGGAATAGAACTAATGGTAGGAGCATCATTAACTTCATCCACAGTAATCACGAAAGAAATCTGAGCCGATCGCTTATTGCCTGATGTTTCCACCGCATTTACAACCACTTCAAAACTTTTGCCACCATCATTTTCACCTGGAATCCAGGAAAAACAGCCTGACGATGATTCTAGATGCATGCCCGTTTGAGAATTTAAAAGAGAATAAGCAATAGTATCTGCCCCCCCGCTGGCACTGGCCATCAAAACGACTTGAAACAGGGAGTGCTCTTTAACATGTAAGTTTTCTACAGGGATGAAATACAAAGTTGAGACAGCCGATTCTCTCACCGTTATCTTTAATGTAGCGCTACCGCTTTTTACTGGAGTCCCATTATCAGTAGCTAAAATGGATAAGAGATGTTCTCCAATCTGATCTTTTGAAGGAGTCCATACTATATCGCCATTGGAATAGAACCTTAATCCATTCGGGGCACCCCCTTCCAGAGTATAGGTTATTTTTTGAGCAGGGATATCCGAATCAGTAGCCTTTATCGTAGTTAATGACAAGGTTTCACCAATAATGGCTTCCCTTTCCAAACTGCATGAAAAATAAGGCGCTGAGTTCACTTCCGTAACTGTAACAGTGAACTCTCTTCGTGTGACTGTTGGTGAAACCTCATCCATATCGCTCACTTGCAAAAAAGCGGCATATACCCCGGGTCCTTGTTCTTCGGATGGAGTCCAAAAGATATTTCCAGCGGAATCCACACTCATTCCCTCTGGAGCCCCCAGTTCCAATGCAAAAGATAATTCCTCATTATCTGCATCATAAAAATCCCACCCAAGAAGCGTCGTAATGTTTGCCTCTGTGAGCTCTGGTATTGTCACCTCTGTGGAATCTCCTGCTATTGTCGGCGCCCCATTTACATATTCAGTTCGAAGAGTAAATTGGGTTTGAGAAGATAGCCCCGAACCATCTGCAACTTCCACAGTAATCACGTATGGATCCACACAGTAGAGTTCTTTAGTCAACGTAAGCGTAACAACCCCGGTTGCTGGATTTATTTGCATTCCTTGTGGAGCCCCAGCCACAATCGAATAGGCTAAAGTATTAGTGGGCACATCAGTGTCTGAGGCAAGCACTGTAAAATTAAGAGTGTCCCCTACTCTGAGTACTTTTTCAGGAATAGGCTCAATGATTGGAGCTGTTTTCACTTCCGATACCGTTAAAATAAAACTCATCTCCGCCACATCTGCATTGGCATCTGTCACCCGCACTGTTACCGAATAAGATGTCCCATCACCCTGGGCTTCTGATGGACGCCAGCTTAATACGTTCCCGACGAGACTCATTCCGTCGGGCCCATCAAGCAAACTCCACTGATACGCTTCCTCTCCACCGACTGCATCCAGAGAACAGCTCCATAAGGCAAGTTCAAGAATTGTATTGTTGGGAATATCAATAATGCTCAGGGGCACACTCTCCTCAACCACAGTTACATAAAAAGATCCGCTAACACACGCTGCCGGATTGAAATTATCGCAAACCCTTACAACCACAGTATGGTCACCCAAGTCTTGGATAGTGGTGTCCCAGGTAATCCGCCCGCTAATGGGATCTATGCTCATTCCACAGGGTGAATTTGTGAGAGAAAAAGTGAGAGTATTTTTCGGCAAGTCCATATCCTCGGCGAGCACGAGTAAATCCAACCTGATTCCTGCTGTGACTGTGATAGCTGTATCACTTACCTGCAGCACTGGAGCCTGATTTATTTCCTTAACTTCAATCGAAAGATTGATGTCCACGAAAATCAGCTCATCTTCTGCATCAGAGGCACGAAATACAATCTGATAATCCCCCGGTCCATCCGCCTCATCTGTCTGCCAATAAAAAGCGCCATTTTCTTCATTGAAAACCATATTGTCAGGGAGTGGTCCCGACGAGAAGTTATAAACAATATCTTTCCCATCAAGCTCAGGAATCGTGATTTGGTACTCCCACACTTCGCCCTCGTTAAGGGTGAAAGATTCACTTATTGTATCATCTTCATCTTGCCCCTCGGCTCTGAGCAATGCGACAGAGTGTTTTCTTCCGGCAGCAACGGCAATTACGGGTTCATGTGATCCGTAAAGCTCTGTAGGAAGTGTTGTCCAACTTTGACCGGACAATCCCTTTATTACAACTTCACCACTCATCAGGTAAAGATTATGCGAGTTGCCGGCTGCAACTGCTTCGATAAGGCTTCCATCCAGACTTGTTGTGTTCTCTAATCCCCATGAAGTGCCTGAGCCGTCTTTGACAACAATAGTTCCATCCTTTTTAATGTAAATCAGGTGCTGATACCCTACTGCAAATTTATCAACATCGGTAACCGCTATCCCCGCAGTGTTGGTAGAAGAAAACCAATGCAGAGTCTCATCCGTATCAAGAACCGCCAAATAGGGAGTGCTACCGTCTCCTAGCCCGATAGCAACAATGTTTTCCAAAGCTAAATCGTTCGTATTGTAAGATGAAAGATTACCTGCGATTTTTAACTTTCTGTCAGAGCCCAGTCCTAGAAGCACATCATTGTTAACAGCCACCTGCACCATATTTATCCATTGCTTCCAATCGTCGCCAAAAGGTGAAATAACGCCTGAGAGCAATACAGTTCCATCAGATTTCAATCCAGCGGCGACGGATTCACGAGCAGATATGGCAACGACATCAGTCCAATTGGATACACTTCCACAAGTGGCCGCCCCCTTATTGATCACTGTTCCATCGTTTTTTAAATACAATGTGTAATCAAGCCCTGCAGTGACAGCAACTATATTTTCCAAACCATTCGTATCCAACCTTCCACTATTCGTGTCCCCCCAAGCTAGAGGAATCCCTATAAGATTGGGCCGTTCAGGCGTATAGCATACCCTGAATGTGAGTTCACCAAAACGAGGCAAATAAGTTCCACCCGAACTAGGCGCTAGATATAGACCAGAATAAGAAACCGTCGCTTCCTCTCCTAACTCCAAATCACCACTCAAAGACAAAGTAATTTTCTTTTCTCCAGATGTTGCTTTTACAGACACAACGGAAAGATTCGTCGGATACGACAACTGGTAGTTTTCTATACTCTTATTTGCGATTTGATATTCACTTTCAGTCGGGAGGGACTTATATGTTTCTAGTACGATTGTGTGAGTATTGAGTGTGTATATATTCGATATATAAGCATCTGAATTAGAAGCTGATAGACTAAATAAAAAAACAAGAATAAGAATAAAACAAAGCCAAATCTTTAATGACAAAACCTTATTTCCAAAACACAAAGAAAACCGCCTTTGCCCCATAGCTGCACAACAAAAGTCTATATTCATAAAACGAAATCTATCGAAGAGGACTATAAAGGGTTGCTTGATCTAATGCAAGACTTATTTTTGCATTGCCAAAAAAAACGCGCCTAGAAGAAAATGAGAGAAGAAAAAAAACTTGAGACAACGATGCGCTATGCGGGCCCTGTTAGTGACGAGGATAGCCAGAAGAAACAAAAACGTTTTGAAACTTTCGAAGAAAAAGTCACTCTGTCGAATGGCGGAGAGAGAGAGATTCGAACTCTCGGTTGCTTTTAACAACACACGCTTTCCAGGCGTGCGCAATAGACCACTCTGCCATCTCTCCGCCAGAGCTGGAAATAATCTGCACTAACTTTTCTGAATTGGCAATCGTTTTCTTTTAAAACATGAAGAATCCAGCCCAGAGAACAAACACTCCCCTCTTTTTCAGCCGTCAGCGGAGGATATTGATTGTGGATGTGATAATTTATCAGCTGAATAGCTCATGTGCATTCCCATGTATGTGCACAATACACGAAAGAAGCCAGTAAAACAGTCTTTTTTACCCTCCCCTAACTGACTGACCTGAAGCAGGTAAAGGTGTGTGTGAAAAAGGACCGAACAAAAAATTTGAAAAAAAAGTTGCGCGTGGGGAGTGAAAAGTATAGAGTCTTTGGCGCTGCGGGTGCGGCACACAACGATGTGCGCGGTCTGCGGTGAAGGCCGGAGTGAGCGAGGTTACACGGTCTTTAGAACATCCAAAATTAAAGAGAGCTGGTTAAAAGCTGGTTTGACTTTTTTAGGAAGCAAGCGAGCGGGAGGGCTTTTTTGGCCCCGTAAGAGCTGAAGGAAGTTTGGATGGGTTG
>JALNXY010000061.1 GCA_023230105.1 Verrucomicrobiota bacterium
TGCTGATACCATCGAAGAACAGATTAGCAACAATGATATTGTTATTAATAATATTACACTTAATTTTTTCATTTCTCATTTCCTCCTAATTTAAATCTTCAATTCATATTCTTAAAAAAATATTTTAATTTTCTCTTATCATTTACCACCCCCATATTAATTGTGTATTTTTCTTAGTTTGAGTTAATTTGTGTTGCAAATTTAAAATCTACAAAACTTTTTTATCTCTGAACCCTTCCTGAGCCGGAACCTGCAGCAAGCTTCTTAACCTCATCAAGTGAAATTAGAGGCAAATCTCCGGATATGGTATGCGCCAAGCAAGAAGCTGCTACTGCAAATTCTAATGCTTCTTTGTCATCTGATAATTTATTTAAACCATAAATTAATCCTGCGGCAAAGGTATCCCCGCCACCAACTCTATCAACTATGTCATGGATTTCATATTTTTTTGAAACAAAAAAATCCTTGTGATTATTAAGAACCGCTGACCAGCCATTGTAGTTTGCAGAATGACTCTCTCTTAGTGTAATCGCAACTTTTTCTAAATTAGGATATACCCTTAGCACTTTATTAGTTAACTCTTTATATTTATCTACCTGAAGTTTTCCGGATTCTACATCAATATCTACCTTCACTCCAAGTGACTTCTGGCAATCTTCTTCATTCCCTATAGCAATATCAGTATATTTGACTATCTCATTCATTATCTCCGAAGCAGATTTACCATATTTCCAGAGCTTGTTTCTGTAATTAAGGTCACAGGAAACTTTGACACCCTTCTTCTTTGCTGTTTTTACTGCTTCCAAAGAAAGATCTGCTGCTGATTGAGAAATAGCCGGAGTAATGCCGGAAATATGAAACCAGTCTGTTTGTTTAAATATTTTATTCCAATCGATATCTTTATTTGATACCTCAGAAATTGCTGAATGACCTCTATCATATACAACAACTGATGGTCTCTGGTTTGATCCGTTTTCCAGAAAATAAACACCCAGCCTTTCTCCTTGCCTTAATACAAAAGAAGTATTAACACCTTGTTTATTTAACTCTCTTAGGCAAGCTTCACCAATAGGATTATCAGGAATAACAGAAACATAAGACACATCGAGACCTAACCTGGCTAATCCAACTGCAACATTGGCCTCTCCTCCTCCAAATGTAGCCTCCAGCAATGGGCTTTGAAAAAACCTTTCATTCTGAGGGGGTTTTAGTCTAAGCATGATTTCCCCAAATGTTATATACTTATCCATCGTTTCCTCCTTTTGGACTATTACTTTTGCATCAGATGAATAGCAAAACCGGATACATCTAAATTCAGGTAAATAGCTTTAAGCTTTCCATCGGATTCTTTGGTAGTTTCTTTTAAAGTATTTATTCCTTTTCTACTTAGGTAAGCAATGGCTCTTTGTATGTTGTTAGTCGCTATTGCAATATGGCCATGTTTGCCCAGATATTTCTTTTTCATTAATTCAAAGCTTTCGCCAACAAAGATAGAACTATTTCCTTCTTTAACAGGGTAATTAAAAGCCCGGGAAAGCTGTTTCGCTGATTTCAATGCCTCCTCGGTACTATTTTCGTTAATACCAAGATGAACCAATTGAAAACCCAGCATAATTGAGACGGCTTCTTTTGCTAAAACTGTTATCTGCTGAAAATTTCCTGATGATATAAAATCGGATTTGACCATCCAGCTACCACCACATGCATATACACTTGGATGTGAAAGGTATGAGAGTAAATTGATTGGACTAACTCCACCAGTTGGAATAAATTTTATATCAGAATAAGGTGCAGAGATTGCCTTAAGAAAAGCCAGGCCTCCGGATGCTTCAGCCGGGAAAAATTTAACTATTTCAAGTCCTTTTTCTAAAGCCAATTCAACCTGTGTAGGGCTGTTAACTCCCGGGGTTACAACAATATTATTCTCTAAACAATAGTCAACAATTTTACTATTAAATCCGGGAGACACAATAAAACGGGCACCTGCCGCAATAGCTTTTTTGGCCTGCTCAATAGTTAAGACAGTGCCCGCTCCCACTAACATATCTGGTAGTTCATTAGCTAAGGTTTTAATGGATTCTTCGGCAGCAGTTGTTCTAAAGGTAATTTCAGCAATAGGAAGGTCTCCTTCGACTAGAGCCTTTCCAAGAGGTAAAGCATCTTTTGAATCATCTATTTTTATGACAGGTACAATTCCAAGTTCACCAATCTTTTCAAGAACTTCATTCATTTTTTGACTCCTCCTATTCTCTAATTAAAATCTAATAATTTATAGACCTTAAATCCAGAAGGTTAAAATCAATTATTTGATTGAAATCCCAATCGAACAGATATTTTATGACAAGTAGAAATAAGTTCATCGATTAAATGTTTTTCATTTTCATTGTTTATACGATAAGAAGGACCTGATATGCTAACTGCAGCAACCACTTTTCCCTTATAGTCCTTGATAGGGGCAGCAATGCAACGAACATCCTTTTCATTCTCTTCACGGTCTAAAGCAAAGCCATTTACCTCTATCATGTTAAGCTCTTTTTCCAGTCTTTTAATGTCCGTTATTGTATTATTAGTTAACTGAAAAAGATCTATTTTATTAATAATTCTATCTCTTTCCCGTAAGGGCAAATATGCCAGCAAAACTTTACCTAAACCGGTACAATGCAATGGTGCCCTTTTGCCTACATAAGAAATCATTCTTATAGTTTGTGAGGATTCTTCTTTTGCCAGATAAATTACATTATTGTCTTCTAATATTGCCAGATGAACAGTTTCATCACATTTTTTTGCTAATTCTTTTAAAAAAGGTCTTGCTTCTTTTACCAGGTCAATTTGATTGATTTTTGCCATTCCCAGCTCTAATAATTTCAAGCCTAATTGGTATTTCAGATTATTTGGATTTTGTTCCACATATCCACCATATTTTAAAGTATCGAGTATTCGATGAACGGTACTGGGATAAAAGTTCAATTTTTCACTTATTTCGCTCATACTCATAGGAGATTTTTGTTCTAACAAAACATCAAGCACAGCAAATGCCTTACTTAATACTTTAATTGGATAATTTGGAATTGCTTTGACCATGTTATTACCTATATTTCTATAATATAGAAACACTTTCTATATTATAATTATAAAAAAAGTAAGCTGCTTTTGTCAAATTATTTTATGGGAAAAATTAATATTCGTTATGGTTATATATAGATAGGGTGATTAAATTGAGTGTGTGTTATATTTTATGTAAAAGTGAATAAGTTTATTTAAAATAATAACTTGAAATGGGCCATCAAGAACCTCCATAATAAATAGATGATACTCTAAAAAAATTAAGGAGGATAATGCAAGATGACCCAATCAAATACTAATTCAATTATGTCTATTTTGCAAGAGGAATTAAATAGAGATGGAGATTTCCTAAAAGAAATGGTAAAAAGTATTATCCAGCAACTAATGGAAGAAGAAAGAGATACTCAGGTAGGTGTATTGCCCCACCAAAGGGATCATACCAAAAGAAAGGCCAATCGAAACGGCTATAAGCCCAGGTCTTTTCATACCAGGGTAGGCAGACTCTTGCTGGCCAAACCCCAGATCAGGGAATTTGCCTTTCAGACTCAACTCTTTGAAAATTATCAAAGGTGGTGTCTCTACAAACAGAGTTAAAAAGATAGTAGCTAAGTTATCCCCGGATCTCATCTATTC
>JALNXY010000062.1 GCA_023230105.1 Verrucomicrobiota bacterium
AGGTATGGTGCCTGCAGAATAACCACTTTATTCCACGGATGAAGTTGCAGAAAAAGTACCGGTCTGCAAGCCGTATTGTTAAGCAGTATACGGCCCCGAAAACACCTTATCAAAGGGTGATGGAAAGTCCTCTAAGGGCTGACGCCAAGAGGAAGCTTCAATCCATTCATCAGAACCTCAATCCCCTTAAGCTCCAGAGGCAATATGAGGAGAAACTAAAGAAACTTTACAGCTGGATCGCAGATGAAAATCGTGTACAAAAAGCCCTCTAATTACATACCATCAGGACGCGCTCTCTTTTCGAGGCTTTTCTCTCACTTTCGGTGCGCTCTATTTTTGAGGCAATACGCAGGATGAGGAGGCGGCAGATTGACTGCGGACCCGCCATGCGTCGTAGAGGAAAGTGGCAGAGGCACAGGCGACGTTGATGGAATCGGCCCGGTTGCTCATGGGTATGGAGACGGAGGCGGAGCAGGCATCCAGGACGGCAGGAGGGATTCCCTGGCCTTCGTTGCCAAAGGTCAGGCAGAGATCGCCGCTGGTCCAGTCATAGGAGCCCAGAGTGTGTGACTCCGCATGAGGGTGAGCGGCAATGACCTGCATAGAACGGGAGCGGAGCCAGGAGAAAGTTTTACAGACGTCGACGCCTTCGACGATGTTGATCGAGAAAATATTGCCCACGGAGCTGCGGATGGAGCGCCGGAGCCAGGGATTGCAGCAGAGGGAGCCGACAATCACGGTCTGGACGCCGAAAGCGGCGGCGTTCCGGATCATGACGCCCAGGTTTTCGGCATTGGCCAGTTCATCGACGGCCATGAAAAAGCGGGGAGAGGGTGAGCGTTCCCAAGCTTCCTGCAGGGAGAGTCTGGCCGGGATCTGACCGATGGCCAGGACGCCCTGATAATACTTGTAGCCGGTCAGCTCTTTGAGGAGCTCTTTATTGGCGAGGAAGATATCGAAATCTTCCGGGCGTGCGTCACAAAGGGGCTGGAGCCGCCGGTAATACTTTTCGGGCATGAGCGCGCTCAGGATGCGATAGGGGCTCTGCAAGAGCTGGGAGACGACTTTTTCCCCTTCAGCGATGAAGATGCCCTGTAAATGCTGGTCATAAGAGCGCTTCATCGTGCGATAAGGCTCAAGCTCCGGCAAAAGGAGCGAGGTGACTGTGCGAAGCCGGGTCATCTTTCTTCAATGTGAAGCTAAAGGCGGCTGCGCTAACCGTTACTGTGTTGCCCCGCCCCGGGGATGAAGGAATCCGATGAATCGCTGGATTCAAATTTCGAGCCCGGAGGGTAAGGGGTAAAAGAATTGTTTCTCTGATACCTGTTACTCTGCGTCCGATTTCCGGAATTCGAACCCCTTGAGGAGGATTCCCGTGAAGGCGAGTTGGACCCCTGAGGCTGGCGCGGATTTCTATTGGACTGGTCAGGGCGCCTATAGGGGCGGTTGCCGCCCGGGCCGCCCTGTCTGCGAGGGTTATAGCCGCCTCTGCGATCACCGCCGCCGCCGGGGCCTCGGCTCTGGAAACGGGGAGCGGCTTCAAACTTATTAAAGAAATCGCGGCCGATCAGGTAGAGTAAAATACCGATCAGGATGAAGGGGATCAGCGAGAGCGTGTTGGACCAGTCTCCGACAAAGAAAGGATTATGAGCCTGGGCCCAGGAGAGGATATTATCCGCTGCCGTCGGGAAGACTCCGACCACAAAAGCGATCACGATACCGGCAATGGCGCCACCAGCAATGTAGCCAGAGGCCAGGAGGACTCCGGGGCTTTTATCGCCTTCGGCAGCCAGCTGCTCAGGGGTGAGCCTTCTGTGTTTGTGTTTACGCTTGAGGTGCCAATCGACCAGGAGGCGAATTATTCCGCCGGCAAAGATCGGGGCTGAAGAGGAGAGAGGCAGGTAAAGACCGACAGCGAAGGCCAGAGAGGGGACTTTGCACATTTCCAGGAGGACGGCAATGACGACACCGGTCAGGACCAAGCCCCAGGGGAGCTCCTGGCTCAGGATGCCTTTAATGATGGTGGCCATGAGGGTCGCCTGAGGAGCGCCGAATTTAGGAACGACGGAGCCATCGGGGCGGACGGAATAGGTGCCGTTGACACCCGGATCGACCATGTAGGCAATGGAGCCATCTTCGCGGGCAAGGTATTCGCCGACGCGTCCGGCTTTCGGGTCCTGGTTGTACCAAACGTGATATTCATTGGTATCCTGACGGCCCTGAATGCCGGCCAGAGCGGTTATGTCTCTGAATTGCTCAGGGGCAGCCTTGAGGTTGGCGGGGTAGTTGGTCATCAATTTCCACTGGGGCAGGTTGGTCTCATTGACGAGGTAGCTGCCCGGGGAGAGGAGATTGGTCTGGCCGTTATATTCGCCTGAAGCGGGTACGGAAAGGAGGCGATACTCTTGATTATCGGGGAGCCACTCGCCTGAGAAAAGGGGCAAATGATCGGTTTTGGAGAGTGGCGGTGCTGAAAGAGTGACGCTCTCATAGCTTAAATGGGGGACGTAGATGGTGCCGGCAGTGTTGAGGCGCATGAGGACCGGGCCCAGAATGAGGGCTGAGCAGAGGGCACCGATCAGGATGGCAATCTGCTGATATTTGGGAGTGGCACCGACGAGGAAGCCGGTTTTGAGGTCCTGAGAGGTGGTTCCGGCATTGCTGGCGGCGATAGCGACTACAGCGCCCACGGAAAGAGCCGTTATGTAATAGGAGGGAGAAGTCCAGCCGATTACGAGGAAGACCAGGCAGGTTAAAATCAGAGTGGCGACGGTCATTCCGGAAATAGGGTTGGAGGAAGAGCCGATTTCGCCGGTGACGCGGGAGCTCACGGTGCTGAAAAGGAAGCCGAAAACGACCAGGAGCAGAGCGCCCAAAATGTTCATTTTGAGGGCCGGGGTCAGGGTGATGGCCGCTACGAGGAGGACGATGCCAATCAGGACGAATTTAAGAGGGAGATCCTGATCGGTGCGGCTCCTCTGGGCTGAACCGTTTACGGCGCTGCTGACCATGCCGAGGCCCGCGCGGATGCTGCTCCAGATGATGGGCATCGACTTGCAGACGCTGATGATACCGCCGGCTGCGACGGCTCCGGCACCGATATACATAATGTAATTGGAGCGGACCTGGTCGGGGCTCATATCCTTAATGAGCGTGGTGGCCGGGAGAAGCGGCTCGACGAGCACATCGCCGAAATATTTAATGAGGGGAATGAGGACCAAATAGGAGAGGACGCCACCTGCGCACATGATGCTGGCGACCCGGGGGCCGATGATGTAGCCGACGCCCATGAGCTCGGGAGAAATTTCGGCCGCGACGGAGCCGCCCTTATAGATACCGCTAAAGATACGGGTGGGGATTTCCTTCCAGAGGTGGAAGGCAGCCATGGCGGCTTTGTAGAGGAGGCCGATTCCGAAACCGGCAAAAATCAATTGTCCGCTGAGGGCCCCCGTTTTGGATTTTTGAGGGGCATTCTGGGGTCTATTGAAGCGCCCGGGGCGTTGTTGATCCTGGGCCATCTGCCTGCTTTGGCCAGCATCGCCTGCTTTCAGGACTTCTGCACAGGCGGTTCCCTCG
>JALNXY010000039.1 GCA_023230105.1 Verrucomicrobiota bacterium
CCTCTGGCAATCGGAACCTACTGGGGCCCAGTGGGAAAGAGATTCCTTATGGGGGGGGGTGGCTGCCCTGAAAAAACTTGCGTCGCTGGATGTCTGCTCAGTCATTATCCCTTCTGAGCTTTGCAGGTCAGTCCAATCGACCAGATTGGTTGACGTTTGCAGATTACCCTCCCAAATAATTGCCAGCGTCTTTCCTTCCGGCCGGTAAGTAATCCAAGGCTTCCATGCGCCCAGAGAATAGCAGCCCTCGAAAACCCGGTCGCCAAGCTGGCAGTCCGGCGGCACGATTACGCTTTCGAGAGCCACGCACCGGGAAAAGGCGAGCGGGCCGATTGCTTTTGTCCCCGGCGACAATCGCACATGCCGCATGTTGCTGCACCCATAGAACGCACCGGTGCCGATATGGCGTGTTTTGTCTGGTATGTGGACCGTTTGGACCTCTAGCCGGTTTTGGAAAGCCCAAGGGCAAATCTCATCCACGTATGGCGGAATACATACCACCGGCTGAAGTGTCGACGGCGAGTAAACCGTCAAGGTCACTTCACCGAGCTCGTTAGTGCTGGTCTGGAAGTCGCCAGCGCTAGCTGCGCAACATAGCGCAAGTAATGTTATAAGTTTATTCATTTACGTTTGTTACTATAAAATTGTTGTAAAGGTTATGTAGAGTAAGTATCCGGTAATCAGAATTAAAACGCTGCATATCCAACCTAGCCGAGGTTTGGAAGAGAAGTCGCGCTCGAGCGTCTCAAAGGCCAGCCTCATCTCTTTGGCGAGGTATTTGAGCGATCTGTTCGGGAGATGGATGCTTCGGTCTGCCCAGAGCTGATATGAGAGCACCGTGGCTATGATCAGAACGATATCTAAAATAAGTAATACTCTTATTGATAACATGGTTTTATCCTCTTCTCTTTAGTTTTGTGTATCGTAAAAGCCATTTCACGCTACACAAACCTTTTTGTGGTAATTCCACGCTACACAAGCTGTCTTAGTCCGCTGTGTTTTGTTGCTCCAATAGCCGATAAATCTTGCGCACATATTTATCGACGATGCGATCTGAGGTATCGTCATAGAAGCCCGCGTCATGGAGACGCTGCCAGTAATCGTCCGAGCGGAGAGGGTCGAGTAGAGCCGCGGTATTGGTTTGCTTAATTACCATATCTTTAAGCTTCTCGATCTTTTCGTCCTTCTCATTATTCATACTCTCCCGTAATTTTGATATCCGCTCCAAATCTTTTTTGATAAGCAAAAGTCGATCTTCCGTCTGCTTTTTAATATCATCACCAACATTTTGAATGTTTTTTCTCATCGCGATATTAAACATATCGGAGAGAGCCGTAACAAATAGTTGAAAGTAACACGATACTTCTATATCTTTTATATTTTTATATAATTCATTCATTCTTTTCACCTTTCTAACCTAAAATATCATTTATGGACTCTCTTGTTTCTGCTGCGATTGGAGGATGTTCGCGACGCCAGCTGATCGCGTCTGACTTTTTAACAACTCTGATTTTCCTTTTCCCCGGTTTGTATTGGTAAGGAAGTTTGCCTTTTTTAATCGCTAGATAGATCGTGTCAGAAGAGGCTCGACAAAGCCGAGTCACCTCGTAAATTGTTATTAAAGAGTCCGGTTTCATCCTCATAATTCTTGCTCGGCAAGCCGCATCAGTGAGCTTTTGCGGGGTAACCTCTTTCTGATTTGCATGGTTATTCCCATTTTCCTTCACGAGCGGTTTCATTTTTGCAATGTAGTGTTGCTGGAAACGATTCCAATCGAGGATCGCCAAATTTTGTATCTGAAAGAGGCTGTTCTGAATCACTCCACAACTACACTCCACCCTGTAAAAGTAAGAGTGGATTGTTTTGAGCCTTGGTTCTCCCCCGCACCGGTAACATTTATTTATTGTGTCCATTATTGTGATCTCCAATCGGTCCATCCGTCTGTGGTTAAAATTCCACCTGTCTCCTGTATTCGAGACAGTAAAGGAGCGATGGTCGTTAAATTAAACTCATCAGCAGATTTATTACTGGTCAGTATGGTGTCAGTACAGTCATTATAACGATGATTGATTATATGATAGATAACGCCCTGCCAGTAATCGTCTGTAACTTTTTCCCTTTTTGTTGGGCACCAGTCAAACTCATCAATAACAAGGACTTGTGGCTTAATCATCGAAGCGATTACATCGCTCTCACCACCTTTCCCGAATGTTCCTTTTAAGTTGAGTTGCAAGTCTGAAAAAGTTGTGAATTTAGCGGTTAGATCAAGATTTGTAATTGCGTGGATAAGCAGTTCGATCGCCATTTGTGTTTTCCCGGTGCCAGGAGGGCCGCGGAACACAAGAGTTGTACCAGTGCCAATCTTATTTTTGATTTCAGCGAGCTTCCTCCCCCAATCGCTATCAAACCTCAAACGAGAACGCCCCATAAACAGCCGCTTTGGCACCTCTAGCGCGTCCAATCGGTGTTTAGCTCTATCTATCCCCTCCGCTTTAGCTTCAGCCGCTCTGAGGGCTTTTATTTCATCCTCGGACATGAGCTTGGATGGGTCCACGTAAATGTTCAAACTTCTAAGAATATCGTTTGCTTGTTTCATAATTTTATAACTCTGGTAATTTTATTTTACTGTTATAATTGATGCCAACCTTTTAGAAAATGGTATTTTCATATTTTCTTGCATCTGGATTCTAAGATCAACATGCTCGTAATCACCCGCGAAAAGCGGCTTGAGTGCTTTCGCAAGCTCTTCCACCCCCCTAGGCGGAACGGCATTTCCAATTTGCCTGCGTACTTCTGTAGTTGAACCTTCAAATATAAAGTCGTCTGGAAAAGATTGCAGTCGAGCACGCTCCCTGTTGGTTAATGCCCTATTTTCAGAATAATGATATCCCCAAGTCCCTCCTCCTCCAGCGGCAATTATTGTCTTGGCCGGTTCATCGCGTTTCAGTCTTCTATAAACATGACTGATCATCCCCTTCACATACAGAGGGCTCGATTTGGGAATATCTGTAAAATTTCCCCCCTCCGGTATTAATTTCAGCATAGCAACTGTTTTAGAGGAAATCTTCATTATCTCTTTATTGAACGGTACTTTTTCAACTCCATCAAGAGCCTCTTCGGATGTAAAATATGGCTTGCCGGCTTTTGGACCGTGGGTTGGCCTTGGATGCTCAAAATTAAACCCAGTGTCAATCCGAATCCCTACAATTAATACCCTTTCCCTAAATTGTGGTACCCCATAATCCGCAAAATTATACAGTTTTGCTTTCACCAAATAACCAGGCGCAATATTCTCAAAATCTTCGATTATTTGCTGTATCGCTTTTTTCTTATTTGCTGTAAGCAAACCTTTTACATTTTCAGCAACGAATACTTTCGGCTTTTTAGCGTCTACAAAACGCAAGAAACTTTTATATAAATTACCTCTTTCCCCATGAAGCCCAGGCTGCTTCCATATTATTGAGAAATCTTGGCACGGAAAACCTCCTAAAATGATGTCGCAACTTGGAATAGTTGGGTCTTTATATGGATCAATTTTTTCAACATCCCCTTCAATAATAACATCTCCTAAATTTCTTCTGAATGTTTCACAAGCCCAATGAGCAAAATCATTTGCCCAAACAGTTTCATAACCTTGACTATGAAAACCAAGGTCTAGCCCTCCACACCCAGAAAAAAGAGAAATTATTTTAATTTTTCCTTTTTTATTATGCATTAATACTTTAGCTTCAGCCGCTCTGAATGCTTTTATTTCATCCTCGGACATCAGCCGGGACGGGTCCACGTAAATGTTCAAACTTCTAAGAATATCGTTTGCTTGTTTCATAATTTTATAACTCTGGTAATTTTATTTTACTGTTATACATGTAATTATCTTTTTTTTCAAACTTTTGATTTCTCTTTTCTTTGTTTTGCCAGTTGCAATAGTATAATTTTGCCCACTGCCCGAAGTGACGAATTAGCGTATTACCCTCTCTAAACCCGATCGAGAGAATCTTAGGGTATGCCCTTTCACGGATAAAATCGGCAGGTACTCCAGCCAGCTCAGCCATAGCGATTGCATCATCTTCGCTTCTTGGCATCCCCGGTGGAGGTTCGATCGTAAATCCGTTCGCCTCGACATCTCCCTGTTCGGTTGCTCGCGCTTGCGCGATAGAGAGAGTATTATATATATCTAATTCTAATTCTAATTTGTTCCGAGGGTGCTTCCGTTTTGCTTCCGAGGATGCTTCCTTGTTTGCTTCCGAGGATGCTTCCGAGGATGCTTCCGACGGCGCTAGGCTTTTACTTGCCTTTTTGCTTCGATCTCCAGAGTAGTTTCTCAGATTTTTTAGAGTCTTTTCCGGCGGTTTGCTCTTCAATCCGCCAGCCCTTCCAGCGGATACTTTCTTCTCCACCTTTTGGCGGTCTTCAAAGCATCTCTTGTTATAAAAAACTCCCATAACGTCTTGCAAAATGCACCCTTTATCAATGAGGCTCGCCAGAAGTTTCTCTGCATCTGCCTCGGTCATTCTGAGAAGACACGCGATCTCAGGGAGGGTAGGAACGCCGTCTCCTTTACGTTTCCAGAGCTTTCCTCCCTGTTTCCAAGAGTGACACATGAAACGTATGTACTGACCCTGCTCCGCATCGCTCAGCATCCCCACCGAAGAGGATGAAAGATAGGCGTCGACGTCAAAGGGCATAAAAGGTAATGTTTCCATGTTTTAAGCGTTGCTTTCGTTATTGGTCGGGGTTTGCTTCCGTAAGTGCTTCCGAGGATGCTTCCGAGGATGTTCCTGTTTTGCTTCTGATGTTTTCTTGAGCCAGTGAGTAATGGCGACTGCGGCGGCGTCAGACTCATCATTGCCCCCGAACTTGTAGGGCTTTGATATCTGAGCCTGTACAAAACGCTCTACAACGTCTTTCTCGGCCTTACGGGAGCCCGTCACGGCGGCCTTAACCTCGCCCGGGTCGTAACACCCGCCAGTCAGCCCAGACGCACCAAGAATGCCTCTAATGAGGCCCTGCACCTGCCAAAGGACGGCGGTCTGGTGTCCGGGCAGGTTTATCGGCACCTCAAGCGCAAAGCTGGACACGTTGCACAATCGGGTAGCTCTGCGAATCAGTAGTGTTAGTTCGTGATGCAGGAGCGTTAGTTCAGCCACATTGTGGCGTTTAACACGCCCTTTCAGAGTGGGTCTGCGTTTGATTTTAATAGTGCCTGATTCCACTACACTGCACCCTGCCGGGCTACAATCCAGTAAAGCCCAGCCAGTGCCGTATAGAGATGGGTCTATGCCTAAAATAGTCATGCTAAAAACCTCCTCGTGCTTTGTACCTCCATCAGCACATGTCCCTCGTTTAACATCATCTTAAGAACTGATAATGCATATATTACCATATCAATATCTTCTCCCGCAATCACCATTTTAACTCCTCAATACTCATAAAATCTAACTAAACCTTAAATCAAAATACTGTCTTGCTATCTCGGGGTACTCCTTCTCAAACGCTGTCATTGCCCGCATGGACGAACAGACGGACATCCTACCCACCTGGTCCTTATTGCAGAACTCTCTAAACGTTAGCTTCTTAAAGAGTGCTGGCTGATTACACCAGCGAGCGACAGACGTATAAAGCTCCCTATACTTCGACTCTGCCCACGGGGCACTTGATACCCCTGCGTACCTCATAATATAGGGAAGGCATGCGTACCTCATTAGTAACTCAATCCGCCTGAACATATTCTCAATGTCCTTTGCATCCGTACTCTCAAACCCTACAAGAACATAAAACTTAACACTCTTCGTTTCTGTATACCGTCTGATCATCTTTAGCTTCAACTCAATCAGGTCATAGTCCGACACGTTATCAAAGGCAAAGATATAGTCCCCACTGTACTTAGCAGCGAAAAGCATCTCGCACTTCTCCTCTGTTAGTATACGCTCATCCAGTCCCTGTTTGAATTTAAAAGGAATACCCGTGTCAATCAACTGCTGTAAAATTGGTTTCCACCCACTGAACCCCAGGAAGTTGTCGTCCAGCATACATATCTCCGGACGCCCACTATCCAAGAACTCTTCCAGACTACTATGGACTCGGACGCATGTCTCGTTCTGGTTAACACAAAAGGGGCACCGTCTAAAGCACCCCCGTGTTAAAAAACCAATCGAGTTATTCAAATACTCCTTGAACTGAGCCTTACTTTCCCCCGCCTGAATCCGCTGATTAACAAAAGCATCATACAGATGATAGTCAGGCATAGTATGCTCAATGTCATATGGAAGTGGAGTTGCCTTGTCAAAGTAAAACCCTGTCCCGCCAAATGTTATGGTGTCAGAGCTTTTCAGCCAAAATGGAACCTCCGTACTGGTAAACACCTTTGACACATACACATGGTCATACACATTACCGTCAAAGTAGTTTAGCAGAAGACTAACCTCCTCCCCCTTGCTTTTCCAGAACCCAGAAAGCTTCATACAGGCTAGGTTAGGAAACCGATGCCCCTTACGATTTAACAGGTCGGCATCTATAATCCCTATCTTCCCCATACGAGATAAACAGTAATCTCCTCCCACCCGTAGTCACCACCACCGTGCTCAAGCGTCACCATCTTCCAGTTATCATCCTTCATATACTTTTTAGCCATCCTCCGAAAATGTGCCTGTGACCTAGTTGGATAAAGAGTATAATCTCCTTTCCCCTCCTCAACCATAAACCCCACTCGCTAATTGCTATCTGCCGGTTAAAAAAACGGTGCCCCTGTTTAACCCCGCAACGACATTGCACTGTCCATTGCCCAAAGGCTTGGACAAGTTCGGGCTCCCGCCCGCATTTAAGACAATTATTAAGTTCGGTCATTTTTATTCTTTTTCTGGGGCAAGGTGTTAGCCCTGCACCTACTCGATAGTTTAATTTAGGGCCTTGGTATCTTCCTTCATGACAAGAGCTTTTTTAGGCGGTTTAGGTATCCTGAGCCCGGCAAAAAACTGCTGGAAGGCGGCCTCGGCTTCTTTCTGCGTTGCGTACCTGCCCGCTTCTTTTTGCGACTTCGCCCATGCCTTTTTAAGCTGCGACTCGGAGAGTTTGCAGCAGTCCAGAAACTCCTTATCGGTGAGCTTATCGGCAAGCTCGAACGCTGCCGGGATGTTTGTGATCTCGAATCCTCCCGAAGTTTCTTTGATGCGGTATGAGCCGCAGACGCCGGACTCCTCGCAGCGTCTTTTGATCTCAGCCTCGGCCACGCCTTCCAATTTTGCGACGATTTTTGCCTTCTGGTAAAATTCCACCAGACGGTCATCCGGTAGTTTGGCAATGCCGCCCTCAATCTTTGTTGCCGTATCGGCAATCACTTCCAACTCTTTCTTAACCGCTGGGCAAGTCGCCTGTTGAAAAGCCTTGCAATAGCGGCACTGCTCATCACCGGGCACTGGCTGAATATCTGCCTTTTGGGTAGTATTGTAAATGCCTATGATATGATTCTCTAGCGCCCCCCGGTCCTTGAACTTGTAGGAAGACTCTTCCCGTAGCGTCGGGTTATAAAAATGCACTTCGCACTCAGCGAGATTGAATTCTTGCATCGCTGCCAACGCATAAGCAGCCCCTTGGATGTTGTCCTGCGCCGGTTCGACAGACTTGTAGCCTGTCTTCCAGTCAATCAGGATTCCAGACTGTTTCCCATCCTCATACTGAGTCAGGATTAAAACATCAGCCGTTCCGAAATAGAAAACCTGACCGCCGATTAAGTATTGTAGCCGTCTCTCTGTTTCGTACTTCTCAGGCAGGGTTCGGTCGCCTGTAACGCTCAAAAAGTAGTCATAACACATTGAGGCAAGCTCGTTTATATCCTCGGTCACTCCCTCGATCTTTGACGGGGTTTCCGCTGAGCCCTCAGCAATCATTTCGGCAACTCTGGCGTGGATGAGCGTTCCTCTCTCTGCGTCAGGCGACGTTTGAGAGGGCAAGCCCTCTTCCAAGCGCATGGAAGCCGGGCAAAGCTCTCTCCGGCGCATTACCGACGGCCCAAATGGATGGTGTTTTTGTTCGCTGCTCATTATTGTCCTTTTATGGCTTTTATTAAAGTTTTGAGTGTCTGCGCATCATTTTCAAACAAGTTATCGTCAAACGGCACGTTGTCGCGGTTGCAGATCGCTTTGATCTGCTCACCCGAAACCCCGGCATTCTGATCAATCAGCCAAGTATGCAGATTGAGCTCAAATCCCGTGGTTCCTAAAATCGGAGGGCGTCTGGTAAGGAGCTGCCGTTTCGCAGGCTGGGGCTCCGGCATATCCACTTCTGCATCGGGCGGGGCTGGAAAATCCATCGGGATTTCATCTTCAATTTCATCCGGCGGTTGCGGATCAGGCGCACGCTCAAAACGGCTCGAAACCGTCGTTGGCACTTCAATTGCATCTTGCTTCTCATCCACCGCTGCGCCACGGGTAAAGTCTTCGGCAATCGACTTGGGCAGAAACTTCGCAAGCCTTCTAATGGCCGTTTTCTTCGCCATAGCCTCATAATGATTCAGCCAAGCCGGAGAGTTAGGAGCTTTTCCACACTTCCGCACCTTTTCCACTTCATCCACCCTTAGAACTTCCGTAAATGCCCCAAACCCATCCACTTCAGCCGTTGCATAAACGGCAATCATCTTTCCGGTGGGTGCGATAAACGAAAACGGATGTTGCACTGTATAACGCCCATTGTCCCGTGTGATTTTTATGTTATTAATCTCGCTCTCGTAGACGCAATGGGCTGAGATTGCTTTGACTTTTCCAGAGCGGTAGGCAAGCTCAATCAGGCCAAGATAACCGATCTGGAACTGGGCTTCGATGAGCCCTTTGTCCTTGTTCCTGTACGGCACCAGCCACGCCAAACCGCGCACAGGGTCAACGTCAAGGCCCAGACTGGCAGCGATGCCCGCAGCTTTAATAATGGAGGGCACACTGCAATTTTGGAGCTCAGGCGAATTTGATATTGTGGTATAAACCATTTTTACAAAACGCTGTACAACTTTCTCCGTCACCTCTTTCGCACCCGCCGGGAGAGATTCCAACAAGAATTTCGTCGTTCCGGGACTAAAGAGCTGTTCTTTGATCCCATCCATCTTCGAGATTTCCTTTTTTTCGTTCATTTCTTGGCCTTCTTCTCGTTTGATTTCGTTTCTTGCACAGGCGATACCTGTTCGGGTCCACCAGAAGGCTGGATTTCGGTCAGCGACTCTAGGGAGATGCACTGAGGCTTGGGTTCTGGTGTCGGCTCCGGGGCGGCCTCCGTTATGGGTAGAGGCTGTTGGGCTGGAAAAACTTGCGCATCCGCAAGCCGTTTATTGAGTTCGTCAGCGATGATTTTTGTCGATATATTAATCAACGTGATCGAGTTTGCCATTCTTTGGGCGATCAGGTTATAGATCGCTAAGTATGTCTGCGCGCCAGCTTTATCTCCGGCTTTGGCTTTCGCCAGAATCATGTCCGCATTAAACGAGACGGATTCGGTTGAGTAATATATTGCACGCGCGCTGCTATTGAGCTCGTCAATCGCACTCTTCATTTCATTTGTATTTATCATTATTTCCATATACTTATGGTTAAAATTTTTGGTTCAATAATTCTTTCGGAAAAAGCCTTTCATCGGGTCTTTTAGTTTACGAATCACAAGGCCGCTATCGGTCAACGCTTTCAGTAGCCGCCAGAACGTGGAATTCTTCATTCCATAGGCCCCCTGGCATACTGACCGTAACGTTTTTGGAGACATCCAATTAATAAATGACAACTCAGCCAAGAGCATCCCTTGAGTAAATTTCTTCGCAGGGCCCTTGCGTTTCTTATTTTGGTCGGCCTCCTTCAGAGCCTTCTTCTTCTGCTCATCATTTTTGAGCGCGGCAGCCTTCCAGCTCTCGACCTCTTTTAAAAGGCCGTCTGCTCTTTGTTTTTCGGCCTCAAGCCTAATCTCTAACCGCTTGACTTTTTCCACAAGATGTTCAATTTGTTCTTTGAGCAGCTTCTCATTGCCCAAAAGCTCTTGAATTGTTTGATATTGCTTGTTTTTCTCGCCTGCCAAAACGCCCTTTTCCTCTTTCAGAAATTTGTTTTCGACCCTTAGGCAGTCGTTTTCGGTCTTCAGGCAGTTTCTTATATCCAAGTAAGTTTCAATCTCCTTTTCTTTGTCCAGCAGGGTTCGCTTGAGCGGTGCCCGGCCAGTCAAATAATCCAGTAATCCTTTAATCATGTTTTATCCTTTTTTTCCTCCAGCGTCTACCGCCGGGAAAGTCTTTTGTAATCTGCCATCGCCTGGGCGACGCCTCCGATAAAGAGGGCCGCGAACGCACCCACCACCCAAGCTGAGAGGCCGAAGCCTCCCAGCCAGGTTGATGTTAGGTTTAATGTTAATATTGCTATGACTAGACTGGATGCTAAAATTGTTTTCATGATTTCTTCTTTGTTTTGGCCTCTTTTAAAATTTGTTCTTTGAGTTTTGCTACCGCTTCTTTTAGGTCCTGCAACTTGATTTTATCTTCACTGCTCAATGCCATCCTAAACCTCTAAAAGCTTCGTGTAATTGCCCGCCCGATACGATGAGAGACAAGCCTAAGAATTTCGCCGCCTCCCGAAGGCTGAGGAATTCATTTTCAATTTGGTTCATTTTTTTAAATCTGGTTTAAAAGGGAGCCCGTGTGTGCAGGCTCCCAGTGACTTGTACTAGCAATACATACAATTATGAATATTCCCATCACTCGATGGGAAATTGAAATCAGGGCAGGAGTGTTTCTGGCCCGTCCAACAGGGCAAGTCAGGTCGCCCCATTGCATTTTTGATAATTTAGACACTACAAACTGATGGGCAGGAAACAGATTGGGCGAAAGCCCAGGTTGGGTTTGTGGTTGGTTTGTGTTCTGGCGAAAGCCATTTATACCCCAGAACGATAGGGCTCCTGCCCCGAAGAAATTAGGAGGGGTGCAAGCCGTAAGCAATGTTGTTATCTGAGAGTTAGCTTGTCTTTTGAACGCGGTCTGCACCCCATTTTTGTTATGTCTCAACGCTTGCGCGCTGTCTCCCGACACTCGCCGGGAAAATGTTGAAAGTGGATAGGTCATTATCTTACGCACAGTGGGCAGAGTTCGTTTTTCTCGCCTATACTGAAAAAGACCCCTGAAATTTGATCGTCTTGAAGAGCAGCAGAAATAATGTCTGAAATTTCACTGCCAAGACTTCTTTGTGGATAGAATCGGTGGAACAAAACAATTTTAACGTTGTATTCCTCTTCAATTTGTTTCTTTTCTAGTACCATTTCTGGACCATCTGAGACGTATAAAATTTTCTTGCGGTTCATATCTAAAAGAGTATTGAGTGGATGATGATGGCGACGAAACATGCGAATAAAAACACTCCGATTACGCATATACAGTCGAGTCTATCTTCTTTATCACTTTGATGTTTCATTTTATCCTCTCTTGGAGATGACGAATTGCAGATTCTTTCGTCTCTTTTTTCGCGAGATATTCCCGGAAAATCTTGCTGGCAGCGTCTGAAATTGTCATACCAAAAGCATCCGCATAAGCGAATAGTGATTTGTGGATTTCGTAATCCACCCAGAGCTGTTTTCTTTTCTTCCTCATAAAATAATTGGTGACACTGGTGACAACTCGATGTAGGATTCTGCGGATTGTGTATCCGTTAAGTATCTATGAGTTATTATCATGCTATCGTGCATCTACAGGTTCACCGCCCTCTAAGCGGGTGACAAGTACAGAATACTTAGAAAACTTGGATTTGTCTACAGAAAACTTTGAAAAATATGCAGAAAAATTTTAGCTACGAGCTTTTTGAAAAAGCTCTTCTTTATAAAATCTTGTCAGCGTATGACTTTTGCAAACTTGCAAAAATTCATTCTGGGACAGTTTCAAATTGGAAAAATGTGAAAGAGGTAAAAAAACTTTCACACCGCGCCGCTATCGAGCGGGTTTTAGAGGTTAAATACGATGATCTATGCGAGCCCTCTGGGCTTGATGGGGAAAAATCAAAAAAGACTACATTGAAGTCAACTGATTTACGTCCATCAGAGCGCAGCAGAGGCGTCTTTCGCTGCACGCAATGCGGAGAAAAATACAAGCAATCGTTAGAGTCACAGGCCAAAGATTTGGTTGCGGTGATCGTTACCGCGCTGCTTATTATTGGCTTCTTCGCCATCATGAGCCGGTAGTTTCTCTTTTTTTATCCAGCCAATAAAAAAGGCCGCGGGTTAGGCGGCCTTATGCGTGAAGTTTTTTTTAAAAAAGCGGTTAGTTTGTTTTTTTATGAGTGGCAAGGTACAAAACCAAAGCCTCCCTACAAACCGTGCTAAAAACGCCGTGTGAGGTCTGCCCCGGTTCTCTGATATGTTCAACATGTTTGAAGAGGGCTTCCTTCAAACTGGGTGGCGATTTAAACGAAATGAGGCTTGTTATCGGCTCTACTTCTATCCGTTCAATTTTGGCATCGCTTAAAGCCTTCTTGACTTCTTCCTGATCGAGCGATTGAACGACGCCAGCGTTTATCTGGCTGTAAATGCCAGTCTGTGGAAAATAAACCAGAAGGCCCGTTCCATGCTGTTCTGATTTGCAAACGGCGACATATTCAGCCGTTGCGGGGATTGTCGCTGAAAAAAGCGACTTACATTTAATGTTAGTTAGAATTTCGATTTTACTCATTTTCTTCTCTCCTTATTTATAGTCTATCGAATAGCGTTTAACTTGCCGGATAAAGGCTGCGAGCTGCTTCTTCGTCAACCCGACATTCTCAATCTCGCACTCAAACGAATCCTCTCCATCTTTAACGGCTATACAAGTAGCCGACACTTCGATCTCGTTATAAAACTTGCATTCCTTTGGCAGCTTCGCCGTTGTCAAAATGTAATAATCCACACTGCTAGGCGTCTTAATATCTCCAAACACATCTACTCTCTTTCCAAACGGGACAGTTTCCCAGTGATGGAATTTCGCTTCTCCGCCACTCGATATAAAATCGAGCGCGAGTTGCTTGAGTATGTCTTTAGGAGACGTTTCGGTTACTGTTTTATTCATGATCATTTTTCTTTCTTTTTTTTAGAGGTCTTGCGACCCGTTTAAAATTTATGCCTCACATGGCACTACAAGAGGCTCCCCATCGGATCCCCATTTACCTTCCACGAGCCATCCAAGAACTTTGTAGATTGGTTTGTTTGAGAAAAATAATTCACTTGTGGCCAAAACCGTGCTGTCTATTGGTTTTCCTTTAATTGCAAAAACGCTCACTCCCGCTTCAGGGCGATTATCGCGGAAATTATAGCTTTTTGAGTTGAATTGGCCGAATCGGAAAGCCGTCACAAATTCAGGTTTGTTTTTGCCTTCAAAACCAGCCTCAAAAAAGAGGTTCGATGCCCGGTCTTCGAAAACCCAACCTTCGATCTCTCCATCCCAAATTAACTCTTTGAGGCTCTTTCCAGTTTTGCGTGCCGAAACCCCCATTTCATAAGCCTCATTCAGGGAGGACACTTGACCAGCGTTAAAAATATTTCCATCTTGGGTTTTCGCACTCTGTTCTAGCTGTTCCAATTTTTTCTCGTTCATGATCATTTTTTCTTTCTCGCGGCCTCAGTCCGCCGCCGATGTTTCGGGGCCCATCCCCTAGACGTGTATATATTAGCATATTCTTCGGTTTTGTCAACGGATACACGATATTTTTTTTCACTTTTTTTCAGGCGTAAGTCGTTTGTACTAAGGGGGTTATAAAGGGCATCAAAAAAAATCTTGAGAAAATTGAAAAAAAAGTTTGTGGACAGTGCAAAAAAAACGGGTTTTCAGTCTCATTTTTTCGCATTCCGAGCGGTAGGTTTTGTTGCAAAAAAAACGGTCAGTATCCGCAAGACATGTCAAGTCTTTTTTTTAGGAATTTTTCGAGTTTCGCGTCAAGTCTTTTTTCAGATTTTTTGCATATCGCAAAAGGAGTTTCACGATACACAAACAGGATTGATGTAATTGGACGATACACAAAAAACCAGAGACCGCAGCCTCCGATTTTACCCGACGCCGGATTCGTCTGCCGGATTCGTCGCTGCCAAGGTACACGGTCCAAATTCGGTATTCTTTCCCGTTTTTAAACCGCGTCTCTACCCAATAACTCATAGCTCTTTTATGGTGGCAAAAAATTGTACAAAGACAAGTTTATTTTATGCAGGTTTCAATGACTTATGAGGGGTTCCAAGGGGCGGAAAATGGCTGTTTTGTGGTCTTTTTTCGCGTGTAAGTCCTTGAAGATGAAGATGGTGCGCGATACAGGGCTCGAACCTGTGACCTCTACCGTGTCAAGGTAGCGCCTAATCCTCGCAAGTTGCTCAGAATCAGGGCTTGGAAAAATCAAAGAAAAAGAGGGTGGCTAAAAAGTGGCTAATGTTTGAGTTGGGTTTGAGCGGTTTTGTGTGTTTTCTGAGCCTTAAAAAACAAAAAGAGGGAAGCCTTTCGGCCTCCCTCAGTTCACCCTATGGGGTGATACTTTAAAACCGCTCATTCGAGCTATTTCGTTTTAATCCACACCGCACATAAATGCGCGGTGAATGGAGAGTCAAGAGCTTCAGGGATGCTAGATTTAACTGGCAGTGCCGCGCAGCTTGAGACTCTCCGGGAGGGATAATCCCAGAGAATCTCAAAAAGGTCAAGCGATTATTTTCTTTTTATTTTTGCCGGCAGGACTTCAACTTCGGCTGGCTCTTTAAAATTGAGACCTGCGCTTGATGCATGGACGCTGGCGTTTGCAAACTGCAAAGCCCCGTTTACTTCCGCGCGGTAGGATTCAAAAATCGACGTTACCAGCGCAAAAAGTGTAGATTGCTTTTCTTCCAAAGTTTTGAAGGCATCGAGCGTGTTTTGAGTGGCGCTTCCGGCCATTAAAACGGCGACAGTCTCACATTTTTGTTTTTCAACATCACGAAACCCAGCACAAAATTTCAGCAGGGCTTCTTCCAGTTTTTCTCTTTTTATCGTTTCCATAGTTTAAAAATTCTCTTCGGTTTCTTCCTCGGTTTCGATCTGCGGCACTTCTACCGGCTGGGTAGTTTTGGGCGGTGTTTTTTCAAGGGTGGTCGTTTCGACAAGGCCCTTCGGGTCGGTCGGCTCAAAGCCTGAGCGCACCACGATGCGATTGACTCCATCCTCATATACATCGCACTGATAAACTTCAGTCGTCGTCCCTTTCAGGATTGCGGGCGATAACGCCTCAGCCTGTTTCTCAAGAGCTGATTTCTGTTTTTCGAGAGCGATCAATTCTTGCTCACGCTGCGCATAAACTCCATTTATCTGGTTTTTAATGCCATTTATTTGACTTTGGATATCGGCAAGGTCTCTGCCTAGAGAGTCCCTTTCTTTATCCGTGTAAGTCCTTGTTTCGGAGCGAGTTTCGCTCCCTATTCTTATTATATTACTCATTTGTAGGTTTAGTTGTTATTGACC
>JALNXY010000063.1 GCA_023230105.1 Verrucomicrobiota bacterium
TGATGATATCGGACTCTTTTGCTAATTTTGCGCTATCGGATTCGGATACAGTCTTATCTGTTGAAAAGGACAGGTCTTCTTGTATGTGCTCTTCTGTAAAGGATGTGACCAGGTTAGCCAGATTTTGGGAAAGTCCGGCAGCAACGATAAAGGTATAGCTTCCAAGAATAATCAGAAGAAGAATGCCCAGATAGCGTAATTTATTTTCCTTGAAAATCCGTATTATCCTCCTGTTCAATGCCATTACCATTCAATCCTTTCCGCGGGAACGGTTACCTCATTGACTGTTTCATCTGCTATTATGCCGCTTCTGAGCTTAAACACTCTATTGCCCATGGCAGCAATGGCAGCATTGTGGGTTATCATCAAAATAGTTGTTCCAAATTTATTATTAATCTGTTGCAACAGTTTTAATATACTGCGGGAGGTCTGATAATCCAGGGCTCCGGTTGGCTCATCACATAGTAACAGCTTCGGATTTCTGACAACAGACCTGGCAATGGAGACCCTTTGTTGTTCACCTCCACTCAGCTCTCTGGGAAAACGATGCTTTTTGTCAAGAATTTCTACTGCCTCTAAGACTTCATCCATACCCAGGGGTGATTTGCTGATATTGGAAACTACCTCAATATTTTCCCCGGTTGTAAGGTTTGGAATAAGATTATAGAACTGAAACACAAAACCGATGTGTTCCCTTCTATATTCAGTCAATTCTTCATCGTTCAACTTGTCTACTTCAATCTCATCTACAATAACCTTTCCGCTGTCACCCCGATCAACACCACCAATGATATTCAGCAGGGTGGTTTTACCCGAACCTGAGGGGCCAAGAATGACGCCAATCTCTCCTTTTCCTAATTTTATTTCTATGCCCTTTAAAACTTCATTTTTAACCATACCGGTTGTGTAGGTCTTCTTCAAATCAGAGACAATAATAAACATGCTATTGTTCCCCCTTTTTATAGAAACACTGCTTCAGAATATCAAAATATTCATCTGATTCACTAAGGATTTCCCTTCCAACATCTTCAATGGAATCAAGTTCATTCATATGTTGCTCGGCAAAGCTCAACATGGTCCAGTTAATTATATTAATCATTTTTTCACGGTCAATATCTTCCCGGAATTTGCTCCAATCAATATTTTGATAGCCTTTTTCCAGGCCACTTGCAATCAAGTCCTGTTTAAGTTTGCTAATTGCAGGCTTCACATCAGCTGCATCCTCATGGGATACAGCCTTAAGAAAATTAAATGCGTGTGGAAACTTTTTATAAATCTTAAACTTTACCAATCCCAATTGTCTTATTCTGGTAAAGAAATCCGGTTCATTCCAATCCACTTCAGCGTAGATCTTTTTAATCACCTTTTCTACATAATCAAGCAAAAATAAGTATAGTTCCTTTTTATTATTAAAATAATTGAATAATGAGCCCTTGGAGATTCCCGCTTGTTTGATAATTTCGTTTGTGGATGCCTTGTCATAACCATTTCGGGCAAACTCCTTTAATGATGCATTAATGATACGTTCTTGTTTTTCTGATTCCAGGCTATGAAATTGTGAATAAATAACTGCCACCTCTTTTCCTTTTCAAAACAAAATTCAGAACAAATAATCTTATTGACCAGAGTGGTCATTCTTATAATACACTATAATGACCACAATAGTCAATAATTTTTGAAACATTTTTTAAACTACAAATGAACCTGCTTTGTTGTTATTGCTTTGACAAAAGAATAGTCATGTTCTACAAACAGCATAGTCGGCTGATGCTTAAGGATTAAATCTTCAATCTGAATACGGGAAATAACATCAATATAATTTAATGGTTCATCCCAAATATAGAGATGTGCTTCCTGGCAGAGACTTCCGGCTAAACAAACTTTTTTCTTCTGTCCGTCACTAAATTCCTTTATGTTTATTTCATGCTGGGATTCTGTAAAACCTAACTTGTCAAGAACTGCTTTAAATAATGGTTCATCCAGGGCATTTTTTTGCGCAAATTCTCTGAGGGTACCTTCTAAAAAAGAGGTATCCTGCGGTATATAGGAAATATTCAATCCAGCGCCTATTCTCACCTGACCGCTATAAACATGTCTTTGACCAAGAAGTAACTTTAAAATACTGGATTTTCCGGTTCCGTTTTTCCCCATTAAAGCAACCCTGTCACCCCTGTTAACAGTGAAGCGAACATCTTTACATATCTGCCTTTTATCATAAAAAATTGACAGGTCGTCTATTTCAATGAGATCATTCTTATAATAGAGCAAAGGTTTCATGGACAGACTGTCAGCAGCCTCAATATTTTTGGTGAGCTTTGACCTTTCCTCCACGGCTTTTTGTCGTCGTTTTGCAACAGTTTTAGACCGTTTCATCATCTTGGCAGCTTTATGTCCAATAAAACCTCTGTCAACATCCCCAATACCGGTTTTGCCGGCTTCGATTTTATCAGACCAGCCAGCTGTGCGTCTAGCAGAAGCAGATAATCTTTTTAGTTCTTTCTTTAACTTTTTACTTTTGCTTAATTCAAAATTATCCTGTAAATCCTTGTTATGCTGCCAGGAAGAAAAGTTTCCTTTTTGAATTTCGATATTCATCTTGTTAATAGACAGGACATGGTCAATGCAATTATCTAAAAAAGTCCGGTCATGGGAAACTAAAATAAATCCCTCTTTTGATTTTAAGTACCGGCTGACTACTTTCCGGGCATTCATATCCAGATGATCGGTTGGTTCATCAATCAAAAGAAATTTATCGGATTTCAGAAAAAGAGCCGCCAGCAAAACCTTGGTCTGTTCCCCATTACTGAGTTTTGCAAAGGGGGTATCCAGAACTACCTCTGAAACTTCGAGTAAAGACAGTTCCCGTTTTACCTGCCATAGTTTGTAATCATTACAAACTTTGTCCAGTATGGTTGAAGTTTTCTCAGTTTTTTTAAAATTATTGAAAGGAAAATAGTCACACTCTACTATGGGACTGATTGCTCCTTTGTACTGGTATTCTCCATTAAGTATTTTTAAAAAGGTCGTTTTCCCCCTGCCATTGCGACCAATAAGTCCCAGCTTCCAGCTGGTATCAATCTGTAAAGAGACATCCCGAAATATAGGTTCTATACTGTTATCATATACAAATGTAAGATTTGAAATACTAATAAGCACCATAAGTCCTCCTGTATAACAAAAATAGACCGTAAGAAAGTCACCTCTTACGGTCTATTTATATTTCAATACTATATTTTATTCCCTGATGGACATAAATTGCACAGGGTAAATATTTTATTTTTTAAATAAATTAGCAACTTTCTTGCATGAAATAATCATTTAGCTTTTTTATCTTCTAAATAATTATGATGTATTTGATTTATTTATCAGCAAGAAAAATTGCGCATTGCTTCCTCTCCGGTTTTTTATTTCGTTATAAATTATAATATTAAACTCAATTTATGTCAAAAAATTCCATATTT
>JALNXY010000022.1 GCA_023230105.1 Verrucomicrobiota bacterium
CCCCCTAGGGGGCAACCACCCTTATCTACTCTTCTCTATACCAATAACTTCTAGCTTATCAAATGAAGCAAATCTAAATTCCACTTTTGATGTATACACCTGTCCACTTTTGATATATACACGACATGACAAATTTTGAATTATTTCTGAATCAGGTGAATAATTGAACACTGCCCGGAAGATAAGGTGCAGACAGGTGCCGTTTTAGGGCAGAGTTTTTGCGGCGATGAGTTTGTTGAGGGCTTCGGGGGAGTCCAGACCGGCAAAATCGAGGAACCATTTTTCGGGCTCGCAGCTGAAACTTCGCTCAATCCCGTCGCCGTCGCGGTAGGAGAGGCTCCGGGCATTGAGTGCTTGCCAGGGCAGGAGCAGTTCACGCCGTTGCTCTTCGGTGAGGCGTCCCTCAACCAAATCCAGGTAATAGCGCTCATTCAGGCCGTAGAGTTTATCGCCCACGATGGGGCAGCCGATCCAGGCCAGGTGGATTCGTATCTGATGCTTGCGTCCGGTGAGGGGGAATATCTCCAGGAGGCTGAAAGTCTGATCGCCTCTATTGAAGGTATGGAGGAGAGAATAGCGGGTTTCCGCGGGAGTGCCGTCGCTGCGGACGCAGTCTTTGATGGCGACCGGGCTCTGCAGGTCTTTGCCCAGAGGCTGATGGATGGTGCCATTTGCGGGAACGGGCACACCATAGACGATGGCCAGGTAGCTTTTAGTGAATTTGCCCTGTTGCAAGAGAAAACCCAGCGTCCGCGCGGCCGTGCTGTTTTTGGTGGCCAGGACAATCCCGCTGGTTTCCCGGTCCAGACGGTGGATGAGGTGAATCTGGGCGGCAGCGCTCTCTTCTTTCAAGGCGTGGTTGCAAAGGCCGTCGGCTCTCCAGGGGCATTGCCGGGGATTTTGCTGCAGCGGGCAGGAACCCAGGTGGATACGGAGCCGGGCCACGAGGCTGCTCAGGCAATCGGTTTTGGTGGGATGGCAAACCAGGCCGGCCGGTTTATTGACCAGCAGGAGCTCTGAATCCTCATAGACGATATTGAGGAGATTATCCTCTTTGGATATTTCCACCGGGCTGCGAGTCTATCAGGTTACGGAGTTTTTGTATCGCAGAAAAGGGCAGGGCTTATCTTACTCTTTCAGGGGAGATTCTTCGGCCGGAAGTTCAAGCTCGACCGCAAAAGTGTTCAGGAAAGATTCCACCCGTTTTTGAGCCATCTCTTTGTCGGGCTCCTCCGGCGTAATAATCTGATAGTGTTTCCAGATTTTGCGGTCCTTTCTCAATAGGCGGAACCGGGCAAAATTTCCCGTGGAGAATTCATCATTGGAGTAGACCGAATAAGCCATACAGCGGATGCCCCCGGTGAGGATTTCGAGCTCGTTCACCTGAACGGGGGTGCCGTGGACGTGCAGGTAAATCTGGCTTGAAGAGAGAATTTCGGAGCCGCCGGATTTCAGACAAATGGGCATCGGGTGCAGGTTGGTGATATCGGCCACTTCCAGAGCCAGGAGGGAAAGAGAGGACTGGTTGTCAAAATACTCCATTCGGCCAATCCTGGTGCAGCCGGTGAAGAAATCCAAGTCGCGCTGGGTAACTTCCACTTTGCGGGCCAGCCACTCGCCCGATTGAAGTTCCTGCAGGTTTAATTGAATCGGGGCACCATTCTGGACCAGTTGCCGCTGGGCAAGAGCGACCAAGGCTACTGCGCAGAGAGCCAGAGAAAAAATGAAACTCTGGAGCCTCGGATAGGCCTTCTTGTAATAAACCCAGAGGCTCCACACGGCCAGGAAGAACCAGGCAAGAGCCAGCTTGGCGACCACATAAGACAGGGCATTCTTAAGCTCGAAATCCATATAGTGGCCCACCCAGAAGGAGAGCGAGGGCGTCGCCAGAATCGCAAAAAAGACACAAGGCCACTGAGAGATAAAAACAGAGAGCCCCCAGCGTAATCCCGTAGCCAGATAAAAGAAGGCGATCCCCAGGAGGATGCTCAGTGCATGGACGCGGGTGGCACCGAAACTGAAATAGACCCAGGCGGCCGCAACGATCACGATGGCCGCGATGAACAACCCCCGGTATTCGCCTTTATGTTCCCCGGAATGGTTCCGGACCTGCCGGCGGATATACTCGCAGAGGAAAAGAGCTGCCCCGGCGCAAATCCAGATAATCCAGCCTCCGCGCTCCAAGGGCGAATTGATCCAGGTATTGTAGATGTAGGGCGCCTTGCTCACAAGCGGTAGAGCGGAGAGGAGCCAGAGGGCGTTTTTCATCCATCCATTCATACGGTTTTATTCTGAATCGGTTTTTTGGGGAAGAGATTGCCTATCCCGACAAAGAGCAGGATCGAGAGCAGCACCATCCCAAAGCCCAAGGAGGTATGAATCGTATCTGATAGGAAAATATCTCCTGCGGTCTGGATGCCGATGAGCGTAATGACCAGGCGAATCGTATTGGAAAGCAGGAGAATCGGCAGAAGGGTGAAAAAATGCAGGAGCTGAAACAGAGGTCTGAACTGCATGGAAAAGGAAAGTATCCAGCAGATAAAGAGCATGGCTTCCAGTTGCTCAATGCCGCTGCAGGCTGCCGTGATGGCGATCATTCTGCCATCGATGTTGACTCCCGTTTGCTCTGCTATCGAGTCATACCCGAAGAGGTTCAGTATTTCGGAAGAAAAACCGGCGCTCATGATTCTCATCGGCAGGCTGATCAAGTGCTGGAGATATTCCGCCTGGGGCAGGATAATCGTCCAGACAAGAATGGCACCCGCACCGTAAATTCCCAGCTTGAGATTCCCGAAGAAAAAGACTCCGGCCGCCAGCAGAACCGGCAGTATCAGGAGCTTGGGACCTGTGAAGATCAGGATTGCGCTCAGGGCCAGAAGAGCCCAGGCAACGACTTGGCTGCACTTCTGCGGACATTGCCACCGGCTCAGTTCAGCCGTATCCCGGGCGTAAAAGGGGTATAAAACAGCCAGCCCCCAAGCCCAAAGTGCCAGGCCCGAATCCCATTTGTAAGAGAAGGTCGCATGCCATACCCCCAGAAGAGCGGTCCCCAAGAGGAGGAGCCCCGGGATCGGCGGCGTGAGACCGACCTGGCTAATCAGCTTATTTAGCTTTTTCATTCAAAGCGGCCTCGGCTTCCAATGCCTCATTTGCTTTTTTCAGAATATCCAGAGCCGTTTCATTACCGGGCTCCAGCTTCAGGGCCTCTTCGGAATAAGATTTTTTCAACAGGTTTGCTCTCTCCAGAGCGGCAGCTCCATTATAGGCCTTGACCAGAGCGCCCACGATTCGGGTGTCGTTGGGGCCTGCCTGCCTGGCGCGTTTGAAATGTTCAATCGATTCAACAAAACGTCCCTTCTCCAGGAAACGCAAACCGAGTTGGTAAGGAGCTTCGGAGCCGCCGCCGCTGCGCTCATTGGCACGGAGCGCTGCCTGCATGGCCTGCTCGGATTGGCCCAGAGCGGCGTAGGTCGCCGAGAGAATTGCATAGGGGAAGCCATCCTGCTGCTGAGGAGTGCAGATATCCTTCAAGAGAGCGAGAATCTGCTGCAGGTTTTCCGGGGTGGTCTCTTCGAGCAGAAGCGCTGCGAGCCGGACTTTGAGATTATCGGAGGTGGGATTGTCTTTGATTCCATCTTCCAGGGTTCTGCGGGCATCGGTTTTGCGATTCTGAGAGTAAAGCAATGTCGCCAGAGCCGAGCGCACACCCGGTGCTTTCGGGTAGAGACCAATGGCCTGACGCAGTAATTCTTCAGCCTTGGCAGGGTCGTTCTCTTTCATCGCCTGTTGGGCGCGAAGACCTTTGGCGAGCATCTGTTTGGCAAGATCGGGAGAAGCTTCCAGAATCTGAAAGAATTTTTCCGGGTCCTGGTCCGTGCTGATGATGAAGTTACCCGCTTCTTCGCATATTTCTACCGGGACAAAAGGCGCCGCCTCGGTATATCTCTGTACGGCTTGCGCTATCTGGCCCGAATTGGAGGCGAAACGTGCCTGGAAAATCGCTGCTACGTGGTTTGTCGGCTCCTGCTTCAGTTTGGCATCTGTCCAGGCCACACCATCCCGGAAGAGTCCCTGGCCGAAGAGTGCGATACATTTGGCTTCGAAGGCAGGATTGCTGGCCGGGTTCTGCTTGAGCAGTGACTCGGCATACTTCAAAACGACGGGGTAATTCTGATCGTTCAGTGCCTGGACCATGGCGTAACCGAGGGCAACCGGTTGATCGGGTGCGATCACCAGGAGTGAAGTCGCCAGTGATCTGGCCGCATCCGTGTTTCCGGCCTTTTCCGCATCGGTGATCAACTCCAGTAAATGCTGCTGGAGCACCTCTTTGAGAATGGCAGGCAATCCGGAGCTCACCAGAGCCTGGGCAGATTCGGTCGCATTCTGCAAATCCTTCAACTCGCTGGCCAGCTTAAATTTAAGAATTCTCCCTACGACACGGTTCTGAAAGCTTCCCGCAAGATTGATGAACTTCAAGGCGTCCTCATTTTCTCCCGTAAGTGAGGCCACCAGTGAGCGCAGGTAATAGTCCAGGGCCAGGCCTGACTTGGAAGCGACATTGAGCTCCTCGGTCATCTTCAAGATGGCTTTGGGGTCATTATCCGTGAAGGCCAGCTCCACGCAAGTAAGCATGAGGGGGATATTCGCCCGCTGCATCCGATAGATTTCCTCATAAGCCGCCCGGGCCTGTTTGACCTCCTCTTGCGCCAGAAAACATTGGGCCTTAATAATCGTGGCGTCTATTCTCGCATACGGATCCGCCCCCGTGATGAGTCCGAAGTACACAAGCGCTTTTTCCAGCTCACCCCGGGCCAGGCTGTCTGCGGCCAGAGCGGCATTGGCGCAATCCCGCACGGCCTCAGACTGAGTCCGGGCCGCGAGCCCCTCGAATTGCTTGAAGACGTCGAAAGTGCCCGCGATCAAAGCCTCGTTTATCTGCAATAAATCCAGATAGGGCGATTTTCTCAGAGAGAGTTCTTCTTTGATCTCGAAAGAGACATCCTGATCCCTGCGGTTCATCGCGATCAGACCCAGCCGGTAGAGGATATCATCGGTCAAATCCTTGGCCGGCTTATTGATCAGATACTTTTCATAAGCATAGGTGCCCGCACCGCCAAACAAAGCTGTCTCGAAGAAATTGAGATGAGCCTTTTTATCGAGAGGATTCAGAACAATGACCTCTCCCCAAAAATACATGCTGGAGAAATAGTCTTTTTCCTTTTCTGAAAGCTCCGCCAGCATTCGGTAGGCATTCTCATTATACGGGTCGCGGCGAATGACGTCGGAAAGGACTTCTTTTGCCTTTTTGTCCTCACCGGTTTTGATCGCCTCGGCTGCCTGCGTCATGAGACGGGAGGTGGATTTGTGAACAAAAGCCAGATAGGCTATCCCTCCCATAGAAAGTAATGCAGTCAGTAAAAGCGCTATGAGGACGATACTCTTAAATTTCATTATTTTGGCTCCACTTTCCACACCCGGCAAAGATCACGTCCCAGCAATGGGTCATTTCAACCGGGGGTGTTTTATATTTGTTGTTTTGGTTTTAGTCTTGCATTTCCTGCGAAAGTTTTCCCTCAGCATATACAAGAACCCTTGGGGAGTGTATACAACCCCTTGTTTGTTTGGAAGATATTTCTAAACTAGAATGAAAAAAAACACGCAATTGTTTTCCATAGTTTCCCCCGAAAGGATAGAATGGGTCCCGGTAAATGGATGTATTTGCGCTATGAATCAGAAAAGTATGAATAAAAAAACGATTCTGGCACTGTCTCTGGGCCTTATTGCTTGGGGCGGTTGCTTTTCAAATCACTCTCAGGCAGAGGATTATTCGGTACTCGCAACAGCATGGACCATCAAGTTCGGCGGCAGCTCTACTCAGGATGCGGTCGGGGTGGCGCCTATTGACCACCAAACCTGGACGCCGCTCTTCGCGGGAATAGATTTCCGGAAGGCCGAAGGGAGCGATCCGCTCCAGAAGGTATGCGTCATGAGAATTGATACCCGGCAAGAGGGTTTGCTTTTCTACACCAACGGGCGCTACAAGGATTTCAAAGAGAATGAAAGAGAAACGGAACGGACGACGACGGCCGATTTCCTCACCGAAAACGATCTGAACGTGGCCGTCAACGCCAACTTCTATTCTCCCTTCAATGCCGAGACCCGGACGACCCGCGGGCCTTCCAACGTCATCGGCCTGGCTGTTTCCGAAGGGGCTCTGGTTTCTCCCTCTGAGGCGAGTTATCCGGCTTTCACGGTTTCTTCCAACGGCGTCGCGGCGATTGGCGTCATCCGGCCTGGCCAACCGCTCGAAGGGGTGCGCACGGCCGTGGCTGGCAACATGATCGTCCTCAAAGAGGGCAAGGTGGTCGAGCAGAGTGATAAAGCGATTCACCCGCGGACGGCGGTAGGGATTTCTCAGGATGGCCGCTATGTTTATTTAATGACGATCGATGGACGCCAGCCGACTCACAGCATCGGGGCCACTTACGAGGAAGTCGGCCGCTGGATGCTCGAATTCGGCGCATGGGAGGCTCTCAACCTGGATGGAGGCGGCTCCACGACGATGGTCGCCAGAGACGCTCAGGGGAAGGCCAAAGTGCTGAATTCACCCGTCGGAAACGCGAACCTCCCCGGGTACTTGCGCCACAACGCCAATCACTTAGGCGCCGTGCTGAAGAAGGTAGAGTGAACCGTATCTAAGCCGATGCCGCGAAACGGTTACTTGCCTAAATTTATAAAATCGATGTTTGACAATTCCGGTCTTCTACTCTTAGACTACCCGTCGCGTTTTTTGGGATGTCCGAATTTATTTAGAATAAAACGCCAGACTCCAACGTCTAAGAAGACGGGAAACTGAAAGGTTTTTGTGATGAAAAAACTAGTCTTAACAACCGCTGTGCTGGCCGCTCTGGCCGCGATAAGTGTGAGTGCTGCTGATGCCAAGCTGGAAAGCTTCACTGAAGAAGTGAAGTTGGCCGGAGGCAAGAGCTTCAAAATTGATATGGTCGCCATTCCGGGCGGCAAGGTCACAATCGGTGCTGCCGAAGGTGAAAAAGGCCGTGGAAAGCTTGATCTGGAACCGGCTGAGGTGGAGGTCAAACCCTTCTACATGAGCAAAACGGAAGTAACCTGGTCGCAGTATGAGCCCTGGGTTTGGGATAGCTCGCTCAAGGTCCAGCTGACCAAGGAAGTGCTCAAGAAGGAAAATGTGGATGGAATTTGCAGGCCCAGCTCACCCTATGGGACTATTGCCCGTGGTTTGGGAGACGGCCGCAATTACCCTGCACTGGGTATGAGCCCCTTTTCCGCAGAGAAATACTGCGAATGGCTGACCAAGCAGACCGGTAAGAAATTCCGTCTGCCCACTGAAGAAGAGTGGGAGTATGCGGCCCGCGCCGGAAGCACCACCCCTTATTTCTGGGGCGAGAGTGCGGATGATGCCGAGGAGTATGCATGGTTTGAGGACAATTCAGATTTTACCACCCACCTGGTGGGTAAGAAGAAACCCAATGCATTTGGTCTTTATGACATGGCCGGCAACGTCGGCGAGTGGGTTCAGTTCAGGACCAAAGACCAGCAGTGGGGCATTCTCCGCGGCGGTCACTGGGAAAGCACGGCGGAGGGTCTCCGTAGCGCTTCACGCGATGAAGAAACTGCCAAGTGGAACGATATTGATCCTAACCGGCCCAAGAGCATTTGGTGGCTGGCATCGGCAAACTGGACCGGCATCCGCCTGGTCTGCGAAGGCGACGCCAAGTAATACATAAAGGCCGCAACGGCCGAAAACAAAACTCTTTCAGGAGTTATAAAAAATGGGACGCTAACTCAGCGTCCCATTTTAGTTTGTGCCGAGCCTGTAGATTGATCAGAACTCGTGTCTATTGGTGTTCATTAGTGGTTCTGGTCTATGAAATGCCTTTATTTTTAAGCAAGGTGTCCAATTTTTTGCCTTTCTCAGATATTGACAGGCGATTGAAAAATTGAGAGACTCGACCGAAGTTTATGAGTGCTCTTACTTATACGATTCCAAAATTTGAGCTTTTTGCGGTTGATTGGGCAATCCTGATCATCTATTTCTTTTTTGTACTGGGTGTCGGCTTCACCTTGAAGCGGTACATGAAGACCAGTACGGACTTTTTCCTATCGGGTAAGTCCATTGCGGCCTGGATTACGGGTCTGGCCTTCATATCGGCCAACCTGGGAGCCCAGGAGGTGATCGGTATGGCAGCATCGGGTGCCAAGTACGGCATCGCGACGAGCCACTTTTACTGGATTGGTGCGATTCCGGCCATGATCTTCGTCGGTATCTTCATGATGCCCTTCTATTATGGCTCCAAGGCCCGGTCGGTTCCCGAATACCTGAAATTGCGCTTTGACGAAAAGACGCGCGGCTTCAATGCGCTGTCGTTCGCGGCGATGACGGTTTTCTCTTCGGGTATCTCGATGTATGCCATGGGCAAGCTCCTGAACCTGCTCCTGGGCTGGGATTTCAATACCTGCGTGCTGGTCTCGGGCTTCATCGTGCTGCTGTATACATTCCTGGGAGGATTGACTTCGGCTATCTATAACGAAGTAATTCAGTTTTTCCTGATCGTTTTCGGTTTTATCCCTCTGGTATTCCTGGGATTGAAGAACGTCGGCGGCTGGGAAGGCGTGAAGGCGCGGCTGGCTCAGGAAGGCTGGTTCCGCTCCGAGATTCTCTCCGAGAACATGAATCCCGATGCGCTGACCCACTCCTGGAAGTACATGGGGGATGCGGCCAGCAACCCGATGGGTGTGGAGTGGTTCGGACTGGTGATGGGGCTGGGCTTCGTATTGAGCTTTGGTTATTGGTGCACGGATTTCCTGGTGGTGCAGCGCGCCATGGCGGCCAAGGATATGAGCGCGGCTCGCAGGACTCCGCTCATCGCGGCCATTCCCAAGATGCTTTTCCCGCTTCTGGTGATTTTGCCCGGTATGTTGGCGATCGGTATTGCACCGCTGGCTGATAAGGCATTGCAGCCCAAGGCCGACGTCAAATCGGCGATGACGCTGCAGATTGAAAAGAGCAACCCGGAGCTTGCTCAGCGCCTGGCCGCTCATAACGTGCCGAGTATGGAAGAGCTTACGGCTCTGGGCGGTCGCGGTATGGTCCCGCCCAAGATTGACATGGATACCGTTGTGCTGACCCCTGAAGGAGGTAAAAAAGGCAATATCGTTTTCAAGAAACAGAGTGATGGGCAGCCGATTCTGGATAAGGCCGGCAAGCCGATTGTCGAGCTGGATTATGACCTGGTGATCCCGATGATGCTCCACAAGTATTTCCCTGCGGGTCTCCTGGGCCTGGGTCTCTGCGCGCTGATGGCCTCTTTCATGTCCGGTATGGCGGGCAATACGACGGCCTTCAATACGGTTTGGACCTACGATATTTATCAATCCTATATCCGCAAAAACGCCCCGGATAAACATTATCTCTGGATGGGACGCTATGCGACGGTGGGAGGTATCCTGCTCTCAATGGGGGCCGCCTATGCCGCGACCCGTTTCAATAACATCATGGATATCCTCCAGCTGGTCTTTGCCTTCGTGAATGCGCCGCTCTTTGCCACCTTCATGCTGGGTATGTTCTGGCGCAGAGCGACGGGACACGGTGCCTTTTTTGGGTTACTTTCCGGGACCCTGGCGGCCCTTCTCCACCACGGTATGACTCTGCCTTATGGCTCCATGGTGGGCCTCAAAGGCGGCTACTTCGCTGTGGTCCATACGTATCCGAGCGAGATGGCTCAAAACTTCTGGACGGCTATTTTCGCTTGGACAGTCTGCTTTGTCGTGACCATTGTTATTTCGCTGGCGACCCGGCAAACCAAGAAGGCTGAAGAGCTCAAGGGTCTGGTTTACTCGCTCACGCCCAAACCTAAGGAAGACGGGATACCCTGGTATAAGCAACCGGCATATCTGGGCGGAGCCGTGCTGGCAGTGACCATAGTTTTGAACGTCATATTCAGGTAGAAGAAAGGAAAATAGAAAGATGACTGCTGATATTCGAATTCCGATTGGTGCCATGTTTTCCCTGATGGGATTGCTCCTGGGTCTTTATGGCTGGAGCACCTACGGCTCGGAGATGTATGCGAGATCCCTGGGGATGAACATGAACCTCTACTGGGGATGCGCGATGCTGCTCTTCGGGGTCCTGATGCTCTTATTCGGGCTGAAGGCTCAGTTCTGCGGCAAGAAAAAATAAATGGCGATTCGCTTGAGAGAGCCAATAGTGAAAAATTGAGAATGGCTTTCGGAGTCGTTCTCAATTTTTCTGTTTCTTTTTTTATATAAAGCCGATGCGCTTGATCGATAGATATTTACTCAGGGAACTTCTGATCCCTCTTTTTTTCTGCCTGGCAGGAGGTTTGGCCTTTTACATGACCTTCGACCTCTTCTCCTGCATGGATGATCTGCGCCGCAATGAGGCCGGAGTGACGGGGGTGCTGCTTTACAGTCTGGCCAAGGTGCCGCAGCTCCTGGTGCTGATCTTGCCGCCGGCCCTGCTTCTGGCGCTGCTCTACGCTATTTCCAATCACTCCCGCCATAATGAGCTGGTGGCCATCCGTGCCGCCGGGGTCAATATCTGGAGAATCTGCGCTCCATATCTGGTGGTGGCTGCGCTTCTGGGTGCGTTGCTCTTTTACCTGAACGAAGAGTGGGCGCCTCAGGGTGAGAGATTGTCCCAAAGCATCCGTAAGGGGAGGAAGATCGAAACGGAGCAGGTCTTCGAGAATATCAATTTCATCAATGCAATGGATGGGCGCGTCTGGAATATCGGCAAATACCATGTCAAAGAAAAGCGGATGGAGAGTCCCAGCGTGGAGTTCATTCGCCGGTCGGAAACCGATGTGCCCGAGCCGCTTTCCATCGTGGATCGGAACCAGCCTAAGGGCGATACGGTAAAAATCATGGCTGAGAGCGCCCAGTGGAAATCGGACGCCTGGGTTTTCAAAAACGCGCAGGTTTTCACCTATCTTTACGGAGGAGAGGGGAGCCCGGCCAGCCTCCCGGTGCCCGAGAGATTTTCAGAGCTTTCCCTGGCACAGATTGACGAAACCCCGGAGCAGATTGAATCGGAGATATTTATCAGCACTTTCGACTCCTTTAAATCGGCCCGGAAAGCCCATCTGAGCCTCTCGCAAATTCGGCTCTACCTCGATTCCCATGCCGGGACGGATAACCAGCTCATCCGGCGCATCAAAACGTTGCTCTATTCCCGGCTGGCGTCTCCCTTTACCTGTATCGTGGTCGTGCTGGTGGCTTTACCCTTCAGTTTACAGGGCGGACGGCGAAATGTCTTTGTCGGAGTGGCCAGTAGCATCGTGATTTGTTTTTGCTTTTTTTTGCTGAACGAGGTAAGTTTAGCCCTGGGGGCTGGCGGTTACATGAGCCCCTGGCTGAGTGCGTGGTTACCAAATCTCCTTTTTGGCTTGGGAGGTTTTGCCGCGGTCAGAAAACTCGTCTAATTCGACAGGCCTTCGGACAAGACACAACATTTGCACCGACTTTGCACCAAAACACAATAGGGAGATTAAATGAATAATCGCAGACTGGCACGTGAGCGTGCCGTTCAGTTTCTGTATCAATTGGATTTGAATTCCTCAAAAGAAATTGAGGAAGAGTTGGAGCGTTTCTGGGATGTGCATCGGGCTGAGTCGTTTTTCGATGATAAAGCCAAAGCCACCTGGTCATCCAAGGAGAAACAGGAGCTGCCGCCGCCCACACTGCAGGACCTGGCAGCCAAGGAGTTCATGGAAAGCCTCGTCAAGGGAGTCCTGGAGCATCTGGAAGATCTGGATGAGACCATCGGCCAACATGCCAAGAATTGGAATTTGCGGCGAATGGCGGCGGTGGATCGGAATATTCTGCGCCTGGCGGTTTACGAAATTAAGTATCGGAACGATATTCCCCCGGTTGTCAGCATCAATGAAGCGGTGGATATCGCCAAGAAATACTCTACGGAGGATAGCGGGAAGTTTGTGAACGGGATCCTGGATAAGGTTCGAAGTAATACCCTGAGGCCTTCGCGCCAGAGCATAGAAGAATAACCAGGAAAATGAGTAAAGTGAACACCGCCAACCCTGTCGCAGACCTGCACCTGCATTCCCAATACTCTGACGGTACTTATACTCCCGAAACCCTGGTAAAAAGAGCGCTCAAGACGGGACTCTCCTGCATCGCTCTGACCGATCACGACACTCTGGAGGGCTGCGACATTACCCGAAAACTCTGCACTGAGGCCGGGATTGATTTTATCCCGGGGGTGGAGATGACTGCTTATGCGCTGGGAGAAGAGGTGCATATCCTGGGACTGCATGTGGATTTGGAGAATGAGCCGTTTCTGGAAAGAATGAAGCAATTCCAGGAGGGCCGCAAAGAACGCATCGTCAAAATGGTCTCTTTGCTCAACCGGGAAGGGGTAGGCGTTACGGTGGAGGATATCCTGAGCATTGCACACTGCAGTGCGCCGGGGCGGATGCACATTGTGCGGGCTTTGCTCAAGGGCAAGTATTGCAAGAATCACGACGAAGTTTTCAGCCGCTATATCGGCGAGGGGAAAGTGGCCTGGGTCCCCAAAGTGAATTTAAGTATCGAAGAAGCCGTGGGACTTCTGCACGGGGCCGGAGCTGTGGCGCTGGTTGCCCACCCCGGGGTGCAGAGGGATGAAGCGGGTATTTGCCGCTATGCCATGGAAAATGGGATCGACGGCTTCGAATGCTACCATCCGCACCACTCCAACAGCACCACGCGCCGCCTGGTGGAATTGTGCCAGGAGCATCGGTTGCTCGTTTCGGGCGGCTCGGATTGTCACGGTGTGGAAGACAGGATTTCTATGGGGAGCATCCGGCTGCCCATCCAGTATGTGGAACAATTGAATCAATGGGTCTATTCCAAAAATTTAAAGAAGGACTGAGGAAAACTCAGGAGAAGGTATCTCGTGAGATCAAACGCATTTTCACCGGGTCGCCCAAGCTGACGCTCGAGAGTATCGAGGAGCTGGAAGCGGCGCTCCTGGGTGGTGATTTTGGTGTGTCAGTGACGTCGCAGATCATTGCCGCGGTCCGCAAAGAATACGAAACTCAAGGCCGCAACGGCCAGAGCGTATTGGAGATCGCTCAGCGGGAGCTTATTTCCTGTTTTCCAACAGAATCCCGGGGGCTTCAGGCGTACGACTCCAAGGGCCCGGTGGTGGTCTCAATGGTCGGAGTCAACGGCGTGGGCAAAACGACGACCGCTGCAAAACTGGCTTGGAAAATGAGCCAGGAAGGCCATAGCTCCATGCTGGCGGCCTGCGATACCTTTCGTGCGGCTGCCATCGAGCAGCTCAAGCTCTGGGGTACCCGGCTCAACGTGCCGGTCGTTGCCGCAAATTATGGAGCGGATCCGGCATCCGTGGCACATGATGCCGTCGCTTCGGCGATTTCCAACCAGGTTCACTATCTCTTTATCGATACGGCCGGGCGCCTGCATACCAAGAGCAACCTGATGCAGGAGCTCCAGAAAGTCCATCGGGTGATGGGCCGCAAGCTGGAGGGCGCTCCGCATGAGACGCTGCTGGTGCTCGATGCCTCTACGGGGATGAATGCCCTCATTCAGGCACGGGAATTCCATAAAGCCGTCCCGCTGACGGGGCTGGTCATTACCAAGCTTGACGGAACCAGCCGCGGCGGCATGGTGACCGCTATTCAGAAGGAGCTCGGTCTGCCCGTGAAGTTCATTGGTCTGGGGGAGCAGCATGACGACCTGCAGCCTTTCGATGTCCAGCAATATGCAGAAGCGATTTTCAGCGCGTAATTTCTCCGGAAAAACTTTAGAAGGATACAAGACATGGAACACTGTAAGAGTGTAACTTTTGAAGGGGAGTTCAAATTGCGCAGCGGCCACTCCTTTCCCCGGATCACTTTGGCTTATGAGACCTACGGAGAGCTCAACGAGGATGCCTCCAACGCCATCGTGATTTTCCATGCGCTTTCGGGGGATTCGCATGTCGCCAGCCACGGACCGGATGATCTCCCCGGTTGGTGGGAAGATGCGGTGGGCCCGGGCAAGGCCTACGATACGAATAAGTATTTCATTATTTGCAGCAACGTCCTGGGCGGCTGCAAGGGGAGCACGGGGCCGATGTTCATCAATCCCAAAGATGGGAAGCCCTACGGGATGGATTTCCCGGTGGTGACCATTGAGGATATGGTTCGGGCGCAGGTCAAGCTCCTGGATTACCTGGGGGTTCAGACGGTGTTTCTGGCATCGGGCGGCTCCATGGGCGGAATGCTCGTGCTGCAGCTCGCGGTTTCCTATCCGGACCGGGTGAAGAACGCTCAGATTCTGGCCTCTACCGGTTGGGTTTCCCCGCAAACGATTGCTTTGAACGAAGTGGCCCGCCAGGCCATCTACGCCGACCCCAACTGGAATAACGGCGATTACTATGACAAGGGCCAACCGCGCCCGGACAAGGGTCTGGCCGTCGCGCGGATGATTGAGCACATCACCTACCTTTGCGAGGACTCAATGCAGAATAAGTTCGGCCGCAATCTGCGCGATCGCGAAAGAGTGGGCTACGATTTCAAAATTGATTTCCAGGTGGAGAGCTACTTGCGCTATCGCGGCGAGAGTTTTACACGGCGCTTTGATGCCAATTCGCTCCTCTACGTCACCAAGGCGATTGATTACTTTGATATCGCCGAAGGGTTTGAATCGCTGGACGAGGCTCTGGGGCGGATTCAGGCGAGGATTCTGATTGCCAGCTATTCTTCGGATTGGCTTTTCCCGCCGCAGCAATCGGTCTCTCTGGCCAGCGCTCTCTTGCGTAACGGGATTGATACGACCTATGTCGGCATCGAGAGCCGCTACGGGCATGACTCTTTCCTGCTGGAAGTGGAGAAGCTCAGCGAGCTGACCCGGGATTTCCTCTCACCGCCTTCGCAAATAGCGTTGGAGCCCCTTCTGGTCGCCTGCAAATATCTGAGCGATGAAAAGCGTCAGGATTATTCTCTGATTCTCAATATCATCCCGCCTCAGACACGGGTACTTGACCTGGGGTGCGGCACAGGGGAACTCATCGAGCGGCTTTCGCGCGAAAAGAGGGCCCAGACCCGAGGTGTCGATTTGAGCGAGGAAAACGTCCGGGCCTGTATCGCCAGGGGACTTTCTGTGCGCCAGGGCAATATCGAAGATGGATTGCGTGATTACCCGGAAGGGGAGTTTGACTATGTGATTTTGAGCCAGACTCTGCCCTATCTGGATAATCCCGCCGCCGTGGTGAAGGAGATGCTGCGCGTCGGACGCAGAGCCATTATTTCTTTTGAAAATGCCGGCTATTGGGTCGATGCCTTTAATGCCGGATTGGGTAAAGGTTTGGGACCCACACTTGTATCGGGTGCCCCTCGCGCCCGTGCCATTACTCTGGAGCAGTTCGAGGCATTCGCCCAGAAGATTGGGGCAGTCATAGAACGGGCAGAATATTTCTGCCAGGGCAAGCCCCTGGGAGAATCCGAAGAGCTCGCAGAACTCCTGAAAAAGAGCGAATCGGGACTGTCCGCAAAGGCCGCTCCGGCCTGGTTGGCCGATACCGCCCTTTACGTTTTATTGAAAAAGTAGCGAAAAAGCATTTTTTCACCGGTCCAGAGCGTAAAAGGAGGAATTTCCTATTGAAATGCTACCTCGGGTAGGGTTATTATCTTGGTGAGGTACAATGATTGTATGAAGACAACACGTAGAAGTTTTTTGAAATCTGCCCTTACATTGGGCGGTGCAGCCATAGCGTTTCCCACTATTATTCCCTCGACGGTCTTGGGCCGTAACGGGAAAGTGGCTCCCTCAAATCGAGTCTGCATGGCTTTTATCGGTACCGGTAATCAGGGTACCGGAGATATGTCCAATTTCCTCAGAGACAGAAGAGTGCAGGTGGTCGCCGTTTGCGACGTCAACCGCGAAAGCGATGGATACTGGGATAATGCCATCGGCGGCAGAGAACCAGCACGGCGTAGGGTTAATGATTACTATGGCCGGAATAAGGATAGTGGAGTTTATAAAGGATGTGCGGTCTATGCCGATTTCCGTCCGATGATTGAACGGCCCGATATTGATGCGGTGGAAGTTGCCACACCGGACCATTGGCATGCGCTTCTCTCCGTCGAAGCGATGAAAGCCGGCAAGGCCGTTTACTGCCAGAAGCCGCTTTCCCTGACCATTTCCGATGGCCGCGCCATTGCTAATGCCGTCAAGAAATACGATGCCGTCTTCCAATGCGGCAGCCAGCAGCGTTCAGAGAGAAATTTCAGATTGGCTTGCGAATATGTACTCAATGGAGGTATCGGCAAGCTCGAAACCGTGGAATGCGGATTGCCCGGCGGATGGGCTGATTACGGTAAAACGGCGCAGTTTAAGACGCCTACCGATGTCCCCGATGGTTTGAATTACGATTTCTGGCTGGGACCCGCACCTGTGGCTCCCTACTGCAAAGCACGTTTCGGCGTCAATTTCCGCTGGGTGAAGGATTACTCCGGTGGACAGCTGACCGATTGGGGTGGTCATCATCCTGATATCGCGCAGTGGGGTATGGGTACCCAGTATACGGGCCCGGTGGAAATCCTGAATGCGGTCGGCAAAGCGCCCGAAGACCCTGTTTATAATACGTTTACCGAATTCCGGTATGAATGCGTCTATGAAAACGGAGTCCGGCTGACGATTGCCAATGATCTGCGCGGCGGCGTGACCTTCAAGGGTACCGACGGAACCGTATGGGTCAACCGCGGCGGTCTGGAAACCAAAGACAAGGCCGGCAACAAGGTTGATCTGTATGAGATCGATGAAGAGAATTTCAAGGTGAAGCTCTACCAGAGTGATAATCATTACCGCAACTTTATTGACTGTATCTTCACGGGCAGAGAGTGTATCGCTCCGGCCGAAGTGGCTCATCGCTCCATCACGCTTTCTCATTTAGGCAATATCGCCATGGCGCTGAAGGCCTCCAAGCTCAAGTGGGATCCGGAAAAAGAACAGTTTATCGGTAACGACGAGGCCAACAAGATGCTCGTACGCGAGTATCGGAAACCTTGGGTTTTGAGCGTCTAGTTTGTTTGGAGTGTCTGAGTTAATCAATCAACAAGAACAAATCCAGGAGCTGGTTAATAAAATAAAATCAGCTCCCTGGGTAAGCGTCGATACGGAGGCTAACTCCATGTACGCTTACCCGGAGCGTGTCTGCCTGCTTCAATTGAGCACGGAAGATACGGACGCCATCGTGGATACTCTGGTGAAGGGGCTCGATTTAAAGCCCCTTCTGGACGTACTGAGGAAGGTGCCGCTCATCATGCACGGTGCCGATTACGATTTACGGCTTCTTTACAAGGGCTATAAATTCCGGCCTCAGGAAGTTTTCGATACCATGCTGGCGGCCAAGCTCCTGGGAGAACCCTCCTGCGGTCTGGCACAACTCTGCGAGACGTATATGGGGGTGCATCTGGTCAAGAAGCACCAGAAAGCCGATTGGGGAAAACGGCCTCTGACTCAGGAGCTCCTGAGCTACGCCATCAAAGACTCCTTCTACCTTTGTGAGCTCAAGCGGCGGCTGGAAAAGCGCCTCATTGAGAGCGATAAGCTCGAGTGGCATCGACAGAACTGCCAGCGCCTCATTAAGGATTGCACCACACCGGTGAAGACCGATCCGGTGCGCGAGTGGCGTCTGGGTGGTTCAGAGACTTTTTCGCGCAAAGAACTGGGGATCCTTCGGGCCCTCTGGTATTGGCGTGAAGAGGAAGCCGTCAGCAGCAACCGGCCCCTTTTCTTCATCCTGCGTCCGGATACGATGTCCTTGATAGCCAAGCTGGCCGGAGCCGGGAAAGATTACAAGAGACTGATTCCCCGCTATTCGCCCGAGAGAAGAGCCCGTATGCTCAAAGTGATTGAGGAAGCGCTGAAGCTGCCTGTGCGCAAGCTTCCGATGCCTCTTCGCAGAGAGTATTCGCGTTTTTCTCCCTTTCAGCAGCGTCAGCTCGAGTTCCTCACTCAGCTCCGGGATCAGAAAGCCCAAGAGCTGGATATGGATCCGACCCTGATCGCCAGCCGCGCGGACCTGGTTGGCTGCGTGCGTGAGGCAGATACTTGCCATCTGACCGACTGGCAGAAGTCCACTCTGGGCTTTGAGCAGCAGGATGGAAAGTGGATTGTCCCTTCTGCGCCGGTCCATATTCGGCAGAAGAAACAGCGCAAAAGAAGACCCTTCCGTAAGCCTTCCCGCTCCGGATCGAAAAATGGAGCCCTGGCTCCATCGGCTCCGGTTCCGAGCGCACCGGTACCTGTCCAACGGGTGGAATCCGCTCCGGTCAAGTAAAGTAACCGTTGAAAACGTTTTTGAGGGGCAGTCCGTTTAAGGCTGCCCTTTCATTTTTGGCTGTCGTGGGAACATCAAAAGTGGATAGGTTTTCACTTCGACGCGGCTTGTTCAACCAAGGGCGTAATTGCTGGCTCCGCAGCAAGATACCCTTTATTGTTCGATATTGGCCTTTTCGATGACTGGCACCGGACCTCTTCCTTTCCAGAGTAAACCTACTCGCCTACGCACCGGATCAAACGCACAAATCTGGTCATCGCCAAACTGAAAAAGAACCTTGTCAGAGGGGAGGTGGACGGCGTTCCTGACCTCCCAGGCTCCAAAGAGGGTTTCGTATGAGACCCGCATCGACTCACCCGTCGCCTTATTCGAAGCCGCTAGACCCTCTCTCGGCCAGTTCCCAGCCAGAAACTCCCAATGGCTGTTCGTCGCACTCCCAAGGCTTTGAACCCACCCGTAGTTGCCCCATGTTCCCTCATACATAGGTGGGTGAGCGAGACTGCGCCGGTCTGGTGCCGCTTCAACCATCATATTCGTCAGCACATCCACGAAATGCGGATTACTACGCCACTCGGTATCATCAAGACGCGCCACCAAATCCCAGCGGTTCGAATCCGTTGTGCTCGGCCGGATGAAAAGTCGGTCGTTGAGGTTTGTCGAGTGCAGCTCAAAAATCTTCTGCTCGCTTCCAGCCGTCAACTGCCGTTTGTAAACGTCGCCGTCCGCCGGGGAGATGAAGTAGACGAGCACGGATTCGGGCAGGGCCAGGTCGGCTGAAGCGACGATATCCATCCTGGTGTAAAGGGAAGTGCCGCTGGCCATCCAGTACCAGCCGAATAAAAGGGTATAAGACACGCTTTGGACCACGAGTGAGGCCCGCACGCTCTGTCGAAACCAGTCCCGAGTGCCACGAAAACACAAAGCGATAAAAGGCCACTCCAGTAACAGTGTCATGCAGTATGTCAGTACCACCATTACCCAGAACCAGATCCATCCGTTGTTCAGATCCATCGGCAATGCGTGCACTATCGCGCTTCCGATGAATAACCCACCCAACCATGCGGAAACGTAATTCGCGAGAATCGCGAGAATCATGACGGAAACACTTTTGCCCTTTGGCACCGAAAATAGCAATCCAAGCAGGAGACCTTCGCCAATGCCGATGAGGGCATTCCCGTAGAACAGGTGCAGCAACTCAGCCCACATCAGCGGTGTCCCCGCATTTGCACAAGCATGCTGAGGGAACGCAACAACGCCGAACAAAACGAGGAAAAGCAATGGGCGGGATTTAAAACCGAAACGCATAGCGGCTGTTCGCTCCACCCGATTGTTGAACAAAGCCACTGCACGGCGGAAAACTTCGCGCGCGACTTTGCTCATCCAAACAACCAACGAATTCATAGAGCCAGTGTATTAAGATCCCGGTGTATGAACAACACAAATATGTCTTTCTGTCGTGGAAACGCATCGCATTGCCTCAAAAATATGCGTCTACACGCCACGATATCTTAATATATTGACACAGAGGCCGCAGAATGTAAGGCTACGGGCGACAAATATGCATCTTTCCAGGGTGCTGCGAACGGGTAAAAAAAGGAACCAGTAAAAATGAAGAAAATTATATGTGTAGCGTTTACGCTACTGGCGTATTACGGATTGTTTCAGGTACAGGGAGCTCTACCGGAGGACTCTGCCGTTGCCAAAGAAGGATTGAGCCAAGCCAAGACTGCGGCGGGGAGTGATAATGCGGAGGCATCAGAAAAGGAATTGAAGAGCCGTCCGGCTACCTCGAATGTCCGAGGGGCGATGTATCCTCAGGTTACTGACAAGGGGCATGCGATTTTTAGACTCAGAGCACCCGAGGCCCAAAAGGTGCAAGTTGACCTGGGGCGCAAGTACGATATGGTGAAGAATAAGGATGGAATCTGGGAGGTAACGACCGATCCGCAAAGCGAAGGATTCCATTACTATTCTCTGGTGATTGACGGGGTATCGGTATGTGATCCGGGCAGCGAAACCTTTTATGGTATGAGCCGAATGGCCAGCGGCATTGAGATTCCTTTTGATGGGGATGGGTATTATGCTGTCAAAGACGTTCCTCATGGTGAACTTCGGAGCAAACGTTACTATTCTTCGGTGAGCCAAAGCTGGCGGCGGTTCATCCTTTACACTCCCCCGGGTTATGACCAGGCCCCTGAGGGTACCACATATCCCGTGCTTTATCTTCTGCACGGCGGTGGGGAGGATGAACGCGGATGGGCTACCCAGGGGAAGACGGACCTGATTATGGATAATCTGATTGCCGAGGGCAAAGCCAAACCTATGGTGGTTGTAATGCTTGATGGTAACCTCGTGCTGCCTAATTTCAGGGAAAATTTTCTCAAACTTTTTCAAGATGATTTAATCCAATGTGTTATTCCTTTTGTAGAGAAAAACTACAAGGTGAAGACAGATTCTAAGAACCGTGCTCTTGCCGGGCTCTCGATGGGCGGTATTCAGACCCTTTATGTGGGTATCTATCATTCGGATCTTTTCTCCTACCTGGGTGTATTCAGTTCGGGTTGGTTTCAACCTCAAAATGATTTGGCCCAATCCCAGTACAATTTCTTGAAGGATAACGCCGCCACCTTCAAAGATAATGTGAAAGAATTTTGGTTTTCGATGGGGGGCGAGAGGGATATTGCCTATCAGAATTGCAAAAAAATGTTGGAAAAGTTTGATGAGCTGGAGGTTCCCTACACATATCGCGATTACCGCGGTGGCCATACTTGGCCGGCTTGGCGGGAGAGTCTGCGGGATTTCGCGCCCGTGCTTTTCAAGTAATCCAATACACGGCAGTCAGGCATCGGCGGCAAATTTTGGAGGAAGGTATCTTTTTACTCCCAGGTTGCGTAGATAAGCCCGATTTCTAACTGCCGAATTTTGGATGACAAAATAGGAATCCAGGTGGAGAAAAGTTGCTCACCTGGATTTTTAATTTTTTGTCAAATCCAGTTTAATTCTTTGAAAAATATGTCTTGTACCCACTGGAGCAGGATGTTATAAGAACTGCGTATTGGACCATTAACTATTTTTCGATGATCATGTTTCATCATACCGGGCAGCCGCCGGGTGTAGTGATTGGAAGACCAACTTTTTTCCCATTTATCGAATGGAATGTTAGTGCATGAAAAACAAAAATATCGTTCTTACAGCAGCGCTGAGTTGCGTACTTGCTTGTGGTGTTTTATTCATCTGGAATACCCAACGTTGTCACCTCTCATCCTCGCAACCCGCTTCATCGACCGCAACCACAAATAAGCCTCTACCTTCTCTTGCCCAAAATAGACAGCACGTCAAGCTGGCTTTTACAGCCCCGGCTGATCTGATTGCGCGCCTCCAATCCATCCAGGAAGCTAACCAATCAACCGTCAGCGAAGCCCTCTTTTGTTTCCAAGGTTTAGTGGATGCCGGCACAAATTCGCTTCCCTCTATTGAAACGTATTTCCTTACTGGTCACAACATTTCCCTGGTCGGCCGTGGCTATGAATGGGAAGATCTGGGCGTTGATTACACAGAGGTCAAACGTTGGGAGAGCGACCCCATCCCGCACGCTATGATGATCCCGCAAACAACGCGCATTGGATTAATTGACGCACTGTGCGATATTGGAGGTACAGCCGCAGTCGAAATAATTAACCAGGTTTTCTCCCTCCCATCCGATCTTCATGAGTTCATTTACGCCGCCATAACGCTTTACCGCATTGATCCAGCCGCCTACAAACCAGCAATCGTGGCTGCCATTCGCGACAAAATGCCTTTGGAAATGGGGACAGAAAGAACACAGCTTCTGCGGTTGCTGGCTCAGTTGGGAGACAACGAAACTGCCGACTTGATGCTCTCCTATTTGCGCGTAGATGGTTTGATAGATTTTGGGGCTCTTGATTTGGTGACCAGAACCCTGGGTGAAAAATCCATGTACGCACTCTCAACTCTATTTCACGATTCCAATATCGGTTTTGATGATCGCACAATCCTGATGAAACATGCCCGGAAATATGTGGGTTCCAATCAAGATGCAAACGAAATGTTTAAAACCTCCTTTGCCGAAGTATTCAGCGAAACGCCCCCATCGGATACAGATGCCGCGCAAACCTATAACCGCCTTCAATTTTATCAAAATACGCTCCTAACAGAGCTCTGCGGTTATAGTTATGAAAATGTACGAAGCGGTAATATAATTGGACGTCAACTGGTTCACGACACCATCACGCCTGAAACGGCCCAAGCCCGTCTGGAACTTCTAAACGAGTTGCGACAAAAGTACGCTCACGAAGGCAATCCTTATGGCGGCTACTTTGACATCGTGGAAAAACATCTCCAATACGCCCTCAACCCCGGCGCCGCTACAGAAGAACCCCAATACACTCCCGGAATGTTTTCTAAGTTTGATCCCTCCGGTTCTGGCTCCTCAGGTGAAACAAAATAAAGACCCCAAGTTTGCGATGATTCACTAACAACATAAATACTTATGCCCTTATGAACACTAAAACACTCACAACACTCATCTGCACTGCGGGCGCCATCGGCATTGTTGCAGCCTACTGGCTGATATGCGAACACCAATACCGTCTTTGTTCCCAAAACGTTGTCCATCCCCAAACGACAGCAACCACCCCGGAAACCACGCAGGAACCCGCTCCACAAATAGAAGAGAAAACCCTCTCGAACGTCGATCCTGCAATGATCTTTCAGCGCCTGAACCAGCTTCGCCCCAACACCCGCAATACCGTGCGCGAAGCATTCTTCTGCTTTCAAGGATTCCTGGATGCCGGAAGCAATTCTCTTCCCGCCATCCGCAAATACGCAGAAAGTGGGCACAATGTCATCCTGGCAGGAAACCGCTGGTCGGATATCGAACCCCGCGACTCCAAAAAAACGCCCTATTATCAATCTAACGATAAGCTCATTATCCCTGCCTCAACCCGTATGGGACTGGTGGACGTTCTAAAAGAAATCAACACTTTGGAGGCATTTAACATTTTGGGTCAAATTTTGCCAACTTCCCAAGACGCTTTTGAAGCCGTTAAAATTTCTCGAATTCTTTTAGCCCGGGATTCAAGTGCCTTTGCCGAACGTATCCGCGAAACGGCCCGTGTAATGCTGGCAACCACAAAAACCAAAAAAGAACGCTACGAATTACTCAAACTTCTGGCCGAGGCAGGGGATATTGAACTCATCCAATCACTGGCACAAGAATTAGTGGATAATGGCAAACTTGATCGTTTCGCCCTGGAAGTCTATTTCAATACCCTCAAAGCAGACGCTCTTCCCACATTTTCCGCCCTTTTCAAAGACCCCAACACCAGCGAACGAGACCGAAAACTCTTGCTAAAAACGGCTTTCTCCTACGTGGGCAACGATGCTTTGGCTAATGAAATGTACCTTTCCTCCTATGCAGCCATTAATCTATCTGAATCGGCTCCGGTTTTTGATGCCAATAAAAACCCAATCAATGCCAAAATGATGCTCCTTTGTGAACTCCTGGCCGAAGGCAAAACGCAGGTGGGAATCTCTGGTACTGACGAAGACGGAAAAGCCTACTTCCAATTTACTGAGGATGATCGCGGAACAATCACACCCGAAATTGCCCAAAACCGTCTGAATTTCCTGAACACCCTTCCCGAAAATGACGAACAAATGACATTTTATATTGATGCAATTCGCGAAAAATTAAACTCTAAAATCTACCCCGAATCCTTTCCCGAAGATTACCAATTCCAGTTCGATAAACTACCTAGCACCCACCACTCCATCGGATACTTTGCTGAAATAGATTTTTAACTGCAGAATTTGCCCGATGAAATGCAACCCTGGAAAATCCGTACCCCCATCCACCCCTTTTTCACTTGCCCGGTGCTGCTTAGGGCTTGTTCGCTAAGGATTGGGGTTTAAGGCTGCCCCTTCATTTTTGGCGTGCATTGGGGGGAGGTTTATCCCCATACTTCAGTCAGTGTATGAACACTGAGCCTTTATTAAATTTGGAGCTCCCGGGAATCAAGAAAGTGAAGAGCGGAAAGGTCCGCGAAGTTTTTGATCTGGGTGAGTATTTACTGTTTGTCGCCACAGACCGCATTTCCGCCTTTGACTGCGTGATGCCCAACGGCATACCCAATAAAGGCAAGGCGCTCACTCAAATGAGCCATTTCTGGTTTGACGGTACTGCAGGGATTATCGGCAACCATCGTGTGGGCCGCGCCAATGACCCGCTGCCGGCCGTGCTCAAGCCTTTTGAATCGGTGCTGGCGGGCCGCTCTATGATCGTCCGCAAGGCTAAGCCTCTGGCCATCGAATGCGTGGTCCGCGGCTACCTGGCCGGTTCGGGCTGGAAGGAATACAAGAAGAGCCAGACCGTCTGCGGGATAGAGCTGCCGGCGGGACTTCTGGAATCTTCCGAACTACCGAAACCGATTTTCACCCCGTCCACGAAGGCCGAAGAGGGTCACGACGAAAATATCAGCTTCGAGAAAGCTCAGGAGGTTGTCGGAAAAGAAGTCGCTCTGCGCGTTCAGGAAGCCAGCATCCGGCTCTACAGCTGGGCGCGGAATGTTGCCCGCAAACAGGGGATCATTATTGCCGATACCAAGTTTGAATTCGGTATCTATAACGGGGAGATTATTCTGATTGATGAAGTGTTGACCCCGGATTCCTCCCGTTTCTGGCCGCTGGATGATTACCAGCCCGGCAGAGGGCAGATGAGCTTTGATAAACAGTTCGTGCGCGATTACCTGGAGACGCTCGACTGGAATAAGCAGCCCCCGGCACCGGCCTTGCCCGAAGAGGTCGTCCGCAAAACGGCCGATAAATACGCCGAGGCCTATCGCCGCCTGACCGGCAAAGAACTTTGCTGAGAGGCCGCCCCCAGAGCCCCCGCCGCAAGCCATGGAGAGATTGATTGACGAATTCCTGCTCCATCTGCGCCATGAGCGCGGAGCCGCAGAGAATACGCAAGAGACCTATTCGGCAGTGCTGCGGAGGCTGGGTGCCTGGGCCCTGCAGAGGCGCATCCGAAGCTGGGGAGATTTCACCCTTTCAGACCTGACCGAGTTTTTGAGCCAGGAAAAAGAGCGCCCGGTTCTGGACCGCAAAGGGGCCAAGCCTCATGAGCCGAGCGTCTCAACTCTGTACCTGGTGATTGCGGCGCTCAAGGCGTTCTTCAAGTTTTGCGAGGCGGAGAAGGTGCTCCCTTTCAATATCGCCGAAAATCTCTCTTTGCCGCGCCGCTGGGATGCGCTCCCGAAGGCTCTGGAGAGCGACCAGATCGAGCGGCTCCTGCGCAAGCCACCCCAAATGCGCCCGCGTGATTATTGCGATCAGGCGGTTCTGGAGCTCGCCTATTCCTCGGGCCTGCGCCTCTCTGAGCTTTGCGATTTGAGGCTGGAGCAGCTTCACCTGGAAGAGGGCTTCATCACCGTGATCGGCAAGGGGAATAAGGAGCGTGTCGTGCCGGTCGGAAAAATGGCGATCGACTCCATCCGGCAATATCTCTCGCAGGGCAGACCCGATTTATCCAAGCCCAAATCCCCGGGCAATCTTTTCCTGACCTGCCGCGGCACCAAGTTCGCCTCAGTCACGCTCTGGCTGCGGATTAAGAACCGCGTCAAGGCTGCCGGCCTGCCCGAGAGTATCACTCCGCACGGCCTGCGGCATAGTTTTGCCACGCATCTCCTGGAGCATGGCGCCGACCTGAGAGTCATCCAGGAGCTTCTGGGCCATGCCAGCATCAGCACGACCGAGGTCTATACCCATGTGGCCAAAGCCCGCCTCAAAGAGGTACATCACCGCTTTCATCCGCGGTCCTGATTTTTCCACCTTTTCACCGAAAAAATTTTCCTATTGCGCTTCTCACAATGAAGCGTTAAATTGATTCATCGCTAAAGTCATCTTTAGAATAATCTAAAGTCACCTTTAGAATAATAATACAATACAACGCAAAGGAAAATTATGTGTGAAAAAGGAAAAGATTTCGAAGTCTACATCCACAACGAATATGAGTGTTGGAGAACTCCTCCCGGCAACATTGGTATAATTAATTATCGCTATCTCCTGAAGAAAGAAGGTAATAATCTATTGATTATCATCGGCTGTAATCCAAGCACCGCAAATGAGATGCAACACGATCCAACAATGGGATTAGTTGATAGGTTTTGTCAAAGAACCGGATATGGTGGGTACATTATGCTCAATCTTTATCCGCAGATTGCGCCTAATGTTGAGGCACTTCCAGCAAATAATGATCCTCAAATTAATCATATTAATAAATTTATAATTGAAAAAACATTAAAAGAAAATAAAAATTCAGATATCTTGTTTGCATTTGGGCAATTGATAAATCATAGAGATTATTTGTATGATCCATGTTACGTTGATATAAGAAATCTGGTTAGGATATATTTTAATAAAAAACAAATAAAGAAGCTTGCATTGGGGGATGCAGAAGGTAATGTTGTTCGAAAATTTGATTATCCTCCTCATTTTCGCAATCAAGCGTTTTGGGGAAATGGAATAGATCGTGCGGTGGTTGTAGACTTTAATTTAGAAACATATCATATACAGAATCACAAAAAGACAAAGCTCAGCAGGATCCAATCTAAAAAAGCTAAATAAGTCTCTTGTTTAAAGGAGGTTGTCCGAGGTTCCACTCGAGGGCATAAACAAGAACTCCGCCTGCCGGGGGGCAGACGGAGCGCCTGAAAGGTTTATTTAATTCTTCTAACCTGTCTCGTCAGATATACTTGGGAACGACGAACGGGTAGCGGTAGTCGCGCGTGAGCATCGCATTGGCGCGGTCGCTACCGACGAAGAACTCCTGATTTTCGTACATTTCCAGCACGGGCCCCAGGAAGGTCTTTTCTTTCTCCAGATCGATGCGATTGGCCTGCAGATGGTTCCAGACCCGTTCGCCGGCCTCGAACATATGCGGCAATTGACGCAGCGCCTGTTCGACCTCGTCCACCGTAGCCAGTTTGCCCAGGCGATAAGAGATATTGCCCGTATGGCAGAGAGCGCTTGAGAGATGGCCCTCCAGAATATCGGCATTGAGATCGCTCACCTTGCGGCTGCGGATTGCCTCAATCCAGTTCGCATGATGGCTGCCGCCGGCCGAGAATTTCTTCAGCTCCTTGCCTTCCAGGTCGTAGGCCGTGGCGCTGCTGTAATTGGGATTGACCAGGTAGCCGCCTTCGCACTCGACCAGTACGCCGATGCTGGCGCCTTTGAGATTATCCATCTTCTTATCCATGGCAGAGGTCGGCAGCCCGCGCACCTCGAAAATGAGCGATTTCTTGCCGTAATCGTGATAGATCAGCTGGGTATTGGCCGTTTCGCCGTTATCGATGTAGCCATAGCGGCCGCCGGTGCTCCAGACGCGCCGAGAGAGCGTATTTACACCCAGGAACCAGCGGGCGATATCCATCTGATGGATGCCCTGATTGCCCAGGTCGCCGCAACCGGTTGCCCAGACCCAGTGCCAGTCATAATGCAGCCGCTTGCGGGTCAGAGGCGCCATCGGTGCCGGACCGCACCAGAGGTTGTAATCCACGGTGGAGGGAATCGGCTGAGCCATCTGCACGTAGCCGATGGTGTCGCGGCGTTTGTAGCAGAGCGCGCGGGCGACGTTGATCTTGCCCAGGTTGCCTGCCTGGACCCATGCCACCGCTTCCTGCAATCCGCGGCTGGAGCGGCATTGGGTGCCGGTCTGGACGATGCGTTTATATTTGCGGGCAGCTTCCACCATTCTGCGGCCTTCATTGACGTTATGAGAGACCGGTTTTTCCACATAGACATCTTTGCCCGCCTGGCAGGCCCAGATCGTCCCCAGTGAATGCCAGTGATTGGGAGTGGCCATGGATACGGCGTCGATTTCCGGGTCATCGAAGACGGCGCGCATATCGGTATAGATCTTGACCTTGACGTTCTTTTTCTCGAGCTCAGCGACACGCTGCTTCAGAACGGCCGAATCGACATCGCAAAGGGCCACGATGCGGGCTCCGGGTGTCTTCAAAAGTTCGTTAATATGGCTGTTACCCTGGCCGTGGATACCGATGACCGCTACCCGGATATCGCCGTTAGCGCCTATGGGGCGGGCGGTGGCCTGAGCATGTACCTGGTTGATCCAGGAAGGCAGGGCCAGAGCACTCGCACCCAGAAGTGAGGATTTAATGAAATCCCTACGATTTAATCTATGTGTCTTACTCATAACAATACTCTCAATTGCTAAAGGGGAGTCTACCCCTTAGGTTCCGGGGGCGACAAGTCCTATTTGCCCGAATCACGAAAAAACGCCTCAGGCCTCCTGCAGAGCCAGCCAGAGCGCGCGATAGTAGCGCATGATCCGGACCGGGTCGGGGTTATGCGGGATTTCCGCCAGGGTGTAGCCTTTGAATCCATCGCGCTTCAGAGAGGAGAAAAGTTTGCGCCAGGGATAATCGGCGTTCCAGAGCTCGGTGATATGGCAAACGGTGATTTTATCCTTCACGAGGTTATAATTGTAATCCCAGCCTTCGCCCTTCAGGTCGTCCATGTTTGAATTCCAGCAGACATTGGCATTGGGATGATCGGCAATATCGATAATCTTTTTTATGTTGGGCAGGAGGCAAGTCTGGTTGCCGTGCACCTCCATCCGAATATCGATCCCGAGCTCGGCCCCGTAGATGGCGACCTGTCGGAAGGATTTTCCGATCTGCTCCAGAGTCTTCTCCGGCGGAACACCTGAGGGCAGGTCATTGGGGCGGACCTTGACCGCCTCGGCGCCTACATCCCGCGCCAGGCGGATATATTCCCGTGTGCCCTCGATATCCCGTTTGAGTTTATCGGGGTCAGGCGTATGGTAGTCGAACGCGCTGCCCAAGCTCACCAGCTTGACCGGTGAATCTTTAAAGCGCGCCTTTACCTCCAGCCGTTCGGCCTCCGAGAGATTGACCTCCACTTTGTGCGCATGGGTGGTGCGGAGCTCGACTCCTTCAAAGCCGGTCTGGGTACAGGTTTTAATCAGGGCGGCAACGTCCATGTCTTTGCCCAGATTGTAGGTGACCAGCCCCAGCTTGAAACCGCCCGGGGAAGAATCTTGAGCGCCCGATGTTTGCGCTTTTGCCTCAGGATGAAAGGGCAGGGCAGCCGCAACAGAGAGCCCGCCCAGAGCTTGAATAAAACGTCGACGATTCATATTTTCCTCACATGCGCTGTGCGCTTTACTCGGTGAATTTCCGGAATTCTTCAGCGATCCCGGCCTCCGTTTCGTTGCCTTTGTGGAAAATAACCCGGTATTTGAAAGTCAGAGTTTCATCTTTCTTCAGGATATAATCGCCTGCACCGGCCGGGGTGCGCTCTCCGGCAGCGGTTTTGGGTTCAAAATCGTGAATGCCGAAGGGGTTGGCCGCAAAGAGCCCGTAATCGCGTGCATGCCACCAGGTGGGGAAACGCAGATTCTCCGGGTGGTCCAGAATGGCGATGCCGACAATCTGGTCCTGAACCGGGCCGTAGAAATCGACCCAGGCGGCTCTCTTGCCCCAGGCGGCACCCTCTTTGTTGCCCTCGCTGTTCACGATGTGGCCCTTATTGAGTCCGCCCTTGAGACGCATACTTTCGGCAATGCGGATACCAAAAGTTCCCTCTTTAGTATCGCCCAGCTTGGCATCTTCACCGATAGCCGTCAGAGCGATGGTGAGATCCAGATAACGTTTTTCGCCGTCGCCGAAGAATTCATATTTGCGCTGGTCTTTGAGCTGAACCGTCCTGCCGTCGGGTTTGACCCAGTAATTGAGCGACTCAATGAGGCCCTTATCGCCCGATTGAAGCTGGATAAAATTTTGGTGAAGGATGCGTCCGTTCTTGCCGCTTTCGGTCCAGTAATCGACGCCGTTGACGTCGCCGTGAGTAAACCAGAGCGACTTCTGATGAGGGTGGTCGGTCTCTTCATTTTCCACCTTTTTCATGGGATAATTTCTGACCATGAGCAGATTATCGGGACCGAAGATCGGGTAGAGGAAGGGTTTGGCTGCATCCCGGTAATTGTAGGTGAAGAAAAGGTCTGAGCCTAAATAAGCCTCCAGAGCGGTATCAGTGGCCTGAATTTTCGCCGGAGCTTCCGCGGCCTCCGAGCTTGAGGAGCCGAGACCCCACGCCGCCGCGCAGAGCAAGGATAAGGATAGAATCCCAACTGATTTAAACATAGGGCTATTAAGAAGGAAAACAGCCCACAGGTCAAGCGCGTTTAAAAACAAGAAAAACGGGGTATCGTTGCCGACACCCCGTCAGATGAGTTAAAAGAACAAAACGAAACTATTCAGCCTTGGGAAGCAGGAGGATAAATTCACCACGGCGATTCTGAGCGTAACTGCTCTCATCGGCTCCGATAGCGGCGGGCTTTGCTTCACCCCAGGAGCGGGTCCGGACGCGTCCGGCCTGAATACCATCTTTGGTGATCGCTTCACGAGCCGAGAGGGCGCGGCGCTCACCCAGAGCCTGGTTGTATTCTTCGGTGCCCCGTTCATCACAGTGGCCGTCAATCAGGAGATAGCAATCGCCATGAGCCTTGAGGTAATCGGCGACGGCGGTGATGTTCGACCTGTCAGAAGGGCGAACGGCAGAGCTGTCAAAATCGAAATGAACGGTATAATCCTTGAAAATCTCGGTATCCATGGGGCGCCCTTCAAAACTCTCACGGCTGGCCTGGCCGATTCCGCTTTCATCAAAACCCACTTCATCCACGCTGTCCACTCCTTGAGGGGAGACGTTATTATTGCCATAAGAGCCCGAACGGTCTCCCGCAGGTCCCGTGCCCTGGTTTCTTGAGCCAGTCAACGGCCCCGTTGTTCCGGCCTGACTGATCTTAGGATCCAGCTTAGGGATGCTTGATGTGGGAGTCTTGGGATTCTTACACGAGGTGAGAAGAGAAACCGCCAAGCTAAGCCCCAGGATCAGGACAAGTTTCGTGATTGATTTCATAGTCTACAAGTTCTTTTTTGATTGTTCGTTACCGAGTCCAGCAGGGCTGAGACGCACTGCCGGTGACGTTTGCTATAGTCTTGGCCTTTTTAGTCGGAACGTCAAGCATAACAAGTGTACTTTTTTTGCCTGATTTTCTGCTGAAGACCAAAGTTCGTGAGTTGGGAGCCCAGCTGGGGGATTCTCCCTCAGCCAGAATTTCAACCATTCCGCCGGAAGCCGGCACTACGCAAATCTGGAAGGATCTCCGGGTCGTCGTGGTAAAGGCGATCGATTTACCGTCCGGGGACCAATCGGGCTCAGTTGCCGAGCCGACACCGGTGGTGGAAATCCGTTTCATCTTTCCACCGGAGGCCGGCACCGTATAAAGCCGGGCACTGCCGCTGATACGGCTGGAAAAACAGAGCTTCGAACCATCGGGCGACCATGTGGGAGAAGCTTCATCGGCAGCCGTTTGCGTGATGCGGACCAGACCGCTGCCGTCTACGTTCGAGACGTAGACATCGGGGGTGCCGTCTTTACTCAAAATCATAGCTACCTTTTTTCCATCGGGCGAAATGGAGGGACTCGTATTGAGTCCGGTGAAATTGGCGATCACGCTGCGCTTGCCCTCAGCCAGATTGTGGAGGTAGATATCGGGATTGTTCCTCATATAGGAGCAATAGAGGAGCGATTTGTTTCCAGCACCCCAGGTCAGACCGCGGATGAGGCTCCCGTCCTGAGTCACCTGCTTGGCGTTAAAACCATCGAAATCGGAAATATAGATTTCGTTTTTATCGGTGCTGGTATTGATGCAGTAGGCGATTTTGCAGTTGAAAATGGAGTCCTGGCCTGTCAAAACCTTGAGGATATCCCCGGCCAGCGCATGAGCCTGGGCACGGGTGGTGCCGTTTTTGTAAGAACGATTGAAGTACTGAACGCTGCCGGTCTGGTCGGTCAGGCGGCCGGTAATGTTTTCACTGTTGGAAGCATGGACCAGATAGGTAGCGGCATCTTCTGCGACAATATCGCATCCGCCTACCTCCAGGTCGAACTTGAGAACGCTCAAGGCCTCAGAAGCCAAACCGCCCTTGATATGAATGGGGAAGGGGCGGTTGGAGAGGCTCGCCGTTCGGTCAATATCCAGTTCAGCGGTGGTCTGAGCCCACAGGGTGAAATAGAAAACAGTACACAGAATCGCCAGGATTCCGCCGGTCGCTCTTTTTAAGGTACTTCTGTTCTGCATAGTTCTTGTATTTATAAGATATTAGCTCCCTTCAAGTTAAATCGTATCGTATAGGTTCGAGTGCTATCCGTTGATCCTCTGGGGAAAGGGGGTAATTTGACCACGCTGTCGATGGCTTTTTGTACGCTGGCATCCAGGTTTTTATCGCCCGAGCGGGTAGTGATGCTTGCCGATTTAATGCTGCCGTTGCGGTTGATCACGACGCGGACGACGGTCGTCAGCTTATCATCCTTGAGGCTGGAGGGGCTGATCCAGGCGTTGCGGTAGTAGGAGCGCACAGCCTGTGCATAGTTGGCAACGGCTTCGCCGCTTCCGGTTCCGTCACCGGTACCGAGTGAGGCACCCGTAATTTTCGCCTGAGAAGCAATCCCTGTTTCCTCGGAGGAGGAGGAGCTCCCGGAGCCCTCCTTGATGGTTCCTTTGGCATTTGAGAGGACATCGGCCCAGGCTTTGCGCTGCCTTTCGGCTGCTGCGGCCGCCGCTGCTTCAGCGGCTGCCTCGGCTGCTGCTTCTGCCCGGCTCTGACTCTCGCTGGCGATCTTGGAGGGGTCTAATTTTGTTTTAAGCTTATCGAGGTTGATTTTTTTGGGCACCGTTTTTTTAACCGGGGTTTCTGCCTGAGTCTTCTTTTTGGTTTCAACCTTGGGAGGAGTGACAGTCTTCTTTTCCGGGGCAGGTTTGGGAGTCGGTTTGGCTACAGGAGCCGGTGCCGGCTTCGGTTTAGGAGCCTCTGAGGGAGTCTGAATGGGACCGATTTCCTGAGCGCCTCCGGGATTGTAGATCAGCTCATCGACCAGGTTGGAAGGAATCTGCTGGATGGTCGGCAGCGGAGCCACATCGTCGGGGTTCTGAGGCACAGAAGAGGAGACAAAAGCTGAGCCCACTCCCAGAGCGGCCAGAAGGGCGGCGTGAATCACCACCGAGCCCAACATACATTTTTTTTCCCGATTTATCATCGCTTGACCTCAAACTCGGTTTGCAGAGAGAGAGTCCTCATATCGTTTTTCTGGCAGCGGTCAATCACGGCTGCCACGTACTTATAAGGGCTGTCCTGGTCCGCGCGAATATGGACGACCAGCTTGGGGTTCATCCGGTAGAGATGGGTCAGGCTCGCGGTGAGCTGGTCCAAATCCATCGGGCGCTTTTCCAGGTGCATCAATCCCTGCGGGCTAATTTCAATGGTGGCAATATCCTGAGCTTTGAGCGGGGTCGTATCCAGCTCTCCGCCGCTGGGCAGGTCCAGCTTCATACTCTGCTCCAGGAGCGGGGTCGTGATGACGAAGATAATGAGCAGAACAAACACCAGGTCCATCAGCGGAACAATATTGATTTCGCTGAGAGTCACCAGGGAGTTTTTCTGAGAAAATCTTCGCACTTCAGACCACCTTGCCTTTTAATCCTCGAAGAGGAACTCCGTTTCAATTTTGGAAGTCAAATCTTGGGCGAAATTATCCATCTCGACCGTGAAAACCCGCAGGTTATGCACCAGCCAGTTATAGCCGAACATGGAGGGAATAGCAACCAGGAGTCCGCCTACGGTGGCGATGAGCGCACCGGCCACACCGGGAGCCATCGTCGCCAGGTCTGCGCTCTGGGCCACGGCCACATAACTGAAAGCGCTCATTACTCCCCATACGGTTCCCAGAAGGCCCAGGAAAGGCGAGCCGCTCACGGCAATCGCCAGCATGATCAGGCCCGACTCGAGTCTGAGAGATTCCTCAGAGACCGAGCGCTCCATGTTCCTCTTGATATGCTCAATGGTTTTGATGCTGATCTGCATCTGCGGAGGCTGGGGTTCGAGCGAGGGCTGGGGTTGCTGCTGAGGGGCCGGGGAAGAGAGCTGGAAGGGGATTGTCTGGCCTGCATCCAGGCTCATTGTCGTTATGGGCGCCATGGGTGAGGGCTGGGGGCTCAGGACCGGCTGAGGCGCTGCCGCATACGCTGCCGGTGCGGCGGGCGGATTGGAGGCCGAGGGCAGGACCGGATGGAGCCTTGCTTTCACGACAGAGCAGGCATCCCGGTAGACATTAAAAAGTGGACAGCCATCGACGCGCACATCGCGGTCAAAAATATCGAGCACTTTCTTCTGGTTCCGATATTCCTCCAGGAAGATGCGATTAAGCTTGCGAGCTCGGCGCATCTGAATCGTCTTGGAGGTCATCACCGACCAGGCAAAAACAGACATGATGGCCAAAGCAAAAAGAACGAACTTAGTTTCGAGTGTGGCCTGTTGCCAAATATAAACCAAGTCCGGCTCAGTGTGTGAGGCGGCTAGTATTAAAAGGTGATCGAACATTTATTTGCTACTCCCCAAAGGACCCTAGGTCTTCATAATAAAAAAACGCCAAAAGGTCAAAGGGAATCGGATATAAAAGACAAAAAAAGAGCATTTGCCCGGAAAGCAAGACTCTGCCGCTTTGGCAGGGCATCGGCCCTTCAAGCGGCAGAGTTTTCGGGAGGCTGTACGTCAGACTGTTACCAGCCGTTGCAGTGTACGTACTCGGCTTTGTAACGGGTGCGAGGTTCCTTGACCTCGGCCGGGTAGCCGATAGAGATGGCGTTCACCGGGATAATTTCCTCGGGGAGCTTGAAAAGCTTACGAATCCCGCTAATCCGATCTTCATTGGGGTGGACACCGAGCCAGACGCCTCCCAAGCCCAGAGTGTGAGCGGCAATGAGGATATTTTCAGTCGCGGCGGCGCAATCCTGAAGCAAGTAGCTCAGGGATTGGCTATTGGCCTTGGTGATATCACCGCAGACGACGAAAGCCAACGGAGCCACTTTGAGCATCTTTCCGTAGGGGAGCAGCTCTGAAAGCGAATCGATCAAATTGCGCTGAGTCAGTACCAAAAACCGCCAGGGATCACAAGCACGAGCCGAAGGAGCGGCCATTCCCGCCTGCAAAAGTGTCTGAATGCACTGCTCGTCCACGCCTCTATCGGTGTAGAGGCGGATCGAGCGCCTGCCAAAAATACAATCCAGTTTCGATTTCTCAGGGTATATTTTCATTTATATCAATAGGTTGTTCGGTAAAACAGCATCTGAGTGCCTTGCGCTTCCAGTGGCCAGGGACTCTGCGCCGCGGGCAGTCGCTGCCAGCGAACCATATCTTGGCTTATTTCCAGTACTCCGGTAAAGACTAAATAATACCTGCCATCTTGCAGGACAAGGTTGAGAGAAAGCGGCTCGGGCTCCAAAGGAAGAACCGCTTCGGTGCCCAGATCGTAATTCATTGCTACTTCAGCGTCGGAAAGCACTCCCTCGTAAATGCGGAATTCATCGAAATCTCCCGCAAAATAGGGATCGGCCCCCCACTGTGATTTGCCCAGCCACATGTTGGGGCAGCCTCCGAACTGGGTCGGGTTGAACTCCTGCCTGTCCTGGCCTGAGAGGATGCCGTCGGTGTAGATGCGCCCGGTCAATGTTTCGGCGTCATACGCGTAGACGATGTGGCGGAAAACGCCCTCGCCAACCGGTAGAGTGGGTGCTGTGACCACATGCTCGGTGGGATCCATCCGGACACCGTCGCGCATATCATTGTTGGCGGAGCGCCAGGTCATCATCGTGTAGTTCTTGCCGTTGCCGATTGTGCCGTCGCCATTGGTCGTGCAGTTGCCAAAGTCGAAGAGCCTCATCCAGGCCCCTTTATCCAGAGTAGCCCGGGCCCACATTTCTACCGTGAAAGAGGGGAAAGTGGAGATCAAATCCGGCGGCAGTGCGACAAACGTGCCGTTCGTGAAAGAGCGTTTATCGCCCTGGCCGTCCAGCATCAGGTAGCCATCCGTAATCGCCGCAGAACCGAAGAGCGTGCCGTGTGCGCCCCCGACTGAATCCCATGCCACGGGAATCTCATTCACCAGAGCGGGAGAGAAGCTGTAGCGGTGTGCCAGCTCTGCCCGGGCGTAGGCCTCCGGATATTGAACCGTGACGCTCACGGTCTGGCTGACGGCGCTGCCCAGTTGGTTTGAAACTTCCACATGGTAATCGCCTGAATCGGAAATCTTCGCCTGATCCACCGTATAGGCTGGGCTTGCGGCCCCTTCAATAGCGTTACCGTCTTTGTACCACTGCCAGGAGAAAGGCGCCGAGCCGCCTGCCGCAGCACTGAGCGTGAAAGATTGGAGCATGGGTACCTCCACATCCTGAGGCTGGAGGGTGATTTCCGGTGCCCGTGGAGGTGCGGGGAGATCATCGGGCCCCAGCGTGAAATTCAGCAAAACCTCATCCGCCAAGAGTGCGCCGTTATAGATACGGAGCTCATCGAAATCTCCCGCAAAATAGGGGTCGCCGCCGAACTGGGATTTGCCAATCCACATGTTGGGCGAATCGCCGAACTGAGTCGGGTTGAACTGCTGATTGCCTGCGCCGCGCCATACCCCGTCTGTGTAGAGGGTGCCCGTCTGGGTCTTGCTCTCATAAACGTAGACGATATGGTGGAAGACGCCGTCGCCGATCGGCAGAGCCGGTGCGTAAATCTGATGCTCGACTCCGTTCAGGCGAACACCGTTGCAGAGATTGTTGCCCGATCTCCAGGTGGTCATGGTGTAGTTGAGGCCGCTACCGATAGTCCCGTCATTCTTGACCTCGCAGTTGCCGAAATCAAAGAGCCGCATCCAGGAACCTTTATCCTGAGTGGCACGGGCCCACATCTCCACCGTGAAAGAGGGAAAATTGGAGATGATATTGGGCGGAAGCGCCAGGAAGCTGCCGTTGGTAAAGGAGCGGGTATCGCCCTGGCCATCCAGCGAGAGGTAGGAATCGGTAATTTTGGCCGTGCCGAAGAGAGTCCCGTCCGCCAAGCCGATCGAGTCTCTGGCAATGGGTTTATCCCCCTCATAAACGGGGTAAAAACTGTAGCGGTGAAAGAGAACGGCATCAACGTAGGAACCCTTTTCCTTGACCGTGAGCTGTGCTCCCTGACTCGTCTGTGTGCCCTTGGCGTTGCTGACCCGGACCGAATAGATTCCGGCATCACTGAGGCTCGCTGAGGCAATCACAAAGTTGGGTGAGGTCGCCCCTTCGATGGGTGAGCCATCCTTGAACCACTGATATTCCAGAGGAGCGGTTCCCGTGGCCGAAACGCTGAAAGAGACTGAGCCCTCCAGGATGACACTTTGATGAGAAGGTTCCTTCACGATGACAGGAGGGTAGGTGGGCGGCGGGTCGACGTGGCCCTCTTTGCCGGTGCCCGGAGTGCCTCGGGGTTCTCTGCTGGGTTCCCAGTTTTCGGCGGTGCTCCAGAGGGGTTCCTCCGCAGTCAGGTCGACTGCGACCAGGCTGTAGCCCTCCGCATCGGTTTGCGGATACCAGCTGTTGGAGTAGGTATAAGAAAGAAGAATCGAGCCGTCGGCAGCACTCAAGGTGACCTTCTCTCCTTTTCGGGAAAGATTGCTCTTGTAGCCGCCCAGAAGCAGCATCTGGCGGGTATCATAGCGGGTCGCGAAAGCGGTCGGGTTTTTGCAGAGGACCAGATATGCCCCCGGAGCCAGCAGCGTCTCGGGGAAGGTGTATTCGATTCCTTCGGTGAACGCGGCACCCTCAAGGTTCATCCAATGGTCAGAGGTGTTCCGGAGCTCAATCCATGCGAAGTCATCGTTGGTGTAACCCAGAAGCGATTCTTCTTGCGAGAGATCGGCCGAGTACATCATTTCGCTGACCCGCAGGAGGGTATCGGCCCCATGGTCCAAGTCGCGTCCGTCATATTCACTCAAGGCGCTCCAGACGCCATTGCTCAGGGCGCGTGCCTTGACCCAAGTGTTTTCACCCGTGATCGGAAGGGAAACGGAAGTTCCATAGGCCGAATCCCGACTGAGCGTGAGGGAGAGATCAAAGCTGGTAGTGCCGGCCGCAGAGACGGTGAGGAGATTTCTGCCCTGGCGCAAGAGGGAAGTTTTGAAGCTGCCCTGCTTGATGCTGGTGCCGTTGAGGTAGACCGTTCCGGAGCCTTTGACGATATTTAGAGTGGCAGAGCTGATATCGGTCAGATTTTCCAGGACGAAAGATTTGCGCAGATAGGCCTGCGTGGCGGAGAAGCCATTGGACGGCCGTTTCTGGCTCCAGTCATAGTCGTTATAGAGACGGTGGTTCCAGTTTACCGTGGAGTGATTCCGTTGATCGGGCGGGGCCTCTTCGCCTTCGTAGCATCGCCAGAGAGATTGCTCGGGTACCACGACTTCGTCAATAAGCTCAGGCGAATTGGAGACGGGCAGGAGTTCCAGAGCATCCGGGTTAAGAGAGCCTCCCGGCAAACGAGGATCGCTTCCATCAAGCATGAAATAAACGGGCGCATCCGCCGTCGTAATATTCACGAAAGAAGTCTCACCCACATTTTCTGGACGCACCTTCGGAGCCTCCACAGTGGGATACCAGCCATGTTTGCGCAGAAGAGGGAACATCTCGAATTCGCGGCCGATCAGGAATGCATCGGTGACCAGATGACAAGCCGATTTCCAGGTTTCATATGTGTAGCGGCCTCCCCATTGATTGCCCCAGCGGGCGGATTCAGCCACGACTGGCTGCTCAATGGTCTCTACTCTCTCGTTCCAGCGCTCCAGAGAGTTTTCATAGGAGAGAGCACCGCCTTCCTGATACTCCTTGTTGGCCAGGTCGATAAATTTCTGATAGTACTCGGGATGCTGCATCAACCTGCGATGAAGGTCCATCGGGTTGAAATCGCTCCACCGGCTCCAGTAGGTGGAGTTCTTGAAGTATTCGATCGAATCCTCTATTCCCAGGAAAGCTCCCAGAGAGAGCTCGGCATCGTGCTTGAGCCATTGGAAGCCGGCCGGGTTTTCGCGGTTATAGACGGCGTTGACGTTATTGACCACGTTAATCCAGGAAAGGGGGCTATCGGCGTCGGCCGTGTACAGCGTGGTCAGGATATAGTGAATGAGATTCTCCTGGTCCAGAAGAACCGGATAGGCCGGGTCGCGGCTGCCATCGGGTTTGAGGCCGAGAACCTTCCAGTAATTTCCCTCATATTCTCCGGTGAAGCCGCTGCGTGCGTATTCATAGAATTGCATGTAGGCATCGGGCGTGCCGTCCTTGACTTCGATCACCCGCGCGCTGGAAGTTTTCAGGGCATCCCAATCATCGGATTGGCCGCCTTCGTAGGAAGATGCGAAATCGGCCTCGCCTCGCTCCTGGCTCTGGTAAAGTCCCCAGTAGGTTCCGTTGATGTAGACGTGATAGTAGCGGCTGCGGGTGTAGAGCTCGCCCATATCGCGCTGGGTATCGCGTGAAAAGACCTCTCGGGCGAAAGTATTCTGCCAGGGAGCATCCACATTGGAGGACCAGGAGTTATTCTGCTCGGCCCGGAGGTCCACTTTGCTGAATTCGGGCGCTCCCTCATCCCCGAAAAGCGGGAAAAGGAGGTTGCTCTCATAGCTCGTGCCGAAAAGCAGGCGCAGCGATTTCTTGGGAGCCGAGCGGCCCACGGCTCCGCGGATTCTCATGCCGGCGTAAATGTCAAATTCCGCTCCGCCCTTGGGGTCGATCAATTCCACCGAGACTGGCCGCTCCCAGTCCTCTCCGGATTGGTAGTAATTATCGAAAATGCCGGTGGAGCCGTAGAGGTTGGAGGAATCGGTCACCAGAGAAAGCGTGGGGATATCTTTGAGTCCGTCAATGAGGCGCTGACGATAGAGGCTGTCATTGACGATAGTGCGGCGCATCGTACTCTGTTTTATAACGTCATCAATGAAAATCCAGGTACGGCTTTCGACCTGGGAAGGGAGATAGTTATCTTTGAAGGCAACGGCCCGCAGTACGGTGGTTTTGTAAACAGAAATCGGCTGAGTGTAAGGCGAGGAGCTCTGAGTGGGTGTGGAGCCATCCAGGGTGTAATAGATAGCCGCATCGCCTTCGGGTGCGCTCAGGCTTACGGAGAAGGGCTGAGTGCGGAAGCCGCGCTCCTGACTGAATTGGACGCCCTGGAGCCGGCCGTTGGGAATCGCATCTTCACTATTGGCCCGGCGAGGGCTCGGGGTTGTGAAGTAGCCATATTGCGGGGGTGTCGCCGCATCATAATTGCCGACCACCCCATAGGAAACGTCGGTATATTGCTCCGGGTAAGTCGGGGTGAACTCATCCTCAATAACGCCGTCGGGCCGGATCAGCGCCAGATATTCGCCTGTTCGGCTGAGACTGAAATTTACGTGCCATTGGCCGCCCACGATCGGGGATTCCGAGCCGCTGGCGAAGAGTAGGAAGTAGCTGTTGGCGCGGATGGGAATCTGAGCCGTCACGGGGAATTGAAACTTGGTCGGATTTTTGACCGAGTCGGTCAGATACCAGCCGGCCAGGTTGATATCCTGATCTGTCAGGTTACGGATTTCGATCCAGTCCTCCCTTTGACCCGTCGCGTTGGTGATGCCGGTTTTGTTGGAGGCCGAGAACTCATTTATTCTCAAGGTTTGGCCGCCCTGGGTAAACGAGATCGAAGCGAGCAACACCGATAGAAGTGTCCCCTTCAGCAAAAAAGTATTAAAAAAATCATGCATATCAAAATAATCCCCCGGAACATTTAAGGCTCCGGCAACGGCTCCTTTTTTCACCGCAATTATCGTACCAGGAGAGGGTAGCACAAAAATGAGTGATTAAAAAAGAGAGTTTTTGAGGGGCTGCCGGTTCGTCTCCCGTTTTCAGGTGAGAAAAGAGGAAATAAAAAAGGCACGGGCTTTCAATTTCCCCGTGCCTTTTCATAAGCGATTCAGATTTTTTTATGCGAATTCGGCTTCGAAATCATCGCTTTCCAGGAAGCCTTGCAGTTGGCGGATACGTGTCGGGTGACGCATCTTGCGCAGTGCCTTGGCCTCGATCTGGCGGATGCGCTCGCGGGTCACCTTGAAGCGCTTGCCGACCTCTTCCAAAGTGCGGGAGTAACCATCGCCCAGACCGAACCGGAGCTCCAGAACTTTGCGTTCGCGCTCAGTCAGCGTGGTCAGCACATCGCCCAGACGCTCCTTGAGGAGGCTGTAGCTGGTGACGTCGGAGGGATTTTCCGCGGATTTATCTTCCAGGAAATCGCCGAAATTGGTGTCTTCGCTGTCGCCTACCGGTGACTGCAGAGAGATAGGCTGCTGGGCCATTCTCAGTACCGCTCTGACCTTATCGACATCCATGTTGAGCTCCTCGGCGATCTCTTCCGGGCTCGGCTCTCTGCCGTAATCCTGCAGGAGCTTCTTCTGCGCCCGCATCAGCTTATTGAGAGTCTCAATCATGTGGACCGGGATACGAATCGTCCGGGCCTGATCGGCAATGGAGCGTGTAATCGCCTGGCGAATCCACCAGGTCGCATAGGTACTGAATTTGTAGCCGCGGCGATATTCAAATTTTTCGACGGCTTTCATGAGCCCCATATTTCCCTCCTGAATGAGGTCCAGGAAGGAGAGACCGCGGTTGGTATGCTTTTTGGCAATGGAGATGACCAGGCGCAGGTTGGCCTCGATCATTTCCGCCTTGGCCTGATGTGCCTCGCGGGAGTATTTGCTCAGGAGCTTAAAGCGCTCGAGAAAAACGTTCTCTTTCATGCGGACCAGCTTCTCGAGCTCCTGCAGCCTCTTGTAGCGTTGGCGAATCAGCCCCTCGGCATTGGCCGAGCTGTCATTATGGCCTTCGAGTTCATTGAGAACACGGCGGGTGGAGAGAAATTCCTCATGGATATTGGCGGTCAGCTGGGACATCTCTTCAATGACCTTTTGCTTGAAGTAGAATTTGGGCAGCATTTTCTTGAGCTTCACATGCGCTTCCAGGAATTCCTTCTCCAGCTTCGCATAGCGCTTGGAATCCTCGTCGCCCTTGCAATTGGTGAGATTTTCGAAGCACTTTTCGACTTTCTCATCCTGAGCCATCACGGTCTTGATCAGGCGCTTGAGAGCACGCGCATAGGTGTCGCGGCTTTCGGCTTTCTGATCCTGGACCAGCTCAAAAGTGGATTCATCTTCACTTTCCATGCCCGGTCTGCTCACCAGGGCCGTGTTTTTATCCTGAAGTTTCTCCTGAAGCTGAACCACGCGGTCGAAGCGCTCGCGGGGTGTTTCGGCAATCAGCTTCTCTGCCAGTGCCACATGCTCTTTGCCGGCAAAGCCCATGTTGTAAATGATATCCTTGACCTGATTTTCGGCTGTCTCGATGCGCTTACTGATCTCCACCTCCTGGTCCCGATCCAATAAGGGCACCTGCCCCATCTGTTTCAGGTACATTCGCACGGGGTCATCGAGAATATCCTGATCGGTCTTGGCTTTATCGTCGTCGGAATCATCGCCGGATTCTTTGGCGTTCAATTCGGTGTCTTTTTCCAGCTCGATATCCAGTTTGCGCAGTTCCAGAAAGACGCGGTCCAAGTCGTCAGCGGTGGCATCGGGTAAAATTTCTTCCACATCGCTGTAGCTCAGGAAATCATCTTCCTTAAAGCGCTTGACCAGCTCGCGAACTTTTTCCTGCAGGAACGCGCTCAGCTCTTCAACGGGTGAATCTCCCTGTGCAACGGCGGGAGTTTTGGGTGCCGCCGGAGCTTTGGCTGCTGTCGCATCTTTTGCCGCTTTTTCCTGATTCTCAGCCGGTGCCTTGGCTGCCGACTTCTTTTTAGACGCTTTTTCTTTGCCGGACTGCAGGGCCTCGGCAACCGGAGCCGCCTCGACTTTCGATTTTTGAGCAGGAGCCTCAGCGGCTTCTTTTTTCTTCCTGGGGGCGGTTTTGGTTTTGGCCGGTGCCGCTGCCGGAGTGCTGGGCTCAGCCTTGGATTTTACGGAAGGGGCCTGTTTTCCCTTTTTTACGGCTGCCGGTGCCGCCTCTTTTTGAGGGGGGGTGGCCGCGGTTCGAGTTTTAGCTGTGGGAGCCTTGGCCGGAGAAGTGTCGGTTTTGGAAGCGGCTGCGTGTGCCTTTGCCTTGATTGATGAAGTAGCTTTCCGAGATTCGGGCTTGGCTTCCGGCGCTTTTACCGGGGGAGCCGCTTTCTTTGAGACTTTACCTGCCGAGACCGGTAAAGCCTTCTTTTTCTTTTCTATAACCTTCTCCTTTGCAATGGGTTTTTTTGATAAAGTCTTTTGCTCCTTCAGTTCCTCTTTTGGGGTTTTTGAACGAGCCGCCACAGCCGCTTTCTTGGCTGTGGTTGGTTTTAAAACAGAACTTTTCTTCGCCTTGGAATTAGAATTCGATGCCATATACAAACCTGCTCCGAGATGCAGACGGAAAACCCTATCACAAAAATGGGTTTTGCTCAAGTAATTCTGCGATATTTTTTCTTTTTCCTGAGTTCCCCGGGCTGATTTTGTTTATTTCAATATAACACCTATAGCTGCAAATGGTTATAAATTATTTACCGGGAGGCTACCGTTTCCAGGTCACGCTCATCTTATCTGGCTCGGGTCGGTTCGGATCTTTGTTGGAAATTAATTCATATCCCGTTCCGTCGAGTTTATAAGTCAGGGTGCCCTGTTTATTCCAGCCGATGGGCATTGTTTCCAGATACGTGGGGACCAATTCCTCTTCCAGCTTTTCCGGGTATCGACCGTTCTTGAGGTAGTACCGTTCCAGTGCGCATCCCAGGATGGTAACATCCCGGGTTGATTGGATACGAAGCCACCTGTCATCGACGTGATTCATACCCCCTACATTCTCATTGGCAAGGATGGAGCGGATGATTCCTCCCCGTTTCAGAGCGGCGTTCCAGCGGGTATTGTCCAGCACCTGTTGCTGTGTGTCGATACAATCCCCGAAATCCCAGCACATTTGGATCAATTCGGCCTCATTCATCCTGAGGATACCGGGGATCACATATCGGAGCAGAACACCGATCAGAGGAGGTTTTCCGTAGATTCGGCGTTCTTTAATGAAGGTATTATGAACACCAAAGGAGTCTCCTTCCAGGTCGAGCGCAAGGTAACCCAGGGGATTCCAGTGATTCAAACGGGACTGTATGGAGAGAAGCTCTTCATCGGTCAATGTTCCTTCCAAAATGAAACGATGAATCGTTTCGCAAGTGTGAGTTTGAATCAAAATAGCGATCAGACCAGAGACTACATCGGAAGGAACACGCTTGAGCTCGGAGAGATGAAACAAGTACCCCAATTCTGAAAGTGCCTCTGCCTTCATCCCCAGGCGAGCATAGAGTGCCGCCCGTGCAGATGCCTCTATGGCTATATGCTTCGGAAGAACATTCATAAAAAAAAGGCTCGCAATTTCTAATTCGGAGGAATTATTGGAGGCGTCAATGAAAGAGCTTTCCTCAACACACTGTTTGAGGAGCTCATAGGTTTCATCTCCGATTTTGCGAAACCCGAGCAGAAGAGCCGCAGCCTGTTGATCCGGCGTCATTGCCGCATAAGCCTCGGTAGAAGCAGTCGTTTTATTAAACTCGGTAAGATATGAATTCCATTCGGGCAACATTTTCTGAATGGTTTTTCGATCCCATTCATCAAGATAGATTTGCAGATCGGCCCGATTCGTTACAACATTTCGTGCGGAATTTGTTGAAGCTTCAATCTCGGCTATACGGGTTTGGATATGCTCGAGCTGCAAGGAATAGTTGGGGAGCTCGGTTGTCTCTAGACTTCCCGGTCTCGGTTTTCTGTTTTTTGGGGGACTTTGGGATGAAGAGGCTGAATCCTGCTCTTTTGCATATTTTTCAGTAACTTTTTCTGAAGTCACTGATAAGAAGGAAGATACATTAGAATATCTGTCCATCCAGAGAGATAGGGCATTACTGTCGGTGTATATTTCAGAGTAAGTCTCCGGGTTTAGATAATCGCCACTGATTAGCGGACTCGTTTCGGCCAAAAGATACTTTTTCAAAAGCTGAGAATCCAGCAGGTCGTTTCCCTTGGGAATCTCCGTAATTCGCTGAACCATGTTCTGCCAGCGTTCACTATGAGTGATCTTGTGATATTGATAACTTCCCCAAAGATTCGAAAAAATTAAAGCCAGGATTGCCAATCCCAGAAGGGCGAGAAACCCTATTCCTAATTTTTTGCAGACTGTGGTCAATTTCATAGCATTAAAAACTGGCTTCAGGGTAGTTCTTTAAGGGAGATATTTAAATAACTTTTTCACAATTATTCCCTTTTTCAGAATTCTTCAAAGTACAGCATATCGATTCACAGGAAATTATTTTCCACTCCGAAGGCGCGGGGAAAAATTAACTCTTTTGGGGAGGTGCCTTGCGCCTGAGGGACCGGATTACGTCTTTGGTTTCCCGGTCCACCCGGAAAGAATCAATTATTTTCTGGAGAGCCTTGTTAAAGGTCTCATCATCCAGGTGGTTATTTTGCAAGTATTTCAGTGTTCGTTCCGGGAACTTGATGAAGCAGGCCGATAGCGCCCAGGCTACAGCCATTTTAACGTAGTAGCCCTCGTGCCGGATTCCATCAAGCAGGCTGAGGATTCGCTCCAGATAGGGTTCTGTGACGAAGTGAGCCAGCATCATCACGACGCCGAAACGGATATAGAACTCCCTCGACTCGTTGAGGTAGGGTTGGATGAAATTCCAGTAACGTTCAGGATATTTCCGGGCATCCTTGAGTCCGTCGCAAAAGACGTCGCAGGTTGCCCAGTTGGTGATTTTGGGGATGAAAGTCCGGACGAGTTCGAGCCGCTCTTCCGGTTCCATCCGGGCCTCACAGATGATCATGGCTTGCAAAACGGTTTCCTCGTGGGAATCTTCTGTGGCCAAACTGAGCCATGCGCGCCAATCATCGCGGCAGATTTCGTGTGCCAGGGCTCTGAGCTTGGGAGTGCGTACCCCCAGGATATTGACGGCGCCCGGGATAATCGTGCTGGCAAATGTCTGGAGCGAGGGCTCGGCCAGCTCCCGGAGGCGGCATTGAACTTTCTGATGGATTGTCGGCTTCATCTTTGTCTCGGGCGATGAGGATAGTACAGAGAGCCCTGAGGAGGAAAGAGAATATCTTCAGGAGGAAGGAATAATAGGGGGAAGAGCTTTTGAAACATATTACACAAAAAACAGGCGAAAAATTTTGGGCCTTGTGGTAGGATTCGGGTGAGATGAGATGAAGGACGGGTCCCAGAGAAGACAAACCGGATATCGGAAGACGGTGTTGGGCCGCATTGGCATCACCGAGGAAGGTGGTTCCATTACGGCACTCTTTTGGGAGAAGGGTGTTCCCGGCGCGGATACACGAGCCTTGGAGACATCGCTTTTGGGTCGTGCTTTTGCGCTGCTGGAGGCCTACCTGAGAGGAGAAGAGGTGGATTGGAGCCAATTGCCGCTCTTGCCCCGGGGGACTCCCTTTCAATTAAGAGTGTGGGAAGAGCTCAAAAAAATCCCTTACGGAGAGACCCGAACCTATGGGCAAATCGCAGCCTGCGTGGGCAATCCCCGGGCGGCACGTGCCGTCGGCAGCGCGAACAAGAGAAACCCGATTCCCATCATAATTCCTTGCCACCGTGTGGTGGCAGCCGGGGGTAAGCTCGGCGGCTTCCTGTGGGGAGTGGAGATCAAACAGAAATTACTGGCTTTGGAAGAGGTTGAATATGAAGATACGAAAAGTTGAAGCGAAAGATCGTGCCGTTTTTCTGGAATTGGCCGATCAATTCTGGCACACCCCGGCGGTGCATCAGCCCATTGAGCGGAGTCATCACGAAAAGACTTTTGATCTCTTGATGGAGGGAACGCCTTTTGCTGTGGCGCACCTGATCGAATATCAGGGCAAGGTCGTCGGCTACGGTCTTCTGGCCTTCACTTATTCCAATGAGGCCGGGGGAAACGTGGTCTGGCTTGAAGAGCTCTTTGTTCGGCCGGAGTTTCAGGGAATGGGTCTGGGCCGGGATTATATCCTCTTTGTCCATGAGGAATATGGAGACTGGGCGGCGAGATTTCGCCTGGAAATCGAATCCCGCAATAAGGGTGCCGCTAAACTCTATGAACGGCATGGCTACAGGAAAATGCCCTACCTGGAGCTATATCGCGACGGGAAAAATACCTCGCAGCCCGATTGACAACTGGAGGTTAAGCCTTTAGGATAGCGCGGTTTGGACGTGGTTGATGCCTGCACTAGAGCAGAAGCGAACCTCTTCCCAGAAAATTTGAGATATGGATTATAGAACCTACTTTAAAGAATACCCTAATGAAGAGGGTCGTTTCGGAGAATACGGCGGCAGCTATCTGCCCCCGGAGTTGATTCCCGCTTTTGAAGAAATTTACGACGCCTATAACGCCATCTGTCGATCCGCTCAGTTCATCAGTGAGCTGCGCCGGATCCGCAGAGAGTTCCAGGGGCGCCCGACTCCCGTCTACCATTGCGAACGGCTTTCGAGAAAACTGGGTACCTGCCAAATCTATCTCAAACGCGAAGACCTGAACCATACCGGAGCGCATAAGCTCAATCACTGCATGGGTGAGGGGCTTCTGGCGAAATACATGGGCAAGAAGCGCCTGATTGCCGAAACGGGTGCAGGCCAGCACGGTGTGGCGTTGGCGACGGCTGCGGCTTATTTCGGGCTGGAGTGCGAAATTCACATGGGTGAAGTCGATATCGCCAAGCAGGCACCGAACGTCGCGCGGATGAGGATTCTGGGTGCGAAGATCGTCCCTGTCTCCTTCGGCCTCAAGACGCTCAAAGAGGCCGTGGACTCGGCCTTCATATCCTATGCCAAGAATTATAAGGATTCCATCTACTGCATCGGCTCGGCGCTGGGACCTCATCCCTTCCCGCTCATGGTGCGTGATTTCCAGATGTGTGTCGGTATAGAAGCGCGCGAGCAATTTCTGTCCATGACCGGAATTCTGCCCGACATGGTTTGCGCCTGCGTCGGCGGCGGCAGCAATGCTGCGGGAATGTTCTCCGCCTTTCTGGGCGATCCGGTAGAAATCTGCGGCGTTGAGCCTCTGGGTAAAGGCGAAACGACCGGACTTCATGCGGCGTCGATGACTTACGGAAGAAAAGGTGTCCTCCACGGCTTTGAAAGTATGCTCCTGCAGGAGGCCGATGGGAGTCCTTCTCCGGTTTACTCCATCGCCAGCGGCCTGGATTATCCGGGCGTAGGCCCCGAACACGCTTTGTGGAACCAGCTCAAGCGCGTCAAATACGTCACGGCGACCGATGAAGACGCGGTGGATGCGTTCTTCAAGCTCTCCCGCTATGAGGGCATCATTCCGGCTTTGGAATCTTCTCATGCCGTCGCTTACGCGATCCGGCGCGCACGCCAATCCAAGACCGGTGCCATCTTGGTCAACTGCAGCGGCCGCGGCGATAAAGATGTCGATTACGTGATCGAGCACTACGGCTATGGGGATAATTACAAATTCCCCGAAACCGAATAAAGGTCGGCTCTCGAACTTTCAGGGTAAAGACGCTTGTTGCGGGAGAGGGAGGTGCTTCTCAGGGCTTCCCCATCTTGCGGAGCGTCTTTACTGTTTTTGCGGAAAATGAGCCCTCGGGCAGAGAGGGAATGGAGAAAAATGGCCGGAATAATTCATGAACCCATGACTCGGGAAGGCTCCTGCCGGGGGATTATCTTCCGGCTCTATCCCTATTCGGATACGAGCCTCATCTTCCACGTATTGAGTGAGGAGCTGGGGTTGATTTCTCTCATTGCCAAAGGGGCCCGGCGGCTTAATTCCTCTTTTGCCGGGAAGCTGGATTTATTTTACTTCTGCCGGTTCGAGTTCATCCCCAGCAGAAAATCCGACCTCCATACCCTCAAAGAGGTGCAGCTGCTGGATGCACATTCGAATTTGACGAGGAACTATGAGCTCCTCTGCGATGTGAGCGTCAATGCCCGAGCCCTGGAGCGCCTGATTGAGCGGGGAATACCTGTGCCGGAACTCTTCGCCCTCTTCAGCGATTATCTGAAATATCTGCCGGCTCATGCTGAGCCCAGGCTGGGAAATATTCTCTTCCGGATACGGCTTCTGGCTCTCCTGGGCAATGCGCCCAAGTTCGACCGGATGAGATTATCCGAGGAGCGGATGGAGATGATCCTGAATCTGCTCAAGAAAGAATGGGAGGAGCTTCTGCCTCTTGCTCCCGGCAAAGAAGATCTGCATTTTCTCGAGTATGTGGCCGAAGCCCATCTCAAGGATTGCTCGCGCTAAGAATCGTGCCGGCACCCAGAACGGTTGGCCCGTCATAAAAAACGACAATCTGGCCCGGAGTGACCGAGAGCTGCGGAGAGTCAAAGCGCACTCTCACCTTTGAGGGGTCGGATTCCAGACGTACGAGCTCTGCCGGAGCGGCCTGATGGCGCTGGCGAATTTGCGCCTCCACCCGCAGCGGTGTCTCGGGTGACTGGTGCAGCGAGACCCAGTTGAGCTGATCTGCCGTGAGTTCCCGGGCATATAAATCTTCTTTCCTTCCCAGCGTTACCGTATGAGTCTGCGGGTCGATCTTGAGAACGTAGAAGGGAATCCCGCCTCCAATGCCGATGCCTTTGCGCTGGCCGATCGTGTAATGGATAATTCCGCGGTGGCGGCCCAGAACTTTGCCTTCCAGATTGACGAAATTCCCTGGCGGGCATTCCTTATCCCTGAAAAGAGGGGAGTAATCGTCGCAGGCGATGAAGTCCTGGCTTTCGCTGCGTTCCAGGAGCTCGGTCCAGCCCAGTTTGAGGGCGATTGCCTGAGATTCCTCTTTGCGGTAGCCGCCCAGAGGCAGAATCAGATCGCTCAGCTGCTCCTGGGATAAATGCGAAATAAAATAGGATTGGTCTTTGGTGGGGTCGATGCCGCGGGCGATCTCAAAGCGTTGGCTCGCGGGGTTAAAGCTCACGCGCGCATAGTGGCCTGTGGCGAACCGGTCAAAGGAGACTCCCTGTCTGCG
>JALNXY010000064.1 GCA_023230105.1 Verrucomicrobiota bacterium
CTGGTCATCATTGGGTTTAATGAGCTTGGAGCCCGTCGCCTCAGGCTGCCGCCGGGGTGTATCATACGCATTGCCGTCTCGCTTGAAAGGCGCCATCGTCCCCAGATTCAGCTCCTGCGGAGCCGCGCGGTTAAACTCTTTCACCGCCAGCCACTGCGGAGAATCCTCCGGGTTATCGCTCCCGTAATTCCTCACCGCCCAGTAGTTCTTATCTCCGTATCCGCCGGCCGAGAGAAAATTGAAAAGCCCCGAGCCGGCCTGGTTCACTGCACGCAAATGCTCAAGCGTATTTTCCTGCATCCGCGGGTCCCAATGCGTCTTGCGCATAATATCCCCGTCGTTATTCTGGAAACTCGGGTGTGCATCCCCCTCATAATTGAGGTAAACCAGCCCATAGAGCCGCGCCCAGGCCGCGTCCGTGCACATCTTATCGAAATATCCCGCTCGATTGTTCTTCCATTCATCAGTGAAAGTCCCAAAGGCATTCCAGCCGGCATTATCCCAGATCGTATCCTCTGTCAGAGTCGTCTTGCCGTCGCTATACCAATAACCGGTTCCGCCCCCGCCATAGAAAAAGTAGTTTACCGGCTTCACCTCACCGTTGCTCATTACCCCGGTAGTGGTAGTTATGGTGGTATCCCCCTGGATAGTGGTAGTGGTCTTCACGTCCTGCAGCTTGCCGTAGTCCGAGTGCGAATCCTTCCCGCCGTAGTAGCGGTCGACAAAGGAAAGAGTCCGGTTAATGAGGTCTTCATAGCCTTGCTGCCAGCAGATCACCGGTCTCACCCGACTCATCATCTCTTTATCACCGAAAACGGAGCGGAAAATCAGGCTCATCTGCACCGAGCGCATGGCTTTGAAGCGGAACATCAGCGTGATCTCGTCGCTCTCCCCGTCAAAGTTCAGAGGATGCCCATGCGCCTTGCCCTGCTCGCGGCACCAGGGCGTCTGCGAAAATTGGAAATTCCAGATTTCGTTGGAGTACTCCACATAGAGATTGAGCTCCGGATCCAACGGCGGGAAAACCGGGTTCTCCACCTTTGATTTATAGGGCTCGCGGCCATCGCTTCCATACTTGCAGAGCCGCGCCAGCTTGCGGATATACTCGTCATCGGCCTGATGGGGGATGCAAATCCACAAATCCTTCTTCCCTTCATTGGCCGCCATGATCAGGTATTCCCAGGCCGCGCCGCGTCCTTCCCAGTTGTATTCCTTACCCGGCAGCGGATTGGGCGATTGATGCGAATGGCACCAGAGTGTACGCTCGCTCCATTTGGATTCGGGCGACCAGTTGATCGCTCCCCAGCCCAGAGCGCGCACGGTCGTATATTCGGAAATCTTCTCGAAAAATTCCGGCGTGAAAAGGGTGTCCTCGGGGAAAGACTCCTCACTCCCGGGCCGGATCGGCCGCATCAGCTTCACGTTCCGGACTCCCCCGTCCGTCTCGGTGAATCGCAATATCAGCATCGTCCGATCCTGCTTCTTGTCGATCACCACCCGGGCGCTGGAGCGGTTCTTCTCCGCATCATAGGCCAGGTCCTCGACCCTTGCGCTCACGGCGCTCACCTTCGCCTTACCTTCAAAACTCAGCCGGTAAGTCCCCGTGCAATCGCCCGAACGCTCGAAGACGATTACGTTCGCGTCCTCGGTCGGCCAGTAGTTCTCATCTGTCTTCGCCCAGTTTTCTCCGCCCTTATCCCAGTGGCGTGAGGATTTCATCGCATCGGCAAAAACCGTCTCGGTTTCCCAGTACAGTCCCGGATTGCTCAGGTTGATCCCGAGCTCCATCCGATTCTTCTCGGCTGCAGGCAAATTCACCCACAGCGCCAGGAGCAGAATGCTCAGTATCTTCTTCCATCCGGATTTCATCGCCGTTTCCTTTCCGTTTCTAAAATCTTCCGGTAATGTTCTTCAAACCAACTCCCAGGAGCTTACGCACGATCTCCTCAATCGCCGCTTCCTCTCCCTGAATATGGAAAACCTGCTGCGTATGCGTCAGCGATTCTCCCGGTTTCAGCTCCGCTCCGGGCGAAGAGGTCTCGACTTCGTAGAAAGGTCCCATGATCGTTCCGTCATCCGTCGGTCCGTCATTGTAGGAGTTGATCACGTCCCCGTTGAAGGGATCCTCTTGTTCTCCCCATTGGCCGTTGACATAGTGAACCTCTCCTTCCGGCAGCGTATATTTCAAGAGGGTCAGCAACTTTTTCTCCGAGTCATAACTGCCGCAGATTTCCAACGCTCTTCCCAAGGGCAACCCGATCTTTGATCGATATTCTCCGTCGATCTTGAAGTAAATAATCCCCTCGGTTTCATCCACGATGAGACGCTCGGCGGGTACTTTGCCGAAATATTCGTCGTTCACTATTTTCCCGCTTCCCGCCTTGTTGTAGGGAATGAAAACCGTGGTCGTCTTGCTCGGATTGAACATTCCCAGTAACCAGATGGAGGGCAGCCCTCCTTCTCGGCTCCAGGCTTTCTCTCCCCGGTTCACCAGCGTGTTCTCCGTCTGATAAGCCACCGTCTTCAATCCGGCTCCCAGCTTCACACCCAGGCTCGCTTCCATCTGGCTCTGGTTGAGCAGGGATATCCGCCGCTGTATCTCCATCCGGAATTCCGTCCCGCTGGCATTCTTCAGTGTCGCCTTCCGCCCGAAGGTAAAGCTCCGGGGGCCGCGTTCGATTAAGGGGAAGCCCTCCGTATCAATCACGGCCGGAACCTTCCAGTTCGAGTAAACCTGTTCCACTCCGGGCTCGAAATACCAGGAGAATTTTCCTCCTTCGGGCCCCAGCCAGAAGCGCTCCTCACCCCCGAAGGGATTGAACTGTGAGCTAAGCTTGCCCGAGGCGATCCATTTGTGGTTGATCCACCCGTAACTATCCCCGGAGCCGCCCGACGCCGTCGATGTCATCACGCGCGCCTGGTAATCCGGGACGATGAGGACGCGTGCCTGCCCGTTCTCGCCCACAAGCTCCAGCGTCTCTATTTTCTGACTCTCGAAAAAGTCTACGTCATATTGATAGGTTCCACTCATTTCTTTCGTGTTCTCCGGGGTCCGGCAGGAGCAGAGCAACCCGCAAATACCGGCACAGATGATAATGTTGCTGATTTTCATGATATCTCCTTTACGACGGTTTCGGATTCAAAAACGGTTAAAACCCTCTTCAATCCTTCCATGGTTACCGGCTTCAAAAGAATCTCATCGAAATCCCTGTTTTCCTGTTGAGTCATTTTCGTATCGGCGGTCACCGCGACAATTCGTGCTCCCGAAAAGTCAGGTTTTTCACGAATCGCACGAGCCAGGGCCTCTCCGCTCATTCCCGGCATCCAAAGATCCGTGAATACCAGATCGAATTTCCTCGCACTCATTTTCTTCAGCGCCTCTTCTCCTGAGGCCGCCGTCGCGGTCTTGATTCCCAAGCGCTG
>JALNXY010000011.1 GCA_023230105.1 Verrucomicrobiota bacterium
AAGCGTCCGGGGCGTTGTTGATCCTGGGCTTGCTGTCTGCTTTGGCCAGCATCGCCTGCTTTCAGGACTTCTGCACAGGCGGTTCCCTCGGGGTATTTTAAGACTCCGTGCTGCTCCACAATGAGGGCTCGGCGCAAGGGGATCATCATGAGAATGCCCAGGCAGGCGCCCAGAGTGGCTACGACCATGATGCGGCCCAGCTCGAGCTCAAAGCCCAGAAGCATGATGGCTGGCATCGTGACGCCGACACCAAAAGCGATGGATTCACCGGCCGAACCGCCTGTCTGGACAATGTTGTTTTCCAGGATGGTGGCATTGCGGAGGCCAATTTTGGAAAGGAGCTTGAAGATCGTGATAGAAATGACGGCGACCGGGATAGAGGCGCTGACCGTGATGCCTACTTTGAGGACCAGGTAGAGAGAGGATGCGCCAAAAACCATACCCAACAGAGCCCCCAGTACGATGGGGACAATACCCAACTCCCTCACTCGCATCTGCGGGGAGATATACGGCTGAAAACGGCCGCCTTTTGAATTGTTATTCATTTTCTTTAAAAACAACTGTATAGAAGCTATACACAGTTAAACGGCGAGATTCTAAATGAGAAGGAAAGTAGAGTCAATGGCTGAATTCGTGCGTGGAGAGACAATGGGTCGTCCGGGAAAGTCTGAAATCTTCCGGCAAGAGAAAGATTGAATGAGGTGCAAAAAAATGTTACATAGGGCTTGTGCTGGTTCATCGGTCATTATTAATTTTGTGATTATGCAAATAGAATCCATTCGATTGCGCAATTTTAAGGTCTACAAGGATGTAGAATTGGTGGACATTCCCCGTCTTTGTATCCTTGTCGGCGCAAATGGTTCGGGGAAAAGTACGCTTTTTGATGTCTTTGGATTTCTCAAGGATTGCCTTACTTACAATGTATCTACTGCGCTGCGGGGCAGAGGAGGTTTTCAGGAAGTGGTTTCCCGGGGAGCTCAGAATGAGAGCATCTCTATTGAAATACAGTGTAGAATGCCTATTAACGGGAAAGAACGCCTGGTTACTTATGCGCTGGAGATTGGTGTTGTGGAATCGAAAGTATGCGTAAAACACGAGATTTTGTGCTTCAAGCGTGGTCAATATGGTTCTCCCTTTCGCTTTTTTGATTTTACAAATGGCTCGGGTGTGGCTGTGACCAATGAGGAAGACTTTGATAAAACGGATGAGGAATTACGTAAAGAAGAACAGACGTTGGAATCAAAGGATATTCTCGCTATCAAAGGATTAGGGCAGTTCCAACGTTTCAAGACTGCGGCGGCACTCAGGAATCTTATTGAGAACTGGCATGTATCGGATTTCCATATCAGCATGGCGCGGGGAAGTAAAGAGGCTACGGGAGAAACCAACCATCTATCCACTACGGGCGACAATCTGCAACTGGTGGCCAGAACGCTGCATGATGAATACCCTGAAATTTTCAAAAAAATACTGGACAAGATGCGCCAACGGGTTCCGGGCGTCGACAGTATCAATACTGAGGTTACGCCTGACGGGAGGCTGCTGTTAAAATTCAGTGACGGGGCATTCAAGGATCCTTTTATAGATAAATTCGTTTCTGATGGGACGATAAAGATGTTTGCCTATCTCGTTCTTCTACACGACCCCAAGCCGCATCCTTTTCTTTGTATTGAAGAGCCGGAAAACCAGTTATACCCGACGCTGCTTGAGGAACTTGCGGAGGAGTTCAGAGATTATGCCAGGAGAGGCGGTCAGGTCTTCGTTTCGACTCATTCTCCCGATTTTCTGAACGCGGCCCAAGTGGATGAAGTATTTTGGCTGGAGAAGGAGCAGGGTTACTCCATGGTCAAGCGGGCCAAAGACGATGAACAGATCGTCGAATACATGAAGAATGGGGATAAAATGGGGTCTCTCTGGAAAGAAGGTTTATTTGGTAGAGCAAATCCGTAATGAAACTGGTTTGTTTACTCGAAGAGAGATCGGCAGAAGAAGTTCTGAAGGTTATTCTTCCAAAAATCCTTCCTCAAGAGGTCTTCTTCAGGACGATTGCATTTGAAGGCAAGCGCGATCTCGCGGATAAGCTGCAGCGTCGTATTCAGCATTGGCAAGGGAACGAGGACGTTTTCCTCGTGTTGATGGATCAGGACAGCACCGACTGTGTTGCTGCAAAAAACGGACTGAGGAATATTATTGATGAGACTGACAAGGCCGGGCGTACCCTGGTGAGGATTGCATGCCACGAGCTGGAGAGTTTTTTCCTGGGTGATTTGGCTGCCGTGGAGCAGGGTCTGCAAATAAGCGGGTTATCCAAGCAACAAAATAGCAGAAAATACAGGGTGCCGGATAATTTGGCGAACGCGCCGGAAGAATTAAAAAAGCTGACCAAGAACCAATACAGTAAAATTTCAGGTTCACGGAGTATCGCCCCCTTCCTCAAGATTGATGGCAGCAGCAGGTCGACGAGTTTTAACAACCTTGTGAGAGGAATCAAAAAGCTGGTTGAAGGGTAGCCCTCCGCGGTTTGCGGGAGGCTCTTATATTTTTTCCAGGGGAGAGAGGGTAGGTTTGCCAGATTCCTGGAGGTAGGCCAGGGCCAGAGCCAGGGCGTCGGCGGCGTCGGGCTCGGGTAAATCTTGCAGGGAGAGCATTCGCTGGATCATTTTGGCGACGGCCAGTTTCTGCGCACCCCCGTATCCGACAATGGCCTGTTTGACACGGCGGGGTGCCATTTCGAAGATATCCAATCCAAATTCGGCAGCGACCAGAAGAGCAGCGCCGCGGGCTTCACCCATCACGATGGCGGTTTTGAGGTTATGGACGTAAAAGAGGCCTTCGACAACGCAGACGGTGGGTTGGTGCTTTTCGATGGCGCGGCGGAGGGTGGTCCCGATTTGGAGAAAGCAGTGCGAATGCAGGAGCCCCGGAGGGCACTTGATGGTGCCGCACTCCAGGAGCGTGGGTTGATCGCGACGGGGGCCGACACGGATGATGCCATAGCCGGTTCCCCTGAGCGAGGGATCGATCCCGAGGAGGACGGAGTGAGTTTTATTGAGGCCCAAGGCGATTTCGGAGCCGGAACCGGCTGAATCGAGCCGTTTCTGCATTTGGCTGAATTGCTTGGGGGAGATTCCCATTCCTGGTCGATTTATCTGTAAAGGAGGTAAGCGGCGCGGCGTTTCTTAAAGTCTTTAAGCTCCGGTGCCCAGAGGGAGTGAATTTGGCTCAGGGAGTCGCCGCGGCGAATAGCCTCCATGGTGGGAGTGTGCAGCAAAAGGGTGTTCAGGTTCTTCAGGGAATAAGCATCGGGGTAATCCTGATGGAGAATTTGCGCCAGAGCGATGCCGACATCCATGATGCGGAGTTTATCGCGGTTGAGAACGTTGAAGCGCAAACCGTTGCAGGGCTCGTTTGCAAACTGGCGCTCGGTCGGGGTGAAGGTAAAGGGCGTGAAATCGATATTTTTTACTCCGTATTGGCTGAGGCGAGCGGCTAACTTTTCACTCTTGATATAGGGAGCGCCCAGGAGTTCAAAGGGGATGGTGGTGCCGCGGCCTGTGGCAATGGGGGTAAACTCCAGGAGGCCGATGCCGGGGTAGAGCGTGGCTTCCCAGAGGCTGCGCATATTGGGCGAGGTGTTGACCCAGGGGATATCGGTCTGGTCCTGCCACATTTTGCGCTTCCAGCCTTGGATTTCTACGACGGTGAGGCGCGCATGATACCCGCACTCCTGATTGAACATGAGGGCCAATTCGCCGATGGTCATACCGTGGCGCAAGGCGATGGGGTGGATGCCGACAAAGGTGGATTTATCAATCTGGACGGGGCCTTCGACGTCGCGACCGTTAATGGGGTTGATGCGGTCCAGGACGATGAATTCGATGTTGGCCTCCGCGGCAGCCTGCATGGCGTGGGACATGCTGGAGATGTAGGTGTAAAAGCGGCAACCGATATCCTGTATATCAAAAACCAAGGCATCAAGGCCGGCTAATTGCTCCGGGGAAGGCTTGCGGTTTTTGCCGTAGAGGCTGTAGATGGGGAGGCCGGTTTTGGCGTCTTTGCCGTCTTCGATGACGGCTTGATCTTTATCGCCGCGGATGCCGTGCTCGGGAGCAAAGAGAACCTTGAGTTCGACTCCGGGGGCGTTGAAGAGGAGGTCAATGGTGGAATTGCCTTCCTTGTCGCGGCCGGTCTGATTGGTGAGGAGCCCGATTTTTTTACCTTGAAGCGATGCAAAAGCATCCTTTTTCAAGACGTCTATTCCGTTCAAGACCTCGGCCTTCACCGGAGAAGGGCCGGACTGAGCCGTACTTTGCGCGGGGGCAAAGAGGAGAAGAACGGCCAGAGCAAGGGTTATGGGGTAAAACTTTAGGAGCTTCATGGTCGGGCTATATGGTTTTGGTAATCAACGCAGCAATTCCGGTTTAAATCAAGCCGTTGCGGGTGCCGGAGGAGGTTCCTCCTGGGGTAGATTGGCGAGGCTGATGGCTTCCGGGGCTTTTTCAGCGGGCTTTGGGGCCACCTGAGGAGGCTCGGGCGGAGGCGGAAGCTTGCCCGTCTTGATGAGGGATATTACCTCTTCGCCGGAGAGGCTTTCGTTTTCCAGGAGAGTTTCCGCGATGAGCTGGACTTTATCGCGGTTTTTCAGGATCAAATCTTCGGCCATCTGATAGGCTTCGCGGATGATTCTATGGACCTCCTCATCAATGATGCGGGCGGTTTCGTTGCTGTATTCTTTGCCACGAACCATGTCGCGGCCCAGGAGCACGTATTCGTTGTCCTCGCCATAGAGTACGGCGCCGAGTTTATCGCTCATGCCCCAATGGCAGACCATGTTGCGGGCGAGCTGAGTGGCCATTTTGATGTCGCCGGCGGCTCCGGTGGAGATGTCGTTGGTGATGAGTTTTTCGGCGATGCGGCCAGCCATGGCCATGGCGATCATATCAAGCATCTGGTTGCGGGTCCGGTTGCGGATGTCTTCCTTGGGCAGAGACATGGTGGCGCCCAGAGCCTGACCGCGGGGGATAATGGTGACCTTATGGAGAGGGTCCATGTGCGGCAGGAGGACGTTCAGGAGTGCGTGGCCGGATTCGTGCCAGGCGGTGATCTGTTTTTCCTCTTCGGTCAAAGCCAGACTGCGGCGCTCACCGCCCCAGCGGACTTTGTCGCGAGCCTCTTCCAGGTCGGACATATCGATCTCTTTCTTATTGGCGCGGGCGGCCATGAGAGCGGCTTCGTTGAGGAGATTGGCGAGCTCGGCACCGGAGTAGCCGGGGGTGCCGCGCGCGATGGTGTTCAAATTAGCCTCTTTAGCCAGTTTAACCCGAGCGGAATGGACCTTCAAAATGGCTTCGCGGCCTTTAATATCGGGCAGATTGACAACGACCTGGCGGTCGAAGCGGCCCGGACGCAGCAGGGCAGGATCCAGGACATCGGGGCGGTTGGTGGCCGCAATGATGATGACGCCCTCTTGTGCTTCAAAGCCATCCATTTCCACGAGGAGCGCATTGAGGGTCTGCTCTCTTTCATCGTTGCCGCCGCCCAGGCCGATACCACGGCTGCGGCCCACGGCGTCGATTTCATCAATGAAGACCAGGCAGGGGGTGTTTTTGCGGGCCTGTTCGAACATGTCGCGGACACGGCTGGCGCCGACACCGACGAACATTTCGACAAAGTCTGAACCGCTGATGCTGTAAAAATCGGCTTCGGCTTCACCGGCGATCGCTCTGGCGAGCAAGGTTTTGCCGGTCCCCGGAGAGCCGACCATGAGAACGCCGCGGGGGATTTTGCCGCCCAGTTTGAGAAATTTCTTGGGGTTCTTGAGGTAATCGACCAATTCGCGAACCTCTTCGATGGCTTCATCGACACCGGCCACGTCTTTAAAGGTGGTTTTATTTTTTTCGCGGTTAAGCATCCGGGCACGGCTGCGGCCGAAAGTGGCGGCACCGCGGCCTGCACCGCGAATTTGGCGCATCAGGAGGAAGTAGATAAAGAGGGCAATGATAATGAAGGGGAGAATGCCAAAAAGGAGGTTCTGCCAGACGGTGTTCAATTCCTTCATTTTAAAGCCGGCCATGAGGAGTTTTTCCCGCAAATCATCGGAGAGAGTGGTCTTGATGACAAAGGGCACGGGCGTCGACACGGAGGCGTCGGCTGAGGAAGAGTCGGTATTTTTATCGACCAAGTATTTACCGATCACTTCCTTGAGTTCGGGTGCCTGAGGGTTGTAGATAATTTCACCACCCCCGGCCAGGCGATTATTATCAACCATGCCGACAAACTCGTTGTAGGAGATTTCTTGGGCCCCATTGCTCGGCGGTTCGCGGAAGAAGATCAGAAGGCAGATAATCCCGAGAATAAAGAACCAGGCCAGGAGGCCTTTGGAAGCAAAAGGAGGAGGCGATTTCTTGTCCAATTTAGGACGAAACCCGTTTTCGTTGTCTTGTTTATTATCGTTTTGCTTAGACATTGCTTTCACTCAGCCCACGGGGCCGACTCAGCCGACAATCTAACACAAAACGTAGGGAGTGTAAAATTATTCCCGGGCGGCCAAATTGCGAAGCTGAGGGATGACCTGAAGCAACTCGTCGACTAAACCGGCGTTATTCTGCTCTTGGGCCAGCGAGAGGGCCCGCTCGGCTTCACTCAGGGCCTGGCTGTATTGTTTATTTTCCGCGTAGTAGGCGCCTACCCGTGCGTGCATTTCGGGGTTGCGGTCGACTTTGGGATTGGCTGAGATGGCCTTTTGCATCAGCGGGATGGCCTTGGGGACATCATCACTGCTTATATAAAGGAGGGCCCGGAGGTAATTGGCTTCCGGATGGTCGGGGTTAATCTGGAGCGCACTCTCCAAGTGTGGGGCCGCCTCTGAGGGCTCTCCATCCAGGAGGATGGTGCGGGCCAACTGGAAGCGCATTTCTGCCGCATCGTATTGTTTATCGATGCCGCGTGGGATCAGGCGGATGGCTTCAGCGATATGTGCTTTGGCGACTTTGTACTTTTTCATATGGAGGCAGGCCATGCCGTAATCGAAATGGGTCATCGCATAGCGGGGCTCGATTTTGAGGGCTTTCTCCATGTGAGTGATGCCTTCCTGGAGCCGGTCAAAGACGTTGAAGTAGAGGAAGCCGATCTTCTGATGAGCCTGGTAGCAATCGGGGTTGATGGTGAGAGCGTAGAGGTAATTGGTCAGGGCATCCTGGGGTTTGTGGTTCCGGAAATACTCGTCCCCGGCACGGCACCAGGAGAGATCGTTGAGGAACTCCGGGGTAATTTTGCGGATGGCGTTGGGAGTGCGGTTGACAAATTCAGGGATATTGGCTGCGCGGTCGGGGCCTGTGAAGTGTGCAAGGACGACCGGAGGAGTGCTTTCGCCATTGACGTCGATATGGGTGAGCCAGAGCTGGGTGTAGGGGCCGTTGGCCTTGGAGCTGAAGACGAGCCACTTGCCATTGGGGGACCAACTGTGCCAGGAATTCATCTGGTCGGTATTGCAGCGCATGAGGCGCGGCTCGCCGCCCTGAGCGGGCATGATGTAGAGGCGGCTATCGCCCCGGAGGAGCATGTAATCGGAGGCTTTACAGAAAACGACCCATTTGCCGTCGGGAGAATACTTTGGGAAGTAATTACTGACGCCTTCTTCACTGGCGCCTTCCAGAGGAGTTGCTTCGCCGCCCTGGCCGTCATTGAAATCGACTTTATAGATTTTGAATTTGAAAGGTTTACCGTCTTCCACGAATTCTTTGCATTCTTCACGGGTGAGCAGGGTTTTGCCTTGTCCCTGGGTATTCTGCAGGTCGTAGGCCACAGTGCGGGCAAAGAGGATGGTTTTGCCATCGGGGCTCCAAGTAGGGTTGCTCTGGACGTATTTGGGGTCATCGGCGCCTTTGAGTGCCGTGTATTTCTCTTCCACGCGATCGTAGCAGGCGATGATGCCTTTAATCGGGAAGAAGAGCTGGGAGTAATAGAGGTCTTCAATGGGGACAAAGACCGATTTATCTTTAACGGTGCTCAGGACATAGCGGCCATCGGGTGAGATTTGTGAAAGGAGGCCGTAGGTTTGCTCGCGGTCTTCTTTGCGGAACTCGTTCCAGGTGATGATATCGCTGGTATTGAGCTTCATTTCTTCCTGGGTGCGGGTGATGACATAGGAGGCTTTGCTGTTGGCATAGTCAACATCCATAGCCAGAAGGGAGCCATCCTGAGAAAAGGAGTGGCAATTACCGCAGACGGGGAGGCCCTCCAGGACGATCGGCGGTTGCTCTTCCTGGTCGATGGAGCCGAAGCGCCAACGGATTTTGGAGGGGTCAATGACGGCATCCAGGAAGGGGAGGATGACTTCTCTGAAGAAAATGGGGGCTCCGACTTCATCGGTGGAGGTGGATATCCGCACTGCGGAGCCTGAGAGAGCCGTCGCCTTGTGTTTGCTGCTGTAGCCGGTGAGCGTTATGGAAAGGGGATTATCGACGGAGATTTTTTTCATCTCCTCCCAGGTTTCCCTATCGGGGCGCCAGGAGGGCTCGGAGCAGAGGATTCTTTGCAGAGACGTGGGAGTTTGGAAGCTCAGTATCCAGCGGTCAACGGAGGGGGTTTTATCTTCCCAGAGAAAAGTGGGTGCAATTATCTCGGGCGGGAACAGGGCCTCATCGAGGGGATAGGTTATTTGTAATTTTGAATTCGGTACGACAGATTCGACGGGAGCAACATAGGATACAGCCAGATCGGGCAGTGTGTCCGCCTTTTCTGAACAACCGTTCAGGCAAAACAGAAGGGCGAAAAAACCTACTCCTGGTATGACTGATCTGAGAACTCGAGCTAATACAGGGCCTTTCATAAAAGAACTATCTGCGGCGGATTCTAGCAGAGTCAACACATACCGCAAGTTTTAATTTCAAAAAAGGGCCATTTTATTGGATAAAAGCGCTGGAGGGAGAGAGTGTTGAGAAAAAAAAGGGTGAATGTATTTGGGAAATGGCGGAAATTAAAGGGGACCTAAATCGATTCTGGACAGGGGAGGTGAAAATTGCAAAACTAAGGGAGCCTTAAATTACAAAAGGCCTACTTAATAAAATGAATGTTTTAGTTTGCGATCCAATCTCCTCAGAAGGTGTGGCTGTACTGCAGCAATGTGAGGGATTAAATGTCATAGTCCTTGAAAAGAGACCGACCGAGTCCGAATTGATTTCCATGGTCTCTGATGTGAACGCGATAGTGGTTCGATCCGAGACGAAGATAACGCGCAGTGTGATCGCCGCGGCCAGCAAACTGAAAGTCGTGGGTCGCGCCGGAGTGGGCGTGGATAACGTGGATGTGGCCGCAGCGACAGAGGCGGGTGTGGTCGTGATGAATACGCCCTCGGGCAACACGATTGCGACGGCAGAGCTGACTTGCGCGATGATGCTTTCACTGGCGCGGCATGTGCCCGATGCCTCCGCTTCGATGAAGGCGGGGCAATGGGACCGCAAGACATTCAAGGGAACGGAGCTTTTCGGCAAGACGCTGGGAGTGGTCGGAATGGGCCGTATCGGTACCGAGGTAACCCGGCGTATGCAGTCTTTCGGAATGAGCGTTATCACCTTTTCGCCGGTGCTTTCTGTGGCAATGGCCAAGGAGCTGGGAGTGGAAATGGTGACGATGGAAGAGATTTACAAGCGCTCGGATTATATTACGTTCCACGTACCGCTGACGGATGAGACGCGAGGCTTGATCAATGCCGAGACGATGAAGAAGATGAAGCGCGGAGTCAAGCTGGTGAATTGCGCCCGCGGAGGCATCATTGTCGAAGAGGACTTAATTGAAGCGCTCAAGAGCGGCCAGGTGGGAGGCGCTGCGCTGGATGTTTACACCAAGGAGCCGTTCCCGGCTGAGAACCCGCTGCGTCAGGCCCCGAATCTGGTGTTGACGCCGCACCTGGGAGCCAGTTCGAAAGAGGCGCAGGTGAGAGTGGGCGTAGAGATTGCCGATTGCATCATGGCCTACCTGAAAATGGGTGAGATTCGCAATGCGGTCAATTTGCCGGATTGGAATCTGGACGGCCGCGATTACACGGCTTTGAAACCATATCTGCATCTGGGTGAGAAGTTGGGAGCCCTGGCGGCACAGCTGGCACCCAAGAGCAATGAGAAGCTGACGGTTTGCTTTGGCGGCAAGGCGGCAGCGATTCAGAGCGACCCGGTAATGCGTGCGGTTTTATACGGATTTTTGAAAACGACTACCAACGGGACCAACTACATCAACGTGTATGCGAAGGCCAAGAAGCGCGGATTGCAGCTGGATTCGCATGTATCTAGCGATTCGCTGGATTTTAACGAGTGGCTCAGTGTCGAGGTGGATTCTGCGGATACCAAGCTGGTCGTGGGCGGCACGTTCTTCGGAGCGAGCATGGCCCCGCGGATCGTTCTGGTGAATGATTACCGCTTGGAAGTGGTGCCCCAGGGTGTGATTCTGATGAATCAGAACGCCGATAAGCCGGGTGTGGTCGCCAAGGTGAGCGCACTCTTGAGCCGTTACTCGGTGAACATCGCCAACATGACGCTGGACCGCAGCAATGCGGGCGGCAAGGCCATGATGGTTCTGAACTTGGACGGAGTACCGCCAGCCGAAGTGGTGGAAGAATTGAAGAGAGAACCGGATATATTCGATTCACGAGTTATCGTACTCTAAAACATAATGAGGTTTATATTCAAAGCAGGATTAAGTTTCCTTACGGCGGCTTATCTCTGCGGAGGATTCGGTTCAGAGGTGTGGGCGCAAAGCTCCCCTCTGGCCGGGTCGTCTTCGCAGGAGGTGGAAGCGCTTGCGGTCAAAGGCAAGGGTTTCAAGGTGACGCAGAAGGAGCTTGATGAAGTATACATCCGCTACAGCATGGGGCTGGCGGCATCAGGCCGGAGCGTTCCCTCCAGTGATGTGAAGAAGGTGGAGGAAGAGATGCTCGAGCAGCTGATTCTGAGGAAGATATTTCTCCTGAAGGCCGAAGCCGAGGATTTGAAGCTTGGCAAAGAGAAGGCAAAAGAGGAGAAGGAGCGTCTTCTGAAGAGGGCAGGCGACGAGAGCCGGCTTCGTCGGCAGGTGCTGCTGGAGGGATGGCCCTCTTATGAGGATTACCTCAAGAACATGGAGGATGTTTGCATCTGCTCGGTATACATGGAGCGGCATATCAAGGTGGAAGTGAAACCGGAGGAGATTCAGGAGTTTTACGACTCGAATAAGAAGCTCTTCGATGCTGAGGAGATGTTCATGGGAGGTTTTATTTTCTTCTCCCAGAGCGATATTCTGAGCGGGGATACTCTCAGTGAAAGTGAATGGGCGTCCAAGAAGGAGCAGGCTGCCGATGTGCTGAAGAAGGCAAAAGGCGGAGAGGATTTCGAGGAGTTGATGAAAAAATACTCCGACGATGTGCGCACGAGGAGCCGAGGCTTGACGACTGTCTTTCTCAAGGGGCAGTTAGGAATGACATTCGACCGGGCGGCTTTTGCACTTCGCGACGGAGAGTTGAGCAATCTTATCGAAACGACCGAGGGAATCTATGTGGTGAAGGTCGTGAAGCATAATGCTGCGGGGCTCATTCCTCTCGGCGAAGTGGAGAAAAAGATTGAAGAGCAGCTGAAGGCTGAGAAGCGCAGAGAAAAGCTGCCGGAGGTCTCCAAAGAGCTGAAAAAAGAGTTTGAAGTGGAACTGGTAAAGACTTACTAAAGAGCGGCCATGTTCGACGAGGCGATTGATGAGGTACTGAATTACCTGGAGGCTCAGAAGGAGCGCGGGGTGAAGTACGTGCAAGTATCGCCCGAGACGCTCAAATCGTTACTGGCCGAACCTGAAACGGAGCGACAGAAGCCCGGTTCGGCCCGATCTTCTTCGAGGGCGATGCCCCGAAAGAGCTTCGATTTTGCGCCTTCGTTTGATGTGAGCTCATTGAGCGCAAGAGCGCCTTTGCCTTCCGGGCGGATTCAGAAGCCCGGAAATATCAATCTTTATAGCGGAATGGATATTGAGATCAAGCTGGGAGCGCCTCTTACCCGAGAGGAGAAGCTCGCGAAGATGGAGGTACTCCGGGAGGAGGTGCTGAAGTGTGGAAAGTGTACGCATTTGGCCTCTTCGCGGCGGAATGTGGTTTTCGGGACCGGGGATGTGGATTCACCGCTTCTCTTCATCGGGGAAGCGCCCGGAGCGGATGAAGATATTGAGGGAGAGCCTTTTGTGGGGCGTGCGGGTCAGCTGCTCATGAAGATCATTGCAGCGATGGGGCTGAGCCGAGAGAAGGTGTTTATCGCCAATATCTTAAAATGCAGACCGGATACTCCGGGGCAGACTTCCGGCAACCGGCCTCCGACGCCTCAGGAGATGCAGATTTGTTACCCCTGGCTGGTGAAGCAGATTGAAATTATCCAGCCGCGAGTGATCGTGGCGCTGGGAGCGACGGCGGTCAATGCGCTGCTGGCTCAGACGGTGCCGATCAGCCGGATACGGGGGAAATTCCAGCCGTTCCACGGGATGCAGGTGATGCCGACTTTTCATCCTTCGTACTTGCTGAGGTATGCGAATGCGACGGTCAAGCGTCAGGTCTGGGAGGATATGCTGCAGGTGATGGAATTTCTGGGAATGGAGATTTCGGAGAAGCAGCGGGGGTATTTCCTCTAACTTCCTCTAAAATTCGATTTTAATAGAAAAAATGAATCGCCCCCCGTTCGGAAGGCGATTCGTCATTTTAAATCCGTACTCTACGGCAAGGTTATTCGCTTACTGCTTCCACATTCCCCGTAAGCAGTTGCTCCGCCTCTGATGTATTGGAGCTTCGCTTGATAACCGTTATGCTCTTACCCTGTCTTTTGCGAGCCTGTTGTGCCAATTTCTTGGTCACATTATCAATGGCCGTATACATATCAGTTTGAGAGTCTTCCGCAATAAGGTCATTACCGGGAATTTCCAAGCGGACAAGGCATTTGCATGGGATATGCAACTTGCTGGTATCGTTTTCCAGGTTGACTCTGGCAGCCAACACGTTCGGAATAAGGCGATCGAGCTTTCCGAGCTGTTTGTTAACGTGTGCCTCAATGGCTTCAGTGGCTTTGAGGTTATGCGATGTTATAATCACTTTCATATTTTCACCGTTATCTATTATGTATTAACTTTCACTGCTCGCCAGAATCGCGACTCCTACTCCGAAGCTCGAGGCTGGGAAGCCGCGCGATCTTCCTTGAGCAAGCATTTTCAATGTATATCGGGGACGTTGAAAATTCAAGGGAAATCGGGAAAAGAGAGGGCTTTTTTTGGAAAAAAAACGGAAAGTCGGGAAACACAGAAAAGAGGAACCGTACAAGGCTAAAAACCGGAGGACGTTGGGATGGTCCGCCGGTTTTTGGCTCTTCAGTTAAACGTGGAGAAATCAGGCACGGCCCAGGCGTGAATGCACGATCGGGCAGCCGGGCTTGACCCATTTGCCGCCACAGGCAGCGGATTCGTAAAGAGCGGTCAGAATCTCGATATCTTTGCGTCCTTCTTCGGCTTCCATGAGGGCGGGTCTTTTCTTATCAATGGCGTCAATGACGTCGGCCAGGAAGGGGGTATGGCCCTTGCCGTAGACGTTGGGAACATCCTGAGAGAAAGCGGCCTGTATTTGATCATCCTCGGGGCGAGAGTCTTCGAATTTCCAATAAAGGATTTTATTTACGGCATGGCCGCCGATGATGACGGAGCCTTTTTCGCCCAGGAGGCTTAGAGAGCCTTCGAGGTCTTCGGGCCTTGTGGCGACGGTGGCCTCGAAAGCGCCCAAGGCGCCGGAGGTGAATTCGAAAGTGGCCAGAGCGGTGTCTTCGACCTCGATATTGAGGAGACGTGTGGCGGTTTTGCAGGTCATCTGGAGGATGGGTCCCATGAACCACTGGAGCAAATCCAGGTGATGGCTGGCCTGTTGGGACATGACGCCGCCATCTAAGGCCCAGGTGCCGTGCCAGTTATCCTGTTCGTAATATTTCTGGTAGCGGCGCCAGCGGACGCGGACGGTGCCCATGACCATTTTGCCGAATCTACCCTCATCCAGGGCTTTGCGAGCAGCGACCACGGCGGGGTTAAAGCGGTTTTGCTTGATGACGAAGAGCCTGCAGTTGTTCTTTTTGCAGGCGGCGATCATCTCGTCGCAATCGCTCACGGAGAGCGCCATCGGCTTTTCAGTGACGATATGTTTGCCGTAGCGGGCCAGATCGATGACGGCAGCGGCATGGTAGCCGGTGGGGATGGCGACGTTGACGATCTGGATTTCCGGGTGCGCCTGCATCATCTGGTGATAATCGGTGTAGCCGGGGATGTTGTATTTTTCGGACTTGGCCTTTACCTTCTCGGGGTCGATATCACAGATAGCGACGAGCTCAGCGGGGATATTGCCCGAGGTGAGGGCGCTGAGGTGGTTTTCAGAGACGCGGCCGCAGCCGACCAATCCGAACTTATACTTTGTGTTCTGCATTCTTCTTTTTGTTTTTTAAATATCGTGTTAACAGGTGGAAGCCGAACCAGAGCAGAGCGAAGGCTGCGACAGCCACCGCAAGGGTCAATATGAGGCTTTCAGCTGAGTTTTCCAATAACCCTGCGCCGATCAGAGTGCAAGGCAACGCCTCGGGTATCTGCCCGACCAGAGTTCCCAAAAGATAATCTCTTTTGCGGACGGTCGAAAGGCCAAAAGCAAAATTGAGAGCAATTCCGGGCAAGGGGACCTGACGAGCCAGGATGACAGCGCTCAAGCCCTCATCGCGCACATACTTACCTGCGTTGGGATATTTCTTCAAGTATTTTTCCACGAAAGGCCTGCCGCCCCAACGCACGAAAATAAATTGAAGGTAATAAGCCAGGAGGGTTGCCAAAACCGCGTAGGTGAGACCCTGCCACCAGCCGAAGGCCATACCACCGATGCCGCAAAAAAGCAAGCGCGGCATTCCCAGGAGGACCAGAACGGTGGTGCCGAAAAAGAAGAGAAGGTGGCCTTGCCAACCGAATTGAGTGAGCTTTTGAGCCACATCCTGAGCCGAGGCCAGATATTCCCTCACAGGAGATTCGAAAAGAATGAGCGTGAGCAGGAGGATGAAAATTAAGAGAGCCGCCGCCCTTTTCACGGGAAATCGCTTCCTCTTTGGCGAAAGATGGTCGGCTTCGGCGCTCACTCTTTCCTGGTGCTAAAGTACCTCGCGGCTGCGGCTGCCCTTGACGGCGCGGCTGCGGTACCAGCGCATGCCCAGGCAATCCTTGATGCCTCTCCAGAGGCGATTGCCGACACCGTACTTGGAGACACCGCGGGTGCGCGGGCGGTGGTTGATAAAGATTTCTTCGACCCGATAGCCCTGATAGCGGAGCATGGTGGGCAGAAAGCGGTGCATACCGTTAAAGACCGGGACTTCTACGAGGGCTTCGCGCCGGATGGCTCGATAGGTACAGCCGGCATCGGAGATACTGTCGCCCGTAATCCAATTGCGGTAGGCGTTGGCGATTTTGGTGGACATGCGCCGCACGAAGTCATCCTGGCGTTTGGCGCGGATACCGCAGACGGCATCGACACCGGGTTTGAGAGCTTCCAGGAAGGCGGGAATATCGGCGGGGTCCATCTGGAGGTCGGCATCCATGGTGATGACGATCTTGCCGCGGGCGAACTGGAACCCGGTGGCCTCACCGGCACTTTCGCCGGAGTTGACGCTGTGGTCAATAATTCTGAGCCAGGCACGGCGGCCGCGGAGCGTTTTGAGAGTCGTCAGACTGGCGTCGGTACTGGAATCGTTGACGCAGATGACTTCAAAGGTTTTGCCGGTTTGTGCCAGAGCGGTTTCGAGCTCCTCCATAAGAGGGCCCAAGTTATCCTCTTCGTTGTAGACGGGGATAACGACGGAAATATCCAGTAACTCATTCATGACGAGAAACTAATGTGAGAAAAATTCTTTAATGGTACTAACGACCCGATGAACTTCCTCCTGAGTGAGGGCGGGGTGCATGGGCAAAGAGAGCATGTGCCCGCAGGCATACTCGGCCTGAGGGAACGAGCCGGGCCCCTGATTGAGGTAGCGGTAGGCAACCTGAAGGCTGAGGGGCATGGGATAGTGGATGCCGGTCTCAATCTGGCGCTCGCGGAGGAACGCCTGGAGTCCATCTCTATCCGGAACAAGGATGACATAGACGTGGTAAATGGGTTCGGTCTCCGGCAGGACTTTGGGGACGGTTACCTGCGGCAGATCGGCAAAGGCTTCATCGTACCAGCTGGCTGCCCGGCGGCGGTTCTCATTCCACTGGTCCAGATGAGGCAGGCAGACATTGAGGAGGGCGGCCTGGAGGGTATCCAGACGGGAGTTGATTCCCTCAAACTCATGTTCGTATTTCTGAGAGCGGCCGTGATTGGAGAACATCTTCATCCACTTCATCTTGTCCGGGTCTTTGGCAGTGAAAGCGCCGCCATCGCCGAAGCCGCCTAAATTTTTGGAAGGAAAGAAGCTGAAAGTGGCTGCATCGGATTGAGTGCCGACGTATTTGCCCTTGTAGCGGGCGCCTTGAGACTGAGCGCAATCTTCAATGACGGGGATTCCGTGCTTGCGGCCCAGCTCCAGGAAATCATCCAGGGCGACCGGTTGACCATAGAGGTGTACGGGGACGAGGGCCTGGGTTTTGGGGGTGATTTTCTTTTCGGCCTCCTTGGCGCTCAGGAAGAAATAGCCGGGCTCCAGATCGCAGAAAACCGGTGTGGCCCCGCAGAGAGTGACCGCTTCAGCCGTTGCAATGGCAGTATGGACGGTGGTGATGACTTCTCCGCCGGGTTTGACCCCGAGACCCTTCATGGCCGCCCAGAGGGCAGAGGTGCCGCAGGCAGTGCCGCAAACCGATTCGACTCCCATCCATTGAGCCAAGTTGGACTCGAAAATTTTGACATCGGGGCCCTTGATGTAGGCTCCACTATCAATAACACGAATGGCCGCTTCATGGAGCTGTTTTCTCAAAGGAAGATGAAAGCGGCTAATATCGACAAATTTAATTGGTTCCATACCGGTGATGTTCACGGCAGAGACAGGTCACAATGAGAGGGACTCCTCCCCGAAACACAGGGAGGTAGTTTGAAGGTTTTTCGGTAGAATTCAAGTATTTAGAGGGGGTAGGGAGAAAAGAATCGGGGGAGGATTTATTCTGTTAATTTGATATAACTATTTTATTTCGAGAGGGTAAGAGTTGAGAATGGGATTGTTTCTTTTTTATTTTCAAAAGAGCAATTTCGGAGTAATCTCTTGAAACGGAACACTCAAGGGGCCTTGAAAGAGGGCAAGAGATAAGGGATAACAAGAAAAAATAATCAGAAATGACAGGCACAACCTCAGAGCAGGCAAAGACGTTTGAAGGGAGGAGAACCTTTGATTTTCTTAGTTTTCAAGAGAAGATGCGCTCCAAAAAGCGGCGGTTATTCTACTTCTTCGCTCTGAACATGTTGGGAACGGTGCTGGCCTTTTACGTTGTGATCGCTTTCTTTTTCCTGGACGGGATACGGTATATAGAGAAGCATGGAGAGTATAGAAATTTATCTCTTGAAGTGGACCTCTGGCATCCCAAGGGATTTCTGGTTGTTTTTTTCGTCATCATCTTTGTCATTCTCGCTGTTTCCTGGTCCAGAATTCTTCAATTAAAGGATGGCGGCTCAATCGTCGCCATCGACCTGGGTGCGAGACCGCTCATGCCTTTCACGCAGGACTTGAACGAGCGCAAGCTCCTGAACGTGGTGGAAGAGATGGCACTGGCCTCGGGCGTGGAGGTGCCTGAGATTTATATTCTGGATGGCAATCACAGCATCAATGCTTTCGCGGCGGGTTTTACGCGGGAGGATTCGGTGATCGGGGTGACTCAGGGTGCCCTAAAATATCTGAGTCGAGACGAGCTGCAGGGAGTTATCGCGCATGAGTTCAGCCATATCCTGAACGAGGATGTGAAGATTCGGACCTATCTGGCCGGTTTGAGCTTCGGATTCATGTTTCTTATTAAGATATTCGGAATCCCTCTGAGGATATTACGAAACATGATATGCCCCAGGGAATCAGATTATCCCACCCCCAGCATCCGGATCAATATCGTGAGCTTTTTTTATATTGTGATACTCCTATTCAGCCTGGGCCTGGTCTTACTGGGGTTTATCAGCTACATATTCGGGTTGCTCCTGCAGCTATCGGTTTCGCGGCAGATGGAGCGGCTGGCCGACGGTACAGCGGCACAATATACGCGATACCCGGAAGGTCTGGCCTCGGCATTGAAGAAGATCGGCGCTTATGCGGCCCAAAGGCCCTACAATTTGACAATGGGGATTGTAGACCGGGAGTATGCCCCGCTTTTTTTCGCTGATACCGGAATGTTTTTCATCGAGAGACTTCTCTCAAGCCATCCGCCTCTCCTGGAGCGGATAAGAACGTTGGACCCGAGCTTTGACGGGAATTTCCTCGCCATCAAGGTCAAGCGAGCCCAGGAGTCACGGGAAACGATCAGGAAGTCGACCGATCGGGATGTTCGCCGGATTACGATTGAACAGAGTCCGTTGTGGGATCAGCAAACCTGGGCCCAAAGCGGATTTGAATCGCCGGAGGTGCAAAACCTCCTGGGGGATATGCCTATTGCGGTGCTTTCGAAGCTGCGTGAGCCGCTCATGACGGCGGCCTTGATTCTGGCTTTGGAGCTGGATGCGCATGAGGCCGCGCGCGAGAAGCAAAGGGAGATCATCCGAAGGGCATTCCCCGAGGAGGTGCTGGAGCAGAGCGAATTGCTCTCTTATGAATTCATGGATTTAAATTTCAGCCAGAAGTACGCGATCGGGTCGCTGTCGCTGCCCTCATTGAGGCAGATGTCGCGGGAGCAGTTTCTGGAATTTGATCAGGTTCTCGAGCAACTGATTGAAGCCGACGAGGCCGTGGATTTATTCGAGTATTGTTTATTGAGGAGAATCCGGCTGGTTCTGAGTCGATATTTCGGTGCAGAGGTGAAGCAGCTGAAAAATCACAAGCCGGAGGATTTCCCGGAAGAGTGCGGGGTGGTCCTTTCAATTATGGCGCGGATGAATGTGGGGAGTGAGGAGGAGGAAATGCGGGAGGCGTTCGAGCTTGGGGTCGGGCTGCTCCGTTTCCCGGATGGGAAGATATCGCTCTTGAGCGAAGAGGAGTGCAAGAAGGCGAGGCTGGAGAAGGTGTTCGGGAAGCTCCGGTTGCTGGAGCGGAAACATAAGGGGAACTTCCTATTGGCCTGCCGCGGGGTGGCCGATTTCACCGGCAAGAGGGTGGAACCCGGAGAAGAGGATTATCTGAGGCTATTGGGATATGCAATGGAGGCGGACCGCGAGATGATGGCCGAGCATTCCTGGTGCGGGTGAGCGTATTGGCTAAAAAAGAGCGGATATTTTTGAGATGATGCGGGGAAACGTTTTAACCGCAGATGACGCAGATTTGCGCAGATAAACAGGGATTTGTGAGGTGCTTTCTGTGACGATGCAGGTGATTTGCTGAAGTGTTTGCTGTTTTGCACCGATTTTTGCGGTCTTATTCTGCACAGTCCCTCGAACCACCCAACCCAAAACATCCGAGCCCATCTGTGTGCATTCGTGGTTCTCTTCTTTTTCGATGCTCATCTTTTTGAGGCAATGGGTGAATTTGAGGAGGAGTCGGCTGCAAGATTGACTTAGGAGGCTGCCGGAGTCTATGATGCACGGATTCTCTGCCGAGAGATGAAAGTGGCTCTGGAGATGGAAAGTATCGTTTATTGGAGGAGCTGCTGAGTAAAGCCCGCGTATAAAGGAGCGGGGATACAACAGGCGAAGACAAATATGAAGAAGATAATTCTAACGATTGCGACGTGTTTTGCGCTGACATTTTGCGCGGAAGCCCAGACTCAGAGGATAGCTACTGTCAATATGCGTGTCGTGTTTGACGGTTATTTCAAGACGAAACAGGCCGATACCGAGATCAAGAAGCGTGCATCGGAATTCGATGTCGAAGGCAAGAAGTATCAGGACGAGTACAAGAAGCTGACCGAGGAATACAACCAGACGCTGGCACGGGTGGACGACCCGACCATCACGACAGAGGTCAAGGCTCAGCGCAAGAAAGATGCAGAGGATAAGATGATGGAGATCAAGAAGCTGGAGACGGCGGTCACGCAGTTCGAGAGAAGTGCACGCACGGCGCTTTCTGAGCAGCAGAAGCGGCTTCGGGACAACATCATGAAGGATATTCTGGATCTGATCGCCAAGCGTGCCAAGAGCGAGAAGTACAACAAGGTGATCGACAGCGGTGCGGAGACTGCAGACCGGAGTCCGGTTCTTCTCTACACGGACGGTGAGGATGACCTGACCGACGATATTCTTAAGCTCCTCAACGCCAATGCGCCCGTGGAGATTATCAAGGAGATGGAAGAGACACCGGTGGGTGCTGAAATAAAATAATTGAAGTAAAATCTTGCCAGTTTTTTAAAGGTCTGACAGACTTTGTTTTTCCCCCAACGGGGGATAGCGTACTATGAGAGAGAAGATTCATCCGAAATACGAGGAAACGGAAATCCGCTGTGCTTGTGGAAATACTTTTAAGACACACTCAACCCGCAAGAATATCCAAGTGGGTATTTGCTCCATGTGTCACCCATTTTACACTGGTTCCCAAAAGTTAGTGGATACGGCCGGTCGCGTGGATAAATTCCAGCAGCGCATGGCTAAGACCCTTGCGGTTCAGGCCGAAATGGATTCCAAGAAAAATAAGAAGAAGTAGCGGACTGCGGTTTATGAACTGCGGTACGGGATTCTTTTAAATACAAGAGAGGATACAGTACCCGCTTCACAATGGAATTGTGAGCGGGTGTTTGTTTATCGGTATCATGGACTTTTATTCCCACATTGACAAATTCGCAAACCGTCTGAAAGAGGTTGAAAGCGCACTGAGCGACCCGAAGGTATTTGACAGCCCGCAAAAGGCGCAAGACCTGGGCCGTGAGTATTCGCGGCTTAAAGAGCTGGTGAACCTGGGCGCAGCCTGGAAGAAGAACGGTGAGGAGCTCGAATCAAACAAGGAGATACTGAAACAGGAGGCTCCGGATTCAGAGCTGGCGCAGATGGCACGGGAAGAAGTCGAACGGCTTCAGGAGGAGAGCAAGAAGCTCAATCTGGCGCTGTTGCAGGGTATTCTCCCAGAAGATCCTGCCGATAGCCGCAATACAATCGTGGAAATCCGCGGGGGGGCCGGCGGAACAGAATCCTCACTTTTCGCGGCGGACCTCTACCGCATGTATATCAAATACAGCGAATCGCAGGGGTGGAAGATCGAGGATATGGATTCGAGCCCGTCAGACCTGGGCGGGTACAAGGAAATCATTTTCAAGATTACCGGCACGGACGTTTACAAGCGGATGAAGTTCGAGAGCGGAGTTCACCGTGTGCAGCGTGTACCGGCGACGGAGGCATCGGGGCGTATCCATACGAGTACGGCGACGGTGGCGGTTTTGCCCGAGGCGCAGGAAGTGGATATCGAGATCAAGCCCGAGGATCTGGAAATCACGGTTTGCCGCGCCGGCGGGCCCGGAGGACAGGGTGTGAACACGACTGACTCTGCGGTGCAGATCAACCACAAGCCGACCGGGATGATCGTTCGCTGCGCGGACCAGCGCTCGCAGATGCAAAACCGTATTCAGGCGATGACGATTCTGCGCTCAAGGCTCCTGGAGCGGAAGATTGCTGAAGAGAATGCGAAGTACTCGGCACAGAGAAAAGCACAAGTGGGAACGGGTGAGCGCAATGAGCGAATCCGGACTTATAACTTCCCGCAATGCCGGGTGAGCGATCACCGCATCGAGCTGACGCTCTACAATATCGCAGCGGTGATGGAGGGCGACCTGGATTGCTTAATCGACCCCTTGATCGCCGCCGACGTAGAGGAGAGGCTCGCCTATCTGGAGAAATAGAGCGGCGAAGAGCTCCCGTTTTTTCAATTTTTAAATAGATTCCTGGAAGAGGTTACTGCTTTTCCAGGAATTTTTTTACTTTATCCAGTTCTGCAACGGCCTGTTCCATCAGTGTGCCATAATCAGCGGCGATATGCTCTTTGGCGTATCTCTCGATCTGCATAAAGAGGTCCCCGGCTTTCAGAGCGCCGAGGTTCATGCAGATGCCTTTGATGCTGTGGGCATAGAGGCGGATATCATCCCAATCCAGAGCGACGACGGCTTTTCTGAGGGCCAGCTCGCTTTTAGAAGCATCCTGATTAAAGAAAGTGATTGATTGAGCCAGGGGATCGGGTCTGCCCGGTTTTCTGAGAGACCGGAGGGTATCCAAGGTAGACATGTCGAAATCTTCGGGTGAAAATTCGGGAGTGTCTGCGGTGGGCAGAGGTATGGGCTCGGGGTGTTTGGGCTCCATTTGAGTGTCGGGGGCCGGTTTGGATGCAGCGGCCTTGCCCAGCACAGAGGACTGAGGGGGTGCATCGGATGTTCTGGAGACAAAATAGCGGAAGAATTTTTCCACATCTTCCAGGCGGAGAGGTTTGCTCAAGTAATAATTGATGCCGGCCTGGAAGCATTTGGCGACATCATCTTCTTCCACGTTGGCGGTCATGGCGGTGATGAAGACCGGTTTTTTGGAGTAATTGGGGGCAGCCTCCATGAGGCGAATCTGCTGGCTGGCTTCGTAGCCATCCATTCCGGGCATCTGGCAATCCATGAAGATGAGCTGGTAGTCTTTGGATTTGAAAGCCTTCAGAGCCTGTTTGCCATTGCGGACGACGTCTGCTTTGAGCTTCAACTGCTCAAGCTGCATGAGGAGGATTTTCTGATTGAGCTCCATATCCTCGACAATGAGGATATTGATTGACTGCAAGCGGGAATAGAATTCCTCCATGGAGGGGAGTTGCTCCTTCTGTTTGGGGAGATCGGGCTGCGAGAAAGCGTCCGGGGAGAAGGCAGGGTCCGCGATGGAACTCAGGCACTCAAGGAGTTTCTGTTTTTGGATGGGCTTGAGCAGAGCGCCTGCAAAGCCGGATTCTTTGAGTATCTGGGGAGAGCGGACTGAGCCGACACCGGAGAGAAGAATGAGCTTCATCGGGGAGCGGAGGCGGAGCTCGGAGATATTCTTGGCCAGGGCGAGTCCATCCATCTCGGGCATCTGGTAATCAATCAGGGTAAAGGCAAAGGGAGCCTTCTTTGAGGAGGTTGATTTTTGCAGGATTTCCAGGGCGGCAGCGGCCCCGGCGGCCTCGGTAACCTGGGCGTTCTGGCTCTCCAGGTAGATGCGCAGGATTTGGCGGCTGGTGGTGTTATCGTCCACAACCAGGATCGGTTTATTTTTAAGGAGATCGGGCAGAGACGGAGGAAGCGGTGTTTGTTCGTGAGAGTTCTGAGGGTGCTTCAGAGGGAGCTTCACTTTGAAAGTGGAGCCCTTGCCGGGTGTGCTTTCCACGGAGATATCGCCTTTCATGAGATTAGCGAGCTGTTTGCAGATGGCCAGACCCAGACCGGTGCCTCCAAACTCGCGGGTGGTGCTGCCATCGGCTTGAGAGAAAGCGGTGAAGAGTTTGGGAATGACATTCTGAGCAATTCCGATGCCCGTATCCCGGACGGCGAACTCTATCTCCGTGTGGAGGGATGTTTTCTTGATGACCGAGACGGTGAGGACGACTTCACCCTGGAGGGTGAACTTGATGGCATTGGCGATGAGATTGGTGAGAATCTGGCGGATGCGCTCGGGGGCACCGCAAACCCACTCGGGCAACTGATCATCCAGGAGCATGAGCAGCTCAATACCCCTCTGCTCTGCCAGACTGGAGAGGGGACTGACGGCCTGGAGGATGGTTTCGCGGAGATTGCAATCGACAGAGGGTATGGAGAGTTTACCGGCCTCCATTTTGGAAAAATCGAGAATATCCTGGATGATGGACAGGAGCGAATTGGCGCTGGAGGAGATATAGGAGAGGAATTCGTGCTGTTGAGGCTCCAAGGGGGTCATGCTCAGCTGCTCGGCCATACCGATAACGACATTCATGGGGGTCCGGATTTCATGAGTCATATTGGCGAGGAACTGTGACTTGATGCGGGTGGCCACCAAGGCCTGATCGCGTGCTTTCTTGAGGGCTTCTTCGGTCTGGATGAGGCGAGTGATATCTTTACTGATGCCGAAGGTGCCGATGGTGTTGCCTTCATCGTCGAACAGGGGGGCCTTATTGGTGAGAGCGTAGGTCTGGTGGCCGTCGGTCCAGGTTTCTTTTTCGATTTTGGCGATGATGGGTTTGCCCGTGCGGATAATATCCTGTTCTTCCTTGAAGGCTTTATCGGCGTGTTCGGAGAGGAAGAAATCCGAATCGCGTTTGCCGATCATCTGCTGTTCGTCGCTCAGGCCGAAATAGCGGAGCATGGAGCGGCTCATTTTGATGAAGCGGGACTCCAGGTCTTTGAAGTAGATGCAATCGGCGCTCATATCCAGGAGGCGCTGGAGTAAATTTTTCTGAAACCGGATCTGCATTTCGGCTTCGATCCTGTTGGTTTCATCCCAGAAAATACATTGGATGCCCATGACCTCGTAGGGATTATCGGGTTCGAAAAGGGGGATTTTGATTACGTGGACATAGCGTTTGTCGCCTTTGGCATTTTCATTGATCTCGTTGAGGGTCAAAGGGACTTTGGAGGTCATAACATTTTCATCGTCCAGGCGATATTTCTGGGCGAGCTCTTCGGGGAAGAAATCGAAATCGGTTTTGCGGATGACCTGGTCGTAGTCTTTGCCGAGGAGTTTGCAGAAATTCTTATTCACGAAAGTGAATTCGCCCTGGAGGTTCTTGCGGAGGATGCAGATGGAATCGGGTAAGTGATCGACAAGCGACTGGTAGAGAGCGCTGGCTTTGCGCATCTGGTAGAAGCGATAGGTCAGGTCCAGGCGGTTCATGATCTGCCGGGACAGAGTCTTGAGCATGGCGCGATCATCGGAGGAGAAATCGTGCGGCTTGGTATCCATAATCTGCAGGGTGCCGATATGGAAATCATCGAAAGAGAGGAGGTGAGCCGCGGCGCAAAAGCGGATGTGTTCATCCCGGAAAATAGCGGGCGGATTGGAGGAAAGCGGGTATTGCTCCAGATCGTTGATGACGAGGATGGATTCATCTTCCTGAAAGAGCGGCTCGAAGAAAACTCCACTTTGGGAGGAGCTGTGCTCGATTTTTCGGCTGGAGGCGTGATAGACGATTTCGTCGCCGTTGAGGAAGTTGAGGCTGGCGATGGGGACGTTGAAAAGTGCAGCAGCCACTTTGAGCAGGCCGTTGAAATCCTCCTCATATTCTCCGGCGTGCACGTCGTAGCGATCCAGAGCCTTCAGGCGAAGACTTTGGGATTGCCGGTCGGAGTTTTTCGTATCCTCACTCTTTTTTCCAGACATAATATTATCCCTATTCCGAGGTTTATGCAGGCCTATTACTTCAGGGTTTCCTTGAGCGGTAAAAGATGGGGAAAGCTCCCCTGTTCACAGACAGGCCAACACTCTCCGCCAGTCTAGCGGATTTGCAATCCGAGTTCAAGTTTTGCGGAAGTATTCGGAGCATTGGGGAAGGTGTTTAGGCTTGGAAAAAGGGTGGTTTTGATATAGTCTGACCGGGCGAACCGGGTTACGGACCAGAGGGAAAAGTTTGCTGGTAAAGGATAGAAAAAGAACAGGAGATAATTATAAAGAGGAAAGAAGAGATGCAGAAAATCGGGAAGATATTGTGGGGAAGTTGTTTTGTTTTGTGTGTGTTTTTGATGGCGTTCGGAGCCCGGGCAGAGGTTCCGGAGAAGGTTTACCTCTTTGACGCGCGTTCGTACCGGGAGAATGGGAGCAGTCCGGAGAAATCGCCGCGGGTCTGGGAGCATTTTCACGCTTTGGCGGCGCTGCAGGGAATCGTGAACCGGCAGGCTCCGCAGCTTTATATTTATTACTGCTCGGCATGGGGGATGGAGACCGATGAATTCTGGCTGGACTGGTATCAGAAGGAGGACGGCTGGCTCAAGGGTGTTGAGGTAGTGAAGCTGGATTCCATTGAAGCGGTTTTTGACGCGTTCAAGGGACGGGCAGAGGGGCTGGTGGTTTACGACCCGCAGGTTCATGCGACGGCGTGTCTGGCATCGACGGCGGCTGGTGTATTGGATTTGATTCCGGTCCGTTGGAGCCAGGAGCCCGATTCGATGTATCAGATACTTTCGAAACGCTATGGTTACCCGGTTAAGGAGTGGCTGGTTGAACCGGATGGGAAGAGCAAATTTACCGGCAAGGGGAAGATTCCGGATTATGACCTGCCCAGTACGGGTAGCGCCAAGACCGATGCCTACCGCTGGGCTATTGAGCGGTATCTGAAGAGCGGGCTCTGCGATCCGCTCTATGCCGCCTATTATATCGATTCATACTGGATTGGGCATCCGCAGTCGGCCGGGCCGGATATGCACACGCTCTCCAATCACGATTATTTCATCAGCAAGCGGAGTTTCTTCTTTGATCTTTCGCCCTGGGGTGATGAGACGCCCAATGATGACCGGGAGCAGCCCCTGGGGGCAGACGTCTCGATGTTCCGGGAGGTGCTGCACCAGCATTATCTGCAGAACGGAGGCAGGATTCTCAAGGTGGGCGGCTTCACGCCGTGGCCTTTCAAGTATACGGATCACCGCAGTGTGGGCTGCAAGCATGGCGGAGTGGATACGGAGTGGGAACACGCCCGGATTATTTCGCAATATAACGGGTATATGGAGGCGGATGCGGCCGGGTATTCTGCGATGGCCAATGCCTCATTCCATACGCACTATCCGCTGAAAGAGAAGTATTCGCAGCCGAACCCCAAGCCGACGGTTCAGCAATGGAAGGAGCGGGGATATATCGCTGAGGATGGAAGCGTCAAGGCCGGGCTCTACCTGGGGCATTACGTGGGAGATTATGATGCGCCGGCATGGCTTTACCGGAGTGTGCCCAAAATGTTCAGCGACCCAACACGTGGAGCGGTACCGATGGGCTGGGCGTTTAACCCCAACCTGGCGGACCGTGCACCGATGGCGCTGGTTTATGCTTACAGGAATGCGAGCACGAATGATTTCTTTATTACGGGCGATTCGGGTGCCGGGTATTTGAACCCGCGTTCACTGACTCAGCGCGGGGATGTGCCTTTCCCTTCAGGGTTGGCGGCATGGGCTGAGCACTGCAGCCAATACATGGGGCGCTGGGATATGAGCATCGTCGGTTTCGTCCTGGACGGAGCGGGGTACAGATCGACGGAGCAGGAATTCAAGGCTTATTCGCTCTTCAGCCCGGATGGATGCGGGACGCACTTTGAGAAAGAGGCTAGGATGATCGGCGGCGTGCCGACCTGCAATGAATGGGATTTGAACGGGGACCCCGTCATTGCGGCGCGCGACATAGCCTGGGTAGCCGGGCGGTATCCGGACAAGCCCGGGTTTGCCTGGTGCAGGTCGATATTGAAGTCGCCCTCGTGGTACCTGGCGGTCTCGGAGGCTTTGAAGAAAAACCATCCCGATGCCGCCGTCACAGTGGTCGATCCCTACACCTTTTTCGGTCTCATCAGAGAGGCAAATAAGGCGAAATGATTTAAAAGAGAGAAAAAACCGGAGTAAATTAGAGAAAAAAAGAATGGAGCCAGTGACCGGGCTTGAACCGGTGACCTGCGGTTTACGAAACCGCTGCTCTACCGCTGAGCTACACTGGCCTAAGCCAAAAAGCGGGGTGAGTCTCTCACAAAGAGGCAGAGAGGTCAAGCCGTAAGCGTACAATGGCCTAAAATAGTGTTTACAGTGTTGCTTCAAAACAATACGTGTTGAAAAACGAAGTGCTGCTGAAGGGTTTTAACGGAGGCGGTTTCTTAGCGTTGCATTGCGAGGGGCGAAAAAGTAGAATGAATCTGCTATGAAAAGTGCATACGAAAGAGCAATGGAACGGTTTGGACAGGAGAAGATCACCAAACTGAGTGACGAACAGAAGCAAAAGCTGGCTGAGCTGGATAAATTCTATCAGGCCAAGATTGCTGAGAGGGAGCTCTTACTGAAAGCGCAAAAAGAGAAGGCTGCACAGGAGAATGACCCGGAGGCTTATTACCAGATTGATGCTCAACTGGTATCGGAGAGGCAGCGGCTGCAGGAAGAGCTCGAAGAGAAGAAAGAGGAGGTCCGCAAAGGGGCGGCACGATAAGGAAAGAGAGAAGCGAGGTGGTTTTAAAGAATATTATTTTCGACTGGTCCGGAACATTGGTGAACGATATGCCGCCAGTCATCGGGGCGACAAATTACATCTTGCGAAAGCTCGGGAAAGAAGAGATGACGCTTGATGAATTCCGGGCTGAGTTTTGTCTGCCTTTTTCCCAGTTTTATGAAAGGGTGGCGCCGGGAGTCGAACCGGGGCAGTTGGAGACGTGGTTTCATGAGGCGTATATTCCGTTGCAGGATAACGTTGAGGCGCTGGATCACGCGGAGGATTTTTTGCAGTTCGTGAAGTCGAAGCAGATCAGGACCTTTCTTTTCAGCTCGATGCATCAGCAGCATTATGAGTCGCTACAGGAGCGGATTGCCTTCAATCAATACCTGGACCATCCTTACGTGGGGGTCTGGGATAAGAAGGCGAGGATTGCGGAGCTGATCAATAAGTATCGGCTGGTTCCGGAAGAGACGCTTTTCATCGGGGATATGGTTCACGATATCGAGACGGCCCATCATGGAAATCTGCGTTCCTGTGCGGTTCTGACCGGATACACGCGGCTGGAGGATCTGAGAAGCTCGGAGCCGGACCTGATCGTTGAGGATTTGAGCGTATTGCAGGAGCTCCTGGAAGCGGCAAACTGGGACTGGGAGGCCGTTCTGGAGAAGAGCAGCGGCGTGAAATAGCGAAGGAGATTTTTTTTAGGAATTCGAAGCGGAAGAAGACTGTTCAAGGCTGAAAGTTTTTGGAAGAAAATGAAAAACTTTAGGAGAGAAAGAGTCTTTTTGCTTTCATTTCACAAGGGGTTTGTGTTTAATGGTGCCTGTGAAAAGGAAGTATACTTTTAAGAATATCTGCCTCTTAGCCATGGCGATGGGCATGGTTGGGAGCGCCAGTGCAAAGGTTGCCCTTGAGGATTTGCGCTGTGAGTTTATGGTGGATCCTCTCGGCATCAATGCTGAGAGCCCGCGACTGAGCTGGAAATTAAAATCAGACGCTCAGAATGAAATGCAGACGGCTTTTGAAGTGCTGGCAGCGACCAGCGAAGAGCTGTTGACCCCGGAAAAGGCCGATCTCTATTCAAGCGGCAAGATTGAGGGGGACTGGTCACATCTATTCCCGTACGTGGGCAAGCGTCCGGATGGGATGAAGCGCGTGTTCTGGAAGGTTCGCGTCTGGGATAAAGCCGGGGAAGTCTCGGAATGGAGCCCGACGGCGATGTGGACTTACGGTCCTGCGCAGGAAGCCGACTGGAAGAACTCGCAGTGGATCGGAATGAGCATGAAGGATATGGGCCTGGATAAGGGGCCCTCCAAAGATGTTTTCTACAAGAATGCCCGTTGGATATGGACCGGGGAAGCCAATAAGGACAAGCCCAGCGATGTCGCCGCGGGAGACCGTTATTTCCGGAAGGTTTTCTCGCTGCCCACAGATAAGGCGATTAAATCCATCAGCACGCTGACGACTGCGGACGATTCATTCCGCTTCTATTTTAACGGAAAGGAAGTCGGGTCCGGCACCAGCTGGAAAGAGGTTTCATTCTTTAACCTGAAGAATTTCGCAAAGGCCGGTGAGAACACGATTTGCGTTATGGCGGCCAACGGCTCGAATGGATATGCCGGGTTGGCGTCCGTGGTAGAGGTGGTTTTTGAAGATGACTCGACCCAGGTGATCGCGTCCGACGAGAGCTGGCAATCCTCCAAGAATAAGCCCGAAGGCTGGGCAACTGCGCAAGTGAGCACAGAGGGTTGGGAGCCGGTAGTCGTGCAGGGAGCGATCGGAGTATCCCCGTGGAATAAACCCGGAGAGAATACGGAGGTGGTCAATCTGCCGGCATTGCTCCTGAGAAAAGATTTTACGCTCAACCCTGATAAGCCGGTGAAAACGGCTTATGCCCATATTTCGGGACTGGGACTCTTCGAGCTCTATTTCAACGGCGCCAAGATCGGGGATCACGTGCTTGACCCCATGGCGACTGATTACACCAAGACGGTGGCTTTCCAGACGTTTGACATCAAGCAGAAGTTGAACAAGAAGCAGAACGTGCTCGGCGTGATGCTGGGTAACGGACGCTTCACCAATCCCCGTGTGGGACACCATTACGGACTGCCGATGACGCGCGCCCTGGTGCGTGTGGAATATGAAGACGGGAGCATCCAGGAGATCGTCACGGACGAGAGCTGGCAAGTGACCGACAAGGGGCCGATCCGTTTCAATAACGAGTTTGACGGCGAGACGTATGATGCGCGGATGGAGCTGAACGGCTGGAACGACCTGACCTTCAAGCCGGAGGGTTGGTTCAAGGTCAAGCAGATGACCAAGGAAGAAATTCCCGCGGGCAAGCTCAAGGCGCAAATGATGCCGCCGATACGCGTGACAGAAATTCTGACACCCAAGAGCGTGACCCAGACGGACAGAGGTACCTACATGGTCGATATGGGACAGAACATGGTCGGCTGGTGCCGGATTAAGGCGCAAGGCGAAGCCGGTACGGAGGTCAAGCTGGTCCATGCCGAAACGCTGAAGAAGGACGGGACACTCTACATGGATAACCTGCGCAGCGCGCGGGTGACCGACCGCTATATCATGAAGGGGCAGGGCGTGGAGACTTATGAGCCGCGCTTTATCTATCACGGATTCCGTTTCGTGGAAGTGACCGGGTACCCGGGATCGCTCAAGCCGGAGGATATTCTGGGCTGTGTGGTTCATGACGATCTGGATTTGATCGGTCAGTTCGAGACTTCTCACCCGCTGGTGAACCAGATTTATCACAATATATTCTGGGGAACTCGTGGTAATTACCGGAGTATGCCGACCGATTGCCCTCAGCGCGACGAGCGTCTGGGATGGCTGGGAGACCGCGCGGCTGAATCGCTGGGCGAGGGTATGATCTTCAACATCGCGCCTCTTTATGCGAAGTGGCTGCGTGATATGTCGGATTCACAGCGTGAAGAGGGTAGTATTTCGGTTGTATCTCCGAATTACTGGCCCATCTATAATGATGACGTGACCTGGCCCAGTGCCTCCATCATTATCCCCGAGGCACTGTACAATCAGTATGGTGATATCGGAATCGTGGCAGAGCACTATCCGAGCATGAAGAAATGGATGGACTACATGCAGCAGTATGTGAAGGACGGAATTATCGAAAGAGATACGTACGGCGACTGGTGCTGCCCGCCGGAATCTCCGGAATTGATTCACTCCAATGATCCTCTGCGCAAGACGGCGCCCGGAGTGCTCTCGAGTACCTATTTCTACGGGGACTTGCGGCTGATGGAGAAATATGCCCGTTTGCTTGATAAAGGCGACGATGCCAAGGTATGGGCTCAGCGGGCCGATGAAATGAAGGCCGCGTTCATCAAAAAGTATTACAATGCGGATAAGAAAATTTTCGATAACGGTTCGCAGACCTCCAGTGTGCTGCCTCTCTTCTTCGGCATGGTGCCTGCAGGAGAGGAAAAAGCCGTGTTCGATCAGTTGATCAATAAGATCACGGTTAACACCAAGGGTCATATCGGAACGGGTCTGGTTGGAGCACAGTATCTGAACCGGGTTCTTTCGGACTACGGCCGCTCAGATATTTCCTGGCAGTTGGTGACCAATACGGAATACCCGAGCTGGGGCTACATGGTTAAGAACGGAGCCACCACGATCTGGGAACTCTGGAACGGAGATACGGCCAATCCGGCAATGAATTCGCATAACCACGTGATGCTCATTGGCGACCTGAACGTCTGGTTCTACGAGCGTCTGGCGGGTATCCGCAGTGCGGGTCCCGGTTTCAAGAAGATCGTGTTCAAGCCTGAACCGGTCAAGGGTGTGGATTACGTGAAGGCATCCCTGGAGACACCGTATGGCAAGGCGGCGAGCAGCTGGAGAGTGGAAGGCAAGAAGTTCAGCTGGGATATCGAGATTCCTGCCAATACGACGGCCACGGTTGTGACCCCTGCGGGTAAGACCGAGGAGCTCGGATCGGGTAAATACAGCATTGAGTGCGTATTGCCGTAAGTAATTAATAAAACAACGACGGAGAGTTAAGGATGTAATGTTCTTGACTCTCTGTTTGTTTATAGAAAAATGTCTGCAGGAGTGGAAATTTTATCCAATTTCAAGCCGCATCCGGAAGCAACTGAGATACTCTTTGATCTGGACGGAACGATTTCTCTGGTCCGAGCGGGCTGGAGCGAGTTGATGCTGGCCTCTTTTCTGAGGAAGATGCCCCGGCTGGAGGGTGAGAGCGAAGAGGAGCTGAGATCGCTCCTGCTGGACGACATGCTGAGGCAGAACGGCAAACCGAGTATTTTTCAATTTATCCGCTTTGGTGAGCGATTGAAGGAGCGCGGCGGAGAGGCGGTAGATACAGAGGCGGAGACCCGCGAGTTCGTGAAGTCCCTGGAAGTGACCTCGCGGCGGAGGCATGAGGCGGTTCAGACGGGAGTCCGGAGCGTGGAGAGCGTATTGGTGCCGGGAGCTCTCGAGATGCTCGATTTATTGAAGAGCCGCGGGTTTAACCTTTACCTGGCCAGCGGGACGGATGAGGCGATCGTGCTGCCGGAGATTAAGGAGCTCGGGCTGGAGAAATATTTCGGTGAGCATATTTATGCGCATCGGCCGGGGTTTTCGAAGGCGAAGGTGATTGAGATGATCATGAAGCTGCCGGGAATGACCGGCAAGAGATTGATCGCTTTCGGGGATGGATATGTGGAAATGCACGAAACGGCCCGGGTGGGTGGTCTCTCCGTAGGAGTGGCCAGCGATGAATCGTGGGTGGATATGCCGCCCTATCAGGGAACGGGTTTGATCGACCCGATAAAGAAAAAATTGCTCTCGGAGGCCGGGGCTCAGCTGATGATCGGCGACTACTCGGAGCCGGAGAGATTACTCCAACTTATTTTAACAGGTAGAGAAGATGTTTGATTCTGATTTTATTTATCCGGAACTGGATACGGTCAATGTGCGGGTGTTCCCACTGGCCAAGCGCAAGAGTATGACCCGTCTGGAACGGGTGCTGATACCGCCCTCCCGTTCGCCGGAGCCGGCTCCAGCGGAACTTGAGCCACTGCTTGAGAGCTGCGTTGCGGCGATTCGGAAGGCTCGCGAGAAGAAGGCGGCGGTGATCCTGATGTACGGGGCGCATCTCATTAAAAACGGCGGCTCGGCACTTCTTATCGAGCTTATGCGCCGGGGATGGGTGACGCATCTGGCGACCAACGGGGCCGGGATTATCCATGACTGGGAGTTTGCCTATGGCGGATTATCGACGGAGAGCGTGCGGGATAATGTGGCGCACGGGGTTTTCGGTGCCTGGAATGAAACGGGCAAAAGCATCAATTTGGCGCTCATGATCGGCGGGCTCCATGGCTGGGGGTTCGGAGAATCGATCGGCTGCTGGGTGATGGAAAATGGAGGCGTGGTGCCCGAGGCGCACGAGCTGATGGAGAAGATCTGTCAGTATCCGACCGATGCGACGACGGCAGCGCGTGCGGACCTGCTTTCAGCCGTGAGTATTGGCCTGGCAACGGGTCGGCACAGAATGCGGCATCAGTACAAGCAGGTTTCGGTTTCGGGCAATGCGTGGAAACTCAAAGTGCCGATGACGGTGCATCCGGGGATCGGGTACGATATTTTCACGGTGCATCCGCTCTATAACGGGGCGGTCGTGGGCCGTGCCGGGGGAATCGACTTCAAACGGTTCAATGCTTCGGTGGAGAACCTGACCGACGGGGTCGTGTTGAGCGTGGGTTCGGCGATTATGGCGCCTCAGGTTTTCGAGAAGAGCCTGAGCGTGGTGCATAATCTTCGCTTTCAGGAAAAGCGGCCAGCGATCACCGGGCACTCTTTCTACGTGGTGGATTTGCATGAAGGGAGCAACTGGGATTGGAGCAAAGGAGAGCCGCCCAAGACGAACCCTGAGTATTACCTGCGTTTTTGCAAAAGCTTTTCGCGGATGGGCGGAGAGATGAAATATCTCTGCTGCGACAATACGGTTTTCGTTCATCAATTGCTGCATCGGCTGGGACCGGGTCCGGCAAAAGTCGAGGAGCCGGAGAGCAAGGAACCGCAAGAGCCGAGCAGCTTCATGTACGACGACGGGGGCGCAGGGGAATACTAGGTTTCCCAGAGAAGCCCTGAGGCAACCGGCAAAATATTGATTTTATCTTCGGCATTTATCGCTGAAGAAAGGAGTCCCCGGAAAGGCAATTCACTTTGACTTTCGGGTTGGGTAAGGGTATCCTCTGAACTCGTATAAGGATTTTTTCAATATGAAAACAATTCACTCGGATAAAGGAAGAAGTGGAAGGGGTGTTTCTCCGTTTCAATTTACAATGAGGTTGCTTTCGGGACTCCTGTTCGCGATGGGAGCGTTTTGGGGTACGGGAGTGGTGCACTCTGCGGAAATGATCAATCCAAGCGAGACTTTGTGGTATCGGGAGCCGGTCCCGGTAAAAATGGAAAACAGCAACATGTGGCAGACATCGGCGGATTGGTCGAGGGCTTTGCCGGTGGGCAATGGGCGGCTGGGAGCGATGGTCTACGGAGGAATTCCGACAGAGAGACTGCAGCTCAACGAGGATACGCTTTGGTCGGGCGGAGTGTCTGACCCGGATAATCCGGCGGCGCTGGAGCATCAGGATGAGATAAGGCAGCTGCTTCTGGAGGGGAAATATGCGGAAGCGAATAACCTGACGCAGAAATATCTGGTCTGCAAGAACGACGGTTCAGGCAGCGGTAACGGGGCCCGGGCTAAATATGGCTGCTATCAGACTTTGGGGGATTTGACGATCTACTTCCCGGGGCATGATGTTTTCGCGGATTACAGACGGGAGCTTAACCTGGCCAACGGAGTCGCGCGAACGACGTACCGGGTAGGCGAGACAAGTTTTAGCCGTGAGGTGTTTTCGAGCTATCCCGATGACGCGCTGGTGATTCATTTGAGTGCGGATCGTCCCGGGGCCGTTACCTGCGATGTCAACCTCTCGCGTTACGAGAATGCCGTCGTGCGTGCCGGGGAGGGGTCCGAGAAACAGATCGTAATGGAAGGGCAATTGCCGAGCGGCAAGGATCCGGACGGGATGAAATTCATGGCCCGGGTAGGAGTGAAGGCCGTTAACGGGTCTGTCACGATGGACGGAGCGACTCTCAGGATCAGCCATGCGGATAGTGCCGTACTGATTCTTACGGCAGCGACCGATTACATCAAGCCGGATACGGAGGTTTTGAAAAAAGGGAACCGGTGGAAGAGCGTGGGCCAACCACTTCAGGATGGCAAGCCGCTTTACGTGGGCAATCCCTATGAGAAGATTTGCAAAGAGACTTTGCGCAAGGCGCTGCGTCGCTCCTATGGGAAGCTAAAGAGCCGACATGTAGAGGATTTCTCGAGTCTCTTTTCGCGCTGCAAGCTTGATTTGGGTGAGAGTGCCCAAGCCTGGGCGCCTACGAATGAGCGGCTGGATAATTTCAGGAAAGAGCGGAATGATCCGTCGCTCGTGGCACTCTATTTTCAGATGGGGCGTTATCTACTCATCAGCTCATCGCGCTACGGAACGATGCCGGCAAACTTGCAAGGTATCTGGGCTGACGGGACTCAGACGCCCTGGAATTCGGATTACCACCATAATATCAATGACCAGATGAATTACTGGCCGGCAGAGGTGACGGGTTTATCAGAGTGCCACACGCCGTTTCTGGCCTATATCGCCTCACTGGAGATACCGGGCAGCAAGACCGCGCAGGTTCACTACGGAGCCAAGGGCTGGGTGACACACGTGCTGGGGAACGTCTGGGGCTATACGGCACCGGGAGAGGGTGCAGGCTGGGGATTATTCCCGTCTGCGAGCGGATGGCTCTGCCAGCATCTCTGGGAACACTACGCATTTACGGGAGACCGGGAGTATTTGAAATGGGCCTACCCGGTGATGAAAGCATCGGCGGAGTTTTATCTGGATTATCTTTTCGTGCATCCGGAGAAGGGCTGGCTGGTGAGCGGTCCGGCTAATTCCCCGGAGAATACCTTTATCACAAAGGATGGGGTCCGTGGAAATATCTGCCTGGCGCCTACGATGGATATGGAGATTATTTACGATCTTTTCAGCAATTGTATTGAAGCGGCATCCGTGCTCAAGGAGGATGCGGAGTTTGCAGAACAGTTGAGGGTGGCGCGCTCAAAGCTGGCGCCCTTACAGATCGGCAAACACGGTCAGTTGCAGGAATGGATGGAGGATTTTGACGAAGCAGAGCCGGGACATCGGCATGTTTCCCACCTCTTCGCGCTGCATCCGGGCAAGCAGATCACCGTCAGCGGGACTCCTGCGCTTGCAAAGGCGGCACGGGTGACACTGGAGCGGCGGTTATCCAAGGGCGGCGGACATACGGGCTGGAGCCGTGCCTGGATTATCAATTTTTATGCGCGGCTGCAGGATGGAAATGCGGCGCTGGAGCATATCCAGGAGCTGCTCTCCAAATCGACGTTGCAGAATCTCTTTGATACGCATCCGCCTTTCCAGATTGACGGGAATTTCGGCGGGACTGCCGGCATAGCGGAGATGCTCCTGCAGAGCCATGAAGGCAGGCTCAATTTGCTGCCAGCATTGCCTGCGGCATGGAAGAAGGGGAGCGTGGAAGGTTTGCGCGGACGCAATGGGTTCATCGTTGACCTGGAGTGGCACGGCGGAAGGCTTACCCGGAGCAAGGTTACTTCGCTCCAGGGTAATTCCTGCGTGGTTTATTCCGGACGTCCGGTCACGGTTTATTACAAGGGCTTCCCGTTGGCGGGTGTCAGCTATGACGGAAAATGGGTGAGCTTCCCGACCCGCAAGGGAGAGACCTATGAATTACTGGGGAGATAGAGGTCTCCGAAAGGTCAGCAAAGAGAACGAATAACGGGATCAAAAAATATGGCAGTGACTTCTAATCATGAGGGGCAGACGGATCGCCAGATGATGGAGAGAGCTCTTGAGCTGGCGGCACGGGGGCAGGGAAAGACTTCACCCAACCCGATGGTGGGGGCTGTGCTGGTTCAAGGGACGAATCAGATTATCGGCGAAGGGTGGCACCAGAAGGCCGGAGAGCCTCATGCGGAGATTCTGGCCATGAAGGATGCCCGGAATCGGGGGTATTCTCTCGGCGGCAGCACGCTTTATGTCACGCTGGAACCTTGCTCGACCCAGGGGCGGACGGGACCGTGCGTGAAGGCGATTCTGGAGGCCGGAATTGCACGGGTGGTCTGCGCGACAACGGATCCCAATCCGGCGCATCAGGGCAGAGGGCTGGAGCTTTTGAGGCAAGGCGGTGTAGAGGTCCAAAGCGGGATATTGGAGGAAGCTTCACGGAATCTCAACCGTGCTTTCAATTACTGGATTGTGAACAAGACGCCGTTAGTGACGCTCAAAAGCGCGATGTCGCTGGATGGGAAGATCGCGACGGCTTCCGGGGAATCGCGATGGATTACGGGCACGGAGGCTCGAGCTCATGCGATGCAGTTTCGCTCGCAGGTGGATGCGATCATTACGGGAGTCAATACGGTGATCGCCGATAACTGCTCTTTGACGGTCCGCTCGCTATGCGGTTTCAATATCACGCATAAGGATGAAGATCAATCGCGGTTGCGGAGGATTGTCCTGGATACCGAAGGACGGACGCCGCTCAATTCGAATATCGTTTCGGATGCGTGGAAGCACCTGACCACTGTCGTTGTTGGGAACGATGCGCCGGCGGAGCGTGTGGAGGCTCTGAGCCGGCAGGTTCAGGTCTGGCGGGTTGCGTCTGAGGGACAGGGGCGGCTGAAGTTGGCGGCGGTGCTCAAAAAGCTGGGTGAGGAATCAGTGACGCATCTCTTGGTCGAGGCGGGGGGAACTTTGAGCGAATCATTCCTGCACCAGAAATTGGTCCACCGGATTCATTTTTACTATGCGCCTAAGATTATCGGGGGAAAGGGTGCGCCCAGCGGCGTCGGAGGAGAAGGCGTGAAGCATCTAGCTGAGGCGGTGAAGGCAGTCGGGCCTGAGTGGAAGAGGCTGGGGGATGATTTCCTGCTGGAGGCCGATATCTGCTATCCCGTGCGCTGAGAATGGGAACTCATTTCAAAAACGAGGATTCGCACGTATGCGTGAGGAAATGCGCTGCGGTGCTGGAGGCGTTGGGTGCTGGGACCGGGCCGGAAGGGGTTTCTCTGGCAGCGGTTTCGGGCGGTGCGGATTCGGTGGCGCTGCTTCATGTATTGCGGGAGCTCTATCCGGAGATTTCGCTTCATGTTCTTCATTTCAACCACCAACTTCGGGGTGAGGAAAGCGAGAGAGACGAGGAATTTGTCCGCAGCCTGGCGCAGGAAATGAACCTGCCGTTGGCGGTGGGCAGAGGAAATGTATCTGCCGAGGCGGCCAGTTCCAAGATGTCGCTTGAGATGGCGGCACGCGAATGCCGATATCGGTTTTTTGCCGAAAAGGCGCGTGAGCTCCATGCGCGGTTTCTCTTTATGGGGCATCACAGCGGGGACCAAACGGAGCTTTTTTTCCTGCGGCTTTTGCGGGGTGCATCCAGCCGGGGGCTGAAAGGGATGCGGGCGGTATCGGATTTTCCGGGAGAGGGAGTTGGTGCGCTCAAGGTGGTGCGTCCGTTTCTGGAATGCAGCCGAGAGGAGAATCTCGACTACCTGAGGGAACGTGGATATTCCTGGGTGGAAGACTCCAGCAATAGCACGGGGGATTATCTTCGGAACAGAATCCGCAATGAGCTTCTTCCGCTTCTGGCGCGGAGTTACAGCCCGAGTCTGGGGCGTACCTTGCTGCGGACGATGGAGATTCTGGGGCGGGAATCTGATTATCTTTCTGAGGAGATAGAGCGCTTAAAACGGGAGGGAATTCCTTTCGAGAGCTGGCACACGGCACTTCAGAGGAGAGCGGTCGCAGAGGCACTTATTGGACGGGGGGCTCAGCCGACCTTGGAAGCGGTTGATTATTTTATTCAGAATCCGGGCAAGGCGCATAGCTGCCAGGGTGAGCTTTATTTGCGGCAAGAGGGGATCTGGCGCTTATGCGCGGTGGAGAAGGGGAATGGCTGGAATACGGAGGAGATCAGGGTTTCTCCGGGTGAGCGGCCGGAGGAGTTAACCCTGCCGGGAGAAGGGGCTCTGCGGGTGAAGTTTGAAGTGTTGGGACCGGGTGACGCGGCGGATTGGAGAAGTAAGCCCGAGGGAGTCGAATATTTTGACTTGGATCGGGTGGGGGATTCTTTCACATTACGGCATTGGCGAGAGGGGGACCGCTTTCAACCCATCGGGCTGCGGGAAGGGACCCGGAAGCTGCAGGATATTTTCGTGGATCGGAAGATTCCCGAGGCTCGGCGGCATCAGCTCTGGCTGGGGGAGACTGCGGAGGGAGTCATCTTCTGGGTGGAGGGCCTACGGATTGGGGAAGCCTGCAAAGTCACTGAATCGACAAAAAAAATTCTCAAGCTGACATCACCATCCTAAAGGGAGTGTTCATTATTTGCATCCCGAGGGTTGCAGATTCAGCGTGCTGTTTCGGTAGATGCTTGCGAAAGGGATAAGGGCATAAAAAAAACACCCGTTCCTTTTCAGGAGGTGCTTCGGCTCTGATCAGTGTATCTGTTTAGTTTTAGTTGATCGTCAGATGAATCTGAGAAGTTGGATGTACCTGGTCTGGCCGTCTGCTACACGTTCGCCGAATGGCTTAAAACCGTTTTCTTTTTTTTGGTAAAAGGTCAACAATTTCTGTTCTTCCGCACATTCCAAAAAAATCACACCGCCCCCCACTTCATGTTGAACATCTCGCAATCTGTCATACACTAAATTCATAAGACGGTCTCCTGCAATTCGCCTTTCTGAAGCAAGGGCATAGTTCTTTCCAAATTGAGCTATAAGAAAAGCTGAAAGGTTGTAGGAGTCTATTTTTTCATCATATTTTGCATGACGTTCCATTTTCTTGATCATCGTTTGGCTAAGTGAATCGCTTTTTACAGTCAAAGGTTTATGAGTCAGTGTATAGAACCCAACAAGTGACACATCCTCATCAAAAATAAGATGTGTCATAGACATTTTCTTTTTGCTGAACTCTACGGCACGGGTCTTGATAAATTCTTCTATTTCTGAGTTTTTCGGACATGAAAAATCGGAGAGTATTTCATTAACTTCATCCTCTCCGATTTGCTCAATCAAGTCTAATACCTGTACCGTATCGTATTCAACCATGCCGTATCCTCTTTCGCTTCTCCATCAACGACCTAATCGCAACGGGATCACGCAGTGGTTTCTTTTCCACCACAGTGGGCACTCTGGAGGGTTGTTTCGAAGCAGCATCCAGAGCCTCAACAAACCTTTTAGCATTGTGTTTGTCATTGATCGTAAAATTATGGAATATGCTCGATGTTGCCATAATAAATTCCCTTTCTAAAAATTCTCACCGCGATGACGGCGTCACCGCGTCACCACATGATCACTTGTAAGCTAAATTGACTCGGATGTCAACCGGATTGCCTCAAATTTGAGGCTATGCGGAGGCTATGAGGGGAGAGATCGGGTATTGCACAAAGGGGGGATTGATTGTAATATGGTGCGGGGGTGGTAGAGACAGCCGGAAGAGTATCTTCTCTTACCTCTGTCTCACACAGTTTGTATGTGGAATGTATCTGGAATGAAGAAGAATATAGAGGAAAACAAAGGGTGTAATGTAGCCGAAGAAGAAAAGGAAGCCAAAGCGCAGACGGCCGAAGAGGTCTCTGCGGGTACTGAAGGCACGGCGGAAACGAAGCAGCAAGCCGAGGCGGAAACGGCAGAAGTCGTAATGGAAGCGGCAGAGGAAACTCTGAGTCCTGAGGAGCTCAAGGAGCTTAAGGAAAAGGCCGCCAAAGCGGAGGAATATTGGAACAAGCTGCTGCACCTGGTTGCAGATTTCGATAATTTCAAAAAGAGGGCCGAGCGGAAGCGTCAGGATGACGTTCTCTCGGCAAAGGTAGCTATTGTGGAGACTGTTCTGCCCGTTCTGGATAACTTTGAGATCGCCTTTTCGACGGCAAAAGATATTCAGGATCCGACGGTAAAATCGCTGCAACAGGGAATTGAGATGGTGCTTTCGCAGTTCCACAACGTGCTGAAGGAATGCGGGGTGGAAGCGATTGAGCCGCAAGGTGAAGAATTTGATCACTCCTATCACGAGGCAGTTTCGGAGCTGGAGACCAATGAGGTCGCCGAGGGACACGTGGCGCAGATTTTGCGCAAGGGCTACAAGATGGGGTCGCGTTTGATTCGTCCTGCGCGGGTGATCGTGGCACGTAAGGTGAGTGAACAGTGCAAGTAAGAGCGGAATCTATGTCCAAGGCTGATTATTACGCGGTTTTAGGGGTAAACAAGGGTGCGACCGATGACGAGTTGAAAAAAGCGTATCGGAAGCTTGCGGTAAAATACCATCCTGACAAGAACCCCGGAGATAAGACGGCGGAAGAAAAATTTAAGGAGTTGGGCGAGGCTTATGAAGTCTTGAGCGATCCGCAGAAGCGGGCTGCCTATGATCAATATGGTCATGCCGCCTTTGATGCCCGCAAGCGTGGGTTTGGCGGCGGAGGCGGCGGGGCCGGTTTCCATGATCCGTTTGATATTTTCAGTCAGGTGTTCGGCGGAGCCGGGGGCGGTATTTTCGAGGAAATATTTGGCAGTATGCGCGGCGGAAGCCGTCGGAGCTCCAATGGTGCCCAGCGCGGCAACGATATGCGCTATGACCTGGAGATCAGCTTTGAAGAGGCGGCTCTGGGCTGCGAAAAGGAGCTGAGCATCCGCAAGGAGGCGACCTGCTCCCAATGCAACGGAACCGGGCTGGCAGCGGGTTCTTCGATGAAGAACTGCCCAGATTGCGGCGGACACGGTCAGATCAAGGTGGGCAGCGGCTGGATCAGCATGGTGCAGACCTGCCCAAAATGCGACGGGACCGGGAAGGTTCCCGAGCGGCCTTGTGCAAGCTGTCGCGGAAGCGGACGGGTGACCCAGACGGTTTCAGTTAAGATCAAGATTCCGGCCGGAGTGGATACGGGGACGCGGCTGCGCTCCTCGGGAAACGGCGAAAGCGGAGTCAGAGGGGGTCCCGCCGGGGATCTTTACGTTTTTCTGCATGTCAAAGCGCATGAAATTTTCGAGCGCGACGGCGACGACCTGATTTGCGAAATTCCGATACCCTTCGTGACGGCGGCCCTGGGAGGAGAACTTCAGGCGCCTACGCTGCAAGGGAACAAACGGATTGTGATCCCGGAAGGGACACAATCGGGGACGGTTTTCCGGCTGCGGGGTATGGGAGTGAAGAATGTACACGGACGCGGTACGGGCGATATGCACGTGCGCGTAATCGTGGAGGTGCCGCGGCGGCTGGATTCGACACAGAAGGAGAAACTCAAGGAATTCGCGGGAGTCTGCAAGCAGGATGTGAACCCGATGAGCCAGGGATTTTTCGAAAGGATTAAGAACTGGATGAGCGGGAATGAGTAGTGGTACTGATTGGCGGGCCGGCATTCATTAGTTTTTCTAATTATTTAAGTTAATTTTTCATCACTTCAGACTTGAGGTTTACTCCGGGATGGAGTAATAGATGGACCCGGGATATGCAATATCGAATATCTAAAAGGGCGGCTGGTGTGAATCCCTCCCTGACGTTGGCGATTGACGCCAAAGCAAAACAATTGAAATCAGAGGGTCAGGATGTTGTCGGTTTCGGAGCCGGCGAGCCGGATTTCCCTACGCCTCAACACATTCAAGACGCAGCGATCGAAGCGATGCGTGCCGGAATGACCAAGTACACTCCCAGCAGCGGGCTCCCGGCCCTGCGGCAGGCGGTGGCCGACAAATTTCTGAAAGATCAGGGGCTTACCTATAAGCCGAGCCAGATCATCATATCCTGCGGAGGCAAGCACTCCTGCTACAACACGATTATCACTTTGTGCCAAGAGGGCGACGAAGTGATTATCCCCTCGCCCTACTGGGTGAGCTACCCGGAGATGGTGACCCTGGCCGGAGCGACGCCGGTTTTTGTGAGCGCGACGGATGCAACGGAATTCAAGATCACGCCTGAGCAGCTGCGCAAGGCCATTACGCCCCGGACGAGGCTCTTTATTTTGAATTCCCCCAACAATCCGACGGGGAGCGTTTATACGAGAGAAGAGCTCAAGGCGCTTGCAGATATCTGCGTCGAGAAGGGCGTTCTCATCATGAGCGATGAGATTTACGAGAAGCTGGTTTATAACGGCACCGAGCATGTGAGCGTTGCGACTCTTTCGCCTGAAATATTCGAGCATACGATTATCGTGCACGGTCTATCCAAAGCCTACTCAATGACGGGTTGGCGGATAGGAGTGACGGCGGCACCGGCGCCGATTGCCCATGCGATTGAAGCGGTACAGAGCCACAGCACGAGCAATCCGGTTTCCTTTGCACAGGCCGGAGCGGTCGCGGCGCTGAAGGGATCGCAGGAGCATTTGCCTCTCTGGCTGGCTGAATACAAGAGGCGGCGCGATTATGCCTGGGAGCGGTTAAAAGCGATGCCGGGGATTTCCTGTGTTCTTGCGCAGGGTGCGTTTTATCTTTTCCCGAACATAACTGCGACGGGTCTGAAATCGGTGGATTTTGCGGCCAAGCTCCTGGAAGAGGAGAAGGTGGCCGTGGTGCCGGGGATCGCTTTTGGCTCGGACGATAATATCCGGATCAGCTATGCCACATCGATGGCGCAAATAGAGAAGGGGCTGGAAAGAATGGAGCGTTTTTGCGAACGCCTTGCCACTCATAAAAAATAGAGATGACAGAGACATATATACAAGAATTATTCGCGGACCGTATAGGCGGATCCAATTACGGCAAAAACACTGCCATTTATAAATTTGAAAAGATCAAGCGTGCCAAGCGCGCTGCGGCTCAGGCCAACCCGGGGATCAAGCTGATCGACATGGGTGTGGGAGAGCCGGACGCCATGGCGCCGACACAGCTGGTGCAGGCTCTTTACCGTGAGGCCCGCAAGCCCGAGAATCGGGGATATGCGGATAACGGGGATATGGTACTGAAGAAGGCCGTTGTGCGTTATATGGAAGAAGTCTGCGGGGTGCCGGGGATCGATGCGGATACGCAGGTGATTCATAGTGTTGGCAGCAAGGCGGCGCTATCCATATTGCCGGCGGTTCTGATCAACCCGGGAGACTACGTTCTGATGACGACTCCGGGGTATCCTGTTTTCGGGACTCATGCGAAGTATTACGGCGGAGAGGTCTACCAGATGCCGTTATTGGAAAGAAAACACTTTTTGCCTGATCTGGACGCGGTGCCGGCGGAGATACTCGAACGCGCCAAGGTGATGGTCCTGAACTATCCCAACAACCCGACGGGGGGCAGCGCGACACCGGAATTTTTCGCGAAGGTAGTGGAGTTCGCCAAGAAACATCGTCTGGTGGTGATCCATGACGCGGCCTATGCGGCCTTGATTTTCAAGGGCAAGCCTCTGAGCTTTTTATCGACTCCGGGCGCCATGGATGTGGGTCTGGAGCTGCATTCGGCCAGCAAGATGTTCAATATGACCGGGTGGCGCTGCGGCTTTGTCGTGGGCAATCCGCTTCTGGTCAAGGCGTACGGGGACGTGAAAGATAACACGGACTCGGGGCAGTTCCTGGCCATTCAACATGCGGTAGCTCAGGGGCTGGAGAATCCCTCATTTACGAAGAAGATCATCTCCAAGTATTCTCGGAGGATGACGGGGCTGGTAAAAATCCTCAAGGCAAGGGGTTTCAGGGCCCGTAAACCGGGTGGTTCGTTCTTCCTCTACACGGCATCGCCGAAAGCGGCGTTTACGGCCGAAGGAAAGCGGATAGAATTCCCGACGGCAGAGGCGGCATCGCAATGGCTCATCACCGAAAAGCTGATCTCGACGGTTCCCTGGGATGACGCAGGTTCTTACCTTCGGTTCAGCGTGACTTTTGCGGCGGCGACGGTTGCTGAAGAGCAGGGTGTCCTGGCGGAGATAGAGCGCCGGTTGAGCGACGTGAAATTCGAGTTTTAGATTCGAAGCTCTGTTCCCGGAAGGCTTTACTAACGGACGCCTAAGCCGGGGACCAGCAGCATTGAATTATTGAAGTGGGGAGTTTCTGCCTGTAGGTTGGATAAACCTGCGGCGGACTCCCCAAAAAAATCCAGGCCCAGGAAGAAAAAAGATGGAGCAGAAAGAGCAAAAGGGTACGTTTTTCAGGCAAAGCGGCTGGATGGTGATAGCCACGACCCTGGGAGGGCTCCTGATGTGGGCGGTGCACAAGGTGGCCACGGGATGCCTGAGCGAAGCCGACTACGGGACTCTGGGGATGTACCTGCGGGCTCTGAACCTCATGATGATCCCGGCCTGCGGGCTCCAGGCGGTTTTTGCACAACAGACGGCGATCGCGCTGGAACCGGAATCGCGTTCACGGCTGAGCACGCTGGTGCGCGAATCGGTTTTTTGGACTTTTCTTTTGTGGGGAGCGGCGGCCCTGGGTGTCTGGTTTTTCCATGCTCAAATAGAGGGGCTTTTCAAAATTTCGGGGACTTTTCTTGCGCTGGCGGTTCTGGTTGGGCTCCTGGTTCTCTTGCGGCCGATTGGAGTAGGGATACTTCAGGGAGAGCAGAATTTCTGCTGGGTCGGCTGGAGTCAGATTTTGGATGGAGCCGGACGGCTGGGGGTAATAGCGCTCATTCTCTATTTATTCAAGGGGGGCGCCTCGGGTGCGCTTCTAGGTGTATTATCAGGTCTCGTGCTCTGCATCGCCGTCTGTATCTGGAAGACGTATCCGGTGTGGCGTGTGAAGGGGGCCAAGGTGGAGCTCTGGGACTGGGTAATCCGGCTGGCGCCATTGACGCTCGGGGCCGGGATCCCGCTATTCATGGTGAGCGCAGATACGCTGGTGGTGAAGGCAGCTTTCGATGCGGAGGAGGTCAACCTCTATGCGGCGGCGGGAATCGTGACACAGGCGATGATATTTTTTACGTTGCCGATAACGGCGGTGATGTTCCCGAAGGTCGCGCGAAGTTCGGCACAATCTGAGGAGTCGTCAGTGCTCCTGATGGCGCTGGGGACGACGGGGCTGCTCTCGGCAGCGGTGGTAGCGGGGACGTTTCTTTTGCCGGAGCTCCCGCTGAGGGTGATGTTTTCGGCGAATTATCTGGCGGCGGCGGAATTGCTGCCGTGGTTTGCGCTAGCGATGTTTCCTCTGACGATGAGCACGGTCCTGATCAACAATCTTCTGGCGCGGGGACTCTACACAGCCGTGCCTTGGCTCTGGTGCGTGGCGGGTCTTTACCTGGGTACCTTAGTGATGAAGCATGAAAGCTTCGAGCAGGTGATCCTGGTGATTGGCATCTTCAATGCCCTGTTGCTGGGCGTGACGATTTATTTCAGCTTCAGGCGTTCGCAGCGGGGGAAAATTTAGAGCCACTCCCGGTTATGGTAGAGCCAAAGTGCGGTGCCGAGTAGGGCAGCCAGGAGCAAACCTGTAAAAATGGCTCTTCTGCGGACTTTACGGCGGCGCTTCTTGGCGCCTCTGCCCTGACCGGGCAAAATATAAAAGCGCTGAGCTTCCCGTTCTTTCCTTCTGCGTTCTTCTCGTGATAGCTCCATCTTACAAACAAAAACTGACTCTGCTTAATTCCTTATTCAGGGGGTGATCAATTAATATTTTTTATGGAATTTTTTCCGGGAATCATCCGGTTCGGGTTCAACGATGGGCTTGGGTGAATCCGGAGTAGTGGTCAACGGGGGTTCCGGTTCGGATGCGATGGGAGCCGCGGTCGAGGGAGCATCGGAAGGGGTGATGATACCGGTGGGTGGCGTATAGAGGCCGGATTCGGTAAAGGAGCCTTTTTCCGCCTGAGCTTTTTCGACGGCACGGACGGTGTGTTCAAAGATATCATGAAGCTGATTGATGCTTTGAGAGATCAATTTATCTTCCTTAACGGAGAGGTTGCCCCTTGTTTTTTCTTTGAGCATTTCCAGAGTGGCGATGAGCATTTGCGCGCCTTCCAGGTCCAGAATGCGCTGACCGGTCTCCGGGTCGGCAATCTGGCCCATAGAGAAAAGAGCGGTCCGGGTCTGCTGGATGATGAGGTTGGAGAACATCGCTTCGAGGACCTGTTCCTGGGTTACCTCTTCAGTTTCTTCATGCTCAGGGTTAGGAATGTTATCGTTTGGATTCATGATAGATCGGGTAGTAGAATAAATTATCAGGGTTTATCAGTCAAGATTCATCAAAAAAGTTGTTCAATCGGCCAGGCCGTAGGTTCTGCGGAAAATCTTGATCGCGGTCCGAAGACGGTCGCTCACGGCACAGGCGTTGAGCAGGGTCTGGCGGTCTTTACCGGGGATGATCAGGGTGCTGGCGACCAGGTCAGCCAGGACGCCGGGTTGATCCACACTTTTCAGGTAGGAAAGGAAATCTTCCAGCGGATTGGCGAGTTTTTCTTTGAACTGAGGGGAGGGAGAAACTTTGGCCACGATACCGAAGGTTTTGACGTCCATGTTTTTGACGACATGAGCGACCTTTTCTTTGAGCTGATCTGCAAGGGTCTGGACAACTTTACGATTACCGGAAGATTCGACCAGAGGTGAAATCAGGTAGGTGTCATAGGGATAGGCAGAGACACGTTTCTCGAGATAGACTCTGGTGAGACCTTGCAGAATCAGGTGATAGGAGTCCCCAACTTTGATCGCGGCACGGATCATACCCAGGCCTGAAATAGGGCAGGGGATGTTCCTGGCGGAGCCTTCGTTAGCGAGTACAAAAAAACGGTCGCCCTCCAAGGCGTCTTTAACCAATTTGACATGAGACGCTTTCGTGGCTTTCAAAGGATAAGTGGCTCCAGGGAACAGAGTCGCCTCCGGAAGCACCATCACAGGAATATGGCTCGGTAACTGCACCAATGGAGGAGTATGAGATAAAATAAACTTGAATGCAAGTTGAAGTTCTGTGTTGCAAAAGGCCGGAAGATCATTAGAATTGCACTGCGATGAAGGTTAAATTTGTTTTGGCTTTGTTGTTGATTGCTTGTCTGGTTTTAGCCGGTGTGTTTTATTCTTATAAGAAGAATACAGACGTTGAGATTGAGAATCTGAGCAATGAAAAGACGGAGTTGAACGGCAAGCTCAAAGATTACACGAATCAGAATATGGACCTCAATACGAGGTTGCAGAAGCTGCAGGGTGACTTGGAGGCTGTTCAGACTCTAAACGAGGGACTTTCCAATGAATTGGCGCAGACCACTGCCCGACTGAAGAAGACAGAGGCCGATGCAGGGGTGGCAGCCAAGAACGCAGAAGATGAAATCGCCAAAAAGAATCAGCAGATTGAGGGTTTAAATACCGAGCGTGCTGATTTGCAGGGCCGTTTGACTTCGCTGGATGAAGCCATCCGCAAGTTGGAAAGCGAATTGAGCGATACCAGCGGCAAGCTGGATATTTCTGAGAAAAATCGCGAATTCCTGATCAAAGAGCTCAAGCGCCTCCAGACCGAGAAGGCGGAGCTGGAGCGTCAGTTGAACAGCATCGACTTCCTGACGGAACAGGTGCGCAGACTCAAACAGGAGACCAGCGTAGCGGGCCGCCTGGATATCGTGCGCAAAGGTATCTATGGTTTCCGCAAGGGTGGAGAGCGGATGGTGTTCAGCAATGACCGTGCGATTCGCAGTCTATCCAAGACGAACTACAATTTAAATGTAGAGATTCATCAGGATGGTCAAACCAATGTAGTTTCCCCAGCGGAATAAAGAGGTTTGTTCATTCGACATCAAGACAAGCTTTAAGAAATGGGAGTCTCCCGCTGGAGACTCCCATGCTTATTAATAGTATCTCCGGGTATATATGGATTGGCTGGTAGTTGTAATTTTAGGGATTATAGAGGGGATAACGGAGTTTTTGCCGATTTCTTCCACGGGGCATCTGCTCATGGCGCAGGCTTTTTTGCCTTCATTGGATTTTAGTGCCACTCAGCTGGAGATGTTCAACGTGGTGATCCAAAGCGGAGCGGTGTTGGCTGTGATGGTGGTATTTTATGACCGCTGCCGGGAGCTCCTCGTGGATTGGAAGAAGCCGGAGGTGCGGGATTATCTCTTCAAGCTGGTGGGGGCATTCGTCATTACCGGGGTGGGCGGGATTGCGCTCAAGAAGCTGGGGATGCGGCTTCCGGATGAGGCGGCTCCGGTGGCGTGGGCGACATTCATCGGCGGCTTCGTGATCCTGGGGGTTGAATACGGAGTCAGGAATAAAAAGCTCAAAGATTTTTTACCCTGGCATATCGTGATCGCGTTTGGCGTGGCTCAGCTGATCGCGGCGGTTTTTCCGGGGGCATCCCGGAGCGGTACGACGATATTACTGGCCCTGGCGATGGGTTGCAGCCGGAAGACGGCGGTTGAATTTTCATTTATTCTGGGAATTCCGACACTGATTTCTGCTGGTGGGCTGGAATTTGTCGGGTGCTTGAGAGAGGGCGGCACGGAACAACCCTGGGGGCTTCTGGCCGTGGGCTTGGTGGTTTCGGCGCTGACGGCGTTTGTGGCGGTCAAGTGGCTGTTGAAGTTTGTGCAGTCGCATAATTTTATCGGATTTGGCTGGTACAGGATTTTCATTGGCGGGCTGATTTTGGGATTTGTCTGGGGAGGAATGGTCAAATAAAGAGCCCCGGATAATGGGATATGGGAAAAGAGAAGAGCAGATTTTTTAGGAAAGACTTAATTTGTCAGTCTGTTTTGTTGACAAGTATGTGCAGGACAGCTAGACTCAAACCCGGTATTGTTTTAGGGACATGTATTTAAGAATAGCATTGGTAATCGCCCTGGTGGCCGGCTTAGCGTCGGTGGGCGTGAATTACACACAGGTCAAGGAAAAGATAGAGACCTTGCAGAGTGATTTGAGCAGCACTAAGGACACGTTGAGCACGACTCAGCGCGATTTGAGCAGCACGAAGAATACTTTGAGGGATACTCAGGATAACTTGAAGGAAACCACTGCCAGTTTGGTGGATACACGTGCCCAACTGGATGAGACGGCGAATCGGCTCAGTGAGTCCGAGAAGTTGGCTCAGCAAAAGATGGCCGATCTTGAGCGAACCGAGAAGAGTCTGACGGACGCCAACTCAAAACTTTCGCGCTGGAATGCGCTGGCTCTGGAGCCCGAGGGCGTGAGGCAGATGCAGGCTGATTTGCGTGATGCGGTCGTGAATAACACCGCGCTGCTGGATGAAAACAACCTCCTGAACCGTAAAATCGTCCGCATTCAGAACGATCTGGATCGGTACACGAAGGGCGTTCAGATGGTGATGTTGCCCGAAGAATTGAAGGGCAAAGTGACGGCTGTGGATCCCAAGTGGGATTTCGTGGTTCTGGATATCGGCTCAGAGAGCGACGTGCAGGAGCAGGGAGAGCTTTTGGTTTCCCGCGAGGGCCGGCTGATTGCCCGTGTGAGAGTGAACTCGGTTGAGACCAATTATTCGATAGCCAGCGTCATACCGGGATGGTTGACTGACGGCGAGATGATCGTCGAGGGCGACACGGTGATGGCTGCCAAGTTCTAATTTCTAGGAATGACTCTGAAATCCAAGAGATTGAATCTATTTGCCAGAGTGGTTGTTATCGGCTGGGTTGTATTTTCCGGCTTCATGGTCAGCGGATGCAAAACGACGGAGAACGACTTGGCGAATCAATCCGAGCGGCCGTGGAATAGTCCGCGGGGCTGGGATGGCCGTTTGCCGGTACAGATGATGGAAGGCAGATAGAGAGAATACTCTTTGTCAGAGCAAGTGATTTAATGAAAGGCGCTCTCTTATAAGAAAAGAGGGCGCCTTTTTCGTTCAAAAAAACGAGAAAGAAATGGAGTAGAAGAGATGAATTTATTTAATTTAGAGGGTGAAACGGCGGTGGTTCTGGGCGGAACAGGCGAACTGGGCGGAGCCGCGGCAGAGGCATTGGCGGGAGCCGGGGCCAGGGTCGCCATTCTGGGAAGGAACCGGGAGCGTGGAGAAGCTCGTGCGGCCATAATCGAAAAGAAGGGCGGCAAGGCGATTTTTATCCGCGCGGATGCTTTGGACAAGAATTCGCTGGAGCAAGCTCTGGAGCAGGTGATTTGCCGGCTGGGAGGTCCGACCATTTTAGTCAATGCGGCCGGGGGCAATTCCCCGGAAGGGACCGTGACTGCGGAACATCCTTTTGAGGCGATCGAGGCCGATGCATGGCAAAAACTTTTTGACATGAATCTCCTCGGAGGGGTGATGCTTCCCTGCCAGGTTTTCGGGGCTTTCATGCGTGCTCAGGGCAAGGGGAGTATCATTAATTTCGCCAGTGTTTCGGCGCATACGCCCTTATCGCGCGTGGTTGCGTACAGTGCGTCCAAGGCAGCGGTGCTGAACCTGACACGTTTTCTGGCGCGGGAGTGGGCTCAGAATGGGGTGAGAGTGAACTCGATTACTCCGGGATTTTTCCCGGCTGAGCAGAATCGCTCGCTTCTCTTCAATGCGGATGGAAGCCCGAGCGATCGGACCCGATCCATCTGGGAGCATACGGCGATGAAACGCTTCGGTAAGCCCGAGGAATTGGGAGGAGTCATCGTCTTCCTGGCCTCAGAGGCCGCCAGCAGCTTCGTGACCGGGACGGATATTCGAATTGACGGAGGTTTCTTATCCCAAACGATTTAAGTTGAGGCTGAACGGGGTTCGATTTTCCGCTTAGTAATCGTAGAGACCGCTGTCGTGGCTGTAGCCGCCGCCTCCATAGGGGCCGCATCCGTAAGGGTCTTCAGCGGTGCCGTCTTCACCCATGCCGAAGATGTCGCCCATTTCCTCTTCGATTTTCTCGGGGTCTTCTCCTTTTTCCAGACGCTTAATGGCCTGGTCGAACTCCTTGGGAATGACGCCTGAGGGGAGAGCGTCTTTCATTTTCTTCATGAGATGCGCCAGATGTTTGGGGTTATTCTGGTCGACATACTCCATATCTTTTTCGATATCACCCATGACCTGCTCCATCCTGGCTTCTTCGGCCGGGGAGAGCTTGGGCTCATCATGTTCGGAGGGTGCAGCGGGCTCTTCTGCACCGCGCGGAGCGGCAAAACGGCTCATCATTTTCTCCATTTTGGGATTGCCGCACTTAGGGCAATGAGGGACGCTGGGCGGAGTGAGAGTTTTGGACAAAAAGCTGAAAACCTTTTTGCATTTTGAACAGGCGTATTCGTAAATGGGCATAACAAAATCTGTTGATTAACTCAATTGCAGGCTCCCTCAGAGAGCCATTACAGCAATAGGATAACATATATTTTGGAAGGTACAATTTTGAAATAGGGTTTCCGGGATTCTTTTACATTGCCGGGTGAAAAAACGGGCTGACAGAATGCGTATTGCCTCGAAAATAGAGCGCACCGAAGAGACGCATATTTTGAAACAATGCGTGGATAATGCAGTAAAAATATTTTTCATCAAATCTCTTGACTTAAAACAGTTTTTTTGTTCTGCTTTCCCGTAGAAGTGTAGGATGACTATGAAAACGATCACATCGAAAAGTGGGAAGTACGCGTTGCTTCTGGTTTTTTTTGGGAGTGTCCTTTTAGCAGGAGGTCTCACAGCAGGTTTAACTCAGGCTCAACAGGCTCCTGAATCGCAGCCCTTGGCTCAGGTACCCCAGAGCGGAACATTTTTCCTGTTCTCGGCGGGGATGTTAGGTTTATCCTCTCCTCCGTATCCCTGCAATCCTTATCCATCAGATTGGAATATCCCGGTTTATCTGATGGAGAATGGCAATTACCTGATAGGAGATTCTCCAGAGGATGTTGCCGATATTTTATCAGTCTCGCGTCCGGCAAGTGCCAGAGCAGGACAAACCCGGACAGGTATCAATGATTTACCGCCGCTGCTGGGACTTCCTGGCTCCGGCACTAACACTGGAACTGTCCAGGTTACTTTGCCGACATTAGATACAAACGGACTTTGGCTCGAACTTCTACCTGGCTTGAGTCAATATAACTCCAACACTAATTATTCAACGATTCTGGTTCATAACACATGGCAAGATGGTGAGTATATGCTTCAGACCAGCACATCTCCGGCACCTTGGCTTTGAGATTATGCAAGTTCCGCTATCGCTCTCTCAAACACCCTGCCTTTTGTTGGAAGCTTGCAGCAGGACCAAGAGGATTCCCGATTTTATCGTGTAGTAGATATTTCACCCATCGCCGTTCCAGATTTTGTCCAAGTGCAACAGGGAAGCGAAGCGAATGCTTTGGATATATTGAGAAATGACCAAGCCCCAAACGATGAAGATATTTTCGTATCGGACTTGTTTTACTCTGAATACGGGGGAATTGATTATGCCGCCCCCCACGAAGAAGACGGAGTTTGGATTTCTGTTCCCTTCGAACTTTTTTATACACCAAACTCAGATTTCAATGGTGTTGATTATTTAGGATATGGAATCGTGAATTCTCGCGGAGGAAAGAATTATACTGATGTATTTGTTTTTGTGAATGAGAATGGAAACAATCCACCAGTTCCTCTGTCAAATATCAACTTGATTCTTGAGACCAACATAAATACAGCGAGTTTTAATACCATAACCAATATGTTTGATTCTAACGGGGATTTCTTGGAGCTTTTCGCCGTTATTCCACCACAGTATGGAACAGCTACGGGTACAAATTCTGGAAACATTACTTATACGAGAAATCCACATTTTTTTGGGGATGATAGTTTTTCTTATATAGTGACTGATGGCAGAGGAGCAATGGCAGAAGGAAAGGTTGTTGTTGAGCTGATTAAAAGCACGAATGACCCCGAAATTCCAATCCAGTGGTTGATTAACTATGGATTATCCACATCAAATACTAATTCTTTTGGCGATTTAGACGACGATGGACTTCCTAACATAGCAGAGTTTTTGCTGGGAACAAATCCCCGTTTGGAGGATAATCCAATCAACCTGCAAACAATCACAAATGGAACCACACTAACGGGGTGTGCATACTTTCCGCTAGTTGGTTGCGACAAGATTCTGAAAAGCAATCGGACCGCTATAGGTTTGTTGGTGAACGAGGAAGTATCTGACGATATTTATGTGACGCAAGGAATGGATGGAACTTGGTTTCTTAAGTGGGATACATCTCTAGTGACAAATGGAACGTATTCAATTCAAGCATTTGTAGAATACGGATATGGAGAGAATGAAGTTGTTTACGGAACTCAGAAAAACGTAGCTGTGTATAATTCTCTGCAGTTCAATCCACTAGCAAATCGTTTTTCAAGTACCCTCTGTATCGATGCTATGTTGGCGGATAACAACACCGAAACAAACTACACGGTTTATCTGTATGATGAATATGATGAACAGCTTGTATCTGGAGTAATGTCTGTTACCGATGATCGACTTTATTATGGATGGAATCTCTGTAATTCAAATGGAGTTCAGGTGGTTTACGGAGGGATCAAAGCCAAGTTTTTCCCTGGAACATCACAAACTAATCCCAGTGAAACAGGAGCAATACTTAAGTCCTATGAAAAAGAAGGGCATATTTCATACCCTAATACATTTACAGTGGCATGGGGATGGGATGAATACGGAAATTCTTTTGTCAATCAGCGCACCTCACTGATGAGAAACGGTGTCATTAATTATCTGAACAGTGCAGCCTTAGATAATCCGTATACTGTGTTGCCAATTCCACAAAATGATCCTGATATTTCCACGGCTTTTTGCTATGATACGTTTGGGGACAAAAATACACTCACCAATGCGCTTGCACAAAGCGGCAATTTCTTCTGGTTTGGACACGGAGGAGAAGATGGTTTTATCTCTGGGAATCCAATTTTTAGTTCGTTATCTTCTGATGAAATTGCCAAGCTGCTAGGGAATAGTAATCTTCCAGGGAATTACATGGAACAGACCATGAGACCTGAATGGAACAAACGCCCTTATCGGTTAACTGTCTTAAATTCATGTTACTCTCATGATAAATTTATGGCAGCAGCTTTTGGGGTGGATTTTACCGAAAGAATGAGTAATCGTCGTGTTAATGATTATATAGACTGTGGGAGAGAGCCAAGGGCATATGTTGGGTGGAAAGGAAGTATTGTTGTCCCCACAAGCGCGTGGACTGGATATCTCGTTAGCTATTACTATCAATCAGCAATGTCAACACTTTGGAGCAAATGGATGAATGAAAAACCATTAAATGAATGTCTGGATGGATTTGATGGTTGGATTCGGGGACATACTATATTTTACGGAATGACACGGTGGAATATCTCCGGATGTTATGATTTGCGAAGAAGCAATCCAGAAGTTATAGAGTAAACAAAAACAGCATAATATGATTGCATTTAATATAAACTTAGCTTATCGGTTTGTTTTAACAACTCTCATGGCTATTCACGCCAATTATTTTTGCGAAACTTTGGATATCCCTTCTGAGTATCCGATTACAGTTGAAAATCTTGAGAACAAGGTACGTGTTTCTCCGCCAGAACTAAGGGAAATTGCAGGAAGCTTTAGGGTCAGTAGGCAGGGGAAAACATATTTTTTTGGTTTTTCAGATGGGTATCTGGCTCGTTTTTGGATTGTGGGTGCTTTCCCGAATTTTAACAATGGGAGAGAGGAGTTTTATAAAATGGTGGATGAAATATGTCAAAAAACTTCTTTGATTGAAGAGGAGGAGGCTTATCAACTCGCGGTGCAATGGCTTACTCAAACTGGAGTAGATACACAAAGATTAGAAAAGAAGTGTTCACACAATATCAAACAAAGAGGATTTAAATTCCCTGAAAAAGGGGGCGAATTAAGCCCAATGGTTGTGAGGAAAACACCTGTTTTTGAAATAAGATGGACGGACGGGATGAAGAGAGGTAATCCGAATGTCGTATGCACAATAATGGTGGATGGCAGCACCAAAAGTCTGATTCATTGGGAAATACATGATACTAGTTTCTTTTTGACCAAGCCAATAACGATACGAGATCGAAAGAGAACTCAGAAAGATTACAAAGAGTTATTGGACAATGACGAAATCATGTTAGAGGTGGCCAAAGTTCAAACAAAACTTGGAGAAGGTAAGGATAATATTGAAGAAATAGAAAGGAAACAAGCAAGTGAGTTTGTTGAACAAGTGCAGAGGCAGCGCATGCAAGATTTAGAGTATCTTAGCTACATCAAAAACCTGTCATCCATTTCAGATGAAGATTTTCTAAAAATGGATGAAACTCAGAAGAGTAACTTAATCTTGCGCTTTGTCACTCCGGAATCTTTTCCTCCACAAAAAAAGAAGACAGAGATAACTAAGCAAAACGAAAGCGAGAAATAATTTTTAATTCAGTAACTGATTTAGTTAAAAGTGTTCTGAGAGATACGCTGACTTTCCACGTTGAATCGTTGGGATTGTCGGCGTTTGTGTTTGCGGATTATTTCTCCAACAATAGTCTGGGTGTCACCTTCCCGGAAGAAATCACTTCCTGTCCCCTTCGACGAAAATGAGATATTCTTGAGAATCAATTCTAAAATATGTTTTGAGCGTTGTGCGTTCTTTTTGAGGCAACCATCTTTTCCTCCTGCTCCCTCATTCCCTTTTCGGTGCGCATATTTTGAGGCAAGACGATCGATGTGAAGTTTTGTTTTAGATGGATAACCGGCTTGCCAAAGGGGAGGTACGGGAGTAGAATGTGTGTATGTTTTTTAGGGGTAAGTTCTTTTCTTTTTGTCTGGTGTCTGCATTGGCCACGGTTGCACTGCAGGCCGAGTCGAGAACAATTACGGTGAAGGAATACCGCGACAAGATGGCGGCGGGCTGGGTCGGACAAATCGTGGGTGTCTGCGTTGGCGGGCCAACAGAATTCAGATGGGGCGATAAAATTATCCCGCTCGAGTCGGTTCCGACCTGGAAGCCGGCGATGATCAACGATGCCTTCGGGCAGGATGATCTGTACGTGGAGATGACGTTTCTGAGAACGCTGGAGGAGTACGGTCTGGAATGCTCCATACGGCAGGCCGGGATTGATTTTGCCAACAGCGAGTATCCCCTCTGGTGCGCGAATGACGCGGGCCGCAAGAATCTGAGAAAGGGAATCGCTCCGCCGGACTCGAGCCATCCTCAATTCAATAAGTGCCCCAATGACATTGATTACCAGATTGAGGCTGATTTTTCGGGCTTGATCGCGCCGGGCATCCCGCAGGCGGCCGTGGACCTGGGTGAGAAATTCGGGCGTTTGATGAATTACAGTGACGGGCTTTATGCGGGGCAATTTATGGGAGCGCTCTATGCGGAGGCCTTTTTTGAAATCGACCGGGTGAAGCTGGTAGAGAAGGCACTCAAAGCGATCCCACAGGAGAGCCAATATGCCGAGATGGCCAGAGACATGCTCAAATGGTATCGGCAATACTCCGGGGATTGGGAAGCAACCTGGCGTGAATGCCAGAAGAAGTACAGAGAGACCCCCGAATACCAGAAGTCTTCCAATGGGGGGATCGACTGCAAGATCAACGGGGCGTATGTGCTGCTGGGGCTTCTCTACGGGGAAGGCGATTTGATGGAGACGGTCGTCATCTCCTGCCGCGGCGGACAGGACTCGGATTGCAATCCCTCTTCATCTGCGGGGGTACTTTTTACGACGGTTGGATTTGAGGCGTTGCCCAAGACGTATACGGAGCTTCTGGACCGGAAGACTCCCTTCAACCATACGGCGTACAATTACCCGGCACTGCTGGATGTTTCCGAGAAGCTGGCGCGGCAAGTGGTCCTCAAATATGGAGGAAAGATTACCCGAAATGATGCGGGAGAGGAGATTTTCGTTATTCCGGATATAGACGTCAAACCGAGCAAGATGGTTTACAGCTGGGATCCGGAGCCGATTGAAGGGAGCAAATTCACGCCCGAAGAGATGGCGAAGATCAAATGGGGTACGGTTTCATCGCGGGTCAAAAAGGTGACGGATGAGCTCTTCCCCGGCTGGCAGATATCCAATTGCGGAGAGGATATGGACCCGGGACTCCGACAGGATTGGCAGGGAGAGAAGAATGTACTCTGCGTGCATCCGCTGGACCGTGAAACGGGATGCTCGCTCAAGAGGACGATTTCAGTAGGCAAGGATAAAAAGACGCTGCTGCGCTTGCAGGTGGGCAGAGACCCGCAGGGGGATATCGACCTGATCGTGAAAGCCGGAGGCAAGGAGATTTACCGCGGAGAGGTCGGGAAAACGACGACAGAAAATCACTGGCTGAAGCTTTCTCTGGATTTATCCGAGTTTGCAGGTAAAGATGTGGAGCTGGAACTGATCAACCAGCCCAGCGGCTGGCAATGGGAAGCCGCTTACTGGAAGACGATCGAGATTGTCGAAGAATAGAAGCCGTTAAAAAAGAGAACATCAATTTAGAGGTATGAGAAAAGAGATTAGGGTATTTCTGGCAAGTGCAGTATTACTTGGGTTAACCATGTTGCCCACGGCTGCATGGGCGATTTTCAGCGGTGTGGATCCGGTGGATTTACGATGCGAGTATCTCAAGAATCCGCTGGGTTTGGATGTGAAGAATCCGCGTTTATTCTGGAAGCTCGAAGCCAAAGACCAGAGCTCCAGAGGGCTTTCGCAGCGGGCATACCGGATTGAGGTGGCAAGCTCGGAGCGGCTTCTGAAGCTGGGTCAGGCGGACCTCTGGGATTCGGGGATCGTAAGGAGTTCGGACACCACGCAGATCGAGTATGAGGGCGAGGCGCTTCGTTATCCGATGAATTGCTGGTGGCGGGTCCGGGTATCGGATCAGGCGGGCAACTGGAGCAACTGGAGCAACTGGAGCGAGCCGGCCTTCTGGACCGTGGGGCCGATGCGCGAAAAAGACTGGAATGCAGAATGGGTGGGGACCGATGAGGTGTTTGTGCCGAGCAAGGATATGGCCAAACCTGAGCCCAGTATGGCGAATCCGTGGATTCGTAAGACTTATGAGCTGCAAGAGATTCCGGCAAGCGCCCTGATGTATGTGGCCTCCTGCGGATACCATGAGCTCTATATCAACGGGGTCCGGGTAGGCGATGAAGTGTTGAGCCCGAGCGTTTCGGATTTGAGCAAGAGAGCTCTTTACAAGACCTATAACATCGCTTCCTATCTGCAAGAGGGGAAGAACAGCGTGGTGATCTGGCTCGGTGTAGGCTGGGGCGGATACGTCAACTATGAGACAGCGAATAAGCCGCGCACGCCGATGGTTCTGGCCCAGGCGGACCTTGTTTTCAACAGCAGAAAGGGCAAAAAAGAGACGCAATGGGTGACGGACTCGACCTGGAAGACGCATCCGAGCCCGAGTTACCTCCTGGGTATCTGGATGTGGCCGTCCTTTGGCGGAGAGCTTTACGATGCGACCAAGGAGCTGGAAGGCTGGAGCAGTCCTGAGCTGGATGACTCGAGCTGGAAAGCGGTCAAGGTGTATACGCCGGGCATACAGGTTTCGGCCAATCGCGTGGAAGGCAACCGGCTGATCGGGACATTGAAACCGGTGAGCGTGGAGAAGCTTGATTCGGGGTTGGTGAAGATCGATATGGGCTGCAATTATACGGGGTGGCTTCGTTTCAAGATGAAGGGAGCGGCCGGGCAGCGGGTCAATATGCGTTGGTCGGAGCGGCCGGATAAAGAGAATACGTTTTTCCTGACATCCTCCTATATTTTCGGGGATTCGGGAGAGGGTACTTTTGAGCATCGGTTCAACTATGCGACCGGGCGGTGGATCTATGTGGATGGGCTGGATTATCTGCCGGAAGCGGATGATATTTCGGGCTACGTGATCAATACGGATTATGAACGGGCCGGGAGTTTTAAATCGGATAACGAGCTCTTCAACCGCATTTATGACACAGCGCTCTGGACTTTCGAGAATCTGTCGCTGGGCGGATATGTGGTGGACTGCCCGCATCGCGAGCGGATGGGCTATGGCGGCGACGGCAGCGCGACTTTGAACATGGGAATGGGGAATTTCGGACTGGGTGCGCTCTATTACAAATGGGCGGCGGACTGGCGCGACGTGCAGCGTGAAGACGGCTGGGTTCCGTATACGGCTCCGACCTACTGGGGCGGCGGCGGACCTGCCTGGAGCGGATTCATCATCTATATGCCCTGGGAGGTTTATTTGCAGTACGGGGATAAACGGGTGCTGGAAGAGACGTATCCGGCGATGCAGCGCTGGCTGGGATTCCTGGAGAAGAATTCAAAAGATGGCATCCTGGTGCCCTGGGGACCACACATTGAGTTTCTGGGCGACTGGTTGAGGCCCGGTTTCACGGGAGGGACTCCGGAAGAGGATCTTTGCCTGAACAACTGCTACTGGGTTTACAATCTGGAGCTGGCGGCGAAGGTTGCCGATGTGCTGGGGCTCTCAAGCGATGCCGATACCTGGAGAGGGCGTGCGGCAGAAGTGCGCGAGGCGACGAACGGGCGCTTTTTGAACCCGGAAGAAGGGACCTATGCCAGCGGTTTGCAGGCTTATCAGGCAATGGCGCTTCTGGCGGGAATCCCGACTGAAGAGATGCAAAAAGAGGCCTGGAAACGGCTGGAAGAGGATATTCTCCAGACGCGCAACGGGCATATCCATGCGGGAATCACCGGGGGTGCCTTTTTATTCAAGGCGTTGCAGGATGCCGGGAGAAACGATCTTATTTACCCGATGGTGGCAGCGCGGGATTATCCGAGCTGGGGTGATATGCTCAGCAAAGGAGCGACCACGTTCTGGGAAGACTGGGAAGGCGACGGGAGCAAAAACCATAGCTTTTTGCACAGCTCCTATCTCTATGTAGGCAACTGGTTCATCGAGGGATTGGGCGGAATCAAGGCGCCTCGGGAGAGTGCCCATAGAGGTTTCAGACATTTTGTTATCGAGCCCGGATATCAGCCCGGTGAGAAAGGTCTCACACGGGTGGAAAGCTCTTATGACTCCATCGCCGGGAAAATCGTCTCCAACTGGGAGGTGCGCCATCATAAGATGTTTGCGAAAGTGGTCGTGCCGCCGAACTGCACCGCGGAGATGAAATTCCCTGTTTCGCTGGAGAATGTGTTTGAGAGCGCTGAGCCGGTGACAAACGTAAAGGGAATTCAGTTAAAAGATTTGCGGGAGCAGTCACTGATTTTAAGTTCAGGCACCTATTTCTTTGAAGTGTGGCTTAAATAGTGGTAAATGTAGGCACGGAGGGGAAATCGGTTTTCTCTGGGTCGGAGTCTATCTGACAAAGACGAACCGTTTTCCCGGTTAAACCTCAGCCGAGGCTCTCGTGATCAGAATATGGAGGGGTAAAGAGAATGGATACCCCTGAGGATGGAATCACTTCCCCCTACGAAAGAGGGTTATTGATTCCTGAGGAATGAAAGAAAATGCTGACAATAGGTTCTTATCAATTTCGTGCTGATATGATACCGCTGCGGAGCGGGTCTTTGCTGTTGATACAAGGCAGCAAAGGGATGCTGGGCTGCGGGTATCTGAACGTGGATACGGCTGAAAAGCTGGGAGATGCATTGGCGGTCGTCACGGGGGTCAAATCCTATGAGGATATGCTGAAGGCGAAGGTAAAAAAGGTTTCTTCGGCCGCATCACTTATGGGTGTAAAAGAGGGAATGAGCGGTGAAGAAGCGCTCATAATTATGCGATGAAAAATATTCACGAGCTGTCTTCTGAAGTGGAACAACGGAACGGAAGCCTCGGCACCGGTCCGACAAAAGGTGAGGGCCTTCTTTTTCTGAAGGCTTTTTTAAAGAATCCGTCTTATGTGGGTGCTTTGGCACCGAGCTCCCGTTATCTGGCGGATGCGATGACCGATTATCCCTGGGTTTTCGAGGCAAAAACGGTAGTGGAGCTGGGCTGCGGTACAGGCGCTATTACGGAGTGCATTCTTGAGAAAATACCTTCGACGGCGACTTATCTGGGAATAGAGCTTGATGGGGATTGCGTTAAGCATTTGAGGAATCGCTTTCCGAATCGGACTTTCTGCCACGGTTCGGCGGCGGAGATTAAAAAATACCTGGCAGATATGGGTGCCGGATCGCCAGATGTGGTTATCAGCGGGCTGCCTTGGGCGGTGCTGCCGCAGGAGTTGCAGGATGGGATTATTTCCGAGGTGGTCGACTGCCTGGCCCCGGGCGGGAAGTTTCTGACTTTCGCCTATCTTCACGCGAAGATAATGCCGCGTGCGGTGAGATTGAAAAAGCACCTGAGGCACTGTTTTGGAGGTGTAGAAATCAGCAAGCCGGTCTGGAAGAATTTCCCGCCTGCTTTTTACTACATCTGCAACAGACCTAATGCCAGGAACGGTTGTTAGGGAGGCTGTTATGAGAGAACTGACCTGGGATAATACGGATGAGATCGCCTGGGAATTGGCTGATACTTATCCGGATATTGACCCACTGTCTTTAAGTTTTACCCGGTTGCGCGAGATGGTGATGGAATTGCCAGACTTCGGCGGCAGCGAAGAGGGGTGCTCAGAAGGAGCTCTGGAATCCATCCAGATGGCTTGGTGTGACGAGATCCGTTAAAGGGCCGAAAGTTGGTACTTATCGGTCGGATTCTGTGCGGCCGAGGCGGTTCCTGATGGCCGAAATAACGAGCTCGGGGGGGATATCCCGTGCACAGGGGAAATCGATCGGGCACTGCTTGAGGAAGCAGGGAGAGCAAGGCGTTTCCGAGGCTTTCAGGAGGATGTGCTGGTTGGGATGGAGTTTGTCGTCCATGGGAGAACCCGGACAGGTGAGCTCAGGCGAGGTGCTGAGAAAAGGAGTGAGGACGGTAGTGCCGGCGGCTGCGGCTACGTGCATCGGGCCGGTGTCATTGGTGAGGAAAATTTCACAGAGATTGGCCAGAGGAGCCAGCTCAGAGAGGGCGGTTCTTCCTGTCAGCTGATAAATAACGATTCCGGGATAAAGTGAGCGGCATAGGGCTCTTAACTCGTTTGCCTGGGCACGGTCCGAGGGGCCGCCAAAGAGCAACCAGCGGACATTGTTCTCTTCGGAGAGTGCGGCCATCGTGCGGGCAAAGTAATCCAGCGGCCAGCGTTTGGCCGGGCCATATTCAGCGCCGGCATTGACTCCTATAAGAGGGGAGGCCGTGGAGGACTCTCGTATGCCAAAAATATCTATTAATTCTTTTTGTTTTTCCGGGGAGATTTTGAGACGCGGGGTCAGATCGGCCGGAAGCTGAGGGGTTACCCCCAGAGACTCGAGGAAATTGCAGGCCAGGTGGATGTAGTGATAAACGTGGTGGGCCGCGGGTGAGTAGGAAACGTTTTCAATTTCCGCGGGATTTTGGACCAAATGCTTCACTTCCGCTTCAGAGCGCTTGCGCATGGGAGCGTGACCGGCTGCGGCGGCAACGGCGTGGGTGAGAAAGGCGCGTCTCCACTTGGCGCGAAAGCCTACGCGCAGGGGGATTCGGGAGAGCCAGAGCTCCAGAGCGCTTCGGGGGGAATTGGGCAGGACGAGGGCAGATTTAGCACGAGCCATCCGGATGAGGCGTGCGGTGGAGAGGATGCCCCATTCGGGATCGAAAGAGAGGAGCGTATCGGCGTAGGGTTGTCCGCGCCAGAGGTCTGAGAGCTTCTGAGGGACGAGGAGGAAAATATGGGCTTCGGGGAGCGTCTGGCGGATGAGAGATAATGCCGGCAGGGTCATAATGGCGTCGCCGAGCCAATTGACGGAGCGAATCAAAATTCTGGCGGAATTATTTTTGCGCTTTTTTTTCTGCATTTTCTTTTTGTTGGTTTTCGAGGCGTTTGTAATAAGACTTCCACCTGCGATGGGGCCAGAACCAGTTGGCGGGGTCTCGGCGGATGGCGCGCTCGTAGGCGGCGTTGACCTCTTCCATGATTTCGGGGATGGAGCGAGGACGGCCATCGATTTTGGAATGGATGGTTTTATCAATTACGATTTCCCATTGACCGGGGGCGATGCGATAGCAAAAGACGGGGCTAATCGGGCAATTATAGCGGAGGGCAAAGACGGCGGGTGCTGTGGAGCAGAGGCACTCAACTCCCATAAAGGGAAGCCAGATACCGTGGTCACCGGGATGTTGATCTGCCAAAAAACCGATGGCGAGCGGCTGAGTGGCCATCGCTTTTTTCAGCGCGGCGCCTTCCTTGCGTCGTTCGAAAAAGAGACAGTTGCTTTTGGAGCGGAGGGTTGCCAGGAGGCGATCGCCCAACTTGTTATCCAAGCCGCGATAGGTTGTGGCAAACTGGAATGGCCGGAGATGGGAAGAGATTTTAGCATAGAGCTCGAAATTACCGAAGTGGCCGATCAGGCCTACGCGAGAGATTCCGTAATCGGGGAGGTCGTGAGGAGGGAAATTCTCCGGTGTGGTCACTTTCAGGTTTTTTTTGAGCGCTTCATCGGTCATCTGGAGGGTGCAAATGGCGGAAAAATAGGCCTCCACGACGCGTTTATAATTTTCAAAGGCGAGAGCGAAAATCTGATCCCGGGATAATTCTTTGCCGAAAATCAGTTGAAGGTTATCAATGCAGACACGGCGGTGCCTTTTATCGATGAGCCAGGCGATTGTGCCAAAGAAGCGGCCCAGGTGAGCGGCCCAGGTGACGGGCAGAGAACCAATCAGGAAGAGGAGGAAGCGAACCGGATAGTAGAGGATAAACATGGGGGATTAATCGCTAAAGCAGATTTTTTTGACGCACTCGTTGAAACTGGTGGCACCGGCGATGATTTTTACTTCCACGCGGAGGTAGTAAATATCGATGTCACGGCGGTCCAGTCTGGGAAAGCGGACAGCATCTTTCTGAGTGGTGATGATGAGTTCGGCGCCCCGGTGCTTGCTGCGGTTGATAACGTTCAGAATTTCCTGCTGGGTATAGCGGTGATGATCGGCAAAGCTTTTCGTGTAAACGAGCTCGGCTCCCAGGGAGATCAGGCTTTCTTCGAAACTTTCGGGCTGGGCGATACCCGAGATGCAGGCTATTTTTTTGCCTGCAATAAAGGAGAGATCATCAATACGGACGTTGTCGTTATAGACGTTGACGAAATATTTGGGGTCGTGGACGCACTCGATAATGGAGGCGTGGTTATTGTATTTGGCGATGCGCTCTCTCAGGGCTTTGGTTTGGCCGTTGCTCTTGGTGATGAAGATGACGGAGGCGCGGTTCAAATGTTCGTGGGGCTCGCGGAGGGTTCCTCTGGGGAGCAGACCCTCAATACCAAAGGGCTGCTGAGCGTCAACGAGGACGACATCCTGACGACGGCCATAGAGCTTCCAGTATTGAAAGCCGTCATCCAGGAGGAGGGTATCGCAGCCGAATTTCTCCACGGCATAGCGGCCGCTTTTCACGCGGTCTTTATCGACCAGAACGACGACGTTTTTGAGGTTGGAAGCGAGCATGAAAGGTTCATCGCCGGCCTGTTCGCTATCGAGCATGAGGGACTTGCCGTCGGAGACGACTTTGGGAGGAGAAGATTCACGGCGGAAAAGGAGGGTATCGAGAATGCGCTTGTGAAGCGGTTTGGGTTTGGAGCGGTAGCCGCGCGAGAGGATGGCGACTTTGCGGTTCTGGTCGGTTAATTCGCGTGCGAACTTCTCGACGACGGGGGTTTTGCCGGTGCCGCCCACTGTCAGGTTGCCAATGGCGATAATCTGGACGCCCAGGGTGGTGTCTCTCAGGATGCGGACTTCATAGAGGAACTTTCTGATTTT
>JALNXY010000014.1 GCA_023230105.1 Verrucomicrobiota bacterium
GATTCCCTCGAAGAGAACGGATAAGCAATAGAGGATGCCCCTGACGGTCGTGGCCTTTGCATCGGTCCGGCGCAGGGTCATGACGTCCAGAACGTAAATTTCCAGTGACTCGACCCAATCTTGAATTCGTTCTCTCATGAATAGGGATTAGAAAAGCCGGCCCTGATGGTTTAAGGAAGAGGGATTGAGGCCGATTTTTTTGTAGCTCAGGGGTGTGACGACGCGGCCCTGGGGAGTGCGGTTCAGGTATCCGTTCATGATGAGGTAGGGCTCGTAGACTTCTTCCAAAGTATCTTTTTCTTCGCCCACGGCGACTGCCAGAGAAGAGATGCCGACGGGGCCGCCGCCGAACTTGACGATGATGGTTTCCAGGATTCGTTTATCCATTTCATCAAGTCCATCATTATCGATATCGAGCATGGCCAGGGCTTTATCGGCGAGCTGGGCGGAGATGACGCCATCGCCCTTGACCTGGGCATAATCGCGAACGCGGCGAAGGAGGTTATTGGCGATGCGGGGAGTGCCTCGGCTGCGGCGTGCGACTTCCAGAGCGCCCTCTTCAGTGATCTGGACATTGAGGATGGAGCCGGAGCGGTGGACAATTTTCTGCAAATCCTCGCCCGTGTAGTAATCCAAGCGCTCCTTGATCGGGAACCGCGTGAGGAGCGGGGAAGTGAGGAGACCGGAGCGGGTGGTGGCACCGATCAGGGTAAAACGGGGAAGGTTCAGCCTGACGGAGCGTGCATTGGGCCCCTGATCAATAATGATATCGAGTTTGAAATCTTCCATTGCCGGGTAGAGGTATTCCTCAATAGTCCGCTGAAGGCGATGGATTTCATCAATGAAGAGGATATCGCCGGCTTCCAGGTTGGTGAGGAGGCCGGCCAGGTCACCCGCTTTTTCGATAGTGGGACCGCTGGTGCACTTGAGGTTACCGCCCATGGATTTGGCGATGATGTTGGCGATGGTGGTTTTGCCCAGGCCCGGAGGCCCGGAGAGCAGGACGTGGTCCAGAGGCTCGGAGCGCTGCAGGGCAGCTTCCAAAGCGATCTCCAGGCGTTCGCGCACTTTGCTTTGGCCGGTAAACTCACTGAAAAGAGAAGGACGCAAGGTGGCATCCAGAGTTGCGTCCGGAGAAGAGAGTACGCCAGATATGAGACGGTCAGACATGAAAGACTAAAACGTATATTAGTGAATAAAGTCTTCGATTTTCAGGTTTTTGAGTTCGGCCAGGCGATGAATCGTGTTTTCGATAATGTTATTGGGGCAGGAGGCTCCGGCGGTGATCCCAATCGTAACGGCTTCTTTATCGGTCGGGAGCCACGGAGAGGTTTCAATATCGGACTTGAGATGGAAATCGTAGTGGCGAATCAGGTCCTCAGAGATAATTTCCTCGGCACCTTTGATGAAATAGGTGGGCAAGACGGCTTCACCCATTTCGGCCAGGTGGGAGGTGTTGGAGGAGTTGTATCCGCCCAGGACCAGGAGCAGGTCCATAGGCTCCTTGAGGAGAGAGCGGAGGGCATTCTGACGCTCCTGGGTGGCGCCGCAGATGGTGTCATAGCGTTTGAAATGCTTTTCGATATTTTCCTCGCCATATTTCTGGACCATGGCGTTTCTGAGTTTGCGCTGAAACTCTTCGGTTTCATTGCGGAGCATGGTCGTCTGATTGGCGACACCGATTGCCTCCAGGTGAATATCCGGGTCGAAATCGGGAGAGCTGGCACCTTTGAATTTCTCGAGGAATGCTTTTTTATCGCCGCCATTGAGGATGTAATTGCAGATGAAATCGGTATCATCCAAGGTGAAAACGACCAGATAGTGGCCGGTGCCGTGAGCGGTGGCCCGGGAGCTGGTGGCCAGTGTTTCCTCGTGCCAGGCCTTGCCATGGATGAGGCTGGTAAAATTCTCATTGGCATACTGGCGGACGCGTTTCCAGACGCTCATCACGTCGCCGCAGGTGGTATCGACGAAGCGGCAGCCCTTGGCCTTGAGGATATCCATGGTGGCGAGCTGGGTCCCAAAAGCGGGGATAATGACAATATCGCCGGCCTTGAGGTCTTTGATATCGGCCGTTTTTTCCTTGCCTGAGAGGAAGCGGATTCCCATTTCGCGGAGGTGATCATTCACGTCGGGGTTGTGGATGATTTCGCCCAGGATGTAAATGGGTTGGTCGGGGTAGACTTTACGGGAGGCATAGGCGAGATTGATGGCCCTCTCGACGCCGTAGCAAAAGCCGAACTCTTTGGCCAGGCGAATGGTCAGCCCCGGCGCATAGATGACGGAGCCCGCGGCGCGGATTTTCTGGACTAACTGGCTGCGATAGTGGGATTCAACTTGAGACTGAACATCCACCATGATATCCGGGCGGCGTAGATTGACCCGTTCACTGCCGGAGGGGGTTGGCTGAGGAGAAATATCATTCCCTGACATGCCTTGAAGATGCCTTAAGAAGGGGAATTTCTCAAGATAAATCCATCCGGCACGGCCTCTTTGACTTTTCGAAAGAGAGGGGAAGGGAAAGGCTTACAAAATCGGATATTTCCCGATCCGCTCCAGGTACCGTTTGCGCTCCTGGAGGATGAGTTCAGGGGACTCCCAGGGGAAGAGGACCCACTCTTTTTTGAGAGAGAGGTCCAGGGCGTGAATCACTTGGGAATTGTAGTTCTTGGCGACCCAAACGCAGAAGGTTGCCCGGGGGTATTCTTTGAGAGCCTGAAGGTAAGTGGTGCCGGTATCGACGATGTCGTCACACCAGAGCATATCGGGAGCGGGAGAGAGCGAAAGGGGGATATCGAGGTGATGAGAGAGAGCGACGGCGAGAACCAATCCACCCCTGGGAACGCCGTAGATACAGGAGAAGCGCCTGGAACGCAATTGATCGCTCAGGCGGCTGAGGGCCTCGCGGAACTCTTCCCAACTCAGGATGATTAAATCAGATTTTTCTGAGCACATGAAATGAGAATTCTTTGAAGAGGGCTGAAATGCAAACACTTTTTGAGTAAATTTTATTTTGACTCTCCTCTTTACCTTCTCTACCATCGTAAGGGCAGTTTCGGCTGCACATTGTTAACTGTTTTCATCTAAGGAAGAGAAAAGGAAGAGAAGAATGAGTGTTCATTTCAAAAGTTTTGGCTCCGGGAATCGTCCTCCCGTGTTCGACGTAAATGGTCCCTGGCAGCAATTTATGGCCTTTCGGCGTTTCATCATTGTCGGGGTGTTGATCCTGCTGCCGGTTCTGGCTCTATACAGCAGCTTTTATACGGTGGGGCCTGAAGAAGAAGGGATTGTGCTGACTTTCGGAAAGCACACAACCACGGTAGGCCCGGGGGCGCATTTCAAATGGCCTTTCGGGATACAAGCGGTTTATAAATTCCCGGTGAAACGCCAGCTCAAAGAAGAGTTCGGTTTTCGTACGGGGGGCGTCAATGAAGGGGGCGGCAGCACTTATAACGTGAGGGATTTACGCGCTGAAGCGCCGAAGCTCGTATCGAGCTTCTTGAGCAGCAAGCGCAGATATGGCGGCTACAACGAGAAGACGATCCGGGATGAATCGCTCATGCTGACCGGGGATCTGAACCTGGTGGAAGTGGAGTGGGTCGCCCAGAGCCATGTGAGCGATATCCGCCAGTGTTTATTCCAGACACGGGATCCAATGGAGACTTTCCGGGATGCCAATATCGCAGTGATGCGCAAGCTGGTGGGAGATCGGACGATGAGCGAAGTGGTTACGACCGGGCGCTCTGAGATCGAAGTCCTGGCCAAGCAGGAACTTCAGACATTGTGCAAGAATTACGGTTTGGGACTCACGGTGGATCAGGTCATCCTTCAGGATGTGGCCCCGCCGGAGAATGTGCAGTTCGCATTTAAAGAGGTGAACCAGGCGCAGCAGGAGCGAGAGAGCCTGATCAACCAGGCCCAGCGCGAATACAACAAAGTGATCCCCGAGGCCAAAGGTCAGGCGCAGGGAATGATCAGTCAGGCCGGTGGATATGCGGCAGAAAGGACCAACCGCGCGTATGGAGACGTGGCGAAATTCAATGCGCTTCTGGCTGAATACAAGCAGGCGCCGGCTGTGACCCGGACGCGTCTCTATCTGGAATCGATGGAAAAGATTTTATCTCAGGCGGGCACCAAGATCATCGTGGACCCCTCTGTTCCCAATTTGATCCCGATGATGAACCCGAGCGGAATAACAGGCAAGGAGGTTGCGGCCAAGTAGGTAGCGGCTAAAGAAGGTCACAAAAACAGAAGAAGAGAGAAAATTATCATGAAGATCAAATTACTTGCAGTTTTGGCGATTTTGGGGGCACTTACTCTGATTCAGGGTGCATTTGTCGTGAATGAATGGGAGCAGGCCTTTACGACGCGTTTCGGAAAGGTGGTCGGCAAGGCGAAGACGGATCCGGGGCTCTATTTCAAGATTCCTTTCGTGGATGTGGTGCATCGTTTTGAAAAGCGTATTCTGGAGTGGGAGAGCAGCCCCAGCCAGATGCAGGATGTCGAAAAGCGTTACATCGTGGTGGGTGCTTATGCCCGCTGGAGAATCACGGACCCGGTTTTATTCTATGAAAGAATCCGGGATGAACAGGGAGCCCGGACGCGTCTGGACGACGGTATCGACGGAGCGATCCGCACGGAGATCGCCCAACATCGGCTGATTGACGTCGTGCGTTCGGAGCAGCGTGTCGCCGACGTGGATGACGACGCTTACGGCAGCGACAGCAATCTTCTGGATTTCCGGCTGGGCAGAGAGCTCATCACTCAAAACATATTGGCGCGGGCTAAAGAGCGCACGAGCGGCTGGGGTATTGAGCTCATCGACGCGCAGGTCAAACTGATTAACCTGGAGCCCGAGACGGAGGCGAAAACGATGCTGCGTATGTCGAGCGAGCGCCAACGAATTGCGGAAAAACTTCGCTCCGAGGGTCAGGGAGAATTGCAGCGCATTACCGGAGAAAAGGAGCGCGATCTTAAAGAAATCATGAGCGAGGCATACCGTGAGAAGCAGAAGATTGAAGGCGATGCGGATGCGATTGCGGCTCGGGTTTACAGTGAAGCTTACGATGCGGATGATGAGTCGCGAAATCTTTATATCCTGACCAAGAAGCTGGAGATGTATCAGCAGACCATTACCAACAGGGATACGCTTCTGCTCTCCACGGAAGGGGATTTATTCAACCTCCTGAAACGGGGCGAATAGGACGGTAAGAACTATCGAAAGAGAATGTTTTGCGAAGGCAGGGATTGATCATCTTTTGAAACAAAGAGTGAGAGCCCTGCCTCTGTTTTATCTTTGTGAGGGGCTTTAAGAACAGCAATACAGCCAAATGAGCCTCCTGGAGATGATAGCGCTCGCGCTGGGCGTGGCAATGGATGCCTTCGCCGTCGCGATCGTGGTGGGTGCCAGCCCGCACAATGTAGGTTTTGCACCGACTTTTCGGATCAGTTTTCATTTTGGTTTATTTCAATTTCTCATGCCGGTTCTGGGGTGGTTCCTCGGCTCCAAGGTTGCCGGATATGTGCAGTTTTTTGATCACTGGATCGCCTTTGTTCTGCTCTTCTGGATCGGAGGCAAGATGGTTTACTCTGGGTATCGTGGGGAGAGCGAGCTCAGTGTGCGGGATCCCTCCCGTAAAGGGCAGCTGATCCTGCTGAGTCTGGCGACCAGTCTGGACGCTCTTGCGGTGGGCTTCAGTTTGAACCTGCTCAAAGTGGATATCTGGACGCCAAGCGTGCTGATGGGAGTGGTAACCGCTCTTCTTTCTTACGTGGGGATGCGATTTGGAAAGTATCTGGGGAAGAGCTCGGGTCGATGGATGACGGCCCTGGGAGGATTGGTGCTCTGCGGGATTGGAGTAAAGGTGCTCCTTGAGCATTTATGCGGTTAAGCCTGAGCGGGCAAAAGAAAAAGACGTACTTCGCAGTACGTCCTTTTTTTAAATAGCCGCAGTGGGCAATTATTTAACGGAGCCGGTCGCGGCCCATTCGCTGCCGCGCTGAATCAGCTTAATCACGCCTTCGCGTTCGAGGGCCTTTTTATCGTGCCCGAAGAACTGATGGAAGACTCTGCCTTTGCCGTAATCGAGGGTGACGGCCAGGGGTTCATCAAGGCCTTCGCGTCCTTTGAAGGTGGTTTTGCCGGTGACCAGAACATCGAAATTGACACCCGGAGTTACGACCAGAGCGGAATAGAGCTCGTCATCGGCCTGGAAGGTTTCCATACCCTTGGTAATGGGGTGGTCCTGATTGCGAACAGTTACGTCAAAGACGTACGTTCCGGGAGCATGACCGGAGCCATCTTTGGGGCTCCAGTAAATGCCGCACATTTTTTTGAACTCGAGCCACTCGGGGAATGAGCCGCTGGCCATGTGATTGATCACAAGTCCCTTGCCGTTGCTCACGAAATATTCCAGATTGGCTTTCGCCTGATCTGAAAGGGGTTCGTTGGAGACGTTGGAGCGGACAAAAAAGATGAGGTCATACTTGGCGAGTGCCTTGGAGGACTCCAGGATGTTCATATCTTCGGAGATACGGACATCGAATTTGCCAGTATCCAGCAACATATTGCGATATTCCTCCTGGGTTATGCGCCAGGGGTGAGCGCCGACGTCATCACCGGAAATGATGAGGGTGTTGATTTTCTCGGCAGCCGAAGCTGAGCAAACAAGGCTCAGCACGATAGCGCTTGTTAAAGCGATTATTTTTTTGTTCATAAAATTCATTTTCAATTGCTCGTTTGCACGGGTCTATTGTGCCGATAGAAGGATAAAATGGCAAGCCTGAATAGAATTATTGTCGTGTATCGCATTGCCTCAAAAATATGCGCACCGAAAAGGGAAAGAGGAATGAGAGGGTTTATGGGATAGGATGGGGAAGGAATTTTGTGTTGTGCATACACCGGGATCTTAATATATTAGCTCTATGAATTCGTTGGTGGTTTGGATGAGCAAAGTCGGGCGCGAAGGTCCTCGCAGCGCAGCGGCTTTGTTCAACAATCGGGTGGAGCGAACAGCCGCTATGCGTTTCGGTTTTAAATCCCGCCTATTGCTTTTCCTCGTTCTGTTCGGCATTGTTGCGTTCCCTCAGCATGCTTGTGCAAATGCAGGGACGCCACTGATTTGGGCTGGGATGCTACATCTGGTCTTCGGGAATGCCCTCATCGGCATTGGCGAAGGTCTCCTGCTTGCATGGCTATTTTCGCTGCCAAAGGTCAAATGTGTTATTGCCATGATTGTTGCGAATTACGCCTCCGCATGGCTGGGTGGGTTATTCATCCGAGGCGCGATAGTAGACGCATTGCCGATGGATCTGAACAACGGATGGATGTGGTTCTGGGTAATGGTGGTGGTGACATACTGTGTGACACTGTTACTGGAGTGGCTTTTCATCGCCCAGCGTTTTCGCGGCACTCAGGACTGGTTTCGACGGAGCGTGCGGGCCTCACTCGTGGTCCAAAGCGCGTCTTATGTCCTTTTGTTCGGCTGGTATTGGCTAGCCAGCGGCACTTCCCTTTACACAAAGATGGACGTCGTCGCGCCAGCCGACCTGGCGCTGCCCGAATCCGTGCACGTCTATTACATCTCCCCGGCGGACGGCGACGTTTACAAACGGCAGTTGACGGGTGGAAGCGAGCAGAAGATTTTTGAGCTGAACTCGACAGACCGCTACGACCGACTCTTCATCCGGCCGAACACAACGGACTCGAACCGCTGGGATTTGGTGGCGAGTCTTGAGACCGAGTGGTATGGTGCTCATTCCGTGGATGTGCTGACGAATATGATGGTTGAGGCGGCACCAGAGCTGCGCAGCAGCCGCACTGGCACACCGCTGAATGAGGGGACGACATGGCTCAACTTCGGGAGGGCTCAAAGACTTGGGAGTGCGACGAACAGCCATTGGAAGTTTTGGGCTGGGTTCTGGGCTGTAGAGGGTCTAGAGGCTTCGAATGAGACGACGGGTGAGTCGCTGTGGTTCTCATACGAAACCCCCTTTGGAATGTGGTATGTCCGGAACGTCGTCCACCTCCCCTCGGACAAGGTCCTTTTCCAGCTTGGCTGGGACCAGATTTGTGCGTTTGATCCGGTGCGTCGGCGAGTAGGTTTACTCTGGAAAGGAAGAGGTCCGGTGCCGGTCATCGAAAAGGCCAATGTCGAGCAATAAAGGTATGGCTACGGACATCTTCTTCCGGCGGTTGAGGGTAAGCAATTCGTTTGGCTTTAAATCCCGCCCATTGCTTTTCCTCGTTCTGTTCGGCATTGTTGCGTTCCCTCTACATGCTTGGGCAAATGGAGGGACGCCGCTGATGTGGACTACTTCTCTGCATCTGCTCTTCGGGAATGCCATCATCGGCGTTTGCGAAGGTGTCCTGCTTGCATGGCTATTTTCGCTACCAGAGAGAAAGTGTATTGCCACCATGGTTGTCGCGAATTACGCCTCCGCATGGCTGGGTGTGTTATTCATTCAAGAAACGGTAGTAGACGCATTGCCGATGGATCTGACCAACGAATGGATGTGGTTCTGGGGAATGGTGGCTGCGACATACTGCATGACACTGTTACTGGAGTGGCCCTTCATCGCTCGGTGTTTTCGCGGCACTCAGAACTGGTTTCGACGGAGCGTGCAGGCCTCACTCGTGGTCCAAAGCGTGTCTTATATCCTTTTGTTCGGCTGGTATTGGCTAGCCAGCGACACTTCCCTTTACAGCAGGATGAACGTTGTCGCCTCAGCCGACCTGGCGCTGCCCGAATCCGTGCTCGTCTATTTCATCTCCCCGGCGGACGGCGACGTTTACAGACGGCAGTTGACGGGTGGAAGCGAGCAGAAGATTTTTGATCTCCACTCGACAAACCGCAACGACGTACTATTCATCCGGCAGAGCAGAACGGACTCGAACCGCTGGGATTTGGTGGCGAGTGTTGATATCGCGTGGCCTTGTGGTCGTTACGTGGATGTGCTGACGAATATGATGGTTGAGGCGGCTCCAGACTGGAACAGCATTCACAATGACCCACCGCGGTATGAGGGAACACGGTCCAACTTCGGGGAGGTTCAAAGCCTTGGGAGTGCGACGAACAGCCATTGGAAGTTTTGGGCTGGGTTCAGGGCGATAAACGGTCTAGAGGCTTCGAATAAGACGACGGGTGAGTCGGTGCGGTTCTCATACGAAACCCCCTTTGGAAGGTGGTATGTCCGGAACGCCGTCCATCTCCCCTCTGACAAGGTTCTTTTTCAGCTTGGCCGTGACCAGATTTGTGCGTTTGATCCGGTGCGTCGGCGAGTCGGTTTACTCTGGAAAGGAAGAGGTCCGGTGCCGGTCATCGAAAAGACCCATGTCGAGCAATAAGGGGTATTGCTGCGGAGCCAGCAATTATGCCCTTGGTTGAACAAGCCGCGTCGAAGTGAAAACCCGTTCACTTTTGATGTTTCCATGACAATAGGACTTATTTGTGTTGTTCATACACCGGGATCTTAATATACTGGCCTTATGAATTCGTTGGTGGTTTGGATGAGCAAAGTCGGGCGCGAAGGTTTTCGCCGCGCAGCGGCTTTGTTCAACTAAGCGCTCCACCGAACCGCCGCCGCGCTCGTCCCCAGGCAATTCGGAAGTCGCGGAGGGGTGGCGCTCGGTGAGCTATGCGTTCGGCGGAAACTCACTACGGCTATGAACACGACTGAAAAGCAACAATCCGACTGGCGAGGGTATCTCTCGCCGCTCAAAATAACGCTTCTGGCGATCAATGCGGTCTGCTTCGGGGCATGTATCGTCTTGTTGATGCTTGGTGCTGGAGGTGGTCCTCTAGTCCTGCTGACCATTGGCACAGGACTGGCCTTGGGCGCAAAACTTACCGGAGCGATCGTCGCGGCACGCAAGAATACAGTTCGTCGACAGTCGCCATGAGGCCGAGCAATATAAGGTGTATCTTGCCGCGGAGCCGGCAATTACACCCTTGCGTTGCTAAACTAAGGATTGGAGCCTTAAACGGTCTGCCCCTCAAGAACGGTTTCGAAGGCTACTCTACTTTACCGGAGCGGACAGAGCCTCTCATCGCCGTGTTGGAGTGAGTGGGGAGTGGCGGGTGACTACTGGTTGCATTGTGGAGATAATTGGGCTTGGAGTAAGACATATTTGTGTGTCTTGAATAGAAATCTCAAAAAAGTTCAACTGGGGCTCGACTTCAGGGAGGAGCTTAAATAGAATGAAGCCCTTTGAGAGATGGGAAAATTTTCCGGGAGTCAAGGGCAAGAGTGCATCTTGAAGCCCCAGAAGAGGTTCCCAATAAGAAAGAATAGAGAATATGAGTTTTTCAAATACTTTGAATCACGGAGCCTGCACGCGCAGAGATTTTCTTCGTCTGGGTATCAGCGGTGCTGTGGCGATGGCATTGACATCCCGTTTGGCTTTTGCGGAGGAAGCGGCCGGCAAGAAGATTCCTGTGGGAGTACAGCTTTACTCGGTACGCGAGGCATGCTCTAAAGATCTGCCCGGGACTTTGAAGACGATCAAGAAGATCGGCTATTCGGGTGTGGAATATGCCGGATATTACGGCAAAACGGCTAAAGAGCTTCGCCAGATGATGGATGACGAAGGTCTGAAATGCTACGGAACTCACACGGGATTGGATACGCTTCGGGGCGACGAGCTCAAGAAGGCGATTGAATTTAACCAGATTCTGGGCAACAGATACCTGATCTGCCCCTGGATGCAGGCCCGCAATGCGGATGAATGGAAGGCACTGGCTGACGAGTTCAACCGGATGTCTGAAATTGTTGCCAAAGAAAAGGTGGGCGACAAGAGAATGTATGTCGGTTACCATGCACATGCACACGATTTCGAGAAATTTGGCGACAAGAGAGCCTGGGATATTTTCTTCGGCGGCACTGTGGACGACGTGGTGATGCAGCTGGATACCTCCAACTGCCTGGCCGGAGGAGCCGACCCGATAGCGGTCCTGAAGGCATATCCGAAGCGCGGTCGTACCATTCACCTCAAGGAGCACGGCGGCAAGAACGATTCTGCCATCGGTGAGGGAGATGTGAAGTGGGCCGAAGTCTTCAAGCTTTGCGAAGAGAACAAGGTGACGGAGTATTACATCGTTGAAAGCGAAAAGGGAGCCAACCCGGAAGCCTCCATCAACGATGTCCGCCGTTGCTTTGAAGGTCTCAAGAAGATGAAGCGTGTCTAGAGCAGACAGGCTTTGAGCACGGCGACTTTTGTGACTCGACAAAAGCGCTGAAATAACGCATCCTCTACTTCAGCTTAAGTGCTGTAGAGGATGCGTTTTCGTATCCTTCACCGCCGGAGATTCAGAAGAGATGAAGCTTTCAGAAATATATAAATCCACGGTTCCTATTCTGTCCTTTGAAGTGTTCCCGCCCAAGCCGGAAGTCCCGTTGGAAAACGTCATGGGCCTGATCGGAAACCTGAAGGAATATTCGCCGAGTTTTATCAGCGTCACCTACGGGGCCGGAGGAAGTTCCCGGGACAGGACCATTGAAATCGCTTCACGAATCAAAAGGGAACATGGGGTTGAATCGGTTGCGCATCTGACGTGTGTGGGGCAGACTCGCAGCGAAATGGACCGGATTCTGGCGGATCTGAAGGAAAACGGGATATCGAATATTCTGGCCCTGAGAGGGGACCCGCCCCGGAACCAGCCTGACTTTGATTTTTTGAGGGGCGAATTCAAGTACGCCTCGGACCTCATCGAGTATATCCGGCAGAAGGGAAATTTCGGGATTGCCGCGGCGGCGTATGCAGAGGGGCATCGCGGTTGCCGCTATATTGATAAGGACTGGGAAAACCTGAAGAGGAAGGTAGATTGCGGCGTGGATGTGCTCATCACGCAGCTTTTTTACGATAACCGGCTTTTCTACCACTTCCGCGACACGGTGAGGAAGATGGGGGTGAAGGTACCGATTGTTCCGGGAATCATGCCGATTTTCAACAGTCGTCAGATTCGGAGGATTTTGAGTCTGTGCGGTGCGTCGATGCCGCCGGATGTATTGATCATGCTTGACAAGTACGGAGAATCCGACCAGGATATGTATCGCGCTGGCGTTGAATACGCCATCCATCAAATTCAAGATTTAATGAGCGAGGGAGTGGACGGTGTCCACCTCGAGATAATGAACAAGCCGGAATTGGCGGAGGATGTGCTAAAGGGATTGCCCAGAGTGTAGTGGGTCGAGATTTAGCGCATTACGCTCTTGACATGGTTCCGATGTAATATAAAATATCTGCTCTCTATTTTAGAGATAGAGGCGGAGTAGAGAGATAAGATAAGAGTATGTCACGTATTTGTGAATTAACAGGAAAGCGGCCCATTAAAGGGAGCATTATATGGCGCAGTGGTAAAGCGAAGAAAAAAGGTGGTATTGGTCAGCACGTGACTGCCATTACCAAGCGTCGTTTCCTTCCCAACCTCCATCGTGTTCGCGCGCTGGTGGACGGAGAAGTTCGTTATATCCTTGTGACTGCCAAGGCGATCAAGAAGGGTATGGTTGTCAAGCCGCCCAAGCGCAATTGGAAGAAGCCGAGCGAGGAATAGTATTTTCCTTTAGATAGAAATTGGAAAACCCGGGTCAGCCCGGGTTTTTTATTGGAATCGTTCGAAAAAAAGAACCGCAGAAATCTGCGGCTCTTTTTCGTTTATAGGTTCGGGATAAAATCCTAGTACCGGTAATTATCGGCCTTGAAAGGTCCTTCGACCGGGACTCCGAGGTAATCGGATTGTTTCGAGGTTAACTTCGTCAGTTTCACACCGAGCTTGCCCAGGTGGAGGCGGGCGACCTTCTCATCCAGAACTTTGGGCAGGATATAGACCTTCTTGCCGTACTTGCCTGAATTGCGGTTCTGCCACATTTCGATCTGAGCCAGGATCTGGTTGGTGAAGCTGGCGCTCATGACAAAGCTGGGGTGTCCGCTGGCGCAACCGAGGTTGACCAGGCGGCCTTCCGCCAGAACGAAGAGGCGCTTGCCATTGGGCCAAACGATCATATCGACCTGCGGTTTGATCTCGACCCGTTTAAGAGCGGGATCGGTGAAAACGGACTTGATATCGATTTCAGAATCGAAGTGGCCGATATTGCAGACGATGGCGTCGCTCTTCATGTTGTCCATGTGAGAGCGGGTGATGACGTCGACGTTGCCGGTGGTGGTCACGAAGACATCGCCCACTTTGCAGGCTTCATCCATGAGGACGACTTCAAAGCCTTCCATGGCGGCCTGGAGCGCGTTGATGGGGTCGATCTCAGTTACGAGAACACGGGCACCCATTCCGCGGGCGCTCTGGGAGCAGCCCTTACCCACATCGCCATAACCGGCGACGACAACGATCTTGCCGGCGATCATGACATCGGTGGCACGCTTGACACCATCCAGGAAGGATTCACGGCAGCCGTAGAGGTTGTCGAACTTGCTCTTGGTGCAGGAGTCGTTGACGTTGAAAGCGGTGACCTTGAGGGTGCCGTTTTTTTCGCGCTGAGCCAGGCGGTGGACGCCGGTGGTGGTCTCTTCAGAGAGGCCGCAGATACCGGGAAGGAGGTCGGTAAATTTATCATGGACGGCATTGGTCAAATCGCCGCCGTCATCCAGGATCATATTGAGCTGGGAGCCATCGGGCCAGCGGAGGGTCTGCTCAATACACCAATCGTATTCCTCGAGCGTTTCACCTTTCCATGCGAAGACAGGGATGCCTCTGGCAGCGATCGCCGCGGCGGCCTGATTCTGGGTGGAAAAGATGTTGCAGCTGGACCAGCGAACCTGTGCGCCCAGGTGGACGAGGGTTTCGATCAAGACAGCGGTCTCAATGGTCATGTGCAGGCAGCCTGCGATTTGTGCGCCGGTCAGGGGCTTGGCCTCTCCATATTCGGCACGCAGAGCCATCAGGCCGGGCATTTCGTTCTCGGCCATCTTGATCTCATTGCGGCCCCATTCGGCCAGGGAGATATCGGCTACTTTATAATCCTGCACGGTTTCTTTCTTGGTGCAAAACGTTGGGCATTTCGTTGACATAAAATTTATTATCTTCTCGGTATTCTCTTTAGATTTTCTGGAGTTCAGCGACCTTATCGGTGGCTTCCCAGGTGATTTCGGCCGTATTGTCGACTTTGCCGAAGTGGCCGTAGTTTGTCGTTTTGCTGTAGATGGGGCGTCTCAAATTGAGTTGCTTGAGGATGGCCGCGGGTCTGAAATCAAAGACTTCGCAAACTTTGCGGGTGATCGCCTCTTCGCTGAGCTGGCCTGTGCCAAAGGTATCGACATTGACGGAAACCGGATAGGGGTGACCGATCGCGTAGGCAAACTGGATTTCGCAACGGGTGGCCAGACCGGCAGCAACGACATTCTTGGCAACGTAGCGACCCATGTAGGCGGCGCTGCGGTCCACTTTGCTGGGGTCCTTACCGCTGAAGGCACCGCCGCCGTGACGGCCCATGCCGCCATAGGTATCGACGATGATTTTGCGGCCCGTAACACCACAATCTCCCTGAGGACCGCCTACGACGAAACGGCCTGTCGGGTTAATCAGAATCTGGGTTTTCGCATCGATCAAGTGTGCGGGCAGTGTCTTCAAGATCAGCTCCCCTCGGATGAAATCCCGAATGGTTTTGTTATCCACCTCGGCGGAGTGCTGAGTGGAGATAACGACATTGGAGATGCGGACCGGCTTTTTATCAACGTATTCGACGGTGACCTGGGATTTTGCATCGGGTCTCAGCCAGAGAGCCTTGCCGGTTTTGCGCAGCTGGGTCAGCTGGCGGCCCAGAAGGTGGGCATACATAATCGGGGCCGGCATGAGCTCCGGGGTTTCGTCGCAGGCAAAACCGAACATGAGGCCTTGATCTCCGGCGCCCATTTCCGCGGTATCTTTGCCTTCTGCAGCACGCTCATCGACGCCCTGGGCAATATCGGGGCTTTGTTTGGTGATGGCGTTAATGATAAAGACCTTGTCGGCGTGGAAGATATCGTCATCATTGACGTAACCGATCTTGCGGATGGCATCGCGAATGATGTCGTTATAATCGAATTTGGCTTGGGTAGTGATTTCGCCACCTACGACGACCATATTGCTTTTGACAAAGGTTTCACAGGCGACACGGCTCATGGGATCCTGCGCGATGCAGGCGTCCAGGATGGCATCGGAGATAGTATCGCTCACTTTATCAGGGTGGCCTTCTCCAACGGACTCAGAAGAAAACAGGTATCTGCTGCTCATAAACTAGTTCAGTGTTGATGACGTATTGACGCATCAAGATATATAGATATATCTCAATTTTCAATTTTTGTCAATATAAATGCGAGGATGTTTGAGAGGCGGCTTCTATTTTTTGAGGAATCCTACAAGTCATTTATAGAGAAGATGTTCTAAATTTTAAAAAAGAGAGGGTTCAGGCGCTTTGCGTGAGGTTTCGGCACCGGGCTCAGGGAAGGGGAGTTTGGAAAAGGGGAATATGGCTCAGCGGTTCCCCCGGGAGCTGCTGGCTGTGAAAGAGGGTCAGAGAACGGGCCAGGGTTTGCGGCGGGTGTTGAGAATGGGTCCAGGTTTCGAGCGCTTTTAAATCTGATTCTCCCGGAGAGCGCTTCATCCGGCAAAGGGTGATATGGGGCTGATAGTCATTTTCGCGAGGGAGTCCGAGGGCGAGCTCGAGTTTTTCATCCAGGAGGTTTTTGAGCCCGGTCAGGGCTGGCAGCGGTTTTAACTTCAGATGAAAGCTGGATGCTTTTTTGAGGCTGGGGAAGGCGCCAAAGCCCTCGGGGTGCAGGGGGATGGGCGCTTTCAGGGGAATTTCACGGCAGGCGGCGATTATTTTCTCCTCTTCCAGCGGGGGGATATTGCCCAGGAAGCGGAGGGTCAGGTGGAGCTTATCGGGAGCGGTCATTCTGGAATTGCGGATCGGGACCGGGGAAGCCAGGAGTGCGGTTTTGAAGTCTTCCGATAATTCCAGAGCCAGGAAGAGGCGCTTGGTATGAGGAGGCGTTTGAAGCATGAGCCGGGGAGAATTGCGGAGCCGATTTCAGATGCAATAATCGATGATCCCTTTTTGGGCATTTTGCCGGTTGTGGCAATCCATCACGTCTTGAAGGGTGAATTTGCGCAGACTTTCGCGGATATCCGAGTTGACCTTATCCCAGATCTGACGTGTGGAGCAGAGGGTCGAGCTCGTACATTTCTCCGGCAGAGCGACACAGCCCACGATGGACAGGGGGCCCTCCATGACCTCAACGACATCCAGCAGGGTGATCTCGGCCGGTTTTTTGAAGATTTTGAATCCGCCCTTGGCCCCGCGGATGGAGCGGACCATGCTGGCACGGCGCAGATCGATAATCAGGCGGCTGACATACTTTTCTGAAATTTTTTGGGATTGGGCGATATCGCGGATGAGCCTTGGCTTCTCGGAGTCGAAGAGTGCCAAGTCGAGCAGAATGCGCAAACCATATCTTCCCCTGGTGGAAATTTTCATTCGACTATTCTTAAGGATCTCTGTTTCTAAGTTGTTATTCTCTGGAAAGTTCCGTCTGCTGCGACCGGCTGAGGAACCATCAGTACCATGGGAGACTGCCCCAGAAAAGGCTATTTGTCAAAAAGAAAGTCGTGCAAGACGGGATGCGGCGGGAAACCCCCGGTTTTCATTCTTTTCGGGTTCTAACGCTTCGTTTTTCACCTGCTTAATACTCGTGGGGGGCTACTCACGGGAGTCAACCCAGGGAATATCATCGCCGAGATATCTTTCATCTATTTTGTTGGGACCACTGGACCAGACAACAATCGAGAATTTACTTAGAGCATTAGAAAGAGATTCTGAAAGCCCGGTCAGGTTAGTCGTATAATCCAGATTGAGTGGTGTCCCCCAGCCATCTTTTGTGAATTTTTCATAAAAAGTTGGTATATCAATATCGTCTCCAAATTCTTTTTTTATTAAAATAAAGAACTTATCTCTGAGTGGTAATTCTATATTATATCCATTTTTAATTATAAAATCAATCTTATTATTTTCTATCTGCTCAATATTTTGAACAGATAAATCGATTTGTTTTAAATTAACTTCTGTAAGTATATAGTAATTCTTATATTTAGGTATATCTATAGAAGGTAATAATATGAAGAGTATTATAAAACAATTAATTAAAATAAGAAAAGAAGTTAATATAATCTTTTTAATATTTTTCATTTATCTAAACCTTTTGTTTGTTGGGTTCATTCTAAGCGAGTTATTTTGTGATGTCGATAGGCGATTCATACTTTATCCGATACTAGTGGGTGATCCAAAAACATGAGAACAACAGTAACCAAGATTTTAAGTATGATAAGCAGCAGAGGCACCATCAACACGAGCATATAGAGTGCCAATGCTACCGCTTCAAGTCCTCCCAAGAACATCGTAACGCCTACACTCAGTGGAATTTGTTGTTCTTCTTCCAATAAAGGGGAATTTTCAGGTTCTTTTCCTTCGCTAAGAGAAAGCCTCTTATGTTCGACGGCACTATATACTTCGCACTTGCGTACAAGCCATGCCGAAACAGCGCTCAGCAATGCACTCATTATCAGCATGATTAGAGAGGTTATGACCGTAAAGAAGAATAACCCTATGTGAAAAATGTGGGTAAGTATGAGGTGTAGGATGAATAAAGGCAAAGAAAGAGTGACTATACACAAGGAACCCTCACCCAGGAAGAGGCAATAGGACAAAAAAGGGTGAATCCTGTGTTTCAGTGAGGAAAGGAATTTATATTCTTTTCTTTTATGCTCAGGGGTGCGACTCCAAAACAGAGAAAAGAGAAAACCAGCTATCAATCCATAAATAAGACCTGGAAAATACGGCAAAGAAACAATTGCCATGGCAGTTATAGTATCATAATCAAGGTAAAAGGTATCTATGAAGACCGTTAAAATCCAATAAAATGGAAAAGCGACAAGACTAGGCGCATACACATTAAAAGCAAGGCCAACGAAAGCAAACACCATAAACCAAACAGCTCCCGTAAAGCCGCTTAAAAGCGTTGTTTTAATGATGAACTTCATATTCTCAGTGTATTAATTGTCTCCATATCGGGGAAAAATATCCCTATGGCAGGGGGCACCGAACAGGAAACCTCCCTGCAGGGACTGTATTCATTTCGGGTAGCGAGTTTATGAGGGGGCTTCAACATTTACATAACAAGTTCCACACGGCATTGTGGAAGATTTTTGATGTTTTGCAAACTTTTTATCCGCAGATGAGGAAGTTTTTAACCGCAGATTACGCAGATTTGCACAGATTTTTTTATGGGAATAGGCGGATGCGACCCGAAAATTGAGGTGTGTGCCCGTCGGGTACGGATTTTTTGCAGACTCATCTTCTTTCTTATTTTAAGTCGCGAAGTACCGCCCTTCAGGCGGTGGCGTGGATGGGTGGTATCCTCCGTAGGTACGTCTCCCTCCGGGAGCCGCACCTACGGTTATGCACATTCGCCTCGCCGAGGCGTGTGCCCTCCGGGCACGGAGACAGATGGGCATGGAGACTGATGGGCATGGAGACTGATGGGCATGAATCCGTTGCAGACGGATGCGACCCCTACGGGGTCGTGGAAGATTGAGGGGGGATGTCTTACCCGGGGTCTGCGACCCCGGGCTATGTTATGGGTATGCTCCGCATACCTTAAGAATGCGCATCCTGGCGGATGCGGTGGAAAACGATTTACACCTGTGAGAAGACATACCCTTATGAGAAGACAGAATGCATTTGCATAACTCGAGGATGTGTATCCTTCGGATGCGGGATAGTACAAAGGTGTTGATCCGAATATATTTTTTTATCGAGGAAAATTAGTGGGATTTGAATGACTGGATGCTTCCATCTCCATACCCTCTGAATCTCAAATTTTCATCAGCAATATTGTCTGTTTCTTCAATCAGGATAGCATCGGGATGGGTTTCTCCTAATATATTCGTTTTAGGTACAACGTGATAACAGGGCAAATTTGTATCTATTGCAATTGGGTTGTTCAAAACTTTGCCTTGTTGAGAGAGGACAGAACAAAGATCGCTCATTAGTGGGGGACTCGAGTTTGTTTGTGAAAAAAGGTTATAGGCGTCAAGCAGCATCGTCATATCAGCCACTCGCAGGTTCATGGAGCGTTTATGCTGAATTACTCCTTGCCAGAAAATAGATAAGCCAGTCAAAACACATGCAAAACAAACGAGTAGGGTAGTTTTTAGTTTCATGTCTTTAGTTGTATTAATATTCCAATATCCCAGTTCGATCTTTGTCAGTTCAAGTCTGTTGGGATGGCTGTGTCCCCATAAGTTGCCGCTGAATCAGGTCTCCACATTTACACAATAATATTCCACACGGCATTGTGGATGATTTTTGAGGTTATGCAAACTTTTTATCCGCAGATTACGCAGATTTGCACAGATTATTTGGAAGGGGAGAATCGGATGGGCAGAGGAAAACAAGAGACCGGTACCTTATGAAAGATACCGGTCTTTGAATCATTCAGTATGAGAGGGGGCGGAAGTGAATCCGTCGGTTCTCATACGAGAAAGAGTGAGGTCGATTTAGTAACCGCCCATACCACCCATGCCGCCCATCTCAGGGTTGGGCATCGGGGCTTCCTTCTTTTCAGGAAGTTCAGTAATGACGCACTCGGTCGTCAGGAGCAGAGCCGCGATAGAGGAGGCATTCTGCAGAGCGGTGCGGGTGACCTTCTTGGGATCAACAACACCGGCTTTGACGAGGTCTTCGTAATTGCCCGTGGCTACGTTGTAGCCTTCGTTGCCCTTACGTTTGCGGACTTCCTGGACGATGAGAGAACCATCTACGCCGGCATTGGTAGCCAGGGCGCGGAGGGGCTCTTCGATTGCGCGTTTGACGATTTCGGCACCGATCTGCTCATCACCTTCGAGTTTGAGGGCTTCGAGAGCAGGCAAGCAGCGCAGGAGAGCGACACCACCACCAGGGACGATGCCTTCTTCGACGGCAGCGCGGGTTGCGTGGAGAGCGTCTTCGACGCGGGCTTTCTTCTCTTTCATTTCGCTTTCAGTGGTGGCACCGACATTGATGACGGCCACACCGCCGGCGAGCTTGGCCAGGCGTTCCTGGAGTTTTTCGCGGTCGTAATCGGAGGTCGTTTCCTCGATCTGACGGCGGATCTGATTGACGCGGCCCTGGATATCAGCGGTCTTGCCGTAACCTTCGACGATGGTGGTGTTATCCTTGTCAACGACGATGGATTTGGCGCGGCCGAGGTCCGTGAGCTCGATGTTTTCGAGTTTGAGACCGAGGTCTTCAGTGATGCACTTACCACCGGTGAGGATGGCGATATCTTCGAGCATCGCTTTGCGGCGATCACCAAAGCCAGGGGCCTTGACGGCGCAGGCATTGAGGATGCCACGGAGCTTATTGACGACGAGGGTAGCGAGGGCTTCGCCTTCGACCTCTTCGGAGATGATGAGAAGTTGCTTACCGACCTTGGCGACCTTTTCGAGAACCGGCAGGATATCCTTGAGGCTGCTGATCTTCTTTTCGTAGATGAGGACATAAGGATCGCTCATCTTGACTTCCATGGTTTCGGCATCGGTCACGAAATAGGGAGAGAGGTAACCTTTATCGAACTGCATACCTTCGACAACCTCGAGGCTGGTTTCGATGCTCTTGGCCTCTTCGACTGTGATGGTGCCGTCCTTGCCGACTTTGTCCATAGCGTCAGCAATGATTTCGCCGATGGTGGTATCCCAGTTGGCGGAGACGGTAGCGACCTGCTTGATCTCTTCCTTATCTTTGACTTTCTTAGCGATCTTGGCCAGCTGATCGATGGCAACTTCGACGGTCTTCTGGATACCGCGTTGGATGCTGATCGGGTTTGCACCGCTGGTGACATGCTTCATACCGGCGCGGAAGACGGCCTCGGCCAGAACGGTTGCGGTGGTGGTACCATCACCGGCTGCGTCACTGGTTTTGCTGGCGACTTCGCGGACCATGGCTGCGCCCATGTTTTCGTAGGGGCACTTCAATTCGACTTCCTTGGCAACGGCGACGCCGTCCTTGGTGATCGAGGGAGATCCAAATTTTTTGTCAATGACGACGTTGCGGCCTTTGGGACCGAGGGTCGCGCTGACGGCACGTGTGAGCGTTTGAACGCCGCGCAGGAGGGCCTGGCGTGCGCTTTCTTCAAATAACAGTTGTTTTGCTGCCATAATTAGTTTTTTCCTTTATCTATTAAATTAAAATTATTGAATAACGGCCAAGATATCGTCTGAGTTGAGGACCTTGTATTCTTTGCCATCGAGTTTGATTTCGGTTCCGCCATATTTGCTGATCAGAACGCGATCCCCAACTTTGACTTCGAATGCGACTTTCTTGCCATCCTCATCAGTTTTTCCGGTTCCGAGGGCGACCACAACGGCTTCCATCGGTTTTTCCTTAGCGGTATCAGGGATAATGATTCCACCCCGCTTGACTTCTTTTTCTTCGGCTTGCTCCACCAGGACGCGATCACCGAGAGGTTTAATTTTAGTTGCCATATATCTTATTTCTCTTTTTTGTTGTGCCCCCATCCTCTCGAAAGCAGACAGGGAATTAGTTAGGAAGCCGGGCAAGGAACTGGAGAGTCACACTCGTGGCTCAGCCTTGCCCGAGCCTAAAAATTATTTCTTATTATCGTCTACGATTTCAGCATCGATCACATCGCCATCAGAGGGCTTAGCTCCGGATTGAGTACCGGAGTCCGGTTCACTCTGCTGCTGTTGTTGCTGCTGCTGAGCGGAGGCGGATTGCTGCTGGGCCTGAGCGGCTTTGTAGAGCTGCTCGGAGACTTTGTTCCAGGCGGCGGTGAGTTTTTCACCGGCGGACTTGATGGCCTCAGTATCGGAGCCTTTCAGGGCTTCTTTGACCTGATTGAGGGCTGCTTCGATTTCGGCCTTGTCGTTGCCGGGGAGTTTATCACCGTTTTCCTTGAGCATCTTCTCGGTGCGATAGACGGAGCTATCGGCCTCGTTGCGAGCTTCGACCTCTTCGCGCTGTTTCTTATCGTTCTCAGCATTGGTTTCGGCCTCGCGGCGCATACGCTCGATTTCATCCTTGGTCAGACCGCTGCTGGCAGTGATCGTGATCTTCTGTTCGCGGCCGGTGCCGAGGTCCTTGGCCCCGACATGTAGGATGCCGTTTGCGTCGATATCAAAAGTGACTTCGATCTGAGGTACTCCACGGGGAGCCGGAGGAATATCGGTCAACTGGAAGCGGCCAATGGTTTTATTGTCGCGTGCCATCTGGCGCTCGCCCTGGAGGACGTGGACTTCAACACCGGGCTGGTTATCGCTGGCGGTGGAGAAGATTTCCGATTTGCGGGTCGGAATGGTCGTATTACGCTCGATCAACTTGGTGAAAATACCGCCCATGGTTTCGATACCGAGAGAAAGCGGGGTAACATCCAAAAGCAGGACATCTTTGACTTCGCCCTTGAGGACACCGCCCTGAATGGCTGCGCCGATGGAAACGACTTCGTCGGGGTTGACTCCCTGATGAGGTTGTTTGCCGATAATCTTGCGGGCCGCTTCAACTACGCTGGGCATACGGGTCATACCGCCGACCAGGACCAGTTCATCGACCTGATTGGTGCTGAGCTCGGCGTCGCGGAGGCAGCTGTGGACCGGGTTGATGGTTCTCTGGATCAGGGAGTCGCAGATGCTCTCGAGCTTGGCTCGGGTGAGCGTCATCTGGATGTGCTTGGGTCCGGAGGCATCGGCAGTAATGAAAGGCAGGTTGACATCGAAGCTCTGAGCGCTGGAGAGGGCGATTTTCGCTTTTTCGGCTTCCTCTTTGATGCGCTGCATGGCGTCGGGCTGATTACGGAGGTCCATGCCGTTCTGAGTTTTGAACTCATTGAGGATGTAATCCATGAGGGCATTATCCCAGTCGTCACCGCCCAGGTGGGTATCGCCATTGGTGGCTTTTACTTCGAAGACACCGTCGCCGATTTCGAGGATAGAGATATCGAAGGTGCCGCCGCCCAAGTCATAGACAGCGATTTTCTCGTCTTTCTTTTTATCCAGGCCATAGGCCAGAGAGGCAGCGGTGGGCTCGTTAATGATTCGGAGGACTTCCAGACCTGCGATACGTCCCGCGTCTTTGGTAGCCTGGCGCTGAGAGTCATTGAAATAGGCGGGTACGGTGATAACGGCCTGAGAGATGGTTTCGCCCAGGCGCATTTCGGCATCGCTTTTGAGCTTGGAGAGGATCATCGCGGAAATTTCCGGAGGGGTGAAGGTTTTCTTTTCACCCTGGATCTCTACTTCGATAGCCACGTCGCCGTTTTGTGCGCGAACGACTTTGTAGGGGATATGCTTGAGCTCGTCCTTAACTTCATCATACTTGCGCCCCATAAAGCGCTTCACAGAATAAATCGTATTGCGGGGGTTGGTGACCGCTTGACGTTTCGCGGCTTCGCCGACCAGACGCTCCCCATTTTTACTGAAAGCAACCACCGATGGAGTGGTGCGTTTGCCTTCTGAATTTTCCAGCACGGTCGGTTCTCCACCTTCCATCACCGACATACAGGAGTTGGTTGTACCTAAATCAATACCTAAAACTTTCGCCATAATAATATCCCTTCCGGATCTGAATGTTGAACACGCTGGCTCATACATTCGCCCGAGGAGTGAAGAGCAGGAGGAATGCCAAGGGGTAATTTTATCGATATAAGTATTTCCTTCAAAGGATGATAGAAAATATTATACCGGATAGAATTGTATCAAATGCGGGGTAGAATCCGGGCGGAATAGTGACAAGGTGTCACACATCTGTCGCATTATTGTCACAGGGGTGTCACAAGAAAGCGGTTTATTTTAGAATATTTTGATGATTGTAAGAAACTTTATGAGAGCAGCGGTTTATTACCCGATGTGGGAGCTCTGGCACGAATTGTGTAGAGGGGCTCGCAGGAGTAAAAGTTTTTAAAGAGACAAAGATATGAAGAAAGTAACTCTAATCGTAGCGATCGTCGCCAGTTGTGCGTTTTTCGCTCAAGACATCCAAGCCCAGCAGGCGAATCGCCCGGCCCGGCGTGGAACGAACCAGATGTCGGCTCCGGGGCAGATGAGAATGGCACCGGGACAGATGATGGGAGCTCCCCGTATGATGAGCTCTGAACAACGTGCCCAGATGATGGCCGATGCGCTGAAACTAAGCCAGGAGCAGCAGGATAAAGTAAAAGCACTTTATGACGAGCAGAGTGAGGCTATGTCCAAGCTCGAGCCCGGTCAGGCCCGTCAAGAGGGGATGCGTAAGCTGATGGAAGATCAGAATACGAAGATGAAAGAGATCCTCAGCGAAGAGCAATACAAGACTTATTCTTCTCCGCAATTCCGCGGAATGATGATGGGCAGAGCCGGTGCACAGGCCCAGGGACCTCTGAGCATTGATCAGCAGGTGGAGCGAGCCTCCAGGGAGTTGAAGCTGACCGATGAGCAGAAGAGCGAGCTCAAGACATGCCTGGAAGCTCAGGCCAAGGAAAACAGAGAGTTTCGCACGAAGGTTCAGGGGATGAGCGCTACAGAGCGCCGGACGGCCCAGCAGAAACTTCGTACAGAGCAGCAGGATAAGCTCAAAAAGGTCCTGGGAGAAGATAACTACAAGAAGTTCCAGGAGATGAGGACCCGTTTTAGCCAGACGCAGCCGGGTGGTATGCAGATGACGCCCGAGCGGCAGGTGGAAGCCATGAGCCGGACGCTGACGCTCACCGACACGCAAAAGACTCAGCTAACGGAGTTTTTCGAAACTCGGAATAAGGAGATGCAGGGGATGCGCGAGAAGGTGATGAATCTAACGCCGGAAGAGCGCAGAGCGATGATGCAGAAGAATCAGACCGAGAATCAAGCCAAGCTCAAAGAGATATTGGGTGAGGAAAACTACAAGAAATATCAGGAGCAGATGCAACGTCAGATGCGCAGCACCGGTATGGGCGGAATGAGAATGGGTCCTGCCAACAGGACAGATCGCCCGAATGCGGGAGAGCGTCCTCAACGCAGAGCGGCACCGCAACGGTAATCATAACTAATCCATAACAACACGCAAAAGGGCCTCCGTAAGGGGGCCTTTTGGCTTATCAGGGGATGGGTAAAAAGGTTCGGAGAGGTCAGCCTTTTCAGGTTCAGGACTCGAGGGTTTTCTGGTAGGCGGCAACGAGGTTTTCGACCGATTTTCCCCAGTTGAGCTCGCTGGTGAATCGTTTTTTGCCCTCACTACCCATCTGCTCGCGGCGTGCCGGATCATCTAGGAGCTCCAGGATGCCCCGGGCGAGCGCTTTGCCGGAATTTTCCGGGACATAAAGTGACGCCGATTGAGCGGAGGCGCGGCCCTCTTTGAGGTCGAACATGACTTGGGGTTTGCCGAACGCCATGTATTCGAGGACCTTGTTCATGGTGCAGTGATTGTTGTAAGAATTGATGGGGTCGGCGGAAGCGCCCAGGTCGATGGTTTGGAGGGCGGTAAAGAGGAATTCATTGGAGACGCGGCCGGGCATATCGAGGAAATCTTCCAGTTTATGTCGGGCGCGCATCTCGAGGAGGTTGTTAAATTCGGGACCGGTCCCCATCAGGAGGAACTGGACATCGCGGCGGCCCAGGTCGTTGACGATATGGGCGGCGGCCTCAATGAGATAGCCAACGCCATCGGCATTACCCATCACGCCGACGTAGCCGACGAGGAACTTGCGGCCGTGCTTGAGCGAGGGATCGGGTTTGACTTCAGCGGTCCGTATGGAGGGAGCGGTGCGTACGACGAAGACATCCGAGTCGCGTTTTTTGCCGCGGGTCATGGCGATCTCCTTGACCGATTCATTGGTGGCCAGGACGGTATTGGCGAAGAAATGGGAGGCGCGTTCGGCGGCACGAACAGCCCAATAGAAGAGGCCACGTTTGCCGAACTTGGCTTCAAAGAATTCGGGCCAGACATCGTGAACGTCGTAGATTACTTTTACGCCCAGGAGCTTGAAGGGAAGAGTGAGTAAAAAGAGGAGGTCAGGGGGATTGCAGAGATGGATGATTTTGAAGCGGTGTTTGCTCCAGACTTTCCAGGTAAGCCAGAATTCGCCCCAGAGAGCGGAGGCGTATTCGGCAAAGAAACCGAGGAAGCCGCCGGCCTCGTCAGAAATCCAGTGGCGGTAGATATGGATGCCCTCGAGGACCTCATAGGGGGTATTGTAGCCGCGCATTTTGGGGCAGATAACGGCCACTTCGTAGCCGGCATCTCTAAGGGCGCAGGACTCCTGCCAGACACGGCGATCCAACGGGAGCGGGAGATTTTCGACAACGATTAAAACTTTTTTATTATTTGCGCTCATGCTGAGGGGAGTTCCCAATTGGGTTTAGGTTCGAGGTCGAGAGAATCGCCCGGAGCGCCTTGGGAGAGTTTGAGCCAGGCCAGGGCGCCGATCATGCCGGCGTTATCGGCGCAAAGGGTGCCGGTGGCCATGCGGAGTTTAATTTTGCGGCGCTGACAGGCCAGGGAAAGAGAATCGCGGAGGCGGCTATTGGCGCTGACACCACCGGCGGCGCTGATGCAATGGACTTTCAATTTCTTGGCGGCCTGGATGGCTTTGCCTACCAGGACTTCCACGATGGCGTTCTGGATGCTGGCGCAGAGGTCGCGGAGTCCCTGATCGGTTTCGGCAATATCGGGGTGATCGCGCAGGAAATAGCGGACGGAGGTTTTGAGGCCGCTGAAGCTGAAGTCGTAACCGGGTTTATTGAGAAGGGGCCGGGGAAAATCGAAAGCGTCGGGATTGCCGCCTTTTGCCAGGCGATCCATGACGGGGCCGCCCGGATAGGGGAGCCCGAGGAGTTTCGCCGTTTTATCGAAGCACTCGCCGGCGGCATCATCCAAAGTGCTGCCCAGGACGTAGTGTTTGAGGGGCGACTCCACATGGACCAGGAGAGTATGGCCGCCGCTGACGACCAGAGCGATAGTGGGCTCAAAATTCTCCATATTTATCCGGGGAACCGGGGGAGCAGCGTCGAGATCCTGCTCAATCCAGGCCGAGTAAAGATGGCCTTCATGGTGGTGGATTCCGAAAAAGGGTTTCTGCAGGACAAAGGCCATGGTTTGCGCTGCTTTGAGGCCGATCAGGAGCGCACCGGGCAGACCCGGACCGCGGGTGGCCGCAATGGCATCAAGTTGGCGCGGAGAGGTGTGGGCCTCTTCGAGGGCCTGACGGGTGACAACGGGGAGATTCTTGAGGTGTTCGCGGGTGGCAAGCTCCGGGACTACGCCGCCATACTGGGCGTGTAAATGGATCTGAGAGGAGACGACGTTGGAGAGGATACGGCCATCTTCGATAATGGCCGCGCTTGTTTCATCGCAGGAGCTTTCCAGTGCCAGTAATTTCACCGCTATTCTTTAAAAGAGACGTTCGTGGAAAGACGAAAAAGCGCTTATCCACGAACGTGACATTTGAAAATAAACTTATTTCCGAGAGAGTATCTGCATCCCCAGGAGGAGATCCTGCGCACGTTCGAGCTGGATATCCTTCACGCTTTCGGCGAAGGTGCGTTTCTTCTCGTCGAGATTTTTGAGGATTTCCTCAGCTCCCACCAGTTTCTGAATGTAGAGGGCTTCTTCTTCCTCGGGAGTCATCGGGACGACGATATCGGGAGTGATGCCTTTCTCGTGAATGACTTTGTGACTGGGGGTGTAATATTTGGCCGTGGTCAGACGCAGAGCGGAGCCATCGGGGAGACCGACAATGCTCTGGACGGAGCCTTTGCCGAAGGTTTGCTCACCCAAAATAACGGCGCGTTTGCAATCCTGCAGACAGCCGGAGACGATCTCAGAGGCACTGGCGCTGGCGGTATTGACCAGGACGACCATGGGGACATCGGGAAGCTGATCCTTGCCGCGGGAATGGTACTCGATCTTTTTGGGTGCGGCCCGGCCTTCAGTGGAGACAACCAACTGGCCGTTGGGGAGGAAAAACTCGCAGACCAGGGCGGCTTGATTGAGGAGGCCACCAGGGTTATTGCGCAAATCGAGGATGAGGCCCTTAATGCCCTGTTCTTTGAAGCGATCGATCGCAGCGGAAAGGTCGGAAGCAGTCTGTTCTCCAAATCCAGTGAGCCTGACATAGCCGATGTGATTGGTGCCGAGGTTGAACTGGCGTTTGCCGTCGATATCTTTGACCGTATCGACCTTGATAATGGCGCGGGTGAGGGTGATTTCCTTAACCATGCCGTTGGAAGGTCGGGAGATGGTGATGGTGACATCGGTCCCGGGTTCGCCGCGGAGCTCCTTGACGGCATCCTGCAATCCCATTTTCTGGGTGATGAGGGCGCCGATTTTGATGATGCGGTCGCCGGGCATGACACCTGCCTTGTATGCGGGGGTATCTTCCATGGGGGCAATGGCAGTGAGGTAGTTATCGCGGATACCCACCTGGATGCCGACTCCACCAAAGGAGCCTTCAGTATCGGCTTTGAGGTCTTCGTATTTCTCAGCGGTCATGAACTCGCTGTGGGGGTCCAGAGAGCTGAGCATTCCTTTCAGAGCACCCTGGATGAGGTCGTTGTAGGAGACTTTATCCCCATCGACGTAGTCAGAGCGGACTTTCTCCATGACACGGGTGAAAAGCTCCATGCTCTGGTAGGAAGATTCTCTTTCGCTCTCACTTTGCGCCTGAGCCGACCAATAGAGTTCAGCCCCGTAGAAAAGGTTGAGCGATAACAACACCAAAAGCGGCCCGTAGATCAAATACTTTTTCATTATCTTCAGCGTCCAGCGACGTTCCTGAATTCTAGGTTTTTATCGTGTTTTTTGCAAGAGCAGACTCGGGAATAGTCTTGCTGGAAAAATGGGTTTAATTCGGAGTAGTTTTCGGCGGGTGCGAATCGGTGGAGTCCCAGCTTTGCAGGTCGGGATCCAGGGGCGGGAGAGTGTCGCGACTGAAGACCCAGAGATAGGCAAAGATGCTGGAAGCATAAGAAAACAAAATGGTGAAAATCGTGGGAATGCAGACGAAAAATAAGATGTATATAGCGAATAAGATAGAGGAAAATAATGTGGGAAGAGCGGAATCCATTATTAAATCCGCTATTGGAAGTAAGAATACGAAAAGGAACATGGTTAAGAAAGTTCCGGATGCCGCTATTAGACTTATCATGAAGAGATAAAGGAGCATTGAGAAGAACTTAAATTTGACGGCCTGGAAACTGAAGGCGATTGAATTCAGGAGGGAAATTCTTTTATCCACGAGGAGGTTTGCCGAGAAGAAGAAGAAGATATGGATGATCAGCCAGAAAAGGTTCAGGATTAGCGAGGCTTTTAATATGTCGGGATAAAATAAAGGAAGCATAAAAGGCAACTGACTGATCAGACCCAGACCGATTAGAGACAGAGGGGCTCTGAAGTAGGCACTGAAGAGGTCCGTCATTCGGACCGGGTGGCGGCGAAATTGTTCCATAATGATCCAGCTCCAGGGCGCCACGACGGCAGGTATGAAGATGGCGAAACAGAGACCTGCAAATAGAGAATAAAAGTGAGCCTTAAATGTGGAGATAAAAAGTACTAAAACCGGGATAAAGGCAACAAAATGGATCAAGAATGCTTTGAAGGGCAAACGGGTGAACCAAAACCTTCCGGCAGAAATCCAGAGGAAGCACTCAATTCGGAAATCGGGGACGGTGATGCCGGGAGTCCGGTCTGTCTCGTCGGTTTGTTCTGATGTGTCGGATGAGGAGGTTTCCTCCCGGGAGTGGTGTCGTGCGAGTTGAGATTCTTCGAAACAGGGTATGGGTCCGGGGGCCTGCTGAGCCTCCGTATCTATCGGGGTGTCCTCGGAAGAAAACCGCAATCCGGGGAGGCTTTTGAGAGAAGCCCATTTTGTCTGGCCGTCCCACCAGGCCCAGTCGGCAGAGGAGAGTTCTCCGACAAGGGCTTTCTCCCGGATGACCTCCAGGGAATAGGGTCCTTCGACTTTTCCGTTACGGCTGACGTGAATATTTTGCATACGACATCAGAGACCCGGAGAGCCATTCGCTTTCAAAAAGGCAGGCAGAGAGACTCTTCAAGTTACTCGCGATTATAGAGAAGCGGGCAGGAAGAGCAATATAAAAAGGATATTCGGATAAATAATTTTCCGATTCGATCAAAAGGATGACCGAAAGAGCAAAGAACGTTGTGGATGAGGAGGGCTTTCCGGCGGTTATTGATCGACGGGCTCCCGGTTTTGTTGCGCGGAGTCTGAATTCGGGAGAGAATCGCGGCTGAAGACCCAGAGATAGGCGAAGATTGTTGAAGCATAGGCGATCAACAAGGTAATAACGCCCAGGAAATTGAATAGCAAAAGGCCAATGACGCTTACCGACCCAATCAGGAAGAGAAAAAGGAGCATCGGGAGAAACTGGAAATTGACGGCCTGAAAGCTGAAAGTGAGAGAATTCAGGAGAGAGGTTCTTTTATCCACGAGGAGGTTCATCGAGTAAAAGAGGAAAAAAGAGACGGTAGCAGAGAGAAAGACTGCGGTTGCCTCGGCTTTTTTCTCATCAGGAATGACTAGGAGAAGCAAAAAGGGGAGCTGATTGATCATGCCCAGACCGATCAGAGACAGTGGAGCCCTGAGGTAGGCACTGAAGAGGTCTTCCATGCGGACCGGGTGCTGGCGGAACTGCTCCATAATGATCCAGCTCCAGGGAGCCAGGACCGCGGGCATGAGGGCGGACCAGAGAGAAGCAAGCAGAGGATTGGGGATATAAAGTGAGACGAGGAAAACAATCAGGAGCGGAAAAAGAGCGAGAAAATGGATTGGGAGCGCACTGATGGCCAGAGATCTGAACCAATACCATCCGGCGGAAATCCAGAGGATGGGTTCGACGCGGAAATCGGGAACGGTGATGCCGGGAGTCTCATCGGTTTTGTCACTCCGGGTGGTTGTGTCTGATGGGTCGGCAGAGGATGATTTTTCCTCTTCGGGTGTTGAGCGGTTCAGCGGTTCGGATTGGGTCTCTGCATCCGTCGGGGTGGTATCGGAAGGAAATTGCAAACCGGGCAGGTCCTTGATAGAAGCCCAATTTTTTTGGCCTTTCCACCAGGCCCAGTCGGCTGAGGAGAGTTCTTTGGCGAGGATTTTTTCCTGGATGACCTCCAGAGAATAGGGTCCTTCGACTTTTCCATTACGGCTGACGTGAATTTTTTGCATACGACACCAGAGAACAGGAGAGCAAGGCGCTTCTGAAAAAGAGCATTCAGAAAGGCAGGAAGAGAGACTCTTCAAGTTCCCCGTGATTATAAAGAAGAGGGGATGAAGAGCAACCCGAAAAGGATGAGGCCCTGTCCCGGGAAGGGAAGCAGGGCCCGAAAAGGATTTAAAAAATCACTTCGATTTAGTCAAAAGCGTGACCGGCGCAGCAAAGTACGTTGCGGACTTTGTGGCGGACGAGCTTCTTGACTTCTTCTCTGGCGGGGCCGAGGTACTTGCGAGGATCGAACTCCTTAGGAGTTTCCGCGAAGACCTTGCGGATGCCGGCGGTCAGAGCCAGGCGCAGATCGGTGTCGATATTGACCTTGGTGCAACCGGTGCGGCGAGCGACTTCGATATCGCTTTCGGGAACACCCTGAGCACCGGGCAATGCGCCACCGTACTTATTAATTTCCTGCACCAGATGTTGAGGAACGGAAGAGGCACCGTGGAGAACCAACGGGAAATCGCCCAGACCTGCCTCCATGAGAGCGGCCTTAATAGCTTTGAGGCGTTCGAGGTCCAGGTGTTGCTCACCGGTGAACTTGTAGGCACCGTGGGAGTTGCCAATGGCTACGGCCAGAGAATCAGCTCCGGTGGCTTTGATAAATTCGACGGCTTCGGTAGGACGGGTATAGACGCCGGAGGCATTGAATTCGCCGGAGTCTTCGCCTTCATCATGTTGAGAGCCGACTAATTTGCCCAGCTCACCTTCCACCACAGCATTGTGGGCGTGCGCATATTCCACCACTTTTTTCGTCAGAGCGATATTCTCCTCGAAAGGGAGGTGGCTTCCATCAATCATGACGCTGGTGAAGCCTTCATCGATACACTCTTTGCAGAGCTCGAAAGAATCACCGTGATCAAGATGGACGGCGATGGGGATGTTTGAGAGGCTGACAGCAGCTTCAATGAGTTTCTTCAAGTAAACCGGGTTCGCATAGCTGCGGGCACCCTTGGAAATCTGAAGAATCAGAGGAGCCTTTTCTTCTTCGCACGCGGCAACGATCGCCTGTACAAGCTCCATGTTGTTCACATTGAATGCCCCAAGGGCATACTTGCCCTTTAACGCTTTGGCAAACAAATCTTTGGTTGTAGTTAATGGCATATTTTTTCCTGAAAAATAGACGCGCCTGGTGGCGCAGACATCAGACAGTATGCCAAAACCAAAGTAAAAGGGAAACAAAAAGTATTTACCCCCCGGTTTTTGGTTTCCGTGGACCTGGAGTTTTCCGCTTCACGCTCGGGAAGCGCTTGCAATTCTTTATGTTTGGCAGTGACTTTTCTTGCACGGTGGAGAAGAAAAGAAGATAATAGCCCTCAGCATGAGTGATGCTTTGAAACCTTTTGTAGATGGGCTCCTGGAGTCCTACACAAAGACCGGAATTATTAACAACGTTGACGGGGCGAATTTGCCCTCAAAGGCCGGAGTGGCTCAAATAACAGAAGACCTGCTGCATCTGTTATTGCCCGGCTTTTTCGAGGGGTACCCTGTGGCGATGCAGAGCTTGAGGTATCGGACGCAGACTCTGGCCGGCTCGGTGAGTGCGCGTCTGGAGGAAGAGGTTTTCAAGAGTCTGGATTTTTGTCCGGCGGAGGAGTACCGGGACGTTGACCTGGAGAAGGCGGCCACCGAGATCGTATCGCTGTTTTTATCGCATTTCGCCACCATCCGGGATTTACTGGAGACGGATGCCGAGGCGGCTTTTGTCGGTGACCCGGCGGCGCCCAGCCGTGAAGAGGTGATCGTGGCGTATCCTTTCATTGAGGCCATCGCGGTTCAAAGGATGGCGCATGTGCTTTACCGGATGAAGGTGGGGGTAATCCCGCGGCTGATGACGGAGTGGGCGCATTCGCGCACGGGTATTGATATTCACCCGGGGGCTTGCATCGGTACTCATTTTTTCATAGATCACGGCACGGGAACGGTCGTGGGAGAGACCTGCAGAATCGGCAACCATGTGAAAATGTATCACGGAGTGACTCTGGGGGCCAAATCCACGGCTGCGGGGCAGAAGCTGAGGGGAGTCATCCGGCATCCGACGATTCATGACCATGTGACGATTTATCCCGGGGCGACCATTCTGGGAGGAGACACGGTGATCGGAGAGCGGAGCACGATCGGCGGCAACGTATACCTGACGGAGAGCGTGCCGTCGCATTCGCTGGTTCTGCAAGAGGGCGTATCGGTGAAGGTGTACGATAAGCGGGTGAACGGTAATGGGGAAAGTTAGAAAGAAATTGGAGAAAATTGAGCATGTTGGCATGGTGTTATAAACATTTGGCGAGACCGGTCTTATTCGCTTTTGATCCTGAGTTTGTTCATAATATGACGCTCAAGGGGCTGGAATGGGTGAGCGCATCGGCTCCACTTTCGGGCATGATGCGTTCTGTGTGTAAATCTCCGGAGTTGCCGGTTACACTTTTCGGGCAGAAGTTCCCTAATCCTATCGGGTTGGCCGCTGGGATGGACAAGGCGGGAATTGCCTTGAGGGCCTGGGAATCCATGGGACTGGGTTTCAGCGAAGTGGGTGCCGTGACCTGGTATGGTCAGCCGGGGAATCCGCCGCCACGCGTTTTCCGGGCGATTGCCGATGAGGGCATCGTCAACCGGATGGGTTTTAACAATGAGGGAGCCAGGAAGCTCTCGGAGGTGCTCACCCGGTGCAAAGAAAAGGGACGCTGGCCCGGGCATCCGGTGGGGATCAATCTGGGTAAATCCAAGAAAACGGCATTAGAGGATGCGCCGCAGGATTATGCGAGTTCTTTCAGGGAGCTGAAGGATCTGGCGGATTTTTTCGTGGTGAACGTGAGCTCTCCCAATACGCCGAATCTGAGGAAATTGCAGGATAAGGATGCGCTTAAGGCGATATTCTCGCAGTTGCAGGGGGTAAACCATAAGGGCCACGGGAAAGCTAAACCGATTTTGCTCAAGGTGGCGCCGGACCTGACTTTCGAGGCGCTGGAGGATATCGTCGAATTGATTCCGAAGCTGGAAATTGCCGGGATTGTGGCGACCAATACGACCATCACCCGGCCGAAGAGCGATCAGCCCAAATTGGCGAAGGTCTATGCCGAAAGCGGCGGGTTGAGCGGCAAACCGCTTCGGGCGCGGAGCACAGAGGTGATAAAATTCCTCTATCAGCGGACCGAAGGGAAAATCCCCATTATCGGCTCGGGCGGGGTTTTTAGCGCAGAGGATGCCTGGGAGAAGATCACCCACGGAGCCTCTCTTCTGCAGATATTTACCAGTCTGGTTTATGAAGGACCGCTGGTGGTCAGGAAAATTAATCTTGGGCTGCAAAACCTTCTCAAGGCCAATGGATTGGCCTGCATTGAGGATGCGGTGGGGAGCGCCGTGAAAAAATAGAGAGTTTGACAGAAACAATCAATTAAGAATATACAATTATGAGTGAAGAACCTCCTGTACATGCGTCATCGCCTGTTGTTACGCCACAGGTTGTCGAGACAAGGGTGAGAGTGAAGGGCACGGGTTGGAAGTGGTTTTGGATTGCGCTCATTGTCTGCTTCCTGGGCGGCTGCGCCACCTTACTGCTGGTTGTGGGTGAATTGGGCCAGAACTTACGGTCTATGTTAGATGGTATGGAGACGAACTCCGGGAACCATACCTATTATGATGCTTCGGGAGATTTTATGGAGGTCGTTCTTCGCTGGGACAAGAAAGAAGATACGAGCAACAAGATTCTTCTGATAGACGTGAGCGGTGTGATCTATGACACGGGCAACCGCTATGCGAGCAAAATGAGCATCAGCCCGGGGCTGATCGAAAAGCAGCTCAAGAAGGCCGGGGAAGATTCCAAGGTGCGCGCGGTGATTCTGCGTGTGGATTCGCCCGGCGGAGAGGCGTTTGCCTGTGATCTGATTGCGGCGCAGATTCAGAAATTTCACAAGACCTGTAATAAGCCGGTTGTCGCCTGGATTAACAGCATGGGGGCTTCGGGCGGATACTACGTGAGCGCGCCCTGTCAATGGGTCGTTGCGCATGAGATGTCGGTTGTGGGGAGTATCGGGGTGATTTCCAGTTCGTATAATTACCGCGAGCTGCTCGACAAGGTTGGGGTGAAGCCGATGGTCTACAAGAGCGGACGCCTCAAAGATATGATGAGCCCGACCCGCAAGGAAGAGGATATCACTTCGGATGAAAAGGCCATGATGCAGAACCTTATAGATAAGATGTTCGCGCGCTTCAAAAACGTCGTGAAAGAGGGCAGAGCCCAGGAATCACGGAAGGAGCTTGAAGGAGCACGTTCCCTGGCTGAGAACTGGGAGGAGTATGCGGACGGACGGATTCTCTTGGGCAACGAGGCTTATCAGGTAGGAATGGTCGATGAGCTGGGCGGAGAGGAAGAGGCGATTGCCGCTGCGCAACGTCTGGCCAAAATTGATCGGAGCCGTCTGGTTCAGTATCAAATGCCGATGGATTGGTTGGGATTTCTCCGGTTTTTCAGTGAGACGCACTCCCGAAAGGTGGAAGTGAGCCTGAACGGTCTGGAGCTGAACAGCACGGTCCAGATTGAGCCGGGGAAAGTATACTTTTTGCCTCCGGTGCAATAGGTTTGGCAGGCGGGTATTTGAAAACGATTTTGTTTTATTTACCTTCGTTCAAGCTTGACATGAAGAGGCCGTGGGTGTCTCATGCTTACGGCAGAGCAGAGTAATTTGGTTGTTGCCGTTATGCGTAGGGGCAATCACCGGGTGAGCTCTTCAAGATAACAATATGAAGATTATTTTTGCCTTATTTATTTGTGCACTGGCCCTGATTTCCTCGGGGTGCATTGTGATAGACTAGGTGAGACCGAATGGGGGTAACGGAGGCTGTTACCGGCGGTGTAACGCCCGGCCAATATCAAGAGCGGGGCGGTTTGTTGTTGCCGCCCAAGTGGACCGTTGAAAAAAGAATATGAAGATTATTTTTGCGTTATTTATTATTGGAATGGCCTTGATATCCTCCGGGTGCATCAAGCTGAACTAGTAAATTAGTATCTCTTTAAAGGGGTAGATAAACAGGAGGAGCTTGACAGAAAGCATGTTTCCTGTTCTGATGGTGCGGAAGGGGAATCGTTAGAAGCCCTAACAGTAGGAATTTTTAAATTAAAAGAAAGTAACTCTCTATGATGACGATAAGAATGTTTTTGAAAACGATGGCAGTGTTTTGTTTCGCTGCGATTCTGGCTGGCTGCGTGGGAACGGTTGACGGCGGCAAGAAGATGGGTAACCCGATGGTCAATGATAAGATCGTGAGTACCTATGAAGCGCCTGTTACCACGGCGATAGCGTTTCAATCTGCCAAGAAGGTGCTGGCTGCGATGGGCAATCTCTACGGAGAGAATACGATTACCCTGACACTGCAAGGCAAGGTTGATACCAATACGGTTTATGTGAAGGTGGAAGACGCTGAAGGCAATGTGAAGGTGACCACGCAGGTGCGTTCCAAGCGTGGTGGAACCAACATTCCTCTGGCCAGCGAGATTGATAAGAGAATCGCTCTTCAGATGACGATTGATATCAACGAAGTCGTGGAATAAATTTTGTATCTTTGCGGTTCGCTTTTCAAGGAGAGCGGCCGCGGTGAGGTTTTGAGAGATAAGACCTGTTGTCCAAGCGGATGGCAGGTCTTATTCGTTGTAAGATTAGGATTGAGTCCGGTGGGGCAAATCGTTAGTGTAAGCGTATGGGCTTGGTGTTGCTTCAAGATGCAAGAATAGTGGATCCTGCCAACGGGCTGGATATGAAGGGAGAGCTGCTGATCGCCGAGGATAAGATTGCGGCGGTGGGTGAAAAGATCCCGTCAGAGAAGGCCGCCGGGGCAGAGCGGATCAACCTCAGGGGCAAGGTGGTTTGTCCCGGATTAATCGATATGCACGTTCACTTGCGCGAGCCGGGCCAATGCGCCAAGGAAACGATCAAGACCGGTACGGCTGCTGCTGCCTGGGGCGGTTTTACCAGTGTCGTATGTATGCCCAATACCCAGCCGGTGATTGATACTCCGAGTACGGTCGCTTTTGTGACGGAGCGCTGCCGCAAGGAGGCGTGTGTAAATGTGTTCATAGCCGGAGCGATCAGCAAGGGACTTGAAGGGGAAGAGATGGCGCCCATTGGCGGTTTAAAGAGCGCCGGAGTGGTGGCCATTACCGATGACGGACGCTGCATTCAGAATAACGACCTCATGAGGAGGGCGGTGGAATATGCCCAGCTCTTTGATCTTCTCATAATGGATCACTGTCAGGATACGAGCGCGACCAGCGACGGAGTGATGCACGCGGGGTACTGGAGTACGCGGCTGGGTTTGCGCGGATGGCCGAGCCTGGGAGAAGAGATTGTGGTGGCCAGGAATATTCTTCTGGCAAAAAGGATCGGGGCCCGGATTTATTGCCAGCATGTCAGTAGCGCTGAGAGTGTCTCAATGATTCGCAGAGCCAAGAGCGAGGGAGTGAAAGTTTATGCCGAGACCTGTCCGCATTATTTGGCGCTGACGGATATGGCAATGGCCGGGAGCGAGGATTTCTGGAAGGGAGACGGCGTTGGATATTTTGACGTTTTCACGGGAAGCTGCAAAGGGGCGAAGCCGCCGCAGTGGAGCCGCTATCATACGAACTTCAAGATGAACCCGCCGTTGGGTTCGGCAGAGGACCGAGAGGCACTGATTGAGGGGCTTCGGGATGGGACCCTGGATGTGATCTCGAGCGACCATGCTCCGCATTGCGGTCATGAAAAAGAGGTGGAATATGACGTGGCGCCTTTCGGGATTATCGGCCTGGAAACGGAGCTGGGAATGGCGATGACCTCGCTTTATCACCGGAAGGTACTTTCACTTTCGGAGGTTATCCGGAAGTTTACTGCGACACCTGCGGAACTGATCCGGATCGATAAAGGGACGCTCAGTGTGGGTGCAACGGCAGATATTACGGTATTTGATCCGGAAGAAGAGTGGGTTTACGATGCGTCGCAGGGAGCGAGCAAGTCACATAATTCACCCTTCGACGGTTGGCCGATCAAGGGCAGAGTGCATGGGACCTGGGTAGCGGGGCGGCAGGTGTATTCGTTAGAAAAGTAGAATAGATTTTAAAAGAGATGAGTAAGAGTTTGATTCGTCCTCTGGTGGAGGGACTCAAGGCGTATGTACCCGGCGAGCAGATAATCGTGGATGGATTGGTGAGACTGAACACCAATGAGAATCCGTATTCGCCGGCTCCGGCAGTGCTGGAGAAAATAAAGGAATGTGTGGATGGGCGGCTCCGGCGCTATCCGAACCCGGGAGCCGATGGGCTGCGGGAGAAACTGGCGGCGATGCACGGCTGCAAAAAGGAGAATATTTTGGTCGGGAACGGTTCCGACGAGGTTCTGGAGATGGCGATACGGACTTTCGTGGAGCCGCAGCCGCTGGGGCATGGGAATGGAGCCTCGGGGCGCTCGGCCAGTACGGTGCAATATTTTTGGCCGAGCTACAGTCTTTACCCGGTTCTGGCGGATTCAGCGGGAGCGGAGCGCAATCCGGTGCCGTTAATGGCTGATTTCGGGATACCGTCGGTGCCGGAGCTGAAATCCGGGAAGCGCTGGGATTTCGAAGCTGCGCTGAGCTTCGTCACTACGCCCAATGCGCCTACGGGGCGCGGCTACAAGAGGGCTGAGCTTGAGGCATTGTGTGAAGCGCAGAACGGAGTCGTCCTGCTGGACGAGGCTTATGTGGAATTCTCGGAAGAAACCGCGATGGAGCTTGCGCTCAGGATGCCGCATGTGATCGTGGCGCGGACTTTTTCCAAAGCGTATTCGCTCTGCTTCCAACGGGTGGGCTATGCCGTGGGGTCTGAAGAGCTGATCGGAGCGATGCACAAGATCCGGGGCAGCTATAACGTGAACGGACTGGGACAGATTGCGGCTGAGGCCACTCTGGAGAATCTGGAGTATTATCGGAATAACTTCGAGCGGGTGAAGAAGACTCGCGCCGGGATGATGCAGTGGTTTGCACAGCATGGGTTCCTGGCGTATCCGAGCCAGACCAACTTTATTTTTGTAAAGCCCCCGATGATCAGCGCCCAGGAGTGGTACCTGTGTTTGCGCAAGAAAAACATACTTGTGCGGTGGTGGGCGGATGAGGAAGTGAAGGACTACTTGCGCATCAGCATCGGCAGCGATGAGGAGATGAAACGCTTCTGCGAGGAATCGGAGAAAATTCTGCTGGGAAATTTAAAAACATCCTAAACTGATGAGGCATATAAAGTGGGGGATTGGAGGAATCCTGAGCGCGATGGCGCTTGGGATAGCGGTTACGGTTTCGGGGACGACGGGAGCGGTGAGCGATCCGCTTCAGGTGCAGGAGAGAAGCGTTTTCCAGGCGGCGGCACCTTATGCGGACGATATTAATCTCTGCTCGGATGTGGCCATCGTTTACGGGATAGATGCCGGGATGCCCGAGCGGGTGAAAAGCTGGCGTGACCGAGGCTACCGGGTTCACTTGATGACGGGTGTATCCTGGGGGCAATATCAGGATTATCTTTACGGGCGCTTTGACGGTGTGAACCACGAAGACGAGGCGCAGACGGAGCGGGTCGGCAATAAGATCAGCCATGGCGGAGATGTCTACTATATGTCTCCGGGCGAGAATTACGGGAAGTTCCTCTGTGTCGGCGTGAAGCGCGCACTGGATGCGGGAGTGGAGGCGATTCATCTGGAGGAGCCGGAGTTCTGGGTCAGAGGAGGCTACTCGGAGGGTTTCAAGAAGGAGTGGAAGAGCTATTACGGGCAGGACTGGGAAGCACCGCACGGCAGCGTGGAGGCTCAATGGAAAGCCAGCAAGCTGAAATATTATCTCTACCGGCGGGCATTGCAGCAGGTTTTCGATTTCATTCAGGAGTACAACCGCGAGCAGGGCAAGCAGGTGAAGTGCTACGTGCCGACTCACTCGCTCCTGAACTATGCGCATTGGGGAATTGTGAGTCCGGAATCGAGCCTGGCTCGGCTGAAGGGCTGCGACGGATATATCGCACAGGTCTGGACGGGAACCTCCCGGACGCCGAATTTTTACAACGGTTCGTTCAAGGAACGGACTTTCGAGACGGCATTTCTGGAATACTCCTCAATGTATAATCTGGTTCGCTCTACGGGGCGGATTGTCTGGTACCTGAATGACCCGGTGGAGGATAATCCGGCTCATGACTGGAATGATTATCGTGTAAACTGGGAATCGACGCTGACAGCATCGCTTCTGCAGCCAGAGGTGTGGCGCTATGAAGTCATGCCGTGGCCGAGCCGGGTTTTCAGAGGCAAGTATCCCTCCAACGTTCCGGAGGCTGAGCGCAAGGGCATCCCTGCGGAGTATGCGACCGAGCTGCAGGTAGTGTTGCGCGCTCTGAACGATATGAACCAGAGTGATTGGGCCTGGGACCATAAATCAAGCCGAGTGGGGCAACTGGTCAGCGATTCACTGATGTTTCAGCGAGGAGAGCTGGGGAGCGACCCAAATATGGGGCATGTTTACGGGATGGCGATGCCGTTATTGAAGCGGGGAATCCCGGTGGAGATGGTCCAGCTGGAGAATGTCGGAATTGAGGATTATCTCAAAGATTACTCGTTGCTGCTCCTGAGCTACACGGGGATGAAGCCGCTTTCGCCCGAAGTCCATGCGCCGATAGCCAAGTGGGTGAAGAAAGGTGGAATCTTGGTAATCGTGGATGACGATGCGGACCCGTTCCATGCAGTGAAAGAATGGTGGAACAGCGGCGACAAGAAATACGCGACTCCGAGGCAGCACCTGATGGAGACGCTGGGAGTGAAGGAAAAGGCGCCAAAGGAAGGCGAGGAAGGCCAGACATACCGCGTGGGCAGAGGCCGCGTCTATGTTGAAAAGAGGTCTCCGGTATCTATCACGGCAGCGGAGAACGGGGACGAGCTTTTCATGGAGCGGCTCCGGGCGGTTTGCGGGAAAAAGGTGAAATTTGATGAGCGCAGTTCGCTGGCCTTGAGGCGCGGACCTTACTACATCGCGGCGGGTCTGGATGAATCGGTCGACGGTCAACCCTGGGGAGTGAATGGTCGGTTCGTGAACCTGTTCGACCCGAAATTGCAGCTTTTGACGAGCGTGGATTTTACACCGGGAAGCCGTTATTTTCTGTTAAATCTGGACCGTGCTCAGAAGCCGGGCAAGCCTTCGGTGCTGGCTGCGGCATGCAGGGTGCTGGATGAGGAGTTTCAGGCCGAGGGAAAATCCAAAGAGCATGGAACTCTGAGCTGCAAAGTGGATGGAATCGCGGGGACTCAGGCGGTGATGCTCTGTTCGATACCGGCGATGCCCAAAGAGATATTGCTGGGAGAGGAGAAGCTGAGCGATTTCAACGTGGACGTGATCGCGCAACTGCTCTGGATACGGTTTGAAAACCGGGTAGAACAACGGCAGCTCAAGATTATTTACTAGCCGGCCTTTACTTGCCCAGAGAGCCTGCCATGGTGAAAATGGGCAGGAGCAGACCAATTGCCATAAAGCCGATGCCCGCAGCAATGAGGCAGAGGACCAAGGGCTCGATGAGGCGGACTGCCTGATCTACCTGGCGGTTGGTTCTGCGCTCGACGGTGTCGGCGATATTGAGGAGGACTTTATCCAGGCGGTTGGATTCCTCAGCCGTGGCGAGCATGGCCATGATCTGATCGGGGAAGATGCCGCCCTTGCGAAGCGGCTCGGAGAGAGATTTACCTTCCCGGACGTTTTCGATGGCTTTGGCAATCTGCTCGGCCATGATGGCAGAACCAGTGGCATCTTTGGCGATGGCCAGAGACTGGATCAGCGGAACGCCATTGGCCAAGAGGGTTCCTAAAATGCGGCAGAAGCGGGAGATGGCAACCATTCGCATGGCATTTCCGATAAAGGGGATTTTCATCCGGTAGCGCTCGATCATTCTTTTGCCGGTCTCACTTTTGAAGGCGCCCCAGAAGAGGAGCGTCAGGGCAAAGAGGGTCATGGCGATCAAGTGCCATCCACTGCGGAGAGCCCGGCTCAGGGCAAAAACGATGGCAGTTGGGAGAAGCATTTCCGTATTGGCCAGGAGGGATTCAAACTTGGGTACGAAAAAGATGAGAGCGCCTACGAGGACCAGGCCCCCGATGACCGTCAGCGCCATGGGGTAGATGAGAGAGCCGATGACTTTGCTGCGGAGCTCATCGAGGCGTTCGAGAAAATCGGACATGCTTTGCAAAACATCCTGGAGAAAGCTGGCACGTTCGCCGGCCTGGACCATGGCGGTTTGCAGAGGAGGGAAAACTTCGGGAAATTGTTTAAAGGCTTCGGTCAGGGATTTGCCATCGGCAACAGAGGCGCGGATTTCCTTGAGGAGCTCATTGAGGTTTTTATTGCCGCCGCTGCGGATGAGGCTATCGAGGGCTTTGAGCAGAGGCACACCGCTGCCCAGGAGGTCAGCGAGCTGGCCGTACATGATGCCGACATCTTTGGGTTTAACTTTCCAATGGGTGGCGGATTTGCGGATATCGGCCGATTTATCCGCAATTTTGAGAGGAAAGAGCCTTCGTTCTTCCAAGATTGCGATGGCAGAGGTCCGGTTATCGGCGGTGAGAGTACCTGTTACGGTTTCGCCCAGGGAGTTTTTTGCGGTATATTGAAAGTCGCCCATTCTCAGTTTTTAGCTTTGGTTCAGAATCTAAAATAATCCCCTTTTACTTTTTAAATCGCCGTGTTCTTGACGACCTCACTCACGTCGGTGATCCCGCGGCGTGTTTTGAGCCAGCCATCTTCGCGCAGGAGACGAAGTCCGTTTTTGCGGGCGGCTGTTACGATTTCATAGGTGGGTTTTCTGTGAGTGATGAGCTCGGCGATATCTTCATTCATCAACATGAGCTCGTAGACGCCCGAGCGGCCTTTGTAGCCGGTCTGGCGGCAGGCATCGCATCCGACGGCGCGATAGAGTCTTTCATTCGGGGAAAGTTTAAGATCGGCAGGGAGTGTCTTGGGATTGGGCTCATAAGGTTCCTTGCATTCATTGCAGAGTTTGCGCACCAGGCGCTGAGCCATACTGGCAATCAGGGTACTGCTGACCAGGTAGGGTTCGATGCCCATGTCCATGAGGCGCATGGGAGCTGAGCAGGCATCGTTCGTATGAAGGGTGCTGAGAACCAGGTGGCCCGTGAGGGAAGCCTGTACGGCAGCCTGGGCGGTTTCCAGGTCGCGGATTTCACCGATCATGACGACATCGGGGTCATGGCGCAGAATGGAGCGTAAACCACGCTCAAAGGTCATGCCGACCTGGTGATCGACGGGAATCTGATTGACGCCGCGCAGATTGTATTCCACCGGGTCTTCAACGGTCAGGACTTTGATTTCCTGGCCGACAATGGCATTCAAGGCGGCATAGAGAGTGGTGGTTTTACCGCTACCGGTGGGACCGGTTACGAGGATGATGCCGTGGGGTCTGTCGATGAGTTGTTTAAAGCTGACAAAGGTCTCCTCATCCATGCCCAGTTGCGGAAGGGTGTAGAGGACGCTGGCCTTATCCAGGAGGCGCATGACGATACCTTCGCCGAAAATCATGGGAATAACGCTGACGCGGACATCGATCTGGCGGCCGCCGATAAAGAACTTGATGCGGCCATCCTGCGGGAGACGGCGCTCGGCAATGTTGAGATTGGCTAAAATTTTAATGCGGCTGATGATGGCTGCCTGGAACTGATGAATCTGGGCCGGGACGGAAGCAGGGCAGAGGACGCCATCCACGCGGTAGCGGATGCTGAGCTCGCCTTCGTAGGGCTCGATATGAATATCGCTGGCACGCTCATTGACCGCTTCGACGATGATTTCATTGACCAGTTTGATGACGCTGGCTTCCTGGGCCATTTCCATCAGGTCTTCGCTCTTGGCTCCTTCGACGCCGGTGGAGAGGAGTCCGTTTTCCATGACTCCGCCAGTTAGCTCATTAATGGTGTCGCCGCCCAGGCCGTAATATTCTTTAATGAGGCGCTCGATTTCCTCTTCGCAGCCCAGAACAGCACGAACTTTCTGGCCGGTAAGGAGCTGGATATCATCCAGAGCGTAGGATTCAAAGGGGTTGCTGATAGCGACCTCCAGAAGGCCATCTCTGCGCCAGAGAGGCATCACGCGGCGGCGGTAGACGAGCTTGGGAGGCAGGAGTTTGACGACTTCGGGGTCCACGGGAGCCTGAACGAGGTTGACCAGAGGCATGTTCAAATGCTCTCCCAATGCGGTCAGGAGGTCTTTTTCGCTCACGGCTCCGATTTGAATCAATGCGCGGTCCAGACGAATCCGCTTGGAGCTTTTATACTCCAAGGCGCGGCTCATCTGTTCCTGATTCACTAAGCCCTTGTCAATCAGTATGTTTGCCAGCCTCATTCTCCCTAAGTCAATTTGTCACTTACCAAACAGCCTTTGTTTTGACGCATTTGGAGCGAAATTTCTTCAATTTTGGGGCCATTTCAGCGACCCAGCTCGTTCATGTTAACGCCGGGAAAGCTTCCATACGAGAATTCTTTTGGAAAGCCGTTTGAAAAGCAACGGAAAGGGTTTATTTCCCGGAGGGCGAATCCGGAGACTGAGGGTGTTTTTCGTGGAAACGGAGTGAATCGCCCCATTTATTTTTGGAGACGTAGCGGCCGATGGATTCGATTTGACGCTCCAGGTTCAGGCGGGTTTCCAGGGCGTTTTCATCCAGTCCGGGTTTCCCTTCGTAGAGGAGATAGTTGCGTCGGAAACCGGGCGGAGTTGTTTGGGGCATGAGGACATTGGCGCCGAAACGCAGGCCATCAATGCGGCCGGCCGGGTCAATGGTCTGGAGTGCGGTAGTGGCAGCGATATTGATTTTGGGGCAGACAATCCGGGTGGCAGCGATCATGGCCAGGGATTTCCTGAAAATGAGGAGGCGGTTTCTGTTGTTTTCTTCGGCGTAACGGCTCATGGGTGTATCGTGATGAGAGAGATAGGGGCCCATGCCGATCATGTCGATATCGATATCCCGAAAGAAGAGGACATCGCGGGCCAGGTCTTCGTAGGTCTGACCAGGGAGGCCGATCATGACGCCCGTGCCGACCTGGTAGCCGATTTCTTTTAAAAACTCGAGAGAGCGCAACCGGGTATGGAGATGCTGCTCAGTGGGGTGAATCTGGGCAAAGAGAGAGGGAGAGGTGGTTTCGATCCGGAGGAGATAGCGGTGAGCGCCGGCATCGAAAAAGCGTTGGTAGGTTTCTTTTGTTTGCTCGCCGACACAGAGGGTAATGCCCAGGCCATCGGGCAGAAGCTCAGAGCGGGTTTCGGATTTGATTTGGCGGAGAACCTCGATGACGAAATCGACGAAGACCGGGTCGCAGCGCTCGCCCGACTGGAGCGCGATGGAGCCATAGCCTTCCTGGGCGGACCACTTGGCCAGCTCGACGATTTCTTCCTGACTCAGGGAGTAGCGCTGGATTTTTTTGTTACTTTTGCGGATGCCGCAGTAGAAGCAATCGCGTGAACAGACGTTTGAGAACTCGATGAGGCCTCTGAAATGGATTTCGGGGCCGACGTGTTGGAGGGTGGTTTCCAGGGCGCGGGCTTGGAGGCGGGCAAAATCATCCTCGTTTTCGCAGCTTTGGAGGAGGTCTTTAATATCGTCTAAAGTGTGCATAAGGGCTCAGGGGGTGTTTTGTTGGGCAAGGAGATGATTGCGGTAAATTTCACGTGCCAGAGGGAAGGGCTCGAGTGCGCGGTCGAAAATCTTGAGAGAATAGGCGATGCAGAGACCATAGTTAGTGATGGGGACTCCGGCCTCTTTTGCGCGCAGGATGCGGCTCAGGACGGCTCTGCGGTTCCAGGTGCAGGCGCCACAATGGATGATGAGTTTGAAGCTGGCGAGGTCTTCGGGGAAATCGCGCCCATGGGTCCACTCGAATTGGAGCTCACCTCCTACGTAGCGATTGAGCATACGGGGAATTTTGACGGTCCCGATATCTTCATTGATGGGATGATGGGCGCAGGCCTCGGCGATGAGCACTTTATCGCCGGGCTTGAGACTGTCGATGGCGAGCGCTCCACGGGTCATTTCATAAAGGTCACCCTGGAGGCGTGCGAAAAGGACGGAAAAACCGGTCAGGGGAATATCGGGCGGAGTGAGTTCATTGACGGTTTTGAAGGCTTGAGAATCGGTAATAACGATGGCCGGTTTCTCATTGAGTTTGCTCAAGGCCTGAGGGAGCTCGGTTTCGCGGCAGACGATGACAAAGCGGCTGGCGTCGAGCAGATCGCGGATGGTCTGGACTTCGGGCAGAATGAGGCGTCCCTTGGGAGCGGCTTTATCAATGGGTGTGACGAGGACGGCGCATCGGCCTTCAGGGACCAGGTCTGCGGCGATAGAGGGACGGTTAATAAATTCATCGGGGATGCAGAGGACGAGCGACTGAAGGAGTTCATTGACACCCCGGCCGGTTTTGGCGGAGAAAATAACGGAGGTTGTTTTTGTCTCCCCATTGAGGCGTTCAACCAGAGCGGGCGGCGGCTCCGAGAGATCGGATTTATTGAACACGATGACGGTGGGGACATCTTGAGCCGAGAGTTCTTTCAAAAGAGAATCCTCAAAGTTGGTCCATTCACCCGCTTCGACAATTAGAAGAGCCAGATCGGTTCTCTCAATGACCTGTCTGGTTTTGACAACACGCAGGGAACCCAAGGCGCCTTCATCATCCACTCCGGCGGTGTCTATAAAAAGGACTGGTCCAATGGCCGGGAGCTCCATCGGTTTTTCGACGGGGTCGGTAGTAGTGCCCGGAGTCGGGGAAACTATGGAGGTCTCCTGGCGGGTGAGGGTATTGAGGAGACTCGATTTACCGACGTTGCGGCGTCCAAAGATACCGATATGGAGGCGAAAGGTTTTGGGCGTTTTCACTGTGTTGGCGCAGATAAGGGGAAGCTTTTGCAGATCGAAAAAAAGCCTCCCCGGTTTATATTGATTTTAGTAGTGTATTACCATTCTTCAGCAATAGACATCTCTCTTGCCGGCTTTAACCAGAGCAGCCTGTTTTTCGGCTCTCTCCCGTGCCAGGGGCGGCATGGTGAGGACGATTTTATCTGCAAGCTCCATGCCTTCTTTGCGTGTCTGAGGAGAGGCATAATCCAGGAGGTACTCCAGGAAGGTGGAGACTCCGTTGGGATCGCAATGGGATTTGATCAAGCCCGGTTTGGCCATATCCATGAAGTCGGCTCCGGTGCGGCCGAGCCTGTAACAGCCGGTGCAGAAGGAGGGGATATAGCCCAGGTGAATCAGGTCCAGGACGACTTCATCAATGGGGCGATGATCACCGAGGGAAAACTGGCTTGAATCCATGGGGTCTTCCTCGGTGGAATATCCGCCGGGATTGGTGCGGCTGCCGGCCGAGATTTGAGAGACGCCCAGGGCGAAAGTTTCGGCACGCATCTGGGCCGATTCACGGGTGGACATGATGATGCCGGTATAAGGGACGGCCAGGCGGAAGATGGCGACAATCTTGCGGAAATCGTCATCATTTACCGGATGAGGCGGATTAATGCTGATATTCGAGCCAGTGGCCGGTTCCATTCGGGGAACGCTGATGGTATGCGGGCCTACACCGAAAACATCTTCCAGGTGGGCGATGTGCTGGAGCATAGCCAGAACTTCATAGCGCCAATCATAGAGGCCAAAGAGGATGCCGATACCGACATCATCCACGCCGCCCTCCATGGCACGGTCCATACCGGTGACGCGCCAATCAAAATCGCGTTTTTTGCCGGCCTGGTGCATCTGGGCGTATGTGGGACGGTGGTAGGTTTCCTGGAAAATCTGGAAAGTACCAATTTTAGCTTCTTTGAGGAGACGGAATTCTTCGACTGGCAAGGGAGCCAGGTTGGCGTTGACGCGGCGGATTTCGCCGTTGCCTGATTTGACTTTGTAGATCGTCGCGATGGAATCAAGGATGTATTGGAGTCCTTTATTTTCAGGATATGCTTCTCCGGCGACCACAAGAATACGTTTATGACCCTGGTTAATGAGAATTTCGGTTTCGCGGGCGATTTCCTCCTGGTTGAGAGCTCTACGTTTAATGGCGGTATTTTTGGCCCGGAATGCGCAGTAGAGGCATTCATTGGCGCAGAGATTGGAAATATAGAGCGGGGCGAAAAGGACCATGCGTCGGCCGTAGATGGATTCTTTGACAAAGCGGGCCGCATGGAAAAGCTCCTCCAACAATCCGGGGTCCGTGACCAGAGAGAGAGTGGCGACATCTGCCATGGAAAGGCCATGGAGTTCGCGAGCTTTAGCGAGAATTTCGAGCACTTCGGAGGAAGCCGGAGCGTGTGATTTTGCCAGAACATCTGCGATAGCTTGATCGTCGATGAAATGGCCTGTTTTAGCTGATATTTTTGTTTTCATTTTTCAAGGCGAGAAAAGGTCTCGGGTGCGAGGGACAGAAAAAACCGGTAAAGCCCTGACAGAGGTTTCGTATGGAAAAGGTTTTTTCTGGCGGTGATCACACCCGGAACGGATTTTCTCATTGGATTAAAAGTTTAACTTTCTTTGCTCAAGGCGCTTTTCACGGTCGTGCCCGGGATGCTGCCGATTTTTCCCGTTAATTCTCCTACTTCGTCAGTGGTGGCATCGACCACCAGGGTGATGACGCAGCAATTGCGATCCTTATAGGGGATGCCGGTTCGGGCGATAATGATTTGACCGAACTCGGAGAGAAGGTGATTCACTTTCTCGGCGCTTTTCTGGCGGTCTTCGATGACGATACCGATAAAACCGATTCTTTTTTTCATCGTAAATTAAAAGGTAGAACCCTCTGAACTGCGGTCAAGCGGCACAGAGGGTTATTGTAAATGTATTATTGTTGAACATAGTATCCCTTGAGTCAGAGCGCGAGCGCTCCTTGGCTTAGGATTCTGTTTAGCGTCTAGCGTTTGTACTCGCTATAAGTTGTATATCCCGTATGGAAGAGATGGTGAGCCCTTTCGCCGAGAGGTTTGCCAATGTATTCATCATACAGAGCTTTCAGAGAAGGATTCTCGTGTGAGTAGCGAATCGCGCAGTCGCGGTCATCCGAATAAAGTCCGGCAGCACGTGCCGCGCGGATCTGATTGGTGACTCCATAGGGCTGGCCACCGCCGCCGATACAACCACCGGGGCAGGCCATGACTTCGATGAAGTGATAGGGAGGCTCTTCGCCTTTGCGTTTGGCTTCCACTACACGATTGAGGACGTACTCCACGTTGCCGATTCCATGAGCCACGGCGACTTTGACGGTCTTGCCGTGAATGGGGATCGCACCTTCTTTAACGCCATCGAAACCGCGGACGTTTTCGAACTCGATATTGGCGAGTTTACCGCCAGTGATCGCATAATAGGCGGTGCGGAGAGCAGCTTCCATGACACCACCGGTGACACCGAAGATGGTGGCAGCACCGGTGTACTCGCCCAGGATGCTGTCGGCGTCTTCATCGACCAGTGAATTGAAGTCAATGCCCGACTGCTTGATCATACGAGCCAATTCGCGTGTGGTGATGACGATATCGACATCCTTGTAACCGGAGGCATACATCTCCTTGGAGCGGGTGATTTCGTACTTCTTGGCAGTGCAAGGCATGATGGAGACGACGAAGATATTCTCCGGGTCATGTCTTCTCTTCTTCGCGTAGAAGGTCTTGGCCAGAGCGCCGACGATCTGGTGAGGCGATTTGCAGGATGAGAAATGCGGCACGACATCGTGGTGGTATTTCTCCATGAAATCGACCCAGGCAGGGCAGCAGCTCGTGATGAGCGGCAGTTGCTCGGGGGCTTTGGTGAAGCGATGGACGAACTCGGTGCCTTCTTCGACGATAGTGACATCGGCGCCGAAGTTGGTGTCGAAGACTGAATCGAAGCCCAGGCGGCGGAATGCGGCGTAGAGCTTGCGGGTCAGGTTCGTGCCCGGAGGATATCCCAAGATGTCACCGATGGCGACGCGGACCGCCGGAGCGATCTGTACCACGCAATGGAGCTCAGGATTCTGAAGGGCGGCCCAAACTTTGGGAGTGTCATCATGCTCGACGATGGCGCCGGTGGGGCAGTGAGCAGAGCATTGTCCGCAACGGATGCAAGGGGATTCCTCGAGGGTGATTTCACCGGCAGGAGCGACGCGAGCGTCGATACCGCGATCGAGGAAGCTCAGAGCCCAGACATTCTGCATCACCTGGCAGACATCCACGCAGCGACCGCAGAGAATGCACTTGCGGCGATCGACAGCGATAGCGCCTGTTGAATCATCGTAGGGAACCTTGGGCTCGATCTGAGGGAATGACTCGCGGAGTATGCCGAAATCAGCCGCCAGTTGCTGGAGCTCGCAAGTATGATTGCGAGTACAGGTGAGACATTCATTGGGATGCTTGGAGAGGATCAATTCGATCACGGTGCGGCGGATTTCAACGATTTCCGCGTCGTGCGTGATGATGTCCATATCCTTCTCAATGGGAGTGCAGCAGGCACGGAGCATTTTGTTGATGCCTTTGGCCTTTACGATGCAGATTCCACATGAAGCTCTTGCGGGAAGGTCGGGATGGGCGCAGAGGGTGGGGATTTTGATCTGAACCCTTTTTGCCGCTTCCAGAATGGTAGTTCCTACAGGAACCTTGACTGTTATACCGTTAATTCTTGCAGTAATCATGTTACTTTCTCACTATTGCTTTAAATTTGCAGACTTCGTAACAGGTGCCGCATTTAATACATTTGACCTGGTCAACGACGTATCCAGCTTCACGCGAGCCGGAGATGGCACCCACGGGGCAGTTGACTACGCAAAGTTTGCACTTCTTACAATGGGTTTGATCGATGGTATACTGAACCATTTTGGTACATTTACCCGCACGGCATTTTTTGTCTTCGACATGTTGCCTGTATTCTTCAGGGAAGTACTTCATCGTAGACAAGACCGGGTTGGGAGCAGTTTGTCCTAAGGCACAAAGGGATGCTTTTTGCATACCTTTAGCGATGCGTTGTAGCTGTTGCAAGTCGGCTTCGACGCCTTTGCCTTCGGCTATCCGATCGAGAATCTTCAGCATCTGGAAGCCGCCGATTCGGCATGGGGCGCATTTACCGCAGGATTCTTCCACGCAGAAGCGGAGATAGAATCTGGGAATATCGACCATGCAATCATCTTCATCCATGACGATCAAGCCGCCGGAGCCCATGATGGAGCCTACTTCAGCGAGGTGCTCATAGCTGACCTTGGTGTCGATCAACTTCAGGGGGATGACGCCGCCGGAAGGACCGCCTGTCTGGACGGCCATGAGTTTACGTCCACCCAGGACGCCGCCGGCGATGCCGAAGACGACTTCGCCAAGGGTCATTCCCATGGGGATTTCGACGAGGCCGGAATTTTTCACTTTGCCGGTAATGGCGAAGACCTTGGTTCCTTTGGATTTCTCAGTGCCGATAGCAGCGAGCCATTCGCCGCCGCGATTGATGATCTGTGCGACGGTTGCGAGGGTCTCCACGTTGTTGATGATGGTCGGGTGATTCCAAAGCCCTTTATCAGCAGGGAAGGGAGGGCGAGGCCTGGGAGTACCGCGTTTGCCTTCAATGGATTCGATGAGGGCTGTTTCCTCACCGCAGACGAAAGCACCGGCGCCCAGACGGATTTCCAGATCGAAATTGAAGCCTGAGCCCAGGATGTCATTGCCCAGCAAACCGCGTTCATAAGCTTGCTCGATGGCGGTTTCGATGCGCTTGATGGCCAGGGGGTACTCGGCGCGGATATAGAAGAAACCGCGTTGAGCCCCGATAGCGAAACCGGCCAAGATCATACCCTCGACGACGGCGTGAGGGTCACCTTCGAGGATACTGCGATCCATGTAAGCACCCGGGTCGCCTTCGTCCGCGTTGCAAACCACGAAACGGGTTTCATCGAGAGAATTGCGGGCAAAGGACCACTTCATCCAAGTGGGGAAGCCTGCACCGCCGCGACCGCGAAGGCCGCTCTTCTTCATTTCATCGATGACTGTTTCGGGAGTCATCTCCGTGAGGGCTTTGGCAAGAGCGCAATAGCCCTGCTGTGCCATGTATTCTTCGATGTTTTCGGGATCGATTAATCCGCAATTGCGCAGCACGATACGGAGCTGGCACTTATCAGCGGTATATTTAAATTCATCTACCGAGCCTTCGCCTTTAATCGTGGCCTTGAGGAACTTCTCAATGTCGGTTTCCTGAATATTGGCGTAAGTGATTTTATTGTTTAAATCTTTGACAACATAGCCTTTATCATAGATTCCCAAGTCTGAAGCTCTGACGGCCTGGATGGAGTCTTCGACCCCCAAGTCGCGGGCAATTTTCAGGAAGAGAATCTGGAAATCGCGCGTATTATCCTGTGTAAGGGAAGTATCACGTAGTAAAAAAATAGTTTGTTTGCTCATAGTATTTCCTGATTCCTACCGATTCATGGGCATGTCAAAAATATAATCATCCACCAGGCGCCCGTGAGCCAGATGTTCCTGGATAATTTCCAGAGCGACATTTTTATCTACTTTGCCGTAGGTCACTTTGGGGAGACCGGCGGCGGATACTTCCACCAGCGGTTCGGCATAACACATGCCGATGCAGCCGCATCTGCGGATATCGACTTTGATACCCAGACGTTTGGTTTCTTCCTCAAACACATTTAAAGTGTCTTGAGCTCCGGCGGCGACGCCACAGGTGCTGATACCGACTTTTACATAGTCGCCGGTGTAGGGATTGGTTTTACTGGCGGCGAGGATGTCTTCTTTATTAAGCTTTTTCATTTTTTCTCGATTGCTCCCGGTTTACTGTACTTGGCAATGATTTCGGCGACCTGTTTGCGAGATAACTTGGCGTATACTTTATCGCCATCTTCTTCGTTTACCGTCATAACAGGAGCCAATCCACAACAACCCAGACACCTGACCACATCCAGCTGGAACATACCGTCGGAGGTGGTTTGGCCTTCTTTGATTCCCAGGAGGGACTCAATTTCCTCGATGAGCTCCGGGGCTCCTTTGAGGTAACAGGCCGTTCCCAAGCAAACACTGATTCTGTGTTTACCCGGAGGGGTTAATTTGAAGTAGTTGTAGAAGGTGATTACTTCGTAAATGCGCGCCAGAGGAACATCCAATTGGTGTGCCAGTTTGCGCGCCACATCGCGCGGTACATAACCGTAATGGCTTTGAACATCGTGCAAGGCCATAATGAGGCTGCCTTTTTTATCGCGCCACTTATCTGCCAGGCCAGCAATTATTTCATCCTGGGTTTTAGCCGGGTTATCGGCTTTTGTCAGCGTATTTTTTCCCATACTATTCTCTGTCAGAGAGGTTCTTGCATGTTTTGCGAAAACAGAAAAAAACTTAAAATTCAGGCACACTACACCCATGCAGTATGCGCCAAAACATACAGTTTACTTTTTTCTGAATTTGTTGGGCTTTTTTGCCCCCCCGTACAAATCCATACATGAACTACCTAGACCCACTCTACAAAAGGAATTCTAATGAGACAAGATAATTTTTCGTAAAAAGAGCGGGGTAATAAAAAACACCTTTCCTGTTAATAGGGAAGGTGTTATAGAAGTGAAGCTCCTGAAAACCGGTTTGGGGCCTGCTAAAAATGCAGAAAAAGGAGCGTTTTATTTAGGGTTTCCGGGGATTACGGAGGAGATATTTCCTTTCTGGAAGGCATCCCACATAGGGGACATCTGGCGGAGACGCTCCACGATTTTCGCGAATGAGGAGACGACATAATCGATTTGTTCGAAGGTATTATCCTTACCTAGAGTAAATATGATATTTCCCTGAGCCAGAGTGATATCCAAGCCAATAGCGGTTAAGGTCAGGGAAGATTTGAGGTTTTTGCTCACGCAGCTGGAGCCGCTGGCAACAGCGATTCCGGCGGCATTGCAGAGCAGGAGCTGACCTTCGCCTTCGATAAATTCGGTGCTGACATTGAGATTGGCCGGGTGGCGGTTTTCGCCGGGCAAGGGGCCATTGAGGCAAATGTAGCTGATCTGTTCGGAGAGGCCTTTCCAGAGTTTTTCCTGGAGGACTCTCAGACGAGAGACTCTTGTTTCGCGTTCATTTTCAGCGATTTGCATGGCGAGCCCGCCGCCGACGATTGCGGGGATATTCTCGGTGCCGCTGCGGAAATTATTTTCCTGGATGCCTCCGTGGATAATGCTCGAGAGGCGCGCTTTGCGGTTTTTATAGAGTACGCCGACCCCTTTGGGGCCATAAAAGCGATGCGGAGAGAGGCTCAGAAGGCTTGCATTCATCTCCTGGACGTTGATGGGGAGCCAACCGGCACTGAAAGCGGCATCCACAAAGAATTGGATTTTATGCTCACGGGCGATTTCGCCAATCTGGGCAACGGGCTGAATCGTGCCGATATCGTGATTTGCATAGTGGGTGGCGATCAAAATCGTCTCGGGCGTGATGGCGGCCCGGATATCCTCCGGGTTGATAAACCCCTGAGAATCGACGGAGACCCTCGTGGCGGTGAAGCCCTGGCGCTCCAGGAAAGCGACAGAATTTTCGACAGAAGGGTGTTCGGCCGTTGAAAGGATAATGTGTTTGCCTTTATGCTGGAGAGCATAGGCGGTGCCTTTCACGGCGAGATTATTGGCCTCGGTGCCGCAGGAGGTAAAAAGAATGCTTTCGGGATCGGGAGAATGAATCGCCTCGGAAAATTGTTTTCGAGACTGGTTCAACGCGGCTTTTGCGCGCAGACCCTGTTCATGGAGCGCGGAAGCATTCCCATAGTATTCACTGAACCAGGGGAGCATCGCCTCATAGACCTGGGGTAGGACCGGAGTCGAGGATTGGTGGTCCAAGTAAACTTTAATCATGCCTTGTGTTTTTTTTCGGCCACGAGAGCAGCCTTTTCGGGGTGGCGCTTGATGTAATCATCCAAAGCGGCTTTGATGGCTTCCTCGGCGAGGACAGAGCAATGGATTTTGACCGGAGGGAGTCCGCCCAGAGCATCGACCACGTTTTTATTGGTGACTTTCAGAGCTTCTTCGATGGTTTTCCCTTTAACCAATTCGGTGGCCATGCTGGAGCTGGCGATAGCGGAGCCGCAACCGAAAGTCTTAAAGCGTGCGTCTGAAATTTTCCCGTCATCGCTGATTTTAAGACTAATTTTCATGATGTCGCCGCAGGCAGCGGCACCGACTTCTCCGATTCCGTCGGCATCTTCCAAGTCGCCCATATTGCGAGGATTCAAGAAGTGATCCATCACGATTGGATTATAAGGATTGTATTCTTCAGCCATAATATTCTCTGTATGAAAAAGCGCATCTTGATGCGGGGTACCAAAATCAATCGAAGGGCGTGCATGCCCTCCGCGGGCAAGCTAGCACGAATGGAGCAAAAATTCAATGCCGGCTCGCGCGAGTGTCCGTGTAAACGTATTAAAAACGGGCAGTGCGGTCAAGTAGTTGCTTTCGGAGCTTGAAGAGAGACGGCTTCAAGGTAGAATAAGACCCCGAGAACAGGGCGAAAGAGGCCCTGAGAGTTTGAATTAGAAGGAATTAATCAGGGATGAGTACACGGGTTCGGTTTGCGCCCAGTCCGACGGGTTATCTCCATATAGGTGGAGCGAGGACGGCGCTTTTTAACTGGCTATATGCGCGGCATACAGGCGGGAAGTTTATTTTGCGTATTGAGGATACGGATACGGTTCGCAATACGCAGGAGGCAGTGGATGTGATCCTGGAGGGACTGCGCTGGATGGGGATTGACTGGGATGAGGGTCCCTTGAGCGGCAGCGACCGGGATGCGTGCAAGGGGGATTTCGGTCCCTATTTTCAGAGCCAGAGGTCGGATATTTACCGTGAAAAGATAGAAGAGCTCAAATCCAAGGGTTTTGCCTATGACCGGGATGGGGCCGTTTACTTCAAGATGGGACGTGAAGCGACCCTGATAGATGACCTGGTGGTGGGAAAGGTTCGCCGGGAGTTGACGGATCGCGAGGCACAGGACCCGGATTTTGTCATTGTCCGCTCGGACGGCCAGCCGGTATTCCATCTTGTGAACGTGATTGACGATTTACTGATGGGGATTACGCATGTGATCCGCGGGGAAGACCATTTGACCAATACGGCCAAGCATATTGCTCTGTTCAGGGCTTTCGGTGCTGAGCCGCCTCAATATGCACATATACCGCTGATCCTGAACTCCGACGGAAGCAAGATGAGTAAGCGCGATGAGGGTGCATCGCTGATGGCTTACCCGGAGATGGGATACTTGCCCGAAGCGCTCATCAATCAGCTGGTGCTCCTGGGCTGGACGCCCGGTGATAACAAGGAGATCGTGAGCGTGGAGGAGATCATCCGCACCTTTGATCTGTGCCAGGTCCATCGGAGCAATGCCCGCTTTGACATGAACAAACTGAAATCCATCAATTACGAATACATGCGTCAATTGAGCATGGAGCGGTTTGTCGAGCTGGGAAGGAAAGCTTTTGAAAGAACGGGGATGCTCTCATCGGGATGGAGTGAGGAGTATGTGAAGCAAGCCTTGGAGACTTGCAAGGATAAGGTGAAGACCTTTTCGGAGCTGCCCGAGTATGCCGGATTCTATTTTACGGAAGAGCTTGTGTATCCCCCGGAGATGCTCGAGAGCGAGTTTACGCAGGAGGCCAGGGAGCGTCTGGCGATGCTGCGCGAGAGGTATACCGGACTGGAGGATTTCAGCTCGGCTTCTCTGGAGGCCGTATTGAAGGCTTTAGCAAAAGAATTGGGGCTGAAAGCCGGTCCACTGGTGCATCCGCTGCGTTTGGCGCTGACTGCGGCGAAGTCTGGCCCCAGTTTGTATCATCTCATGGAAGTGATGGGGAAAGAACGTGTACTTAAGAGAATAAACGGATTGTTGAAATAATGAAAAAATATCGTGTTGCAGTTTTGGCCGGCGATGGAATCGGGCCGGAAGTGATGCGTGAGGGGCTCAAAGTATTGCGGGCCGTTCAGTCACGTTTTGGAATCAATTTTGAATTCCACGAGGTACCTGTCGGATGGGCGGGAATCGACGCTGCCGGCAAGGCGCTGCCGGATAAGACGCTCAAGGAGTGCGAGGAGGCTGATGCGATTCTTTTCGGCTCTGTGGGTTTGCCGGGACGCGACCCGACCTTGCCCAAGAATGAGCGGCCGGAGCGGGCTTCGCTGCTCTACCTGCGCAAACACTTTGAGCTATTTGCCAACCTGAGGCCGGTGCGGCTTTACCCGGGGTTGAACCACTCGTGCCCGTTAAAGGAAAGCCGTTTTGGTTCGGGAATTGATATCATGGTCGTGCGCGAGCTGACCGGCGGACTCTATTTTGGGCAGCCCAAAAAGACCGAGGAGTATGTGGTGGTGGATGAGGAAGGCAGTGAAGGAAGGAGAGTCTTCCTGCGGGCCACCGATACGATGGTGATTACGACCGAGGAAATCGAGCGCATCGCCCATGTCGGTTTCGAGGCGGCACGGCTGCGCCGCAAGAAGCTTTCGAGCGTGGATAAGGCCAACGTTCTGGAGAACGGAGTTCTCTGGCGCGACGTCGTAACCACCGTGGGTAAGGAATACCCGGATGTGCAGTTGGAGCATGTGTTTGTGGATAATGCGGCGATGCAGCTGATGCTGAATCCTTCTCAATATGACGTGCTGCTCTGCGAAAACATGTTCGGAGATATCCTGAGCGACGAGGCTGCGGCATTGGCCGGGTCTCTGGGAATGCTGCCCAGCGCGAGCCTGGGAGAAACCTCAGAATTGAGCGGAATCCGCTTCGGACTTTATGAACCGGCGGGCGGCTCGGCACCGGATATCGCGGGCAAGAATCTGGCCAATCCGATTGCGCAGATTCTTTCGGCGGCGTTGATGCTGCGTTACTCTTTCAAAGAAGAAGCGGCGGCCTGCGCGATTGAGGCGGCCGTGGAAAAGGTGATTGCCCAGGGATGGCGCACCGGCGATATTGCCAGCGCTTCTGAGGAGGGCAATCGTATCGGGACGACCCAGATGGGGGACATGATTGTCGCTGCACTCGGATAGGCGGCATGGAATGAGAGCGAGAGCCGTCTTTGAGAAGAAACGGCTCCTCGCTATCCGGCTTTATAATTGAAACGAGACAAGAGATAAGAAAATGAAAAAAGAGACACCTTCTCATCCTGTGAAAATAGCTTTGCTGCAAACGCGCTGCGGGGAATGCACCCGGAGCAATCTGCAAAACACACTCTCACTGGCAGAAAAAGCGGCTCAGCAGGGAGCGAAAATAATCTGCACGGACGAGCTCTTCAAATCCCAGTATTTTTGCCAGAGCGAGGACCATGCGAACTTTGCGCTGGCGGAGAGTATTCCCGGACCTTCGACGGAGGCTTTTGCCGCGATTGCAAAGCAGTATGAAGTGGTGATCATCGCGTCTCTTTTCGAAAAACGGGCCTCGGGACTCTACCACAATACGGCGGCCATACTGGATGCGGATGGGTCGCTCCTGGGGATTTACCGCAAGATGCATATTCCCGATGACCCGCTGTTTTACGAGAAATTTTATTTCACGCCGGGAGATACGGGCTTCAAGGTCTGGGAGACCCGCTACGGGAAGATCGGCGTTTTGATTTGCTGGGATCAATGGTACCCGGAGGCGGCACGGTTGACGGCGCTCCAGGGGGCTGAGATTCTTTTTTACCCGACAGCGATCGGCTGGCATCCTTCTGAAAAGGAGAAGTACGGAGTCAATCAGCACAATGCCTGGGAAACCATTCAGCGTTCTCACGCCGTCGCCAACGGCTGCTACGTGGCGGCCATTAACCGGGTTGGGAAAGAAACGCCGGTAGGAGGAGACGGGATTGAATTCTGGGGACAGAGCTTCGTTGCGGGAACTTCCGGGCAGATATTGGCGAAGGCTTCGGTGGATTCAGAAGAGATTCTATTTGCGGATCTGGACCTGGGGAGCGTGAACGTGACCCGTACACACTGGCCGTTTTTCCGGGACCGCCGGATTGATGCCTACGGGCAAATCGTCCGCAGGTTTATTGACTAGAAGCGCGGGCGTATTCTGCTTTTTCAAGAGAGCAAAAAAAATCGGAGATGTGGTTTTGTCACACCTCCGATTTTTTGTTCCTCTATTTATTTTCAGGGTTTGTATTCGGAGCTCAGGAGGTAGTCGCCAGAGGGGACTTTGAGCTCAACGGCGCTGGAGGCGCTCTCCCTATTCAAGACCTGAATCTGGGGATGGTTCTTGAGGGGCGTATCGCCTTCGGCGAGTGATTCCCAGTCAGTGGAAGTGGCCGGCAGGTACACAAGGGCCTCGGTATTGGCCGGGACACGGATGTGGTAAATAAAGCGGCCATTTTCTATTTTCCAATGGCTCAAAATTTCGCCGCGGATGGATTGATAGGAGACGTTGGCTTCTGAAAGATCGCCTACGACCTGAGGCTTGAGAATGAACTTCTGGTAGCCCGGGTTATCGGCGGAGGGACTGATGCCGCCGATGCCGCGATAGAACCACTCCTCTGCGTGGCCCAGCATGAAATGGTTGAATGAGCTGGATTTCTCGGCCTTCCAGCTTTCATGCAGAGAGGTGCAGCCTTGCTCAAGCATGTGCCAATAGCCCGGGCCATTGGTCTGAGTCACCATGTCGAAGAGGACCTGGCCCTGACCGTGTTCCAGAAGGGCTTTGACGAGATAGGAGAAGCCGACATCGCCGGCCGTGATGCGGTTAGTGGCACCGCGGATGCCGGTAGAGACCAGGTTTTCCAGAATGGGTTTTGCAAGAGATTCATCTGCCAGGCCGACAACCAGCGGCATGGAGTTAGCTGTCTGGCTATTCTTGTCATAGTAATTCTTTTCAGAATTGTAGAGGCGTTTATTGAAGAGCGCTTTGATGGATTCTGCCTCGGCGCTGAGTTCCTTGAGGTCATCCTGGCGATTGAAGAGCCGTGCAAAGTGAATCATGGCGCGTAAACCCTGGTAGTAGGTCGCCGTGGCGGTGAGCTCTTTGGATGTGAGCTGAGCATAGCCTGAAGGGCCGGGGCCGACATCGTACCAATCGCCCAGACCGTGAGAGACCATCCCATTCGGGTCTTTTTTATTTTTCAGATAGGCGAGGTAGTTCTTCATGGGCGTATAGTAACGCTCGGCCAGGCGGCTATCTCCATACTGAAGCCAGACATACCAGGGAATCAGCACGAAAGCGCTGCCCCACTCGGGTGAATCGCGGAAATCCGGACTGAAGACGGTA
>JALNXY010000040.1 GCA_023230105.1 Verrucomicrobiota bacterium
GGCATAGGGCGCCGCTTCGATCCGGTCGGGGATCACCGTATGCTCGGCACCGTGGAGCTTCTCCACGCCGCGAATCCGGATGGTCGGGCTGCCGGCGCCTTTGATATCGGCACCCATCTTGATGAGGAAATCGGCCAGGTCCTTGACTTCGGGCTCGCAGGCCGCGTATTCGATCACCGTCTGACCCTTGGCCAGGACCGCCGCCATCATCACGTTGGCCGTCCCCAAAACTGTGGAGCCGTTGCGGCCGCCCATGAAGATGCTGCATCCCTCTAATTGGGGAGCCTTGGCAATTACGTAGCCTTCTTTGAGATCGATCTGGGCGCCCAGGGATTTGAAGCCCCAGAGATGCAGGTTGATGGGCCGGGCGCCGATCACGCATCCGCCGGGCATCGAGACCTTCGCCTCATGCAGCCGCCCCAGGAGCGGACCCATGATGCAGACCGAGCCGCGCATCTTGCGGATAATGTCGTAATCGCCAAAGGGATTGATCGATTTGGCCTGTACCGTGATTGAGCCCGAATCGAGCTCCACTTCCGCGCCGAGGGTCTGCAGGATTTTGGCCATGTGCTTCACATCGCTCAAATCCGGTATGCCCCGAATGACGCATTTTTCTTCCGTCAGTAAAGTCGCCGCCAGAATCGGCAGCACCGCGTTCTTGGAACCGCTGATGCTGACCTCACCCCTGAGCGGATTGCCGCCCTTGATCTCCAGATAATCCATCGCGCATTAAGGATGGGAATTTCGGGCGGAATTTTCCAACAAAAAATGATTTATTTACCCTCGGATCGTTTTTCGCTTGCCTAAGTGGCGCAGTTTTTCAAAGTAAAGGTAGATCACCGGCGTGATGTAGAGCGTGATGACCTGGCTCACCATGAGTCCGCCGGCCACCGAAAGTCCCAGCGGCTGACGGGCTTCTCCGCCGACACCGTAACCGAAAGCGATCGGCAGCGCTCCGGCGATGGCCGCCAGAGTCGTCATCATGATGGGCCGGAAGCGCAGGATGCAGCCTCGGTAAATCGCCTCTTCCGAAGTCAATCCCCCGCGCTGGGCTTCCAGAGCGAAATCGATCATCATAATGGCGTTCTTTTTCACGATACCCACGAGCATGATGAGCCCCACGAATCCGTAGATATTCAGGTCCAGATTGAAGAGCATGAGGGTAATGAGCGCACCGAAACCGGCCGCAGGCAGCCCTGAGAGAATCGTGAGCGGATGCAGGAAGCTCTCATAGAGAATGCCCAGAATGATGTAGATAATGACCACGCAGAGGATGAGGAGCATCCCCATTCCCCGGAGTGAATCCTGGAAAGCCTGTGCCTGTCCCTGAAAGCGCCCGGTGATGCTTTTGGGCATATGGAGCGAGCGGGTGAGCGCCTCGATCTCGTCGACGACCGTCCCCAGTGCGACTCCCGGGGCCAGGTTGAAGGAGAGGGTCACGGCCGGGAGCTGGCCGAAGTGGCTCACGCTCATCGGGCCGAAACCGCGCTCCCATTTGGCGACCGTGCTCAGAGGCACCAGCGAGCCCGAGCCGGTCCGGATATAGATTGTTTCCAGCGCTTCGGGGTTGCGTTGCAATTCAGGCAGCGTTTCCAGGAGGACGTAATACTGGTCCACGGAGCCGTAAATCGTGGAAACCTGACGGGTTCCGTAGGCGTTGTAGAGGGAGTTCTCCACCTGGTCAACGGTCAGCCCCAGCGAAGCCACCTTGTCGCGGTCGATGGTGACGTTGAGCTGCGGGTTTTTAATGAGCAGATCGCTGGAGATATCGTTCACGCCGGGAATCTGCGCGAATTTTTCCTGCAGAATCGGCGCCCATTTGTAGAGCTCGTCCAGGCTCACGCTCTGCAGCGTGTATTGATAAAGGCTTTTGCTGGAGAGGCCGCCGATGCGGATAATGGGCGGATTGGAGAGATAGACCTTAACCCCAGGCACGGCCGAGAGCTTCGGGCGAAGCTCCTGAATGATCTGGCTGACGTGCTTCTTGCGCTCTTCCCTCGGTTTCAGGCGGACATTGATGCGTCCGCTGTTGCCGCTACCCACGTTCGCCGTGAAATTGAGCACCTCCGGGCACTCGCTCACGATCCGGTTCAGGGCCAGAATATGGCTGCGCATCGATTCAAAGGAGATGCCTTCCACCCCTTCCACGTTGATATCGAGCGTGCCGGTATCTTCACTGGGGAAAAATCCTTTGGGGATTATGACGAAAAGCCAGGCCGATACGCCGATGAGGATGATGGTGAAAAAGAGCGTCGAGAGCCGGTGATGAATCACGAACCGAAGCGTCCTGCCGTAAAAATGAATCAGCCCCTGGAAGCCCACCTCAATCCCGCGGTAAATCACATTGCGCTTGCCCACGGAGTCATGCCGGATGAAACGGCTGCACAAGAGCGGCGTCAGAGTGAGCGATACGAAGCCCGAAATCAATACCGCCGAAATAATGGTCACGGCAAATTCATGCAAGAGCCGCCCCAGGAGTCCGCCCATGAATAGAACGGGAATGAAGACCGCCGCCAGGCTCAGCGTGATGGAAATAATGGTGAAACCGATTTCTTTGGAGCCCTTCATGGCGGCTTCCATCCGCGACATGCCCTCTTCGCGGTGACGCACGATATTTTCCAGCATCACGATGGCATCATCGACCACGAAGCCGACGCTCAACGTCAGCGCCATCAGGGTCAGGTTGTTCATGCTGTAGCCGAAGTGATGCATCACGGCGAAGGTACCGACAATCGACATCGGGATCGCCAGAGTCGGGATCAGGGTTGCGGAGAGATTCCTCAGGAAAACAAAGATCACCATGATGACCAGGAAGACGGTCAGCTTGAGGGTAAACTGGACGTCACGAACCGATTCGCGAATCACCTGCGAGCGGTCAAAGAAGGGGTCCACCATCACGGCCGGGGGTATCTGCGTCTGCAATCCCGGCAACGCCGCGCGGACCGCGTCGACCAGTTGAACCGTGTTGACTCCGGGCTGGCGGAAAACGGCCAGGACGATGGAGCGGCGCTGATTATACCAACTGGCGGTTTTATCATCCTGGACGCTGTCCAGCACCCGTCCCAGCTGCTCGAGCCGAATGGGGTTGCCGTTTTCATAGGAGACGATGAGCGGGCGGTAATACTCGGCGCGCATCAACTGCCCTTCGGCCTCGATTGTGAAAGATTGGTCATCTCCCTGCAAAATACCATTGGGCAGGTTCACGTTGGCCGAATTGATCGCTTCATTAACCTGCGCCACGCTGACGCCCTTGGCCGCCAAAGCCGCCGGGTCCAGCTGTACGCGCACTGCATAGCGCTGGCCGCCCCAGACAGCAACCTGTGCCACGCCGCCAATCATGCTCAAGCTGCGTCCAAGAATATTCTCCGCATATTCATTGACCTCGTACATCGGCAGCGTATCGGAGTGCACCCCGATAAAGAGCACGGGCCAATCGGCCGGATTCTGCTTACTGTAGGAAGGCGGCGTGTTCATATCCTTGGGCAGACGCCGCTGGACACGCGAAATGGCTGACTGAACATCCTGAGCCGCGCTGTCGATATCGCGCTCAAGAGAAAACTGAATCGTGATGCGGGTTGAGCCCTGGGAACTGACCGAGTTGATGGAGTCGACTCCGTCAATGCTGGAGAACTGGCGCTCCAGAGGCGTCGCCACCGTTGCAGCCATGGTCTCGGGGCTGGCGCCGGTGAGGTTCGCCCTGACGCTGATCGTCGGGTAATCGACGGTCGGCATATCGCTCACCGGGAGCAAACGATACGCCATGATACCAAAAATCAGAATCGCCGCCATCAGCAGCGTGGTCATGACCGGACGGCGAATACAAAGAGCGGGCAATGTCATTGGGCGGCTTCTTCCCTTTTGGCTTTTTCCTGAGTGGGTTGTCCCGGCGTGAGGACCGATTCAACCGCGGCATCCAGCGAGGAGTGGATGATGACGGGCGAACCGGGCGAAAGCCTCAGCACCCCATCGGTCACGACAGTCTCGCCCGGAGCTAAACCCTCTTTGATGACGGCCAGGAGCTCCCGCTGTTCACCGACCACGACCGGGCGCATCTCAACGGTCTGATCGGCCTTCACCACAAAGACGAACGTTTGATTCTGGCCGCGCTGAACCGCTACCGTGGGAATCTGCACCACCTGCTCGAGCCGCTCCAGCCGCATCACCACCCGAACAAACTGCCCGGGCCAGAGCAGATGTTTTGCATTCTCAAAGCGTGCGCTCAGTCCGATCATGCCCGTGGAGCGATCCACGTAGTTCTCCATGAAATCCAGTTTCCCGGACGCCAGCAACTCCCCTGTCGAGTTATCGTAGGCATCCACCACGGCATCGGGCGTATTCAATATCGCCCGCACCTGAGGCATGAACCTCTCGGCCACCGAAAACTCAATGCTGATCGGGTCGATCTCGTTAATCGTAACCATCGTATCGGAGCCCGCCGAGACGACGTTGCCGACATTGACCTCGATGGAACCTACCCGGCCGGATATCGGCGCCGTCACGTTGGAAAACTCGAGATTGAGAAGCATATCCTTCACGGAGGCCTCATCCGAAGCCACCGTGGCTTCTGCGGTGCGAAGCTCCGTCGTGATGCTGTCCATCTCTTCCTGAGAAACCAGCGACTGATCAAAAAGCGCCTTGGCCCGCGCGTAATTATTGGTGGCATTGCTCAGCCGGGCTTCATCGCGAGTCAGTGTCGCCTGCGCCTGTGCGAGACTGGCCTCGGTCTTGCGCGGGTCGATTTTGAAAAGGAGGTCTCCTTTTTCGACATCCTGACCCTCACGGAAATGGACGCTGATGATATGCCCCGAGACGCGCGGCTTGACCGCAACCCGGTTATAGGAGCTCACATGCCCGAAGGCCGAAATAAAAAGATCGAAATCCGCCCGAACCGCGTCAGCCGCCAGGATCGGAACCGGCTCTTTGGCCGTACTTTTGGTTGCCGCCCCGGCATTTTTGGGCGAGCATCCGCTCACCAGAATCGCCGCGCAAACCAGCGCAACGCTCCAGAAAAAGAATTGTTTATTTGCCGTAATAAAAGAAAAAAAACACCGAACGCAATAGAACATGCCGTCCGGTCTCACCCTCGAACCCTCTCTATCTTCAATCATCTCTATTGATTGCACCTCAATCCGCGGTTAGACGCTTTTTTCATGCCTTTTATTCAGGATTGAGGACAAATTTTTAGTTTTATTATAAATCCCCTTTGAGCAGATTGGAGACGCGCCCGGTCAGCAGTCGGGAGAGTGCCTCCATAGCCTCTTGATCCACAGCATCAAAGCGGTTCTCAACCGGGCTATCCAAATCCAGAACGCCGATCACCAGGTCTTCGCAAATCCGAAGCGGAACCACCAGCTCCGAGCGTGTAGCCGAGTCGCAGGCGATATGACCGGGGAATTTCCGCACATCCGGTACCAGGACACTCTTATTCTGGCGGGCGCTTGTGCCGCAGACACCCTTGCCCAGCGGGATGCGCGTGCAGGCCGGCTTGCCCTGGAAGGGCCCGAGCACCAATCCTTCGGGCTTAAGCCGGTAAATGCCCACCCAGTTGATATCGGGCAGGCAATGCCAGAGCAGCGAGCAGAGATTGGCTGCATTGGCCATAAAATCAAGCTCACCGCTGACAAGCGCATGAGCCTGTTCTCCCAGCGAGCGATAAAGCTCAGTCTTGGAAAGATTTTTGGGTATTTGAAGATGAAACATGAATGACCTGAAACACAACCACACCTGCGCCCCACGCTCGCGGAAAATGACGGGGCTTCCAACAGGGAGTCAACCGGGTTAGGGTTCACTCCCTGCCTTGGGATTCAATAATAAATCTATGCGCTCGGAGTCGTTTCTGCGCGGACCAGTTCCACCATCTTGCCCAGACGGTCGGAAACATCCTGAACCACCGCTTTATCGCCTCCACCCACTTCAGCGATCAGCCAACCGCGGTAATTGATCTCCACCAGTGCCTTGGCGATCGGCTTCCAATCGAAATCTCCCTCGTCCTGCATCTTGACGCCGAACCCGGCCCACTTGCCCTTGCTGTCTGCCAGTTTGCGGTCAAAGCCTTTGATGTGAAGGTTCACGAGGCGGCGGTTCAAAGTGCGAATCCAATGCTCGGGCCATCCGCTGTTGACGATATTGCCGATATCAAAAAGGCATCCCACCCAGGAGCTATTGACCAGATCCAGATAGTAGGCCATCTCCACCGGACTCAGTAGAAAATTATTCCATACGTTTTCGACACCGATTTTCACCCGGTTTTTCTCCGCGACGGGCGCCAGCTTGACCAGTTCCTGGATCGAATTCTTCCAGGCATCCTCGTAATTCATCCCCGCATTGACCACTCCCGGCACGACCAGTACGTGCGGAGCGCCCAGCTCATTGGCCTGCTCAAGCGCTCTGGTGATCGCCTCGGCGGCAACCTTGCGCTTTTCCGGGTCATAATCGGTCAGATTTTGCGACCAGTTCCCGCCGAACATGATACCGGCGATTTGAACCTGCGTGGCATCCCGTGCCGCGATCAATTCCTTCAGGTTCTCATCCGTCGTGGGGCAGTTGACCTCCAGCCCGTCAATCCCGCACTCTTTGGCCAGATTGAACTTATCCATAACGGAGCTGCCTTCGGAGATCATCCCCAGACTGATCGCCTTACGGATCGGAGAACGGCGAGCGCCTCCGGGCCCACCGGCCATACCGCGATTACCGGGAGCGCCTCTCCAGGAGAGAGTCCCCTGCGCCAGAGCGGAGACTCCGCTCACAACACCTGCAGCCGCTATTGCGCTGCCTGCAATAAATTCTCGTCTATTCATAGTTTCATGGGGTTTATGCCGCAATACCGCCCTAAAAAGAAACCACTCTCAATCGCCTCTGCTAAAAGCTATTCATCGGACGAATCACCGCATTCACGTTACCCGGAATTCTATCTCTTGAGCCCGAAAAGTCCAATTCTTTATTTTGAAATACGATTCGGCCCTTTTTTGGGCATTACGTCGTCTCAAAACCAGATGGCCCGGAGCGAATGAACAGGTAAGACGGAATCCTGAAGCCGAAATTGAAGCGGCAAAAAACTCTCCTGGGCCATCCGCTGACCGAAGACTCCAAATTCAGGGCCGATAACCTGTTTTTTTAAAACTGCCGAATTGCTTACAAGTAAGGATATTGCCAGGGAAAGCTTTCCTGGAACCGATTCTCAAGATAGAGATGTCCCCCAATCTCAAACTGTCTTAAGGTTTCTCACGTCTCCACGATGGGTCTAAAATTTTTTTAAGAGTTTCACAATCTTTGCCAAGGCCATCTCCAGGATCCGTTATCCAATTACTGGAAGAGGGGTGATACAGTACATATACAGAGAATTCACTACACAATTTGTTAAAAAGAGATTGATATGATTCAAAAAGAAGTTTATCTAATTTAATTTTTTTATTTCCTGTCCTTGCTACATTTCCAAAAGCGCGTTCCCTGATAACTGCATTTGTACAAATCACGATGTTCTTTACATTGAGAGATGTTGCGAATCGCAACAGCCACTCGCTGCACTTATTCCAACATCCTCCTTCTTTTTTAGGCAGTGCTTTCGCATCCGTGGAACTTTTTCCCCCTCTCATAAAGGGAAAGAAATTCCAAACATATACATTTTTTTCACGAATAGATTTGCAGATTAAATCTGAATTCTCCTTCCATTTTTCTTTGTCCATACATACGGATGACAATATATTTTTTGTAGTATTGTCTTGTTTTGAATTTACTTTAAGAACATCGTTCATAATATGCTCCGCCCACTCTATTTTATGTTTTTCGTCATTATCATTATAGTTGATTATCTCGTTATCTGTGTCTCCGATTGCCCCATAATCCGAAAGGACAATAACAGTTCCTGGTGCAGTTCCCTCTGGTGCTTCTTTTTCAACTTTCGAAGAATTCTCCTTAAGGGGTAGAAAGTGCGGAGCGAGAAACGCATCCACCAATGGATCAAACAGAAAAGAAAGACCTTTGACTGACTCGTTTTTATTTTCTCCAAATCCGTGTAAACGTCCAAACTTTTTTGGGTCTTTTTCAAATTTAGATAATTCTAATTCGCAACAATGACCTGTCATTTCTAAATCTTTCCCAAACTTCCATTTCGCAAATCCTAATGGGCAATAAAGTTCTATTTTGCCATAATCATTTGTTTCTGTTTCTCCATTTGCCAGAAAATTATACGGAGGAGGATTTGCTTTTAATATCCCCAAGTCATTAGCTTCATTGAAACCAAGTCCCGCAATTTCTTTAGCCAACTCTCTAAGCTCACTCCCATCAGGGAATGCCTCGTTGAAATCTTCTCGTTTTATATTCATTGATTCATCCATTCTATACTTTATCCTGAATCCATGAAGAACCACCATGGTTACCACACGATTCAATCATTCGCATAGTGTACGGTCATTTTTCCAGGATGTCAAGGTATTCTGTTCAATAAATTTTTTTGTTTGACTGGTTTCGGGAGTAAATTGAAGAGTTTTTCATCAATAATCCCTTGATTACGATCACTGGATATCCAATAACAGCCTCTACGTGGATGGCGGAGCTGTCATTGCTGACAAGCACGTCGCATTGTTTCAGAATTCCCGCCAGGAGTTGAATACGATAATCCTCCGATCTGAAGATATCAGTCTTTTGGCTGGGCATCATTCACTTCTATAAAAACACTATTGGTCGTCGTTTCACGGGGTTTATGCCGAAATTGCGCACTAAAAAAGAAACCACTCCAAATCGCCTCTGCTAAAAGCTGATCATCGGGCGAATCACTGCATTCACGTTACCGCGGGTTCCGTCTCTTCGGCTCAAGGAGTTCCATTCTTTATTTTGAAACGCAGTCCGGCCGTTTTTTGGGATGATGTCCTTTCACGTTTTCCGCGTGTGCCAAAAAAGCAGACACGGCGTACCGAACGAAAAATCCAGCACGCCGTGTCAATTAACCCTTATGAAAAGGGTCTGTTTCAGCCGATTTTATTCACCGGCTTTGAGTCTGAAGAAGCTGGCAGCTTCGCCCAGAGAGGTCTCGTAGCGGCTTACGCCATCCACATCAGTGATGTCTCCTTCGACCGCTGCCCAAGGACCCTCGGCCGTCGGTGCCCATTCCAGAGTCACTCCCTGCGTCGTGGGCCAGGTCAGGATGAGATTCTCACCCAGGATGTACCCCAGATCAGGCACATCGACGGGCAAGTCTCCGCCCACCATTCCCTTCAGGTAAACGGCCTTGATCTGCTCGGCGCTCAGAGCATATCCGAAGACGGCAATTTCATCCATGTCGCCCAGGAAGAAATCTCCTGTCGGGTTGCGGACACCGCCGCCGCCGATATTGAAGAAGTAATTCCTGTTGCTGAAGTTGACGCTGCCGGTTGCGGTTCCCCAGTGTACTTCATTGGCATAGTACCTGGCTGTAAAGCCATCGTAGGTGATCGCGAAGAGACTCCACTCATTATCCGGATGAGGAACGGTCGTGTACTGCGAAGCGCTCAGGCCGGAAATCCAACCGCCCATGCGCGAATCGGAGCCATCGCCCGTTTCCAGAACGTCGTTTTGGCCAAAGTATCCGCCCGCTGAGCCATAGGGACCATACCCCAGACTGCGGCGAATCCAGCCCAACACCGTGAAGGAGCCTGCCAGATCATTGATCTGATAGGGCGTCCCCACATAGGTCTCGGTGAGTGTCCCGGCAAAATGCAATGCCTTGCCGTCCGTATCACCAAAGATGCCTGTCGGTATCTGGGTGTTTTCGTTCACACCGAAGTAATGCCCATCCTGTTCGCTGGCGTAATCCTTAGCCACGGCACCGGTAGCGGCTTCTTCCTCGAAGCGGTAGTAGACAACCGGGTCCAGAGCGACGATGAAATCCTCATAGCTTCCGGGTTCAACCGCGCGCATTCTCACTTGAACCGTTTCAGAAACGGCCGAACCATAGGCGTTCTCGACGACCGCGTGATATTCGCCGGCATACTCCGGCGTCAGGGGAACATTGAGTGTTCTGCCCTGGCTGATGAGTGTTGTAGGCTCGCCATCCTTGAACCATGTCACCGTGCGCGGTTGGGTACCGCTGGCCTCGATGCTCAGAGTCCATATTTTGGTGTCGCTCGGGTAGAGCTCGCAGCCCTTGGGCTGAACCACGATTGCAGGGGGCGTATTATCCGGATGCAGCTCGTCGAAGCTGAAACCGTTTCTGCCCGCCGAATAGATACCGCGCGCATCCAGGTCGCTCAAGGCCTTTTTCCAGATACCCATGTCGTCCATATCCCACTGGCTGGCGAAGAAATATCCGCCGCCGCCATCCTGGCCGATCCTCATCGTGCCGAGGGAGTCAAAGCTCCCGTTGGCAAAATCAATGGCGCTGACATCCACCTCCGTGGGCATCTGCCCATCCAGGAAGACCTTCATTGTTTCGCTGACCGGGTCCATGACAAACACCAGGTGATGCCACTCTTCCGAGGGCAGCGTGTTAGCCGGACCATTCATTCCAGCCTGGGTAAAAGCGACTCCGTCATCGGCTTTCAGGAGGAAAGACCATCCATTGACTCCGTTGCGGGGAGCCAGCGAAATGCCGTTATCCAGCCCCGCACCGACAATCCGGTTACAAAACCAAGGGACATCCGCCGGAGCTCCGTAGAGCTTGGTCCAGAAAGCGACCGTCAGGGGATCCTTACCAATCTCAAAACCATTGAAGAACGCGAGGCTGTTGATCAGACCCTGCTCCGGATCGGTAACGAGTTTCACACCGCTGCCGATCACACCTTCCACAAACGGCACTTCGCCCTCTGCGGTCACGTCGTTGCCGTTGCCCGTAGAATCGCTGTAGGTATTGTCGAACTTCAGGTGAGCGAAGAGCCCGTCTTTCAAGTCCACTGAGTAGGGAGGGTAAGCCACGAGAACCTGTGCGGCTCTGCTCGTAGAGCTGCCGGCCGGGTTGGTCGCGACTGCCGTATATTCTCCGCTATCCGCTACAAAAGCGGTAAATGAATATGTCGGAGAGGTGGCACCCTGGATCGCTTCGCCATCTTTATACCACTGCCAGGTAATTCCCGGAGAACCCAGAGCCATCGCGCTCAAAGTCACGGTATCTTCCTCGAATCCTTCAAAATCAAGCGGCTCGATCGTGAATTCGGGCGGCATTTCGAAACCCGCCAGGCCGATCTGGTAGATCAGTTTAATCTCTTCAAGGCTCAACGCGCGGTTGAAGATGACCGCTTCATCGATATCGCCCTTGAAGCGGCGGGCCGCGATCAGGTCTCCGCCCAGCTGCATATCAGCGTTCAGGCTGGCTGCGGCATGAGTAACACGGTTGGTTGCTGAAGTGAAATTCCCCTTGCTGTCACCCAGGTAAACGGTGCCGGCTGAGGGTGTAATGGTCAGCGCGACCATGTTCCAGACATTATTTTCCGGATAGAGTCCCGAACGGAAGCTGTACTGCCCGTCTGCCCAGTGATAGCAAACCTGCTCATTGGCAATATCCATGCCCGAGGCCGTACCACTGCCGCCGCGGTTGAAGATGACTCCCGCATAGTGAGGGATGACGCCATCGGATTTAATCCAGGCAAGCATCGTCACTTCACGGGTATCGACAATATCCATACTGGGAGCCATCACACGCTCTACTCCGCCAAAACCAGCTGAGCTGTCGCTATCGCCCTTCAATGCGCCCGGTTTGCCCAGCGTATTATCGGTCGTATAGAGTCCGTTGCGAGCGCTGATCCGGTCGAATGCCACACTGCCGCTGCTCTCGCCAAAACGCCAGTAGGCGTGAGGAGCCAGGTTATAAATTATCCCTTCATAGGTGTCTTGCTGTGGAGCCGGATAGATTTGAACATCCGTCGGCTGACTGCTCACAGAACCGTAATCGTTGCTGATCACAACCGTATAATTCCCGGCTGTTTCTGCAACCAGAGGGATTGTCAGGCGCGTGCTCTCTTCTCCTTCAAGGGCGGTTCCATCCTTGAACCACTGATAGCTGAACGGCTCAGTGCCTCCGGCCTGCACCCGGAAAGTGTGGGTGGATTCGGGATTTTCATAGACCTGAATGCTTTGTGGCTGAATGGAAATGATGGGCGCCGAACCCGGGCCGAAGCGTCCCTTATTCCAGAAGGATAAAATATCATCCTGGGTCATTGCGGTGTCGAAGACGGCCACGTCATCAATGTCGCCTGTGAGGAAATCCATATTCACGGTCGGGTCGCTGCGAACACCTCCACCGCCTATATTGAAGTAGTACCGATAGGCGTTGAAATTGGATGTACCCGTCCGGTTGCCTGCCTCTTGACCATTCAGATAAAATCTCAGAGTGGTCCCGTCATAAGCCATAACGAACAGACCCCACTCTCCGTCGCCAAAATCATTGGGCGCATAAATCGAGCCGACACCGCTGGTCCAGCCGCCATGAGTCCCACTGCTGAGGCACCCCAGCTCAAGCACGTCATTCTGCCCGAAATAGCCTGCGCTCATCGTCATGTAATCATTGTACAAAGTGCTCAGCCGAACCCAGCCCATCACTGTGAAAGCATTCGGATAATCATTCACCTGCAAGCTGGTGGATACCCAGCCGCCATATTCCTGAGATCCCTCGAAGTGAAGCGCCTTGCTGGCATCCTGTTCGATTGCACCCTCAATCTGGCTGTGTGTGTAGAGATTGTGGTAAACACCGTCGTTGCCGCCGGCGTAATCCTTGGCCACGCCGGTGAGAGGATACCCATATTGATCGTACTCAATGGTGCTATCGTTGAGCGTATCGTCAAACCGGAAGAAAGCGATAGGATTGTGTTTCATGATCGCTTCGGCAAAGGAATCGACAGCAACAGGCACTTCCGTCAGCACGGCTGCGTCGCTGGTCGTGCTTCCCTCCGAGTTGGTCACGACGACCGTGTAGGAGCCGAATTGATTTTTTTCCAACCCAGTTAGACTCAACGTACTCGACGTCGCGCCCGCAACATCCTTGCCGTTCAGCTTCCATTGATAAGTCATCGGATGTGAGCCCTCAGCCTCGACCGAGAAGGTCACCCGCCCATACGGGTGGCGGCTGGTTCCCAGCGGCTGCAGGGTCACGCTCGGCGCGCTGGCTGGCAAAACCGTCATGGCTTCACTCTCCACGCTTCCGGCCGAGTTCACCAGCTTCACCGTATAAACACCGGCAACCGGATTCAAAAGAGTTAAACCCTCTTCTTCCAGTTTTTCTCCGTCTTTATACCACTCCACTGAACCATAGGAGCCGTTTCCTCGAACCATCAGTGTCCCCTCTCCGGCGAACATTTTCGGATAAGAAGTTTCGATCCGGACCCAGCTGGGCGCATAAGCCTCACCACGTGCCGTACGGTAAATGGATTGAATATCCGCTTCGCTCAATGCGTGACTGAAAATTGTCACTTCGTCGATATAGGCCGGGTTGCCCGCTGAAGAAAGAATACGAGTAGAATCCGAATCTCTACCCACCCGCATCGTGCCATTCAGATAAGTAGGGGCGCAAGGCACAGCATTAAATACGCTCTCGAGCGACCCGCTGCTGTTGCCTCGGTAAAGACGTACCCCTTCCGAACTGCCGACCAGCGCCACCAAATTCCACTCGAGAGGCTCCACAAGGAGACCCGAGACATAAGAATAACTGGTCGAATCGTTGTTCCAGTGGTAACCCAGCTGAAACGTATTGGCTCCCTTGAGATCCAATCCAGTAATGGTGCTGTTGCCATCACCGCGGTTGAAAACCACGCCCGCATAATTGGGATGCGTTGCAGGAGTTTTCATCCATGCGAGAATCGTAGCCTCTTCCGTCAGGAGGTTCATGGAAGGCAAGGCACTGTAGCCGCCCGTATATTCAACGGCTTTGTTCTCGGATTCGAACCCACTCAGGTCCGGACCGGCAACTCCTCTGGTGTGGGCGTCAAAAAATTGAGCCCCGGGGAGATTCAGGTAACCCAGGTTCGGGTCCGTCTCAGATTGTTCTATCGTCGTATTATAACGATAATAGGCTGCCGGATTCTGCAGCATTATGGTCGCCTCATAATCCGCCTGTGCGGCACTGATCCCCACGGCGAATGCTAAAGAAGCGAACACAACTATTTTTTGTCTTTTTCGCATTGTTTCATCTTTCACCGGGAAACTCAAACCGACTTTAAGCAAAGGCGGCAGATGCTTCCCGAAGTTTCGGTTGAACGGCCCTATAGAAAAAGAGAAAATAATACCCCAAATAAAAGGGCTGGTACTCCTTTTTACTAACGGCAAACTACTTTCCAATCCTTCAAAGGCACGAGGGAATTGTCATAGACAAAGAATCATACGTCAAGAAAAACATCAAGAATAAAGATCACTATATTAGGATTATTCATATTATGCTAATTTTCTGTTAATTATATGCCTCTCAAACTCTTGTCAGTGAGATGGCACAGGAGAAAAAAGGGGATGGAAGTGGGAAAAGGGAAGGAAAGTGTTTTGGATATAAAACAGAAAAGGGCGTCTCTAATGAGACGCCCTAATGTTTAAATAAGCCCCGGCAACGACCTACTCTCGCACAAGCTATACAGGCACTACCATTGGCAACGCAGCGTTTGACGGCCGAGT